>NZ_JBVJNZ010000002.1:0-304591 GCF_055583445.1 Streptomyces sp. NPDC104761 | reverse complement strand
GAGGAGCGGGGGGGGGGGGAAGGCGACCTTGCCTTCCCCGCGGCCCCCCGCGTTGACCCCCCCCCCCCGGCCCCCCCCCCCCCCCCCCTCGCCTTCCCCCCCCCCCCCCCCCCCCCCCCCCCCCCCCCCCCCCCCCGCCGCGCCGCGGTCACGGCCGCGGCGTTCCCGGGAGGAGGGAGGTCTCGCGCATGAAAGCCTGCGTTCGGGACACCGCCCTTGCCTTGGCGGCGGTCTCGACGGCCGTGTCCCTCACCGCCTGCGGACCGGACTCAGGGAGCACCTCCGGTGCAGGGGGCGCACGGAAGATCAGCGTGCTGCTGCCGGACTCCACCACAGCCCGCTGGGAGACACAGGACAGGCCCCTGCTGGAACAGCGGATCCGGCAGCTGTGCGGCGCCTGCTCGACCGAGCACGCCAACGCCAAAGGTGACGTGGCCACCCAGCAGCAACAGATGGACTCGTCGATCGCCGACGGGGTCGATGCCATCGTGCTGACGGCCGTCGATGCCAGGGCGATGGGCCCCTCGGTCGGAAAAGCGGCTGCCGCGCACATCCCGGTCATCGCCTACGACCGCCTCGTCGAGGGCCCGATCTCGGCCTACGTCTCCTTCGACGGCCAGGAGATCGGCAGGCTCCAGGGCAGGGCGCTGCTGACGGCCATGGGGGCCAAGGCGCACGGCGGCCGGATCGTGATGATGAACGGCGACCCCGGTGACCCCAACGCGCTGGCGTTCAAGCAGGGCGCACTGTCCGAACTCCGGGGGAAGGTGACGATCGCCAAGGAGTACGACACACCCCAGTGGGCCACGGAGGCGGCCAACCGGAACATGTCCGGAGCCCTCTCCGCGCTGGGCGCCGACAGCATCGACGGCGTCTACGCCGCCAACGACGGCCTCGCCGCCGGCAGCATCGCCGCCCTCAAGGCCGACAAGGTCACCCCGCTGCCCCCTGTCACCGGGCAGGACGCCGAACTCGCGGCCGTGCGGCGCATCGTCAGCGGCGATCAGTACATGACGGTCTACAAGCCGTTCGGACCCGAGGCAGCCGCCGGCGGCGCCATGGCCGTGGCCGCCGCCCGTGGCCGGCGCCTCGACGGGGTGGCCACCAGGCGGGTGAAAACCCGCAGCGGCGCGGAGGTTCCGGCCGTGCTGCTCACTCCGGTGTCCGTGATCCTTGCCACCATCAAGAACACCTTGGTGAGGGACGGCGTGTACACGCTCGAACAGATCTGCCCCCCGCCACTCGCGGGCGACTGCCACAAGGCCGGGCTCACCTGACAGGCGGGAGCGGCCGGCCCCGGGCCCGGGAAGGAGATGATTCTCTTGCCGCCCCCCTTGCTCGCCCTGCGCGGCGTGTGCAAGCGCTTCGGCGTCGTCGAGGTCCTCCGGGACATCGAGCTGGAGATCTACGCCGGCGAGGTCCTTGCCCTGCTCGGCGACAACGGAGCCGGCAAGTCCACCCTGGTCAAGGTGATCTCCGGGGTCGCTCCCGCGGACCAGGGGAGCATCGAGTGGGAGGGCCGGCCCGTGCACATCCGGCGACCCCAGGAAGCCCGGGACCTCGGCATCGCCACCGTCTACCAGGACCTGGCGCTGTGCGGAAACCTCGACGTCGTCGGCAACCTCTTCCTCGGGCGGGAGATCCGCAGGTTCGGCCTCCTCGACGAGGTGGAGATGGAGCTCCGCACCACACAACTGCTGCAGCGCCTGACCCGGAGCGTCCCTGATCTGCGCGGTCCCCTGGTGTCGCTGTCCAGCGGCCAGCGGCAGACCGTCGCCATCGCCCGCTCGCTTCTCGGCGACCCGCGCGTCCTGCTTCTGGACGAACCGACCGCGGCGCTGGGGTTCGAGCAGACCACCGAGGTCCTCGACCTCGTCGACCGCCTCCGCGACCACGGCCTGGGGATCCTGCTCATCAGCCACAACATGGGCGACGTGAAGGCGCTCGCCGACCGGGCCGCCGTGCTGCGACTGGGCTGCAACAACGGCTTCTTCGACGTCAGCACCTCCTCCCAGGAGCAGATCATCTCCTCCATCACGGGCGCCACGGAGAACGTGCCCCGCCGGCCGGCCCACCACGAGGCCGAGAGTGAGGAATGGGATGCGTGACATGCCGGACGAGACGCGGACCGGTCCCGCGGCAGCCACCGCGAAGGCCCGTCAGGGCCGTGCCGGGCGTGCCGTCACCCGTGCCGTGGCGGGCTGGATCGCCGTCCGGCGGCGCGGCCTGCGCGCCGGTGAACTCGGCTACCTTCCCGTCACCCTCGTCCTCGCCGCGGTCTGGATCATCTTCCAGTGCCTGAACTCCGCCTTCCTCTCGCCCCGCAACCTGTCCAACCTCGGCGTGGACATCGTGGGCACCGGCCTCATCGCGGTCGGCATCGTCTTCGTGCTGCTGCTCGGTGAACTCGACCTGTCGGTCGGCTCGATCAGCGGGCTCGCCGCCGCGGTCTTCGCGGTGCTCAACGTCAACCACGGCGTGCCGGAGTGGCTCGCCCTGATCGCCGCCGTACTGACGGGCACCGTGGCGGGGACCGTCCAGGGGTACTCCGTCGCCAGGACCCGGGTGCCGGCCTTCGTGGTCACCCTCGCCGGGCTGCTGACGTGGAACGGAGTCATGCTCGCCATCCTCGGCACCAGCGGCACCGTCAACCTCGACGAGAACGGGCTCATCGCCCACCTCACCAGCTACTACTTCACCAACGCCGGCGTCGCCTACGCGGTGGCGGCACTCGCCACGGCCCTGGTCTTCCTCGCCTCCTACCTGAACAGGCGCCGCCGCAGGGCCGTCGGCATGCCGCACCGCCCGCTGCACACCATCGGGGTGCGCACGGGAGCGGTGGCGGTGATCGCGTTCGGCTCCGCCTATGTGCTGAACCAGTTCCAGGGCCTGCCGCTGGCTCTGCTGATCTTCCTCGCCACGGTCGCGGGCCTGGACCTCGTGCTCCGGCGCACGTCCTACGGACGGCAGGTCTACGCGCTGGGGAGCAGTGTCGAGGCGGCCCGTCGCGCCAGCCTCAGCGTGACCGGCGTACAGACGGCCGTGCTCGCGGTCTCCGGCACCCTGGCGGCCGCCGGCGGCCTGTTCCTGGCCTCGCGCATCACGTCGGTGAGCCAGAACTCGGGCTCCGGCGTCCTGCTGCTCAACGCCATCGCCGCCGCCGTCATCGGCGGCACCAGCCTGTTCGGCGGACGCGGGACGACCTGGTGCGCAGTGCTCGGCATCCTGGTCATCCAGTCGATCGCCTCGGGCATGGCCCTCACCGACACGCCCACCGCCGCCCAGCTGGTGATCACGGGCGGGGTGCTCTTCGCCGCGGTGGTCATCGACTCACTGTCCCGACACACACAGCAGGCGCACGGGCGCGCCTGACTGTGCGACGGGGGTGCCGGTGCCGGTGCTGGTGCTGGTGCTGGTGCTGGTGCCGGACGGGAAAAGGGGAATAATGCCCGGGTATATTGGCGAATGAGACAGTTTGGTGTCGGCCGGGTGGCAGGTCTCCGTCGGTCGGGTGAGCCCGGGGGAGACGGCAGGCGCTTCGGGACCCACCGCGAGGAAGTACCGATGAGGCCCAGACCCGTCCTCTTCTCAGCTGCTTCCGCCCTCTCCGCCCTCGTGCTGCTCGGCGCCTGCGGCGGCGGCTCCGGCAGCCCGGTCACGGCGAGCGGCGCCAAGCCGCTGGTCGGCGTCGACTACCCGCGCTCCGACACCGACTTCTGGAACGCGTACATGAGGTACACGCCCGAGTACGCCAAGCAGCTCGGCCTCTCGCTCAGGACCACCGACTCGCAGAACGACGTCGCCAAGCTCGCCGCCAACGCGCAGACACTCATACTCCGGGGCGCCGAGGCCATCGCGATGGCACCGCAGAGCACCTTCGCCATCGCCCCGATCCTGGCGCAGCTGCAGGCGGCGAGGATCCCGGTCGTCACCATCGACACCCGTCCCGACACCGGCAGGGTGTACATGGTGGTCCGCGCCGACAACCGCGCCTACGGCGAGAAGGCGTGCAAGTACCTGGGCACCAAGCTGGGCGGCAGGGGCAAGGTCGTGATGCTCCAGGGCGACCTCTCGTCGATCAACAGCCGCGATCGCACCGAGGGGTTCGACGCATGCATGAAAGCGAACTACCCGGGCGTCAAGGTGTTCGCAGAGACCACCAACTGGGACGAGGACGTCGCCGCGCGGAAGCTCCAGACCGACCTGACCGCCCACCCGGACATCAAGGGCATCTACATGCAGGCCAGCTTCGCCCTGTCCAGCACGCTGCACGTGCTCAGGGAGCAGGGACTGCTGGTCGGCCCGGGGAACCCGAAGCACGTGTTCGTGGTCTCCAACGACGGTATCCCCAGGGAGCTCGAGGACATCTCCGACGGCACCATCGACGCCACCGTGTCCCAGCCGGTCGACCTCTACGCCAAGTACGCCCTGAGCTACCTGAAGGCCGCGATCGACGGGAAGACGTTCGAGCCCGGCAGGACCGACCACGACAGCACCATCGTGCGGGTCCGCGACGGACTTCTGGAGGACCAGCTCTCCGCCCCGCTCGTCACCGCCGACGGCGGCACGTACGGCGGCGTCCCCAGCCTCAAGAGCACCGACACGTCGCTGTGGGGCAACAGCCTCGGCCGACCGTGAGGAGCGCCTCTGCACGCACCGGCCCGCATGCGGCCGCCCGGCCGACGCCGCGGCCTCCGGGCCGGTGGCAATCCAAAAGGATGTTTCAGGCGTACTGGAAGTAGGCCGCATTCCGGGAGTGCGCACCTGATCGGCCGGCCCAGTACAGCGGGACCTCGGATGCGGGACGTGCTCCGCGGCCGCAGCCATCCGTCTCGTGCCACAGAGAGTCGCGCGAGACGTCGGAAGGAAGGACGTATCCATCATGCGAGCACAACGCGCGAGGCGTCTCGGCGCGACGTTCGCTGCCGGCATTCTGATGGCCGGCGGCGCTGCGATCAGCGCGGCCGGCACGGCCGCGGCAGCCCCTGCCGTGCACACCCAGGCGCCCGCCGACTGGTGCTACGGCAACTACGACTGGCGTTGCTCCGACCACGGCGGGTTCCGCTTCAACTACCCGGGGTCCTGCTTCGGCCACCCGGGGTTCTGCTACAACAACCACTACGACAACCGCTATGACAACCGCTTCGATCACCGCTACGACAACCGCTTCGATCACCGATACGTCGACGAAGGCGCCGTGATCATCGTGCTTCGGTAGCGGCCGCCGCAGTCACCCGAGGGCACGCCCGCCATGGGCGTGCCCCCGGCCACTCCCGCCATGGGCGTGCCCCCGGCCACTCCCGCCATGGGCGTGCCCCCGGCCACTCCCGATCGACATCACCGTGGACGTGTGCACACACGCCGTCCAGGACACCCGGCGCGAGGCCCCGGGCACCATGCCCTACTGCCCGCAAGCGCACCCGGCGGCTACGGGGGCTTCCTCGGTTGCCGGGGTGGTGCAGCAGCCGTCGCCGGTCGCCGCGGGGTCGGCACTCTTGCCGAGGGTGTCGGCGTCGGCCTTGACGACGTAGACCTCCCACGGCTCCTTGCCGGGGCCGTGCACCCATACCTTGTCCTGCAGGGCGTAGCAGCAGGAGGTGTCGTTCTCCTCGAAGGTGGCGAGACCGGCGTCCTTGAGCCGGGCCGTGGCGGCGTGGACCTGGTCGGTGGACTCGACCTCGACGCCGAGGTGGTCGAGGCGGGTCTCCTCGCCGGGGCCGCCCTCGATCAGGACGAGCTTGAGCGGGGGTTCGGTGATGGCGAAGTTGGCGTATCCCTCGCGCCGCTTGGCCGGTTCGGTGCCGAACAGCTTCGAGTAGAAGGTGATCGACGCTTCGAGGTCGCTGACGCGCAGGGCGAGCTGAGCGCGGGACATGGCGGTGCTCCCATCGGCTTGTATTGATCTACATCGATGCAAGCTTGCAACCTGTATCGAAGGATGTCAACATAGACGCATGTCGAAGCAAGAGCTTGTGGTCCTCGGGCGGAGCGACGAGAACGGCGCGTGCTGCCCCGGCCTGGTGGCCGCGCCCCTGGACGACGACCAGGCGGCCGAGCTGGCCAGGCTGTTCAAGGCGCTGGGCGACCCGGTGCGCCTGCGGTTGCTGTCGATGATCGCTTCGCAGGCGGGCGGTGAGGTGTGCGTCTGCGACCTGACCCCGGCCTTCGACCTCTCCCAGCCGACCATCTCGCACCACCTCAAGCTGCTGCGACAGGCCGGACTGATCGACTGCGAGCGGCGGGGCACCTGGGTCTACTACTGGGCGCTGCCCGCCACCCTCGACCGGCTCTCCGCCTTCCTGAAGACGTCACAGGCCGCCCAGGCGACAGCGTGAGCATCCCGCTCGGCCGTCGGGTCGCCGCCGAAGCGGCCGGGGCGGCCGCCCTGGTCGCGGTGGTCGTCGGCTCCGGCATCCAGGCCACCGAGCTGACCCACGACGTGGGCGTGCAACTGCTCGCCAACTCGCTCGCCACGGTCTTCGGCCTCGGCGTGTTGATCGCACTGCTGGGACCGGTCTCCGGCGCCCACTTCAATCCCGTCGTCACCCTCGCCGCCTGGGCCACCGGCCGCCGCAACGGGGACGGACCGAGCGCGCGCGAGGCCGCCGCGTACATACCGGCCCAGGTCGCGGGATCCGTCGCAGGCGCGCTCCTGGCCGACGCGATGTTCGGCAGGCCGCTCGTGCGGTGGTCCACGCATGACCGCTTCGCCGGTCACCTGTGGCTGGGCGAGGTCGTCGCGACCGCCGGCCTCATCCTGCTCGTCTTCGGCCTGGCCCGCACCGACCAGGCCCGCTACGCACCCGTGGCCGTGGCCTCCTACATCGGCGCCGCGTACTGGTTCACGTCGTCGACCTCGTTCGCGAACCCCGCGGCCACCATCGGCCGGGCCTTCACCGACACGTTCGCTGGGATCGCCCCCGGCTCCGTCGTCCCGTTCATCGCGGCCCAACTGGTCGGCGCCACGCTCGGGCTGGGCCTGGTCGCCGCCGTCTTCGGACTCCCGGAACCCGCGCCCACCGCCCTCACCGCCCCCGCCGGCCTCACGGGCGAACCCGAACGCGCCACCCCCACCCTCCCCTGACCCGGCCCTCCGTCAGAAAGCGCACCCGCCATGAACACCCCTGCCGAACCGCCGTCCGTGCTCTTCGTCTGCGTCCACAACGCCGGGCGCTCCCAGATGGCCGCCGCCTTCCTCACCCACCTCGCGGGCGACCGCGTGCGGGTGCGCTCCGCCGGGTCCGCACCCGCCGCGACGGTCAACCCGGCCGTCGTCGAAGCCATGGCGGAGGCCGGCATCGACGTCTCGGCCGAGATCCCCAAGGTGCTCACCACCGAGGCCGTGCAGGCCTCGGACGTCGTCATCACGATGGGCTGCGGCGACACCTGCCCGGTCTTCCCCGGCAAGCGCTACCTCGACTGGGAGCTCCAGGACCCGGCCGGCCAGGGCGTCGACGCCGTACGGCCCATCCGCGACGAGATCGAGAAGCGCATCCGCGGCCTGATCGACGAGATCGCCCCTACGGCCGGAGCATGAGCGTTCCTCCCGGCGTGCGCGTCACGGACTGATCGTCCGTTGGGCAGAGGTTGCTGGGACGCCTCCGCGGGCGAGGAGCTGCTGGTGCGTGCCAGGCCTGAGCACGGGCAGCGGGGGGACAGCCGATATCGTCAGGCGCCATGACCGACTGGGCCGGGGTACGCGAGCGAGTTCTGGCTCTGGCCGCAGGCTCGAGCAGCGACAAGGTGTTCGGGTCGACGGGGCACGGCTTTGCGCTCGATGCGCCTCTGCCGGCGGCCGAGGTGGCCGACCTCGAGGCCTGGTTGGGTGTTGAGCTGCCCGAGGACTATCGCTCGTTCCTGCTTCACGTCGGAGCCGGCGGGGCTGGTCCGGCTTACGGTGTTTTTCCGGTGCGGCGCGTGGACTCCGGCGGTTGGCGCTGGATTGGAGATGCCCCTGAGGAGGTCGAGCCGGGCAGGGTCGCCGAGTTGTTTCCGGGTGGGGCTGACCCGGAGGCAGCAGTAGAGATTCTGGTCGAGCAGCCTCTCGTGGAGGACTTCGACGACCTCGCCGATTTCGAAGCGGCCCTCGAGGTGTGGGAAGAGCGTCTGGCAGATGTGCAGTACGACCCGCGGTTTACTGCGGGCGCACTCTGCCTGTGCGATGAGGGCTGCGGGCTGACGGCCTGGCTGGTCGTCACGGGATCGGAGCGAGGCCGGATATGGCGTGACCCGCGCTCCGACGGCAAGGACCTACATCCGGTACGGGACGCCGGCGGCTCTCTGCTGGACTTCGCAGGTTGGTATCTCGAGTGGCTCGCGGCCGCCGAGGCGGTCTCTGGCGGGGGACCGTTCTGAACGGCCGTGAGCCGAATGAGACGGAAACCGAGACGGCCCGGAACAAGGCCGGGCCCTCTCCACCTACGGCGACCGATGTCCGGCTGTCAGGTTGGCGCAGACACGGTGGAATGCAGACAGCGGATCCGGCGCGCGCGTGACCGTGCGGCCCACGACCACATGTGAGGCTCCGTCCGCGACGGCGGCCCGCGGTGTGCCATGGCGCGCATGTTCGGCAACGGACTCGCCGGCCAAGGCGACTCCGGGCGTGACGATCAGGGCATCGCTTCCCAATGCCCCGCGCAGGGCCGCGACTTCCTGCGGTGAGGCGATCACGCCGTGGCATCCGGCCCGCTCGGCCAGGCGGGCCAGCCGCAGCACTTGGTCCTCGGCCAGGGCGGCAACGCCGATGTCGACGAGGTCGGCGTCGGTCATGCTGGTGACGACGGTGAGGGCAAGGACACGAAGGTCGGGATAGTCGCGGGCCGCATCGACCGCGGCGGCCATGATCCCCGTCCCGCCCATGCTGTGCACCGTCACCATGGAGGCGCCGAGTGCGCCTGCCGCGCGGACCGCGCCGGCGACAGAGTTCGGGATCTCGAAGAGCTTGAGGTCCAGGAACACCTCGTTGCCCCCGGCGACGAGGTGTTCCACGAACTGGGGCCCGACCGCGGTGAGGAGTTCCAGGCCGACCTTGTAGAAGCGGCACTCGTCACCGAGTTGATCCACGACGGCTTGAGCGGCGGGGAGGTTGTCGCAGTCCAGCGCGACGATGATCTGAGGGGCCGGGTCCATGACGCCATTGTGATCTCGCGGCGTCGACCGCCGCACACCGCCCTGTTCTCACTGCCCTGCACCACCCCGGAACAGGACCTCGGCGACGCCGTGAACGTACGACCTGGAGGCCACCCAGCAGATGGGAGAGGGTCTGGTCGACGATCAGGGAGGAGTCGCCGTATTCGCAACGGTCGTCGTCGCCGTCCTCGCCGAGCAGAGCGGCGGCCTGGGTGTGGTCGTAGGCGGCCGGCACGCTGTGGCGGCCAGCCGTCGGCGCTCGGACTCCGGCAGCCAGGATGCCGCCATGAGGCCGGGCAGGCGCGTGGGCCGCCCTCAGGTCGCGGCCTGGAACGCCGGCTTGTACGCGAGCGCTCCCCAGGTGTCGATGACGAGCTGCCGTCAGTGCCGCATGTGCCAACTCCCGCTTGTCGCACCGCTGTTCAAGGACGGCGCAGCCTAAGAGAAGGTGATCTTTGCCGGTGCTTGACCAGCGCCTTACCTCCCCTGGGGGCGACCTCACTACGGTCGTCGGGGTTGGCATGTGCACAGAGTGAAGCACGGGGGTGAGGTGGCATGTCGGACCTGAAGAAGCAGGCCACGTCCATGCACAAGGCCGCGTCGGGGATGCGGACGGTGGGGCATCACACGGCGAAGCCGTTGCAGGAGTTCAAGGCGCAGTCACATGACCTGAGCGCACTCGGCGCACTGGGGTCACTGCTCAGCGCCACCGGCGAGATACGCGAGGGCATGACCACCTTGGCCAAGCTGACAAGGCAGTTGGAAGAGGAGTGGGAGGCGGAGGCCAAGCTGATCGGCGAAGTCTCCGACGCCTTCGATCTGCTCGACGTGCTCATCGCAGCCAAGGCCCAGGCGGAAAAGGGCTGATCGGCACAGCATGGTCGACCTCAATCCCCTCCACTACGTCAGCAAGTTCAACCACATGTTCGGCGACTCGATCGCCAGCGGTCTGGAGTTCCTGGGTATCTCCGATCCCGCCGTGGACCCGGACGGCGTACGCGAGATCGCCAAGAAGTGGCGGCACCTGGCAACCGGCCTGGACGACGCCGCCGAGGCCGCCCGCAAGGCGCTCGCGGATGTGGAGTGGGAGGGCAAGGCCGCCAAGGCGTTCAACAAGCGCTCCAAGGCAGCCCGGAAGCAGGCCACGGAGATGGCGCACTCGCTCCGCGAAGGCGCCAAGGCTCTGGACGACTTCGCGGACAAGGCGCACGAGATGCTGTCCGAGATCGGCGTCATGCTGGCAGAGATCGCGGAGTTCGAGATCGCCGGCCTGGCCCTGTCCATCCTGACCGCCGGCGCCTCCGAGGTGGCCTCCACGCTCATGGCTGGCGAGCGCGCGCTGAAGGTCGTCGCACTGGTCGGCCGGATCGAAGAAGAAGGCACCGCGCTGGGCGCCGTCATACGCGAGGTGATGGAGGTCATCCGGGGCGTCGAGCGGGCGCTGAAGGCGCTCAAGGAAATCCGCGGGGTCGCCCAGGTGGGCAAACTCGCCGCGGACGGCGCGAAGTTCTCCGCGTTCGAGACACTGCTGCAGGACCCGGGCGCCTTCAAGGATCCCGGCAAGCTGGCCGGCGTCCTCACCGAAGGCGCCGTGATGGGCGTCGGGATGGGGGTCCTGGGCAAGGCCCTCGGCAAGAGCCTGAAGGCACTCAAGCCCAGCGAACTCGCCAAGCTGGCCAAGGCGTTGAAGCTCGGCGGAAACGGTTTGTCGCGGCTCAAGCTCCGCCCAGGTGAGGCCGAGAGACTCGAAGCCGGAATCCAGGCGGCGGAGAAGGAGTGCAAGCTCGACCCGATCGACGTCGCCACCGGCGACATGCTGCTGCCACAGACCGATGTGCGACTGCCTGGCGTCCTGCCACTGGTGCTGCAACGCACCCACATGTCCTCGTACCGGTGGGGCGGCTGGTTCGGCCCCTCCTGGGCCTCCACTCTCGACCAGCGACTCCAGGTGGACGACGTCTCCGTCACCTACGCCGCGCCGGACGGCTCCCGGCTGGTCTACCCGCTTCCGGACCCTGAGACCGTCGAACCGGTGTACCCCGAGGTCGGCCCGAGGATGCCCCTGTCCTGGGACACCGAGGTCGACGGCGCCCTGCGCCTGCTCGAACCCGGTACAGGCGTCTCCTACACCTTTCACACGCCGCAGACCACCGACGACGGCAACGCGATAGACCTGCCCCTTCAGTTCATCGTGGACGGCAACGGACAGCGCATCGCCATCCGCTACGCCGACGACGGCACACCAGTGGACGTCACGCACTCCGGCGGCTATCGCATCGCGATAGACCGGCACCGCGAACAGCCACGCATCGTGGCCCTGCGCCTCATGGACCCCGACAACGCGGACAGCCACGGGACCACACTGCTCACCTACGGGTACGACGAAAACGGGCACCTCACCGAGGTAACCGACTCCTCCGGTCTGCCGCTGCGCTTCACCTACGACAGCGAGGGCAGGATCACCTCCTGGACCGACCGCAACGACACGTCGTACACCTACGCATACGACGAGCGCGGCCGCGTCATCCGGACCGAAGGCAGCGGCGGCTACCTGTCCGGCGCTCTCACCTACGACGACGCCACGCGCACCACGACCACCACCGACGCCCTGGGCAACGTCACCCGCTACGAGCACAACGAGGCTCTGCGCCTCATACGCACCGTCGACCCGCTCGGAAGCGTCACCAGCCAGGAGTGGGACGTGCGACACCGCCTGGTGGCGGTCACTGATCCCCTCGCGCACACCACTCGGTACACCTACGACGACAACGGACGGCTGAGCCGCGTCGTCCGTCCCGACGGCAGCCAGATCAGCATGGAGTACAACGAACTCCATCTGCCCACGGCCGTGACAGAGCCAGACGGCGCGGTCTGGCACTACACATACGACGAGCGCGGCAACCGCACCTCCGTCATCGACCCCAGCGGGCAGGCGACTCGTTTCACCTTCGGGCGTCACGGCGCGATCAAGAGCATCACGAACCCCCTCGGGGAGCGCGTGGAGATCACCTCCAACGCGGCCGGGCTGCCACTTGCCGTCAGCGACGGGTCCCGGACGCTGAAACGGCAGGAGTACGACGCTTTCGGGCGGCCGGTGCTGGTTACCGGCTCGACAGGAAAAACGACTCGCCTGACATGGTCCGTCGAGGGCCGGCTCACCTCACGGACAGGCCCCGACGGCTCTACGGAGACCTGGACGTTCGACGCGGAAGGCAACTGCGTCCTCCACACCGATCCGCGCGGGGCGCAAACGCGCTCGGAATACGATGCCTTCGACCTCCTGACCGCCCGCGTGAGCGCCGACGGAGTGCGGCACACGTTCTCCTACGACACAGCGCGGCGCCTGACAACTGTCACCAACCCGCGGGGACTTACCTGGATGTACCGGTACGACCCCGCAGGACAACTCGTCGAGGAGACCGACTTCGACGGCCGCACGATGGCCTACGAGTACGACGCGGCAGGGCGGCTCGTCAGACGGGCCAACGCTGCCGGACAAGCCGTCACCTACCACTACGACCCCGCAGGCCAGCTCATCGAGAAATTTGCCGACGGCCGGTCCACCCGCTTCGAGAACGATCCGTGCGGGCGCCTCCTGCGTGCCGGCAACCCAGAGGCGGAACTGGAGTTCCACTACGACGCGGTGGGACGCGTCGTGGCGGAGTGCGTCGACGACCGAGTCCTCGCCACCTCGTGCGACGCCGCAGGGCGCCGCACCGGACGCACCACACCCTCCGGCGTCACGACGACGTACTCGTACGACTCCTTCGGGAACTACGACACCCTCACCATGTCGGGCCGAACCCTCGCCTTCGGGCACGACGCGGCGGGCCGTGAGATCCAGCGCAGCCTGGGCGACCGCTTCACTCTCTCCTTCGCGTGGAACGACCAAGGCCGGTTCACCGGCCAGACACTCACCACCCCCGGCACCGAACAGCCGCAGATCCACCGGACCTACGCCTACCGCAGCGACGGACACCTCACCTCCGTCACCGACCAGCACACCGGCTCCCGCACCTTCACCCTGGACCGGGCGGGCCGCGTCACCACCGTCCAGGCAGCTGACTGGACCGAGACCTACGCCTACGACGAAATGGGCAACCAGACCCACGCGTCGTGGCCGGAGCGGCACCCCGGCACCGAAACCCGTGGCACGCGCACATACGCAGGCACCCGCCTGACCCACGCCGGCGGCACACGCTACGAATACGACGCAGCGGGCCGCACCATCCTGCGGCAGAAGACGCGGCTGTCACGCAAGCCCGACACCTGGCGCTACACATGGGACGCCGAGGACCGGCTCACCTCGGTCACCACTCCGGACGGCACGGTCTGGCGCTACGTCTACGACCCGCTCGGCCGCCGTATCGCCAAACAGCGCCTCGCTTCCGACGGAAATGTGGCCGAGGAAACCCGGTTCACCTGGGACGGCAGCACCCTCACCGAACAGACCAGCCACGTCGCCGGCACCCGCGAACTCCTCACGCTGACCTGGGACCACGACGGCCTGGCACCGCTCGCGCAGACCGAGACCAGATCGCTCGCCTCAGCCCCTCAGGAGGTGATCGACCAGCGGTTCTTCGCCATCGTCACCGACCAGATCGGTACCCCCACCGAACTCGTCGACGAGGACGGCAACGTCGCCTGGCGCACCCGAGCGACGCTGTGGGGCACAACGACATGGAACCGCGATGCCACCGCCTACACACCACTGCGCTTCCCCGGCCAGTACTTCGACCCTGAAACCGGCCTGCACCACAACTACTTCCGCTTCTACGACCCCGAAACGGCCCGCTATCTCACTCAGGACCCGCTCGGACTCGACCCGGCGCCGAACCCCGTTGCCTACGTCGACAACCCGCACACCCTGTGCGACCCGATGGGACTCACGCCCTGCGACGAGGCCGACGTCACCTGGGGCGGTCGCGTCCGCTACGGCGCGCCTGGACCTGGCGGCCGGGCCACCGGCATGGAAGCCACCATCGAACCCGACATGACCGGAGGAAAAACCAACCCCCAGGTCAACGTGCCCGGTTACGAGAAATACAAGAAGCTCAACAAAACCCACCTGCTCGGTGCCCAGATAGGCGGCTCGAACAAGGATCCCCGCAATTTCGTCACCATGCACCGATTTGCCAACTCGCCGGTCATGCGAAAGGTCGAGGACCAGATCAGAGCGGCCGTCGACCTAGGCGAGACCATCGAATACTCGGTCACACCCGTCTACCGGTCCAACGATCCGAGCGACGTCGTACCCGTGGGACTCACTTTGAGAGCCCGGGGCAGCAACGGTTTCAGCTTCACCCCCTACGAAGGCGGCAGCGCGACAAACGCCGTCACTATCCTGAACGTACCCAAACCCAAGTAGAGCGCACAGAAAGGATCCCGCTTTCATGCACCCCGCCGTGGAACGCCTCTCCGAGCTCATCCCCCCAGGTACGCCACGCCGCGCCCGCGACTGGGGGGCAGCGGAGCGGCAACTGGGCACGCCCCTGCCCGACGACTACAAGGAACTCGTCGAGACCTACGGAGGCGGCGTCTTCGACGAGACCATCTGGCTTCTTGATCCCGAGTGCCCCGACGAGGACTACAACCTCCGGGACCAGGCCGCGGAGCGCACCGGAATCCTCGCCGACCTGTGGCAGACCGAAGCCAAGCCGGCAGAACTCCAGGACCCCGACACACAAGTCCTGCCATGGGCCTACGTCGAGGAAAGCGGCATGTACCTCTACTGGCTACGGCAACCGGGGCAGAAGCCGAACGACTGGACGGTCATCCTCAACGAAGGCCGAGGCCCGGAATGGGAACACCACACCAGCCAGTGCGCCCCCTTCCTGCTCGCCGTCCTTACAGGGGAAGCCGAGACCGAGTACTTCCCCGACCTGCCCCTGGACAGCCACAGCTTCGACTCCAACGACGACATCCTCGAGTAGCCGCGACAGGGTTTCTCCTCTGCGACGAACTTCGATGGGTGGCCTACGTCTCCGGAGCCGGGGAAGTGGCCGGCCCGATCCTTGTGCGGGCTGCCGACTGGGTGGCCGCACTGGGATCCTGAGTGGTTCCTACCGACGACCGTGAAGGCGACGGTCCGAGGTCTCTGCCGAGGCTCCGGCAACAGCGGTGTCGAGGAACAGGTCGGTGAGCCCCCAGAGCGTCGCCACCGGCGCCGCGCGGGCCCGCTTGCCGCGGGTGGCGTGGACGACGCGGCAGGGGACCGTGGGGTCGGCCTCCGCGAGAAGGGCAGGGAGGTAGTCGCCGCCGTTGTTGGCCTCGATGACCACGCAGTCGGCCTGGTGTTCGTGGTACAGGGCGGCGCGGCGCATCGCGGCTGTCGGGGTGTGGCGGTCCTGTTCGGCGTGGAGGACGTGGCCGCGGGGGCTGCGGTAGCCGTACATCTGCTCCAGTGGGTGCGAGCGGCCGGCGACCGTGAAGGCGGTCAGGTCCGCGGAGTCCGTCGTCGTGACGGCCGGGTCGACGGCGACGACCAGGCGGTCGAGCGGCGGGACCGCGGTGGGGCGACGCGGAAGCCCTCGACCTCGAACATCCACTGCTTCCACAGTGCGCCCTCGACGTCTTCGAGGAGGACGCCGCCCAGCTCCTGGCGGCCGAGACGGGTGCCGCCGGCGGGCGCCGTTCATCAGCTGAGGAACGGCGCCCACACGCTACACAGGGTTTGAGATCTGGCCTCATCTTCATCAGGTTGATCACGGGGGACCGCCGACGTTGACCAACCGGGCCTGAGCCTCGGCCGATCGTCCATGGGGGTCCGGCATGGACCGCTGCTGTTCGCGCTTGTTGGTGTCAGCCACTGGTGTCAGCCGCCGCACGCACCCTTGACAAGCGCGGCCATTCTCTCGGTCCTGCCGGGGACCGACCGCGTGGTCCTCGGCGCCTCCTGCAACAATTCCGCGACGGTGACGCTAGTCATGAGCCCGGGGGGAACGGCGTGCTTCTTTGTGGGGTGCTCGCACTGATCGCGGGCGGCGCTTTCATCGTGGTGGCCTGTGGCTATCGCGGCGTGGACGTCTGGGTGTGGGACTGGGCAGACGTGACCGTTTCGCCGCGTTATAGGACGCGATGGGGGACGCCTTGGAAGAGCCTCGAACGCATGAGAGTGCAGTTCGGATTCCTGGGAGTCGTGTTGGTGATCCTGGGACTGGTGACCGTGACGCGCTAACAGCCCGGTAGCAGGAGATCTTCTGCGTTCGTCTGCGCATCAGGTTTGCCACCGCCGGCTCGCCCTGATCTTCCTCAACCCACCACTTTCCCCAGCTCCCATCCCGTCTGCCGTCGGCCCACACACCGTGGAGCGGGCGTGGTTCATGGCGTCCAGGTGGAGCGCGCCACTGTACGAACGACCTGGACGCCCTGGGCCGCGTCTGCTCGGCTCTGCCAGCCGCACCCCTGGCCCCTCGACGAGACGCTTGATTTCCTCGCCGCCTCCCGCAAGGACCCGCTCTACACGGCCTTCGTCCTCGCCATCGCCATGGGCCTCCGCCGGGGAGAGATCGTCGGTCTCCGGTGGTCTGACCTCGACCTCGACAACCGCGTCCTCTACGTCCGCCACCAGGTCCAGCGCCGCCGTGGCGTCCTCTACGACGACGATCCCAAGAGCCGCCGTCGCCGCGCCGTCCCGCTGCCTGCCCTCTGCATCGCACCCCTGCGCCGGCACCGCATGAGGCAAGCAGCCGCCCGCGCCAAGGCGGGGGAGAAGTGGCAGGACTCCGACTACGTCTTCGCCACCCGCACCGGCCGCCCCGTCGAGCCGCGCAACCTCTACCGCTCCTTCACCCGCGTCGCCGAGTCCGCCGGCCTCCGCGTCATCCGGCTGCACGACGCCCGCCACGGCACCGCCACCCTCCTCACAGCGGCCGGTGTCGCGCCCCGCGTCGTGATGGAGATCCTCGGTCACTCCCAGATCAGCATCACCATGGACGTCTACACGCACGTCGTCCAGGACACCTGGCGTGAGGCCATGAGCCACATGGACCGGCTCCTCAGGAACAGGAAGAGGCGCCCCGGTCGCCAGTGATCAGCGGCGACCGTCCCCGTTGATGTCAAAAGTGGATGTCAAAGGCCCCGGACCATGATCGGTCCGGGGTCTTTTGCCTGGTGCCCCCGGCAGGATTCGAACCTGCGACACCCGCTTTATGAGAGTGTCTATTGATCATCCTGTCTATCCTGACCTTTCCTCGGCTTCATCGTTCCTGCTGGTCAGCGCTGGGGAGTCTTCCGGGTTCCTCCGGTCCTTCCCTCCCTTTACTCGGCCTTCCGTTCCCATGACGTTCCCATGAGGGGGCCCGCGGAGGCCCCGCGGCTGGGGTGGGGGAGTCGGCTGAGACCAGCCCCGGTCGTTGAAACGCTGAGCGCCGCAGACCCTTTCGGGGCGCCAAGGGCCATGCGCCGAGCGGGGTTGCCGGGCACAGCAGCGGCCGGAGCTGATCTCCCGGCCCAAGGAGACCGGGCCGATCGCGGGTGGGCAGACGTAGCCACACTCGTGCGACAGCGACGCTACCCAGCCCCGGCCGCCGCGGCATCACTCTGTCCAGAGCAGGTCCATGCGCATCGTTCAGCTTGCGGGATCCCTGGGACATGGCAGCAGCAGCCCATACATTATTGGACAATGCAGCAACTCGAGGCGCAGGAAGTCTCCCTGCACAAGGTTTTCAGCAGTGACTACGACTTCAGGATTCCGGACTACCAGCGGCCCTACGCCTGGGATGTCGAGCAGGCCGTCCAGCTGCTGACCGACTTGGAGGAGTCGCTGGAAAGGGGGACAGACGAGCCGTACTTCCTCGGCTCCATCGTGCTCGTCAAGGCCAAGGGCAACGCGCCCGCCGAGGTCATCGACGGCCAGCAGCGCCTCACCACCCTGACCATCCTGCTCGCCCTCCTTCGCGACCTGACAGAGGACTCCGACCTGCGTAGCGATCTCGACAGGCTGGTCACGGAGCCCGGCAACAAGGTCCGCCGGCTCGATCCCAAGCCCAGGCTCACCCTGCGAATCCGCGACGCAGGCTTCTTCCAGCAGTACGTCCAGACCAAGGGAGCCACCGAGGCGCTGCGGACGCTGAAGGAGGAGACGCTACCAACAGACGCTCAGAAGGCTGTCCTGCGCAACGCGAAGGCGCTCCACGCGATACTCGACGGCTGGTCGGAGGAACGGCGGCTGGACCTCGTGCAGATGCTTGGAGAGCGCACCTTCCTGGTCGTCGTCAGTACCCCCGATCTGGACAGCGCGCATCGCATCTTCAGCGTCATGAACTCGCGGGGCATGGACCTCTCTCCCACGGATATTTTCAAGTCGCACATCATCGGTGCCCTGGACGAGAAGGCCTCGGAGGAGTGCGCTCGCAAGTGGGAAGACGCGGAGGAAGCCCTGGGGCGGGACGACTTCGCCGACCTCTTCCTTCACCTGCGCATGGTGTTCGCCATGAAGCGGGCAGAGCGGGAACTGCTCAAAGAGTTTCCTGAGCAGGTGCTCAACCACTACCTGCCCGGCAAGGCCGAGTCGTTCGTCAATGACGTCGTCGTGCCGTACGCGGACGCCTACGTGCAGATTCGCGACGCCGGCTACGCGGCGGCCTCCGGAGCGGAGCAGGTCAATGCGTGGTTCAAGCGCCTCCAGCAGATCGACAACAACGACTGGCGGCCCGCGGCCCTGTGGGCGCTGCGTAACCACGGTGACGACCCGGCCTGGCTCGACACATTCTTCGGCGCGCTGGAACGGCTGGCGGCCAGCATGTTCATACGGCGCGTCTACACCACTCCCCGCGTCACGCGATACGCGGACCTCCTGCGCGAACTCAATGCCGGCGAAGGCCTTGACGCGACCTCCTTCGCTCTGACGGACACAGAGAAGGCCGAGACTCTTGCGCGTCTGGACGGTGACATCTATCTCGTCACCAAGACTCGCAAGTACGTCCTGCTGCGTCTGGACGAGATGCTGGCCGGAAAGCCCGGGGTGTCGTACGACCACGCCCTGATCACCGTCGAGCACGTGCTACCGCAGAATCCGAAGCAGCAGTCGCAGTGGCTGCGGCACTTCACCGACGCGCAGCGCGTGGAGTGGACGCATCGACTGGGCAACCTCGTCCTGCTCAACCGGACGAAGAACGCCTACGCCCAGAACTACGACTTCACGGAGAAGAAGGCCAAGTACTTCACCGGCAGGCACGGCGTCTCCACTTTCGCCCTGACCAGCCAGGTGTTGCAGCATCAGGAGTGGGCGCCGGAACTGCTGCAGAAGCGGCAGCGACGGCTCGTGGGGCTCCTGGCCGACGAGTGGGACCTGTAAGGAGTCAGGGACAGAAGCCCGCAGGGTCATGCGTCTGCGGGCTGCCGTATGCCGGGAAACTCGGATCAAAGGTGTGGTCACTGGTGCGGCGTTGAGCCGAACTCGGCTGGAGCAGCATGGTTTCGGATGATGCTGCTTGTGGAGGACACGGGTCAGGAAGCCGATCCGTCGAGGCCGAGCCGGATCACGGCGAGTGCCTCGGCGATCTCGACGGTCATCTCGTCGTCAGGGCCGAACACCATGCACATGTCCTCGTGGAGCGGTTCGAGGACTTGCCGGGCTTCGGCGGCCCGGCCCTGGGCGAGCAGCAGCATCCCGATGTTGTGCCGCAGCTCCACGGCTTCCTCGCTCACGTCGCTGTCGACGGCCCGCACGACGTTCAGCACGCCCTGGAGCTCGGCGAGCGCGTCGGTGACCTGGCCGAGTTCGGCGCGGCACCGGGCGGCCTGGGCGCGGCAGGCGCGGGCCTGCTCGCCGGTGGGGCCGGCGATGCGGGCGTACGCGTCGGCGAGGGCGTCGAACTCGGGCAGGGCGGCCCGGTAGTCGCCGCCGAGGAGGCGGACCGCCGCTCGCTGGCGGCGCAGCGCCAGGACCGGCTTGCTCTCGGAGCCGAGGGCGAGGGCCGCGGGTTCGATGACCTCGCCGAGCACCTCGGCTGCCTGCGCGAACCGCTCCTCCTCCAGCAGTGCGTCGGAGTGGGCGTACGCCTCCTTGATGTCCTCGCGCAGCCGGTCGGGGACGGGCACCGGCTGGGCCCCCGGGAGGACGGCTGTCGGCGCCGGGCCCCCGGGTGCGGGGGCCTGGGCGCGGGCGCGGGGCGCGAAAGGGTGACGGAACACGCCCGTCGGGTCGGGTGCGCCGGCCGGCCCGGCATCGGATGTGTCGGGTTCCGCACCCGGCGGCGGGAGGAACGGCAGCAGCCGCGCGTACACCTCCTGTGTGTCGGCGGGCCGCGCCTCGGGCGCCTTGCGCAGGAGGTGCAGGACCAGCTCTTCCAGCGCCTCGGGGACGTCGGGCCGCAGCTGCCGCAGCGGGGTGGGGGCGGCGTTGACGTGCTGGTACATCAGCAGGTACTCGTTGTCCGCCTCGAACACGACGCGCCCGCTGAGCAGTTCGTGCAGCACACAACCCAGCGCGTACAGGTCGGTCTGCGGGGTGATGCGTCCGCCGCGGACCTGCTCGGGTGACATGTACTGGTGGGTGCCGATGGGGCTGCCGGTGGCGGTCAGTTTGGTGACGTCGGTGCGCAGGATCGCCGCGATGCCGAAGTCGAGGACCTTCACGGTGCCGTCGCGTGCGACGAGGATGTTGCCCGGCTTGAGGTCCCGGTGGATGACCGGCACGTCGTGTGCGTACGACAGCACGGTCGCGACCTGCGCGGCGACGGCCGCCGCCCAGCTGACCGGCAGCGGCCGGCCGGGGTTGAGGTAGGCGGACAGCGGCACGCCGTCGACGAGCTCCATCACCAGGAACAGCCGCTCGTACGACGCGTCGAGCACCGCGTCGTACACCTGCGGTACGCCGGGGTGCTGGATGCGCGCGGTGATGCGGGCCTCGCGGCGGAAGCGCTTGGCGAACTCCTCTGCCAGCTGTGGCGAGGTGACCGACGCCTGCCGGATGAGCTTGACGGCGACGGGCCGGTCCAGCACGGCGTCGTAGCCGCGCCACACGTCACCCATGCCGCCGTGGCTGAGCTCCTCCAGGAGTTCGTAACGGTCGGAGATCGCCTCCTGCGGCACCTTGCCCCCGGTGTGCGTGAAGAACGGCCACGGTCAGGGGCAAGTGTGACCGCTGCGCCGATCCGCCGTCCAGCGGTCGCAGCACGACAGGGGCACGGGCGGCGGTGGACTACGGGCAGGAGGGCACGGCGGCCGGTCGGCCTCCCGCTGGCAGGACGTACTCCGCCCAGACCGTCTTGCCGGGGCCGCCGGGGCACGGGTGCCAGCCCCAGCGGTCGGCGAGGTGCTCCACCAGGAGCAGGCCGCGGCCGGCGTCGCCGAGGTCCGTCGGCGCCGCCACGACCGGCAGGCCTTCGGTACGGGTGTCGGTGACCTCGATCCGTACGGCCGTGGTGTCGCAGGCCAACGAGAGGTGGAAGTCCCGGCCGGGGACCCGGCCGTGCCGGACGGCGTTGGCGGCGAGCTCGGCGACGATCAGCGTCAGGGTGTGGTGCGCGTCGCAGTCGTACGGGATGCCCCACGCGTCGATCCGCTGCCCGGCAAGTCGCCGGGCGAGCCGCGCGCCGCGCGGGGTGGAGCTGAACCGCATCGCTAAGTGGCCTGTGGGGCTGGTGGGCCGGGGGACGCGGTCGGGGGGAGCGGTTTCACTGGTCATGCCCTCAAGGCTCCCGGTGGTGGCGTAGCGTGACCAGTGGTGACGCTACGCCGCATGCGGGTTGTACGCGACGGGGCGGGATCTGTACGAGGCGCGCCGCGTGACCGGCTCGTGGCAGGGGCGTTGGGCCGGGGAGCCGGGCCGGGGAGGCGGTGGGTGCCGATGGAGTCGGTGGAGCAGCGCGCGGGCGAGGGTGAGGGCGAGCGGGAGGACGCCGGGCCGCGGCCGGAGGACGAGCCGGGTTCGGGCGTGGTGACTGCGTTCGGGCGGCAGTTGAAGCTGCTGCGGGTACGGGCGGGCCTGGAACGCCCGGAGTTCGGGAAGCTCACGGGTTACGCGGCCCCGTCGATCGCCTCCTTCGAGCAGGGGCGGCGGATCCCCTCGCCCAGGTTCATCGACCGCGCGGACGAGGTGCTGGACGCCGGGGGAGTCCTCAAGGCACTGAAGGAGGAGGTGGGGCGGGCACAGTATCCGGCGTTCTTCCGGGACATGGCGCGGTTGGAGGCGGAGGCGGTGGCTCTCCATGTGTACGCGGCGCAGGCAGTTCCCGGCCTGTTGCAAACCGACGAGTACGCGCGCGCCGTGTTCACCATGCGGCGCCCCCTACTTGACGAAGACACCATCGAGCAGCGAGTGGCAGCCCGCCTTGCCCGACAGGCCATCTTCTCCCGCAGGCCTATGCCCACCTTAAGTTTCGTGATCGAGGAGTCGGTACTTCGACGTCCCATCGGTGGTTGGCCGGTACTGCAGGGGCAGCTTGAGCAGATCATGCTGCACGCGCACCGCCGTAATGTGGAGGTCCAGATCATGCCCAACGAGCGTGTGGAGCACTGCGGTCTGGCCGGACCCTTCACCTTGATCGAGAACCGCGACGGGCGGAGGATGGCCTACGTGGAGGTCCAGCGGGACAGCCGCCTACACAGCGACAGGACGGCCGTCAGGGAGATCGAGGAGCAGTACGGAATCCTCCGGGCTCAGGCGCTGACTCCTCATGAATCGCTGGCCCGTGTCGAGAAACTGCTGGGGGAGAGATGAGTAACCAGATGCCCGAGCCGACTGTGCCGGAGTCAGCCTGGTCCAAGAGCAGCTATAGCAGTGGCGAGGGCGGCGAGTGTGTCGAGGTTGCCGAGGCCGCTGGAACCGTACGGATCCGGGACTCGAAGGCCCGGTCCGGACCGGTTCTGACGGTCACCCCCAAGGCGTGGGCTGGGTTCGTCGGGCTGGCGGCCGACCAGACCATCTGAGCCGTACATTCGAATCTCCCGTGGCTGCCCAGTCGCGCAGGCGGCTGGGCCCACGTTTGGGGTCATACTCGGACACCGCCCGCGTCGCCATGTCCTCGGCGGTACGCAACTCGTCCGTGGCGGAACGGAATGCGGGTCCGTCCTTGCCGGTGGTGCCGTGGATCGCGACGAGAGCACGACTGCGGCGTGCGGAGAGATGCACGGTGGGCGGGGGCGGCAGGTGCGGACACCGGAGTGATGGCGTCCGCACCGAGGTTTTGGGCGACCCCACACCACTCACCGAGTGAGTGGGAGCGCGCCTGCGCCTACACGGGCAGTGCAGGGAACACGACCACCGAGCCGTCCTTGTCGCGGGCGATCTCGATCGCCACGTCTGTCGTACGGCTGTTGACCGTGACGCCGTCGCCCAGGGTGCGAATCCGGTGTGCCGCGCGCATCAGACGATTGACTTCATCGGTCGTGAAGACGGGCATCCACCCTTGCGGGCCTGCCAGCTCCAACGCCGAAAGACGCACCAGGACACCGGCGATGCCCGACTCCAGTTCGTCGAGGCGCTGCTGGTCGCGCTTGAGCTCGCGGGTGAAGTTCTCGAACATGTTGTCGGGGTCGTCCTGCGCATGCTCGACCGCCTGCAGGACGACGACCCGTCGCTTCAGCGCAACGGCCAAGGCGGCGAGTTCGAGGTGGGCGCGGAAGGTGCCGCCTTCATTGTCGACGCCGGGGAACGACTTGGTCAGCTTGCCGACCTCGACGGGCTTGCCGTCGGGCAGCTTGTCGAGTGCGCTCTGCCACTGGGCAAGGCGGCGGTCGGCACGGCCCAGGGCCGTGTTGATGGCGTGCACTGCCGAGTCCAGTCCCAGTGAGACACCGAGCTTGCCCTGGTCGAGCAGAATGGCCGTGGCCTTGTCGATGGCATCCCGGCAGCCGTCGAGTTCGCTGTGCTCCTCTTCGAGTTTCTGTTCGTGCAGTTGCTCCAGCAGTTCCGTGATGTGTTCGATGGCCTGCTGGCGCTTGCGGTCGGCGTGCGCGCTCACCCCCACCGCCACAGCCATGAGCACGAGCGGAGCGGCCACGGTGAGCGCCGCGCTGCCGGCGGCCGCGACGCCGGCTGTCGCACCGGCTCCACCGGCTGCGCCTGCTGCGGCCACTTTGCCGACCGGCACGAACGTCGCATTGGCGGCGATGCCCGTCGAGTTCATGAGCGCGCTGTGGATGCCACCGGCCGCAGCCTTCGACGGCATCGAACGAAGCGCGCCTTGACCCAACTGGGCGGCGACCTTCGCCGGAACCACCATGCGATACAGGTTTTCGCCGGCGGCGGTCGCCTTGGCCGCCGTCAGGGAACTCCGCGTCGATTGCGTGATGAACTGCGACAGGTGCTGCGCCAGGGGACTCGCGGCATCGAGTGGGATACCTCGGCTGCGGTCGAGCTTGTCGGGCAGCGGATGCGCCTCCAGCGTGGCGATCGGCGCGTCGGCCATGACGGCCAGCACACCGCGCAGTTCTGCCAGGCGCCCGGCCGTCATCGATCCTTCTCCGGCCAGTGCGGGCACCTGGACGTCACCGGTTGCCAGTGTCCACACCGGAACGAGTGTCTTGCGGGTTTCAGCCATCGTCTCCCCCTCTTTTCCCACAACAATTTATGGCGTACATCAGGCAAGAACGGCACGAGCCTCGTGTATTCGGGTACGGGCGCTGCCTGTCGGCGAACCGACGATCACCAGGGCAACTCACCGGATCGTCCACGGCCGTCAGGCCGCAGGCGAGTCGAGGCCGAAGGGCGCCCCGGCCGGCGCGTCCGGCCGGGGCGCACGCGTCAGACGTCGTCGTCCAGGCCCTCCTCGCGGCGGATCATCCGCCAGGCGGCCTTGCGGGCACTGCGGTCGAGGCTGGACTTGAAGCCCTTGTCGGGGCCGAAGTACTGGCGGCCCATGCCCGCGATGGTGTCGATGTGGTCGGCCATCTTGTCCGCGAAGACGTTGTCGAAGACGAGGCCGAAGTTGTCCTCGTCGTTGACGACGGCAGCCGCCCGTACCTTGGGGTCGGCTTTGGCCTCCGCGAACGGCCGGATGACGTCCTGTTCGGTGAACTCGGTGCCGAAGCGTTCGTTGAACTTCTCGATCAGCTGCGAGAGCAGCGACTTTTCCGCTTCCTTGGCACCGCCCGAGCCGTCGCCGAAGCCTTGCATCGTCGTCGACCCCTCTGGGGTGAGGGAGACGTCGTACTCGCCGGTCTTCTCCACCCGCATGTGGCTGAGGTCGATCTCGCCTATGTCCACGCCGCCGTCGGCGCGGCGCGGCAGCCGGTTGAGGAGGTAGCGGCCGTAGAGGTGCAGGCGCTCCAGCTCGGCGTCCCGGTAGGGGACGATCTGCGCGAGGAAGCCGTACTTCCTGACGTAGTCGTTGAGGTCGGCGCGGAAGCCCTCCGCGGTCTCCTGGTCGTCCTCGTCGTCGCTTTCGAGCAGGGGCGTGAAGCGGGCGACGGCGGGCGAGAGCAGCCGGTACAGCTCAGCGTGCAGCTTCTCCCACTTGGACTGCGAGCCTGCGGCCTTCTCCTTGGCGGCGAAGTACGCGGCGGCGAACTCGTCCATCTCCTGCCCGGACAGGATCGCCGCCTGCATGACCCGGCTCTGCGCGGTGTAGAGCAGGTTGGGGTCGGAGGGGAGGGTGTTCGCCTCCTCGAAGTACGGGCGGAAGGAGTCCTGGATGTCCTCCGCGTCGTTGACGAAGTCCAGGACCGCGAGGTCCGCCTGCGTCTTGCGGTCGGCGGTCCGGTTCAGCCGGGATAGTGTCTGTACGGCGGAGATGCCGGTCAGTGTCTTGTTGACGTACATCGTCGTAAGCAGCGGCTGGTCGAACCCGGTCTGGTACTTCTCCGCCACGACCAGGATCCGGTACTCGCGCTGCCCTGTACCGCCGGCTCGGGCGGCCTTGTCGTCGGCACGTGTGTACGCGAACGCCTTCGGCAGCGCGCTCTCCGCCAGCCCGCCGTTCTCCTTCGGCTCGGTGGTCTCCTCGCCGTCGACGGTGAGCGAGCCGGAGAA
This sequence comes from Streptomyces sp. NPDC104761, assembly GCF_055583445.1. NCBI lineage: Bacteria > Bacillati > Actinomycetota > Actinomycetes > Kitasatosporales > Streptomycetaceae > Streptomyces > Streptomyces sp. NPDC104761. The sequence continues at coordinate 278,544 of NZ_JBVJNZ010000002.1, read as the reverse complement.
GGCGACGAGGACGCCCAGGTCGGGGTACTTGGTGTCGTAGTCCCGGTCCTTGATGTAGCTCTTGATCGCGCGCGCCATCTGCACGGCGGACTGCCGGGAGGCGGTCACCACCATGGACTTGGCCCGCCCGCCGAGACGGCCCCGGCTGTGCGCCACGAAGTGCTCCACGATCACCTGGGCGTGCTGGGCGACCGTCGAGTCATGGGTGAGCGCGTACCGGGCGAGCAGGGAGTTCGCCTTCGACGGGTCGACCTCCCGCTCGTCAGGGTTCTGGTTCACCAGCTTCCAGTACGTGTTGTACGTGACGTAGTTGCGCAGCGGGTCGAGGATGAAGCCCTCCTCGATCGCCTGGCGCATGGAGTACGTGTGGAAGGGCCGGTAGGTCGCCTTGCCGTCGATGTCCTGGAGCGTGCCGAAGAGTTCGAGGGTCTTGGCCTTCGGCGTGGCGGTGAACGCGAAGTAGGAGAGGTTCGCGGCGCGGGAACGCTGCTCGGCTCTCTTCCTGAGCTGCTCGTCGAGGGTGGTGGCCTCGGCTCTGACCGTGGTCGCGCCTTCGTCGTCCGAGTCGGAGTCCAGGCCGAGGTCGCGCAGGGCGGACCGTACGGCGGTGGCGGCATCGCCGGACTGCGAGGAGTGCGCCTCGTCCACGATGATCGCGAAGCGGCTGCCCTGTATCTCGGTGGGGTTGCGCTGGAGGTAGTCGAGCAGCGCCGGGAAGGAGTGCAGGGTGACGGTGACGATCTTCCCGGTGTCACGGGAGAGCGCCTTGGCGAGCTGCTCGCCCTTCGCCCCGTGCTTCTCGTCGATCTTCACGACGAGGCCCGCGGTTTGCTCGAAACTGCCGACCGTTTCCCGGAGTTGGGCGTCCAGGTTGCGGCGGTCGGTGATGACGATGACCTTGTCGAAGACCGGTACGCCCGGCTTGAGTCCCTTGGCCACGGCCTCGGCATCGAGCTCCGACGGGTCGGGGGAGGTGTGCAGATCGCTGAGGCGGTGGGCGAGCCAGCCGATGGTGTTCGACTTGCCCGAGCCGGCCGAGGCCATTACCAGGTAATCGTGACCGGCGCCGTGGGTGGCGGCGTGCGCGGTCAGCTTCTTGACCACGTCCCACTGGTGGAACCTGGGGAAAATCATCGTCTTGGTGGTGCCGCCGCCGGGCGTCTTGCTCTTGTGCAGGTGCACGAACCGCTGCAGCAGGTCCAGCCAGTTGTCCGGCTGCCAGACCTGCTCCCAGAGGTAGGAGGTCGCGTACGTGCCGTAGACGGTCGGGGCCGGGTTGCCGGCGCCGCCCGGCTGACCAGGGCCGTTGGAGCCGGTGTTGAACGGGAGAAAACGGGTGTTTTTGCCCTTGAGCTGAGTGGCGACGAAGACCAGGTCCGGGTCGACGGCGAAGTTCGCGACGACCCGGCGCGTGAAGATCAGCTCGGTGGGGTCCCGGTCGATGCGGTACTGCTCCTTGGCCTGCTCAACCCCCTGCTTGGTCAGGGGGTTCTTCAACTCGGCCGTGGCGACGGGGATTCCGTTGAGGAAGAGGGTGAGGTCGAGCCGGTTGCCCCAGTCGGCCTGCTTCGTCGCGTACTCGAGTTCGCGGACGACGGTGAGACGGTTGGCCCGGTAGCCGTCCAGCACGGAGTCGTGAGCGACGAGGTTCGGCTTGAAGTACGCGACGCGGAGCAGGACGCCCCGGTCCTTGACGCCGTTCCGGAGGGCATCGAGGAGCCCGTTGGTGGCGATAGCCTGGTCGAGGCGACTGGCGAACCCGCGCTGCGCCTCGTTGGGGTCGCTGCCGTAGACCGTGAGTAGGTCGTTCCACTCATCGGGCTGGGTCGCCCCGATGAAGGTGAACAACTCGTTGGTGTCCAGGCCGAGATCAGCCCGGTAATCCTGCGGGCGCGCCTCACGCCAGCCACGCTCGACCATGGCAGCAACGATGGCGTCACCGAAGGCAGACTCCGTGTGGATGGGGCTCATGGCTACGCGGTGACTCCGTCCGTTACGTTGCGTCCGCTGGCGGTGTAGACATCGAATTGGCCGGTTACGGCGGCAGTGATCAGGGACTGGCGGCGTTCCGTGAGCAAGCTGACCTGACGCTGTGTGGCCTCTTGGATTAGCGCGTGCCTAGCCGCGTGGACGCTGAACTGTTTGGTCACTACGTTCTGCTTCTCCATGGAGACCACGTTGACGTTGATGCGTCGGAGGTCCCAAATGTTGAGCGTGCGGAATGTGGAACCAACGGCTCGTAGGTCGCACTGTTCTCGAACTCGCCGCGTTTGGAGGGCCTGCAGGAGCCACTGTCCGGATACCCCGCGTGCAGGAGCGATCCTCGCCGTTCCTTGTGTTAGGTTCGCCTCGCGCAATTCCGGTGGTACAACGGCCACAGCACCGATAGACGCCCTCATTGCCATCACGATGTCCCCAGGCTGGACGGCGGCCCGTCGATACTGGGCGTGGATCTCTGGGCTTGTCCGGCTGAGGGAATGCGGATGGAGCTTCTTGAGATCTCCAGTTTTGATGTAGGGAACGCCGTCGGGTACTTCCGGGCCCGCTTGGACGATGCCGTAGACGATGGGGCGGTACGGATCCGTCAGGTACATGAGCGGGGTGGCCACTGAATCCGACGAGGGGATCCCGAAGAGATGGTCTCGGATGGAGTCGAGATGCTCATCGAGGAGAGCCATTTGTGAGCGACGCACGGACGTCATCCGGTCGATGCGGGCGGTCTCGGCGTCGAGAAAATCGGCGATGCGGCGCTGCTCCTCCAGCGGGGGAACGAGGAGCGGCATGGGGTGGAAATTTTCCTTCGACACACGTCGATCAAACGTAGTGTCTGCGCGAGTGTAAAGACGGTACTGGTCTCGATATGGAGCGCTCCGCAGCAGGTGATGTACATATTGAGGGTGCAGATCGGGTCCGAGTCGATAGACGCGGTAGTCCGGGCTTACGGCGCCAGTTACAGTGGATACGCCGATACCGCCACCGGTTAGCCACATCGGGTTCACGACCAGGTTTCCCGGGTGTGTAACCCAATACCTCTCGATAGTCGATTCGGAAGGGGCCTGTCGCCCCATTCCGCCTTCTTCTTTGCGAGGCGTAATGATGCCAGTCGAGGCTAGCGAGAGAAGGGGCAGGGAACTCTTGGAGTTCATCTCGTCGACCAGTGATGCGTGCCTTCGAAATGGCTCTACCCGCCAAGTCCGCGGAATGTTGCGGGCCGTAGCCTCGACGGCCAAGTCGAAGGTCATTCCGTAACCTCCCCAAGCAGAGCCTGAATCTCTGCCTCCAGCGACTTCAACTCCGCGTCGATCTCCGCCAGCGGCCTCGGCGGCGTATACACGTAGAAGTGCCGCGTGAACGGGATCTCATACCCGATCTTCGTCTTCGTGTGGTCGATCCACGCGTCTGCCACATGCGGCAGCACCTCGCGCTTCAGGTACTCCTCGACGTCCTCCCCCAGAGGCACGTTCTCGTAGTCCCGCAGGTCCGTGTCCGGCTCCGGTGCCCCCTTGACCTTCTGGACCTCGCCCTCGGGATCGCGGACCCCGATCGTCTCCCGTACCGCCTTCGCGAACGGCGCTCCCGACGGCCAGGTCAGGCCAGCCGCGACCACCGCGTCCTTGAGCGCGATGAACGCCTCGGACTTCGTCGTCCAGGACGAGCCGAGCAACGTGCGCACCGCCGCGACGAACTCCTCGCTCCGCTCCAGCTTGGCCACCGGCTTGGCCTCCGCCAGCGCGGCCAACGTCTCCTCCGTGACCTCGAAGCGCAGCTTCAACGGCCGCTCCACGGTGATGCGCTGGTAGCCGAAGTCCTCGTTGGCGAAGACCTTGACCTTGCCGTGCAGCGGGTGCTCGGGGTCCTTCGCGACCTGCACCGCCTCCGCGTACAGGCGGGTGATGTCGGCGATGTGGTCGGGGCGGCCGTTCGTCCCGTCACCCAGCTCCTTGCGCTTGTCGCCGAGGGACTTGCGCATCTTCTGCCACTGGTCGCGCGCGTCCAGCAAGACGACCTTGCCCTTGTGGTCGGCGTCCTTGCGGTTGGTGAGGATCCAGAAGTACGTGGAGATGCCGGTGTTGTAGAAGAGTTGGTCCGGGAGGGCGACGATCGCCTCCAGCCAGTCGTTCTCCAGGATCCAGCGGCGGATGTTGGACTCGCCCGACTCGGCCGCGCCCGTGAACAGCGGGGAGCCGTTGAAGACGATGGCGATGCGGGAGCCGCCCCCGCCGTTCACGTCCACCGGCTTCATCTTCGAGATCATGTGCTGGAGGAAGAGCAGCGAGCCGTCGTTGATGCGCGGCAGGCCCGCGCCGAAGCGGCCCGCGTCACCGAGCGACTTGTGCTCGTACTCGACCTCCTCCTTGACCTTCTTCCACTCCACACCGAACGGCGGGTTCGCGAGGATGTAGTCGAACCTGCGGCGGGCGTGGCCGTCGTCGGAGAAGGAGTTGCCGAAGCGGATGTTCTCCGGGTCCTGGCCCTTGATCATGAGGTCGGAGCGGCAGATCGCCCAGGACTCGGGGTTGAGTTCCTGCCCGTACACCTCGACCGTCGCGTCCGGGTTGAGGGCCTTGATGCGGTCGTCGGCGGCGCTGAGCATGCCGCCGGTGCCGCAGGCCGGGTCCATGACCGTGCGGACGACACCCGGCACGGTGAGGGCGTCCGCGTCGGGTGCCACCAGCAGGTTGACCATCAGCTTGATGACCTCGCGCGGGGTGAAGTGCTCACCCGCGGTCTCGTTCGACTGCTCGGCGAAGCGGCGGATCAACTCCTCGAAGATGTAGCCCATGTTGTGGTTGGGCACGACATCGGGGTGCAGGTCGAGGTCCGTGAACTTGCCGATGACCTGGTACAGCAGGTTCGCGCCGTCGAGCTTCCTGACCTGCTGGTTGAACTCGTACTTGTCGAGGACCTCGCGGGCGTTGTCAGAGAAGGCGCCGACGTAGATCTGCAGGTTCTTCGCCGCGTTCTGCGGGTCGGCCGCGATCTTCCGCAGCGTGAGCTCGCTCTTGTTGTAGAAGGCGTGGCCCGAGGCCTTCCGCAGGAAGCGGTCGGTGTCGAGGTCCTGGCCGGCGAAGCGGGCCACCGTCTCGACGACCTTGTCCCGGGTGGGTTCCAGGACGCACTCCAGGCGCCGCAGCACGGTGAACGGCAGGATCACCTTGCCGTAGTCGGACTGCTTGTAGTCGCCGCGCAGGAGGTCGGCGACGGACCAGGCGTGGTTCGCCAGCTCCGTGTGCTTGCTGCTGTTCACGGTTCCCCGAGTTCCTTCCGAGCCGTTCCGCCGGGCGAGGGGGCGGGTGCGGCCGAGTGTGGTGGATGAGTGAAGAAGTGCGCCAGTCCGTCAGGCCGACGCGGTCTCGGGTGGGAGCAGCGCCCCCGCCGTCAGGCCGGTGGTCAGGAGGTCCGCGTACTCGCGGGCCAGGTCGGTGGCCTGGCGGGCGGCGGTGTGCAGTTCGTGGACGCGGCGGAAGGCCTCGCCGTAGCGGCGCTGCTCCTGCAGGGGCAGTAGCGGTACGCGCAGCCGTCCGGGTTGAAGGTGGACGGTGGTGCTGCCGGTGGACGCCCCGGTGATGTTGTCGTGCGCGCCGACGAAACCCGCGAGGAACCAGGGGTCCAGGCGCGCCGGGTCGGGGCGCAGGAGGTAGAGGTCGTGGCCGAGCAGTACGCCGATGTCCTGTTCGTCGGCCACTCGGGCCATGCTTCCGCTGTCCCCCGTGAACATGCGTACCAGGATGTCCCCTTCGGCGACGACGGGTGACGACTTCAGTGGCATTCCGTCGAGGAACGTGCCGGAGGCGGGTACGCCGTCCGCGATGTCGGTTCCGTGGAGGACCGGCCGTCCGGCGTTCTCGGCCCTCCATCGTGCGCCCTCGGTCTTCTCCCGGGTGTCGGTCGCCGCCCGCAGGATCTCCAGGGCGCCGCCGCGGGTGAGGTCGGAGAGGGTGGCCGTCCGCCACTGTCGTGGGGAGTCGCCGGTGGGCTGCCAGGTGCCCTGGGCGGCCTGGGCGAGGAGGCCGGCGTGCTCGGTCAGCTGCTTGCGGTGGTCGTCGGCCTGCCGGGCCACCTGGGCCGGATCGATGTCGGCGGGCAGGGCACGGACCTGGCGGGCCGGGGTGAGGTCGACGACCTCGTCGAGGAGGTCTACTACGGGGACGGCCCGGGCGATGCCGGGCTCGTCGGAGAAGGACTCCGGCTCGGCGCCGAAGGCCGCCCAGTGGGCCAGCACGGTGTCGGTCAGCTCGTCCCAGTCGAAGGTGTCGCGGCGTCGGCGCGTCCCCGTGGAGCCTGGCGTGCTGTCGGACCGGTTGCGCGGCCTGTCCTGTTGCCGCTCGCCGGCGGCGTCCACGAACAGCACGGAGGCGCGGTCCGGGCCGTCCGGCTGCGGGGTCTGCAGGATCCACAGCTGGAGCCCGATGTGCAGGGGGGCGGCCGCGCCGGACGGCAGGGCCACGACGGCGCGCAGGGCGCCGCCGCGTACCAGTTCGGCGCGCACGCGGCGGCCCGAGGCGCGGGCGGCGGTGGCGGGGGGCAGCAGCAGTACGGCGTAGCCGCCGGGGCGCAGGTGGGCCAGGGCGTGCTGGACCCAGGCGAGTTCGGGCTCGGAGCGCGGCGGGACGCCGTAGGCCCAGCGGGGGTCGTAGGCCAGCTCGTCGTGGCCCCAGTCCCGGTCGCCGTAGGGCGGGTTGCACAGCACCGCGTCGACCGGGGGCTGGGGGAAGGCGTCGTGGCGGAGGCTGTCACCGGCCTGTACGGCCACCGTCGCGTCCGGTGTGACGAGCAGCAGTCGTACGGCGCTGCGTTGGGCCTGCACCGGCAGGGCGTCCTGGCCGTACAGCTCGCGGGCGCCGTGGCGAGCGGCGGCCGCCAGCAGGGTGCCGCTGCCGCACGCGGGGTCCAGGACCCGGGCCGTGTCCGCGGGCAGCAGGCGTGCCATGAGGTCGGCCAGCCGGTCGGGGGTCTGGTAGGTGCCGGTGGAGGCGCTGTCGTCCAGTTCCCGCTCGGCGAGCACGTCGAGGGCGGCCTGGGCGCCTTCCTCCCGTACGCAGTGGATCAGCGCCCGCACGACGGCCGCGTCGGCTGCGGTGAAGGGGGCGGCCTCGGTCTGCGGAAGTGCGCCGGTGAGGTCGGCGACGGCGGCGTCCGCGCGTGCGGCGAGGTCGGCGTCCGGCAGGTCGGCCAGCGCGGTCAGCTCGTGCGGGGAGCGGCGGGAGGTGGCGAGGACCAGGGGGAACAGCGGTGCAGCCGGGCCGGTGCCCGCGGGGTGCAGTCGTAGCAGGGTGCGCAGCTCCTCCGCCAGGGCGGCGGCGGACGCCTGGCCGCGGGAGCGCAGCCAGGCACGCACGGCTTCCAGGTCGTAGAGCGGGCTGGACTCGTTGCCGCCGGCCGGTGCCGGGAAGTCGTCGTGCCGGCGGCGCCAGTTGCTGACGGTGGCGCGTGTGACTCCCGCGATGCGGGAGATCTCCGCGGCTGTCACCTGGGCTGACGGCTGGGGCATGACGGGTTCTCACCTCTCGTCGGGTACAGCGAACACGTTACACCATCGACTAAGCGCGTGAACATGTTTGACAGTGCTTTCAGTGCCGTGCTTATCTGTAGATGCTTCCGATCGGCAGTGGTCGGCGGGGGCATCCCCGGGACCAGGCGCCGCGGGCCGCCCTCTCTCCGCCGCCGCCCCGTCACGAGAACAAGGAGGCAACAACTGCCATGGGTCGTCGTTCTCCCCTCGCCCACGCACCCCGCCCCACCACCTCCACGCACGACCAGGTGTCCGTGAACGACAAGGTGAAGGCCGTAGCCGGGCCGATCGTGCTCGCCACGGACGCCTCCGTCGGCGGCCCGGACCGGGTGGCCTCCGGCTACCTCGCCACCACCGGCCACGCAGGACTGCACGCCCACGTGTACCCGAAGTACCTCGTGCGCCCTCACTCCCGCGTGGTCGTCACCGAACTGCGCGCCGTGTACTGGGGCCTCAAGGCGGTCCTCCACGAGCACCCCGGCCGGCCCGTCGAGGTCCGCGTGGACAACCTGCAGGCACTGCGGCACCTGCACAGCTGGCAGCAGGGCGGGACGGACATGCCCGAGGGCTACGACACCCACCTGCGCTCCCAGGGCCGCCGGCCCACCCTGGTCAAGCTGCAACTCCTCGCCGAGTACACCCCTGACCTGACCTTCGTCCACGAGAAGGCCCACGCCGGTCACCCTCTCAACGAGGCCGCCGACTCCCTCGCCAAGCTCGGCCTGCGCTGCGTGCGCGGAGCCGTCCCGCGCACCGAACTCCCGCGCCTGGTCCCGTTGTGGGCCTCCGGCGCCCTCGCCGACTACCGGCGCTCCCGGGCCGCCTGACACACATTCCAGCTTCACAGTCACACGCACCCGGAAGGTGCATCCACATCCCTTGGGGGGACCATGAGCCAGCAGTACCCGCAGCAGCCCCAGCCCGGTTGGGGCGGCCCGCAGCAGCAGGGTTACGGCACACAGCCGTTCCAGCCGCAGCCGCCGAAGAAGCCGAAGGCGGGGAAGATCGTCGGCTTCGGCTGCCTCGGTGTCGTCGCCCTCTTCGTTCTGATCGGCATCGCCGCCGCGGCCGGCGGCGGAAACGGCGACTCCACCGACACCGGCGCCAAGGACAAGGCCGTCGCCGCCGGCCGCACGCCGGAGTCCGGCAAGGCCGAGGCGACGCCCGCGCAGAAGCAGAAGCAGCAGACGCAGCCGGAGCCGAAGACGCAGGCGGAGCAGTTCAAGGCCTGCGTCGCCAAGTCCGGTACGGCCACGGAGAAGAAGGCCGTCCGGCACGTGACGAAGGTGACCGGCGCGGACAAGCGGAACGACATCCTGGACTCGGCCGAGGTCTACACCGACTTCACCGGCGGGCTCATGAGCGACAACCAGGGGGACGCGAAGCTCATCGCCTCGGCGTTCACGTCCTGCTACGAGTCCAAGAACGGGCTCGTCAGCGTCTACGGCCAGGATGGCGACCTCATCGCCAACGCCAACTACTGATCTCCGCGACCAAGGCCGTGACGGTGGCGCGGCGGCAGCTCGTTCCTCAGCGGCAAGTGGACTGACACCAGGGCCTGCTGACTGGCTGTTCGAGCCGGTCAGTACGCCTTCGCGTGCGGCGACGAGGCGATGCTCCGCCGCCTCCGCGCCGCCCCCGGCCACGACCCACCGCTGGTTTTCCCCTCCGATTCCTTGCCTGAAGGACAACCGTGAACCGAGCCAACGTCCTTGCCATTGCTGCCTGCGGGTTGACAGCCCTGTCCATCACCGTGGCCACGGTGGACCACGTCAGTACCCACTCCGCACTCGCCGCGGCCCGCCGCCAGACGGCTGCGGCCGACCACCGCGCCCGTCAGGCCGAGTCCCGCCGGCCCAAGGTCGTCACCCGTACGGTCACCAAGACCGTGGACAAGCCCGTCTTCGGCCGCTCGACGCTCCTCGGCGCCTATGCGTCCGGCGTGATATCGGGGGGCGTGTACGCCGACGACGGCAGCATGACCTACACCGCGAGCGACAGCACCTGCTCGCAGGAGTACGCCCAGATCTCCGAGGAGCCCACCGGCGGTACCGTCCGCCGCGACGACTTCATGAAGGCCTGCCTGACCAACGTCAACGACACCGCCAAGACCGACCCTGCGCCCTGACCGGCGGCACTCGGCGCTGACCTGGCTGACCTGCAGGTCACTTGGGCGCGTTGGGCACGGCACCCCTCGACGAGACCGCCCGCGCGCTCGCCGAACTCGGTCTGCGCTTCGCGCGTGACACCGGCCCGCGCACCGAACTCCCCAGCCAGGGGCCGCTGAAGGTCACCGGCGCCCTCACCGCCCACCGACGCTCCCAGGCCGTCTTTCCCCGCTGCCGACGGGGATCCGGTGAACCCGCCTCGCCTTCGGCCCGGCCCTCGGGCTCTTCCACGCTTTCTCACTCCCACCCCGGAGCACCTCATGACCGAGAAGGAACAGCCCCAGCAGATCACGCACGATTCCACCGAGCCGACCCAGGCCGCCCCGTCCACGCCCGTAGCCGAACTGGTGAAGGGCCGCCTCGCAGAGGCGGGGCTCAGCGAGCCGGTGAAGGTGCTCCTCAAGGATGCTCTGGGCGAGGGGGAGGCCGAAGGGCCGTCCGCCATCGGCCGGATCTACCTGGCTTCCGTCGCCGTCACCGGATTCCGCGGCATCGGCCCACGCACCTGGCTGAACCTCAGCCCTCGGCCGGGCGTGAACCTCGTGGTGGGCCGCAACGGGTCCGGCAAGTCCAGCATCGCCGAAGGCATCGAGACGGCTTTCACCGGCACGACCATGCGCTGGCACGGGCTGCACGCGTCGCGCAGCAGCAACTGGCGCAACCTCCACCTGGAGGACGGTGCCCGGCCGGAGATCGAGGTCAAGCTCGCCATCGAGGGCGACACCGGCCGCAGCACGCTCACCCGTACGTGGGGGAGCGAGGACTTCGGCGGCTCCGCGGGAGAGTTCAAGAGGCCCGGACACGGACGCGTCCCTCTCGACCAGGTGGCCTGGAAGCAGGCCATGGAGGACTACCGGCCCTTTCTGTCGTACGTCGATCTCGACCGCATGATCAGCGGCAAGCCCTCCGAGATGTACGACGCCATCGCCACGATCCTCGGCCTGCGGCACCTCAGCGCGGCGGACGGCCGGCTTCGGGCGGAGGAGAAGGTACTCGACGACGCGGCGAAGGAGGCGAAGGCCGAAGTCCCGGAACTCGTGGACGCCCTGTACGCGCTGGAGGACGACGAGCGCGCGGTGCACGCCCTCCTGGCCATCGACACCCCGGGCAGCCCGGACTTCGACACGATCGATGCCCTGGTGGCGGGACTGCCCGCCGACACCGACGAGGGTCTTCTCGCCGAGCTGCGAGTCGCGGCCGCCGTGCAGGGCCCCGACATGGAGCAGGTCTCCGCCGCGGTGGCCGGGCTGCGCAAGGCCCTCGCCGATGCCGACGACGTGCGCGGCACGAGCGCCGAGGACGCCCACCAGCGCGCAGACCTCCTCGCCAGGGCTCTGGCCCACAACGACCGGCACTCCGACGAGGAGTCCTGCCCGGTCTGCGGAACGGACCGCGTCTTGGACGGGGACTGGGCCGCGCGCGCCACCGCGCAGATCGCCGTACTGCGGCAGGAAGCCAAGGCCGCCGACGACGCACGCGGTGCACTGCGGTCAGCGGTGCGCGTCCTGCAGGACCTCGTGCACAGGCCCCAGCGGATCCCTGCCCCGTTGACCGACCCGTGGGACGCCTGGACCGCCTGCCGCACGGTCAGCGATCCGGGCGAACTCGTCACGCGCGCCCACGAGGCGGCCACGACGCTGGCCGACGCTTGTGCCGCTGTCAAGGAGAACGCCGCGAGGGAGCTGGAGAAGCGCGACGAACGCTGGCGCCGGCTCGTCACCCGCCTGGCCGGCTGGGCGGAGCGGGCCCGTGCCGCGAAGGAGAGCGATCCCCGGCTGAGAGACATCCGGCGGGCCCGTTCCTGGATCAAGGCGCTGAGCAGCGAGCTCCGGGAGCGGCGCATGGAGGGCTTCGCCGAACAGTCGCAGCACATCTGGGAGAAGCTTCGCCAGGAGAGCAACATCGACCTCAACGGTGTGAGCCTGCGCGGCAGCGAGAAGGCCACCGTACGAAAACTCGTCATGGATGTCTCCGTCGACGGCCAGGACGCCTCGGCGCTGGGCGTCATGAGCCAGGGCGAGCTGCACTCCCTCGCGCTGTCCCTGTTCCTGCCCCGCGCCGTCACGGCCGACAGCCCGTTCGGGTTCATAGTCATCGACGACCCGGTGCAGTCCATGGACCCGGCCAAGGTCAACGGGCTCGCTCAGGTCCTGCACGAACTCGGCAAGCACCGGCAGGTCGTCGTGTTCACCCACGACACCCGGCTCCAGCGGGCGTTCACGAGCCAGGAGCTGCCGGTGACGGTGTTCCAGGTCGAGCGGAGCAAGGCCTCGAGGGTGAAGGTCGAGCGAGTGACCGACCCGGTCGCGCAGGCGATCGCCGACGCGATGGTCATCGTCCGCACCCCGGATCTGCCGTCTGCGGCGCGGACCCATGTGCTGCCCAGCCTGTGCCGTATCGCCCTGGAGAACGCCTTCCTGGAAGCCGCGTGGATAAGGCACCACCTCTCGGGCGGAGCCGAGCAGGAACTGCACGCCGCCGTCGACGACGCCGAGAAGTTCACCAAGGTGGCGGCGCTCGCCCTGTTCGGCGACGTCACACGGATCCGCGACGTCGACCAGGAAGTGAAAGCCCGCTACGGAGCGCAGGCGGCATACCTCATCAAGCAGTGCCAGAGAGGAGCCCACGCGGCAGGAGCGCAGATCATCGACGCGCGCCGTTTCGTCCAGGACGTCGAGGCTCTGGCGCAGAAGGTGCGCAAGCCGGAGGGGAACGCCCGATGAACGCCTCTGCTGCATTCTCACCCTCCGGATCCGCGGCGCCCGCTTCCCCCTCCTCTGTCGAAGACCTTCTGCTGACGGCCGACCGGCTGCTCGCCGGCGACCTCGGAGGTGTTACCGCCGCCGGCCGTCACCGCGGAGCCTCATTGGCCCTGAGAACTGCCCTGGAGATCCGCGTGGATCGCGTGCTCGACACAGCGGTACCTGGACTCGTCCACGCCACCATGCGGGCCAAGATGCTCTGCTTGCGCTGCTACACCCCTGGGGAAACCGCCCGGCGAACCCGCGCCGTCTGGTCGCACCTGTGCCTGGGATGCCACTACCACCAGTACGAAATCGGCCCTACCCACGAGCAGGTCCGCGCCTGGCGCACGGAGGTCGGCGAGCTCGTCCGGACGCTGGACGTTCCCTGACTGCTCGGCCCTGGCAAGGGAAGAGTCGTCCGCTGCCATCCCTTTAGGTGCCGTTGCGAGCGCCGCTATGCTTCACCCATTTCGTCTAAAGCCTTCACGACCTCTTCATCAATGAGGGAGCTGCGCTGTATGACCCTCCAAGGCAGGCGGCCATCCATGGACCGTGCTCGGCTGGAGAGGCTGCTCGCCTCATGGCGGGACTCGCTCATCGATCTGAGCTTCCGTAACCGGCTGCTCAACTACCAGCGCCGTTCTTCGTCCGCAGGTATGGATTTGGTCGAGCCCAAGTTGTCCACCGTGCTGGAAGGGCTTTCCCGCGGTTGTGCCTTCTCGGCTGTACGCGGCGAGGGATTGGAGGATGAGGGAGCGTCGTCGGGCGGGTCGGTGCCGCCCGCGAGAATGGTCCCTGCCGGTTCCGCCACCGGCGCCAGGGCGATCGACACCCCTGCATCCCGGGCAGGAGTCGGCAGCAACCGCCCCCTTGTCACGCTCACCACGTCCAAGGCCACGCAGGCCGAACAGGACCGGCATCTGCGTCGCCTCGCCCTGGTGGCGCGGGAGAAGTACAACGACTACGGCTTGTGGGTGCTTCATCTCGGTGTGGGCTTTCTCGATTGGACGCCGGCTCAGTCTGCCGAGAAGAGCTTCAGTTCGCCGTTGGTGATGGTGCCGGTCGTGCTGGAGCGGCGACGCGGGGACTCGTACGTACTGAAGGTCAACGCGGATGAAGAGCCCTCTCTCAACCCCGCCCTCGCCGTCAAGATGGGCGAGTTGGGCGTGGACTGGCCGCGTGTCGACCAGGTGGAACCTCGGGATGTTCCCGCACTGATCGCGCAGGTCCGGCGCGCGGTGGCCGGCATGCGGGGTTGGAAAGTCACCAACCGGATGGTGCTTGACACGTTCAACTCGAGCAAGGAGGTCATGTACCGGGACCTCCTTGACAACGCCGACCGGGTGCAGTCCAGCGCCCTCGTGCGCGCCATCGGACTCGGCGCGGACTCCGGTATCCCGCCCGGAACCTTCGCATTCGAACCGGTTGACGCGGACCGCATCGACGAGATCCAGCCGCCCGAAAATGCCCCGCTCGTGCTCGACGCGGACTCCTCCCAGCGGCAGTGCGTCGCCGCCGCGATCGAAGGCCGCAGTTTCGTGATGGACGGGCCGCCCGGCACCGGCAAGAGCCAGACGATCACCAATATGATCGCGGGCCTGTTGGAGCAGGGCCGTACCGTGCTGTTCGTCAGCGAGAAGGCGGCGGCCCTGGACGTGGTCCGCAACCGTCTGAGCGATGTCGGTCTCGACGACTACGTCTTGGCGTTGCACAGCAACAACACGGGCCGGAAGCAGGTGGCGCAGGAACTCGGCCAGGCATTGCAGGCGCCCCGCCGTACCCCGTCCGGCAGTGCCCAGGCGGACCTCAACCGCGCTCGCCAACTGCGTAAGGAACTCTCCGGATACGCGGCGGCGATGAACGAGTTCCGGCCTGGTCTCGGTGTGAGCCTGCACGACGTTCTGGGACGGATCGCGCTGCTGGACGATTCCCATCCTCTGCCCCCGGCCCCGTCCTTCGACGCGGAGGCTCTCACCGCCGAGAAACTTGACCAGGCGACCGTCGCGGCACGGCGGGTCAGCAGGTCGTGGCGCCCGGCTGAGGAAGGCACGGCGTTCTCCTGGTACGGGCTGACGGACGCCGGCAACCCGCTGCAGACGCTTGACCTCGCCACCGAAACCCTCGTCGAGTTCGAGACGAGGCTGCGGCCGCACGGGTCTCTCCTTGCCGAGCTCGACTGGCAGGGGGGCCGCGACGCAGCCCGGCTGACCGCACTGCTGCACGTTGCGAGCGCGAGGCCGAACCTGCCGCGGTCGTGGCTGACCGCCGAGCACCGCGGCCTGACGACGGCAGTTGCGGACTTCCGGCGCCGGCTGGGCGAGGTCATCGGTGCCGAGCGGGCGGCGGAGCAGATGCTTGGCGCGGCATGGAGCCGGCTGCCGGCCGAGGTGGATCCCACGCCGAGCGTGGAAGAGACCACTCTCCAGACTCTGCTGCCCCCGGCCATCGACATCAGTGGGCTCACCGCCGACGCCGCCCGTGAGCTCGGCGACCGCCTCGAAGCAGATGCAGCGGCACTGGACGAGGCAGTCACGTCGCTTACGGCGGTTGCCGCGATGTACGGCCTGCCGGCTCCCGGGACCTGCGACGACGCGCTGCGTCTGGGGCGCCTCGCCGCTCTGGCAGGACACTCCGACGACGCCAAGCCCCTGGCGACATGGCTCACTCGGGAGGGAGCGGCTGCTGCGAGGAGCGCCGCGCGGGTCCTGCGTGAAGCTGTCGAGCGGCTGCGCGAGAATCGGAGTAAGGCCGAAGGGGTCTTCACGGACCGGGTGTTGCGCGAGGACTCTCTTGACGAAGTCGCGCACCGGTTCGCCACCGTGCACCGGTCCCTCACCGCGAGGCTGACCTCAGCATGTCGAGCCGACCGCCGGTTGGTCAGGTCGTTTCTCCCTGACGGTGGTAAATGCACCAAGGCGGTCCTGGCCGCACTTCCGGCGGCGGTGGCTTGGCAGCAGGCGGCTCGGACACTGCACGCCGAGGCCGGTCGCCACGCCTCGGTTCTCGGCCCGCACTGGCAGGGCGAGGACACCGACTTCGACGGCCTGGACTCCCTCATCGCACGAGCCGACGACATCCTCGGGCTCGCTCCCCGGGTGATCAACCGGGACGCTCTGGCCCGAGAGGTGGCGTCTGGAGGGCAACCGCGCGCTGCCGCGAGGAATACCGCGGAACAGGCAGCCGCCAGGTTGACCGAGTGGCGGGATTCTCTTGTGCTTCCTCCTGCACCGGGGCCGTCGTACGCGTTGGAACCGGGAAGCCTCGGAGCCGCCGCGCAGTGGAGTCGCGCGCATGTCGCGCCTCTGCGAGCGGCCGAGCGGCTGATCCGGACCATGGAGCAGACGGCCGTCGCCGGAGGAGGTGCCGTCGCAGCACCTGGTACCTGGACTCTCGCATCGGCACGCGCCGGTGTCCATGCCGTAAGGGCCGCGCGTGCTGCCGCCGCGGAGTTCGAGTCGAAGGCGGATGGCGACCGGGAACTGCTCGGGGACCTTTACAAAGGCCGTAACACCGGCGTGTCCGACCTGACCGCCTCCCTGGATTGGATCACCACTCTGCGGGAGGCGTGCGGGCTTCCAGCGACGGTGCCACTGACTGCTTCCGCCGCCGAGATTCTCTACCACGCGGAAGTCGACACGGATCTGGAAGCAGCTGCGGACGGGTGGTCACGGGCCGCGGAGGCATTGGCGAGCCTGTTCCGTTCGGAGCGCGCGAATCAGCTCCGCGACGCGTTCTCCGATGGCCAGGACGCGGCGCTGAAGGCGCTCGCGGTCTTGGACGCCGACCGGGGCGGCCCTGATGAGTGGCGTGCCTACGACGTCGGCCGCAGGGCTCTCGACACCCTGGGCCTGGGGGACCTGGTGGACAGGGCGGTGCGCCGTGGGGTCGCTCCGGCCGACTTCCCGGCAGTGGTCGAACGTGCGGCTCTCCGTGCCTGGGCGGACCTCAGGCTGGCCGGTGATCCACGGCTGGCCATCCCCCGGTCCGCGGACCGCGACGACCTGGTGGCAGGCTTCCGGGAACTGGACGCGAGACTGGCCGACCACGCCCGTCAGCGCGTCGTCCGGGCGTGTGACAGCCGCCGCCCGCGAGCCACGGCCACTACGCCAGGTGCGGCGCTGCTCAGGCGAGAGGGCGAGAAGAAGAGCCGGCACAAGCCGGTGCGGGAGCTCCTGGAGACAGCCAGGGAGACGGTGCAGCAGATCAAACCGTGCTTCATGATGAGTCCGCTAACCGTGAGCCGATTCCTGCCGCCTGACCTCGTCTTCGACGTGGTGATCTTCGACGAGGCTTCGCAGGTGTTGCCGCAGGACGCCATCAACTGTGTCTACCGTGGGCGGGCCCTGATTGTCGCCGGAGACCAGAAGCAGCTCCCGCCCACCGAGTTCTTCGCTTCCGCAGGCGATGACGAGGAGGACGAGGGTGAGGAGTCCCTCGATCAGTTCCGTTCCGTGCTGGATCTGTGCAAGGCGAGCGGGCTGCTCGAGAGTCTGTCGTTGCGCTGGCATTACCGCAGCCGTCATGAGGACCTGATCGCCTTCAGCAACCGGGAGTTCTACGACGACTCGATGACCACCTTCCCCGGAGCACATGCCGAGGGTGAGGACGTCGGAGTCGCCTACTACCGTGCCATGAAGGGGGTCTACCGTTCCGGGGCAGCCGCCCGGAACAACCCCGGGGAGGCCGAGGCGGTGGCCCGCCGCGTCATCCACCACTTCAGTACGCGCAAGGGCAGATCGCTCGGTGTGGTCGCGCTGTCCCAGTCGCAGGCCGTTGCGATCCAGGACGCCGTGGATGCGGCCCGGCAGACCCGCCCCGACCTCGACGAATGCTTCTCCGAGGACCGGCTGAACGGGTTCTTCGTCAAGAATCTGGAGAGCGTGCAGGGCGACGAGCGGGATGTCATGATCCTTTCCGTCGGCTACGGCCCTGACGCCCAGGGCAAGTTCTCGAAGAACTTCGGCCCGATGAACAAGGCCGATGGCTGGCGTCGACTGAACGTCGCCGTGACCCGAGCGCGCTACCGCGTGGAGGTCGTGGCCTCGTTCGAGCCGGGTGAGGTGGGAGACACCGGCAGCAAGAGCTTCCGGCACTTCGCCCGCTATCTGCGGTACGCCCA
The DNA here is from genome assembly GCF_055583445.1 of Streptomyces sp. NPDC104761. Classification (NCBI taxonomy): domain Bacteria; kingdom Bacillati; phylum Actinomycetota; class Actinomycetes; order Kitasatosporales; family Streptomycetaceae; genus Streptomyces; species Streptomyces sp. NPDC104761. The sequence goes on along the minus strand of NZ_JBVJNZ010000002.1, from coordinate 261,000 downwards.
GAATGGCCCGTCCGTGCTCTCCCAGGAGGCGGTGGACCCGGACGCCCAGCCGGAGAGCCCGTTCGAGGAATCCGTGCTGGCGGTGCTCCGCAACTGGGGCTACGACGTCCAGCCTCAGGTCGGCGTTGCGGGGTACCGCATCGACCTGGGTGTCCGGCATCCGAATCAACCGGGCCTGTACGCGCTGGGCGTGGAGTGTGACGGAGCCATGTACCACTCCTCGAAGGCTGCCCGAGACCGTGACCGCCTGCGCGAAGGAGTGCTGCGGGGACTGGGCTGGGAACTGCATCGGATCTGGGGCACCGACTGGTACCGCGACCGGTCCGGAGCCGAATCCCGACTCCGTAGCGCGGTCGAACGCGCGGTTGCTCTTGCCAGGACGGCCCCCAGTACCCCGCGTGTGATCGCAGGCGGCACGCCGGAAGCTGAAGCACCTTCGCTGAAGGCACCGTCGCCGCGAGCCGAACCGCAGAGCGGGCCCGAGCGGCGGCCTTCTGCGGCTCGGGGTACCGGAACCCGGACCGCCGCTTCCGCTCATTCCGTGCGCCAAAGCGGAACCGCGCCGACTCCACGACGCGAGGACGCCGACTTTGCCCCCCGATATCCGGTGACAGCATTGGCCGAGACATCTCGCCGCCGTGTCGAGAACGAACTTTCCCAGATCCGCGAGTACCTGCAGCAGCCGGAGCCCCTGGACACCGCCACCGATTACCGGGTGCGTGCCGACAACCGGCGCCATTGGGAGAAGCGGTGCGCACAGCTCAAGGAGCGCGCCACCTTCCTGGAGAACTTCCTCAGGGCAGTGCCCTCCACCTCTCGCGCGACTGGCGGGCGGATGGTCGCCCCTGGTCGTCTGGTCGGCCTGACTTTCGGTGAGTCCACAGACATCGAGGAGTACGAGATCACTTCTCAGAGCCCGACGACGGAGGAGGGCCAGGTGCTCAGCCCGTCCTCGCCTCTCGCCGCTGCCCTGCTGTGGTGCATGGCCGGCTCCCCGGTCGAGTACGAAGACGGCTCGGGGAAGCGGCGGACCGCCCACATCCGACATGTTCGTGACTGAAGGGAACGCCGGGTGTTCTCGGGTATGTACTTCATCGGCAGGCACGGCGCTTGCACGTTCACTGTCACCCGACAGGTGTTGGAGCACCAGGAGGAGCCGCTACTGCGGCAGTAGGGGCTCGTGGGGCTGCTGGCCGACGAGTGGGATCTGTAAGGAGCCCGGGACAGTACCCCACAGGGCTCATGGGGGCGTCGTACGAAGCCGCGCCGTATCGCAAGACCGCCGCCCCAGGACCTCAGCTTGGGGCATGGGTCATCTACGGCCGATTGCGGCGACGACCTGTGGCGGAGTGGCCAGGGCACCTGACCGGCCGGCGACCTGGTCCCGGCCGTTCCCCGTGGTCCCCCGCACGGACTGGCACAGTTCTGGCACGACCTGCACAACGTCTGACCTGCGGCTGGCGACGCTGTGATCGAGCGGCTGGGCGGCTTCGACGCGCATTCGACAGAAGCCGGTGATTGCTCCGGGACGGGGCCTGGACTATGTGCGGTGCGCCCGCGGCGTCGCTGATGCGGACACTCCGGGCCGGATCTAGACTGACCAGCGCACAGAAAGATACGAATTAGGGAGATATGTAACGTGGCTAAACGAGGGAACAAACGACGCGGCCGTAAGAAGAAGAAGGCCAATCACGGCAAGCGCCCCAACGCCTGAGCCGGACGGCCGAGGGGTCCATGTCTGCGCCGTCCGAATTGGGTAAAGACTGGGATTCCGCAGCGGTGCGGGAGCACGGCAAAGAGCCGGACCCGGACGAGACCGAGGCCGGCTCTTGAAGACTGGGCGCCCTTCAGAGTCGGGCGGTTCGAACCTGCGTGCACGGCTCCGGAGGGTCGTGTCCCGCGATGTGGTGGAGGGGATCAGGCGTTCCGCGTTCCGGTTCGAGGCCCGTGGTGATCTCCGTCGAAGCGGCAGTCCGCAAAGCGTCCCGCTGGACTGGGGCGAACGCCCGAGTCGGCGTGACCACCGTCTCCGGCCTGCGGATTCCGGCGCCTTGATCCCCTACACCACCGCCGGCGGCGGGCGCGCCTCAGGGGTCAGGACTCCGTGCCGGACTCCTGGGGGAAGAACGTGATCAGCGTGGCGGTGCCGTCCTTGTCGACTGTCCGGACCGCCGGCTCGGGAATGCCCTGCGTGGCGACGTCGATCTCCCTGGGGTGCCACACCAGGTGCCGCAGGACGACGGGGTAGCGCGGCGACCGTCCGCCGACGGAGACGGCCACTACGTCGTCCTTCGGGTCGTACACGATGGTGGCGAAGGGCAGCCGGTTGGCTTCGTACTGGTGCCCGACCTCGGGGTCCAGTACCTCGATGGTGACGAACTCCCCCTGGTGTTCCTCGGACACCTGGTTGAGGGCGGACTCCCAGGTGCTGCGGTCGAGCGTTTCGGTGCCGGCCATCGTCGTTCCTCCTCCGGTGGCAATCTGCTCTCCCCACGACGGTAGCCGCAGCCCTGAGCGACTGCCTCGGCCTGACAGGTCGAGCCGTGCGGCCCTGGTGGACCTGCCTGCACGAGTCCGGGCCGAAGGCCCACGGGGCGGGCTCCGGTACGGGCGGAGCGGGGGCGGGGGCGGGCACGGCCTGCCGGACCCACGTGAGCCGCCACGCGCCCCCGCGGACCAACGGCACGCGCCGGTCGGGCGGGAGGACGACATCCACATCCTCGCAGTCGGAGGAGGCAGGTCGACCAGGTGAGAGTCCGTGGGCGGTGATGCGTGTGCCTGGGCCGGGGGAGAGATCCTTTGGACGCGTGGCAGCATCAGGTGCCGTGAGTGTGTCCCCGGGGGTGCGGAGCGTGCGCGCGGCGGTGTTCGCCGTGCTGTGCGTGCTGCTCGCTGCCGGAGGGCATGTCATGGCCACGGGCGTGGCGCCGTCGGTGTGGGTGCAGGCCGCCGGGTTCGTGCCGGTCTTCGCGGTCGGCTGTCTGCTGGGTGGCCGTGAGCGGTCGCCGGCCGCCATCGGCACGGGGACCCCGGACCCAGGGCGGGTTGCACCTTGTCTTCCACGCCGCCGAGCCCCATCACACCCCGATGGTCATGCACGGCATGCGGATGGTCCAGGCGCCCCATGCACTGACACCGCACGCCACCACCGCACATGCCGGGGCGGCCCTGCTGCTGACCTGGTGGCTGCGGCGCGGTGAGGGGGCACTGTGGTCGCTGCCGCGGTGGGCGGTCGCGTGCGTGCCGGGGCTTGCCGCCTGGTGGCAGGTGGCCGGCGGGGCGTGTGGAGCGCACCGAGGCTCAAGACGCCCGTCACGCAAACGGCCCCGGACGAGGAGTCCGAGGCCGGAAAACGCCTCCCTGGGGAAGAAACCCCAGGTCAGCGGCGTAATGCCTTGTGCCCCGGGGATCACGGCAGCTGGTACTACTACGTCGAACCGCCGCCGGGGCCCGGCGGAGAGCGGCGTCGACCGCGCAAGGGCGGATTCCTCACCAAGAAGAAGGCCGAGGAGGCGGCCCAGGAGATCTGGGACAAGGCCCAGGACGGCATCGACGTGCTCTCGGACGAGACAGTCGAGCAGTACCTGCTTCGCTGGTTCAGCAAGCGGGTCGACCTCAAGCGGTCCACCTGGAAGACCTACAACGACCACATCCACCGGGTCTTCGTCCCGAACCTCGGCCACATCAGGATGCGGGACCTGCGCACCCGGCATGTCCAGGAGATGTTCGAGCGGATCTGGCGCGCCAACGAGCAACACGCCGCCAACGCGGACGCCGCCGAGGTAGCCAGGCTGGAGTGCGAGGCCGCGCACCGAGCCTGGAAGCTGGCCGCCAGCCCGCGTCCGCCCGAGCTGCGCCAGCGCTGGAACGCGGCCAGGGAGGGGCTTCGGGAGGCCCGCAGGAAGCCGCGGTACACCACCGGCCCCGGCGTGCAGCTCAAGATGAAGAACGAGCTCAGCGCGGCGCTCGACTACGCGAAGACCACCGAGAAGCTCATCAGCGAGAACTGGGCCCACTACCTCGTCCTGCCGAAGTACACCCCGCCCAGACCGCTCGTGTGGACCGACGAGCGCGTGGCCCGCTGGAAGGAGACCGGAGAGAAGCCTGGTCCCGTCATGGTCTGGACGGCTGGGCAGACCGGCGCCTTCCTCGACGGTGTCGCCGAACACCGGCTCTACCCGATGTTCCACCTCATGTTTCCGCGGCACCCGGTGTGCGAGCACTGTCTTCGAAGCGAAGCCGCAGCCCAGCGGCACGGAGAGGCCCGGCCCGGAGTCCATGCCGGATGGCGCTGATCTTATGGGCGTATCCGGGAGACCGACTTCCCGCCCGCTCACGCAAACAGCCCAGGACAAGGAGTTTCAAGGCCGAACACAACGCTTCCTCGGGGGAAACCCCAGTTCAGCGGCATAATGCAGGGTGCCCCCGGCAGGATTCGAACCTGCGACACCCGCTTTAGGAGTTCGAGCACGGGCCCTCTGGAGGCGCCTCACCACAGTAGGGCGCGGTCATGTCTGACTGCCCTGGACCGCTGGTGTTCCTCGACGTGGATGTCAGCCCGGATGTCACCCAAGTCCGTTGAGGGCGCCCGCGAGGGCCTGGGCTTGGCTTGGGGTGATGCCGAGGGCGAGCGGTATCTGGCGGGGGCTGTACGGCGACGAACACACTGCGATCGGGCTGTCTGTCATGACGGCCCAGCGCGGTTCGCTATCGGCCTCCTGCTCGCCGACCAGTACGGTGGCCAACTCGTCGGCCGAGTCGGTACGTATGCCGCAACGGATCAGTGCTTGCCCCACCATGTGGCGCGCTTCGCTCGGCATCTCGGCGTCGCCGAGCATCGGAAGCAGGAGCAGAAGGCGCTGTGAGCTGTCGGTCAAACCCTCGCTGCTGTCCTGTGCGGCCTCAGCGAGTGTGGCGAGCTCCGTCCAGGACAGTCCGGGGCCGGCCCCGTCAGCGCCGCATTGGCCGAGGAAACCGAGTCGGCCCCACTGGGGGTGGCGTACGAAGAAGTCGACGTTGTTCGCGTCGTCGAAGTTGGCGTACACGGCGTAAGCGGTATGGCCTCCCTCGAAGGGGACCCGCAGCACAGGCCAGGGCTCCTCAGGGTTGCTGAGGCGCTCCACCATCTCCTCGTAGACCGACGCGTCCACCCCGTAGCGCTCTGGATCCTCGCTTGGATCTCCCACGGTCAACATGAGATGCGCGAGCCAGAAGGCGGGCTCGCGCGCGAGATCCTCGCCTGCTACCAGCTCGCAGTCCTCCAGATATTCGGGGATGTGCACCGTGAGAGCCATGCGCGGAGCGTACTCGCCGTCATCGCTTCCCCATCTGCCAGGGCCCGGGGGCGTCCGGCCTGACGTCGGGCCGGACCGGAGCACCGTTGTTCCCCGTGGCTCCCCGTTGGACCTGGCACGCTTGTGGCACGAGCCGTGGCCATGATCACGCAAGTTGCTGAGGAGGGGGCACAGCGGCGGCCGTGCGGTGATGATGGTCGAATGAAAGAAGAGTCGTCCGTACCGTCGCCGGTCATCCTTGGCATAGACGATCTCCGGCCACTGCCTTGGACCACGCGGATCGCGCACAGCAGCGGCGAAGGTGTCAAGCTCCTGCAAGAGCACCGCGACAGCTTCATCGATGAACTCTGGCTCGACCATGACCTCGGCGGCGACGACAGCATCTTGCCCGTGGTGACCCTCCTGGAAGAAGCAGCTTTCAACGGGCGGCCTTTCCGGATAGGCACGGTCTACGTGCACAGCGCCAACCCCATTGGCGCCGAGACCGTCGTCCGGTCGCTCACACGCTGGAACTACCAGGTCCGGCGGGCGACGGTCTAGGAATGCGCTTTAAAGTCTGGCCTCATCCTTATCAGGTCGATCACAAGGGTCCGCCAACGTCGCCCAACCGCCCCTGTGCCTCGGCCGATCGTTCGCTTAAGACCGGCCTCGACCGCTGGCGTTCGCGCTTGTTGGTGCCATCTGGCACGTGTGTGGCACGGCCGTGATCATGGCGAAGGGCCAGTTCGAGAGGATCAAGCCTCTGAACTGGCCCTTCATCATGTGCCCCCGGCAGGATTCGAACCTGCGACACCCGCTTTAGGAGAGCGGTGCTCTATCCCCTGAGCTACGAAGGCGGGTCTTGCGGCAACCTCGGTGGTGCTCTGGGTGTGGGCTCACCGGTGTTGTGGCAAGAGTGGGACCGCCGATGTGGGCGGCCCCTCACAGAGTAGCGGATCAGTGGGGACGGGTGGGGCCCGGCTGAGACCTCAGGGGGGTTTGGCGGGCGCCGGCCCCGCTCGGGGCCGGGGAGGGCCGGTGGTCAGGACTTCGCCGTGGGCGTCTGCTTGATGCCGTCCACGACCGTGCGCTCCAGGATCGCACTGGTGAAGAGGACGGTGCCGGGGGTGATCAGGCCGTCGGTGCCGCTGTTCCTGCGTACCTGCACCGAGCGCTCGCCCAGGAAGACATGGCTCTTCCTGTCGAAGATCCACTCCTCGCGTTCGCCGCTGGTCTCGTCGAGCCGGGCCACCGCCACCCCGTGCCGGCCCACCGCGTCCGTCGCGTCGTCGACCACGACGACCCCCGGGATCTTCGAGGCGGCCTTGAACAGCGCCGGGTACAGCTCCGCCGGCGGGTAGCTCTCGCCCAGCAGGTCGCCGATGGTCGTGAAGGCCTCCTGGTCGGGGGAGTTCCCCTGGCCCTTCGTCTCCGTGTAGATCTTGGCCAGCAGCTTGTCGGGGTCGGTGGTGAGTGTGGTGAGGTAGTCGTACGACGGGCCGTTCAGGTTCGGCTTCGGGGTGTTGCCCTGCTCGTCCGGGAGGGACAGGGTCTCGCCCTCGGGGCTCTTGTTGACGGCCGGGTCGATCAGCCAGCCCTTGGTGCCGTCCGGGGACTTCCAGACCTGCCGCGTGTGCAGCGGGTGGCTGGCCAGGGAGGACGTGCCGTCGACGGTGCGGACGTAGCTGTCGGCCGACTTGGACTCGATGTAGATGTACTGGCCGGGCCTGACGGCGGGGCGGGAGGCCGAGGTCTCGGCGGCGGCCAGGGAGATCTGGTCGAGCAGCCGGGTGACGCCCTTGGTGGTCGCCGCGCCGACGGTGGTGGTGAGGGCCGGACCGGCGTCCTGCACCCCGTTGCCGTCGTGGCCGGTGAGGGTCACTCCGGCGACGACCGCCGCGGCGAGCCCGGCCGCCGTCAGCGGCAGGGCGATCGCCGGACGGGGAAACCGGCGGCGCCGCTCCGGTGCGGGGGGCGTGGTCCGCTCGGTCTGCCGCATGTCGTGGATCTGGGCCATCAGTCGCTCCTTGTGGAACTGGTGGCGGCCCGGCGGCAGGTCCCGCGCGGTGGCGGACAGCAGCTCGGCGCCGCCGCCGTCGTCCTCGGCCGGGTGGTTCCGGGAGGTGTGCACGGTCATCGTCGTCCTTCCTGTGCGGGCCGGATCACGTGGGTGTGATCACCTCTTGTCTGTCGGGAGCGGCGGTCGCCTTCCCGGATTCCCCGAGTTTTTTCCGGCGGTGGTCCGGCGGGCGGGGCACCGGTGAGGTCGCGCAGCTTCCGGCGGGCGCGGGAGAGCCGGGAGGCCACGGTGCCGACGGGGATGCCGAGCGCCTCCGCCGCCGCCTCGTAGTCCAGGCCCTCGCCCAGGCAGAGCGTGACGACCTCGCGCTCGGGTCTGCGGAGCCTGCTCAGGGCGGTGAGTGCGGCGGCGAGGCGGTGACCGTCGTCGACGCGGTCGGCCACCTCGTCCGCGTGGTCGGGCACCGACAGCTGGGCCGCTGCCGCGGCGTTCGCGGCGGCCCGGTAGCGGCGGTTGCTGCGGTACTGGTTGCGGGCGGTGTTGGTGGCGATGCCCAGCAGCCACGGCCGCAGCGAACCGCCCTCGGGGTCCACCCGGTCGCGCAGCCGCCACGCCTCCAGGAAGGTCGCGGCCATCACGTCCTCGGCCACCGACCAGTCGGCGGTCAGCCGGAAGGCATGGTTGTAGACGGCGCGCGAGTAGCTGTCGAACAGTTCCGCGAACGCGCCCGGCTCCCCGGCCCGTACCCGGGTACGCATATGTGTGCTCACGTCACTGAGCTGTCCGGCACTCCGCACGGACTTCCCGTGATCCGGGTCACAGGGGCGGGACCTGCGTGAAACGGGACGCGATGTGGAGGTCGTCCTGGATGCGGGCCGCCGTGGTGTGCAGGGCGGGCAGCACCTCGCTCACGCATTCCGCCAGCGTTCGGCGGGCCGCGTGGGTGGCCACGTTCACGGCGGCGACCGGGCGGCCCGCCCGGTCCCGTACCGGCACGGCGATCGACCGCAGGCCCGACTCCAGCTCCTCGTCCGCCAGGGCGTACCCGCCCGGCCCGGCGAGGCCCAGCAGGGCCCGGCCGAGCGCCGTACGGCTCGCCGGCAGGCGGGTGCCCACGGTGATGTCCACCGTCAGGACCCGGCTCGCGGCCGCGACCGCCACGTACTGGATCTCGGCCGGCGCGGCGCCCGGGGCGCCCGGGACCGGAACCGCCAGCGCCGTCGGCTCGTCGAGCCGGTCCGCGAGGGCACGCAGCCAGGGGGCCGCGAGGCGGGACAGAGTGGTGCGGGACAGCGGGGGGTAGCCCAGGGACAGCACCCGGGGGGTGAGGGTGAACGCGCGGCCGTCCGCGGACACCAGGCCCAGGTGCTCGAACGTGATCAGGGCGCGCCGGGCCGTCGCCCGGGCCAGGCCCGTCGCCTTCGCCACGTCGGTCAGGGTCAGCGCCGAGCGGCCCTCGCCGAACGCGGTGAGGACCGTCAGGCCCCGGGCCAGTGACTCCACGAAGTCCCGGCCGAGTTCGTGCTTCGATGCGGTGGTCCAGACGGCGAGGCCGGCGGGCGGCGGCCCCGGCTCCGCGGGCCGCGCCCCGGCCGCGCGCAGCTCCGCCTCCATCGCCGTCACCGCCGTACGCAGCCGGGGGAGCAGGGTCTCGCGCAGGTCCGCCGCCGTGTGGCGGCTGGTGTGGCTGACCACGCTCGCCACGCACGCGACCCGTCCGGTGCCCGGATCGCGCACCGGGACGGACACCGCGACCAGGCCCGGCTCGACCAGCTGGTCGTCCAGGGCCCAGCCGCTGTGCCGGGCCTCCTCGGTCCGCGCCTCGAAGTCGTCGGCGGCGGCCGGGTTCCGGGGCGGTACGGCGGGGAAGCCCGCGTCGGTCGGATCCGCGGCGCGCCTCGTCCGCCAGGCCGCCCACTCCCGTTCCGTCCACTCGGCTGCGAACAACGCGCCGGGGGCGGTGCGTTCGGCCGGCAGCAGGTCGCCGATGCGGAAGCTGACGGACATCGCGCGGCGCCGGGTCGCCTGGTGGATGAACCGGATGCCGTCCCGGTCGGCGACCGCGAGGGACACCGACTCGTCCAGTTCGTCGGCGACCGCGTCGGCGTGTCCGTCCAGCAGCGCGGGCAGGCGCAGGGCGGCCAGGTAGGCGTTGCCCAGTTCCATCACGCGGGGGGTGAGCACCGCGTCCCGGCCGTCCTGGCGGACGTATCCCATGCGGGCGAGGGTCGCGGTGATGCGGTCCACCGTGGAGCGGGCGAGGCCGGTACGCCGTTCCAGCGCGCTCGCGCTCAGCGTCCCGCCGGCCTCGGTCAGCGCCCCCAGCACCGCCACGCCCCGGATCAACGGCGCCACCGCCTCGGCAGGCGGCTCGTGCGCCACGGGGACGGAGGGCAAGGGGGCGGTCATCTACTACTCTCCGGCTCCGGTACGACGGTTCGCGCGGTCTCGCCGCTTCGCACGCCGGTCCAGTGCACGCTGGTCAGCGCACGCCGGTCAGCGCACGCCTACCGTAAACCGTGGCCCCCTTGACCGGCGCAGGGTCCGGCAACCCACCCCGGACGGGCTACCCCCGCTCCACCCGCACCTGGTAGTTCCCCTCCCCGTCCACCCCCGTCACCTGGACCTCGATCTTGTGCGCGGGGTCCTTGAAGCTCTCGCCCGGCCCGAACGGGGCGTCGGAGAGTTCCGCCTGGACGTTGGGGCTGCGGGTGCAGCCGCCGGTGTCGCGGTGGGCGTCGTACACCTTGATCGGTCCGCGGCCCGTGTCGACGTTCGCGTCGACCTTGTAGATGAGGACGCCGGGGCGGCACACCTCCTCGTCGTTGCCGCCCTTGGTGCGCACCTCCAGGGCGTAACCGGAGCGGGCGTCGACGGGGACGAAGACCAGTTTCCGGCCGCCGGGGCGGGAGAGGGGGGCCAGCGTGTACTCGGTGCCGCCGTGCGCCGCCGCGCAGCTGACCTGGTCGGGGTCGAGCCAGCCCAGCTTCCACTTGTGCCAGGCGAGGAGGTCGTTGTCGGAGCCCCAGTCCTCGCTCATGATGTCCCAGTGCCCGACCGCGCCCCCGCCCTCCTGGGTGTAGAGGTCGGGCAGGCCGAAGACGTGGCCGTTCTCGTGGGGGAGGACCCGGTAGCCGGTGCGGGCGTAGGAACCGGAGCCGTCGTCCTGGCGGGAGTAGACGAAGGAGGCGTTGGCGACCGGCGTGCCGTCGGCGACCGGGGCGTCGCCGTTCCCGGCGAACGTCACGGACAGCACGGTGTCCAGGGCCGACGGACCGGCGTTCGGGGTGACCAGGACGTTCAGGAGGTCGTACGACCGGAAGTCCACCTCCGGGTCGGCGGCGGCCACGATGTCCTGGACCAGCTCCCGGTAGCCGGGGTCGAAGGGCGCGCCGCGCTCTATGCCGTAGTCGCTGAACGCCTTCGGCATCCGCAGCCAGTGGTCGATCGGGGCGGCGGGCTGGTAGTCGAGCTTGCCGTAGGAGGCGGTGCGGAACCAGTCCTGGGTCTGCGGGAAGAACTCGTGGTAGCGGTCGAGCGCGCTGCCCTGGCCGGGCGCGTCGGGGAAGTCGACCATCAGGGTGAGGGCGTGCACGGTGCCGGTGGAGCGGGAGTAGCCGGCGGGGGTGGGGACGCCCTCGGTCATCTGGATCTCGTGGCCGCCACTGATCATGCAGGGGCCGTAGACGGAGTTGCGGGCCAGCGCGATCGGGCCGGGGCCGGCCGGGGCGGGGGCCGCCGTGAGGTGCCCGGTGCCCGCCGAGGTGCCGACCGCGAGGATGAGCGCGGCCACGGCGGCGAGGCAGACCGCACGGCGGGGGCGTATGCGGCGGCCCGGTGGTGTCCCGCGACCGCGGGCCGGGGCCGAGCGACGGGACGACGGCCCACGCCGGCGCGGCGAGGTACGGCGGTGCATGAGGTCCGTGAGGCTCAGGAGGCCCGCGAGGGCCACGGGTATACGGCGGCGGGCGGGTATACGGCGGCTGGGCTGCGGCTGCATGCACGGACCTTTCGCGCCACGGCAGCCGCCGGTCTCGGGCTGCACCCTCTGGATCACCCTGTGTCGGCCCGGCGGCGGGCGCGCGCTGGAGGGGCCGATCGTGGGATCCGGCGGGAGCGGAAGGGTGTGACGCAGGTCACTTGAAATAGGGAGAGGGCGGGGAAATAACCGGGGACCGTTTCCCCGTTTGGAACTGTGTCCGCGCGAAACGGGGAGCGCCTCCCCGGATCGTGGAAGTCTCAGACCAGGAGTACGCCGTGCAGACCGCGACCGCCCACCCCGCCGTGCGCAAGGCACCCCGGCCCCGCGCCGACGCCCTGCGCAACCGGGAGCGGATCGTCACCGCCGCCCGCGAGATGTTCACCGAGTACGGCCCCGACGTGCCGCTCGACGACATCGCCCGCCGGGCCGGCGTCGGCAACGCCACGGTGTACCGCAACTTCCCCGACCGCGACGCGCTCGTCCGTGAGGTCGTCTGCTCCGTGATGGACCGGACGTCGGAGGCGGCCGAGCTGGCGCTCGCGGAGACCGGGGACGCCTTCGGGGCGCTGGAGCGCTTCGTGCACATCTCCGCCGACGAGCGGGTCAGCGCGCTGTGCCCGATGGTCTCCAGCACCTTCGACCGGAACCACCCCGACCTGGAAGCGGCGCGTCGCCGGTGCGAGCAGCTCATCGGGCAGCTCATGGACCGCGCCAAGGAGGCCGGACAGCTCCGTCCGGACGTGGGAGTCGGCGATGTGATGATCGCCGTGGCCCAGCTCAGCCGGCCCCCGTTCGGCACCGACTGCCTGGTCGGCGACCGCTTCGTCCACCGTCATCTGCAGCTGTTCCTGGACGGCTTGCGGGCACCGGCCCGCTCCGCCCTGCCGGGCACGGCCGTGACCATGGAGGACCTGCGCCAGGCCTGAACGACCGAGAGCGACAGCACAGTCCCACGGGGACCGATCAGTTGGGGACCGCACAACGGTCTCACCTCACGCGGTCCCTGCTCCGCACCGACCAACACACCGTCTGCGCTTCACCGATCCCTCTTTCCACCGACGTCCGGTCGACTTTCCGTCGTCCTTCAGTCGTCCTTCCGTCGTCCTTCCATCGACTTTCCGTCACGAAGTAATGAAGTCACGAAGTGGGTACCCCCATGTCTGAAACAGCCGCAAAGGCTCCTGGCGCACCGGCACCGGCCGGTGACGCCAACCGCTGGAAAGCGCTCGTCTTCATCGCGCTCGCCCAGCTGATGGTCGTCCTCGACGCCACCATCGTGAACATCGCGCTGCCCTCCGCCCAGGCCGACCTGGGCATCTCCGACGGCAACCGGCAGTGGGTCGTCACGGCCTACGCCCTCGCCTTCGGTGGTCTCCTCCTCTTCGGCGGCCGGATCGCCGACCTGTGGGGCCGCAAGCGGGCCTTCGTCATAGGCCTGACCGGCTTCGCGGCCGCCTCCGCGCTCGGCGGCGCCGCCACCAGCGGCGCGATGATGTTCGGCGCCCGTGCCCTGCAGGGCGTCTTCGGCGCCATGCTCGCCCCGGCCGCGCTCTCCCTGCTCGCCGTGATGTTCACGGACGCCAAGGAGCGCGCCAAGGCCTTCGGCATCTACGGTGCGATCGCCGGTGGCGGCGGCGCCGTCGGCTTCATCCTCGGCGGTGTGCTCACCGAGTACCTGGACTGGCGCTGGACGTTCTTCGTGAACATCCCCTTCGCCATCGTCGCCGCGCTCGGCGCGTACTTCGTCATCCGTGAGCCGGAGGGCGGCCGCAACCGCAACCCGCTCGACATCCCCGGCGTGCTCCTGTCCACCCTGGGCCTGGTCTCGCTGGTGTACGGCTTCACCCGCGCCGAGTCCGACGGCTGGGGCGACGCCACCACCGTGGGCCTGTTCGCCGCCTCCGCGGTGCTGCTGATCGCGTTCGTCGTCACCGAGACGCGGGTCAAGGCCCCGCTGCTGCCGCTGCGCGTGGTCCTCGACCGCAACCGTGGCGGTATCTACCTCTCGCTCGGCGTCGCGATCATCGCGATGTTCGGCACGTTCCTCTTCCTGACGTACTACCTCCAGGTCATCAAGGGCTTCTCGCCGATCAAGACCGGCTTCGCCTTCCTGCCGATGATCGCGGGCATGATGGTCGGCTCCACCCAGATCGGCACCCGCCTGATGACCCGGGTCCCGGCCCGGGCGCTGATGGGACCCGGCTTCCTGGTGGCCGCGGCCGGCATGCTGGTCATGACCCAGATCGAGATCGGCTCGTCGTACGCCTCGACGATCCTGCCCGCGATGGTGCTGCTCGGTCTCGGCATGGGTACGGCGTTCATGCCGGCCATGTCCCTGGCCACGCTCGGCGTCGAGCCCCGGGACGCCGGTGTCGCCTCCGCGATGGTCAACACCTCGCAGCAGGTCGGCGGCGCCATCGGCACGGCCCTGCTGAACACGATCGCCGCGTCCGCGACGACCTCGTACATCAAGGACCACATCGCGACCGCCACCTCCAAGTCCCAGCAGCAGCTGGTCCAGATGGAGGGCGCGGTGCACGGCTACGCCAACGCGATCTGGGTCGCCGTCGGCATGCTGGTGCTCGCCTCGGTGATCGTGGTGAGCCTGGTCAACGCCGGCAAGCCGGAAGCCACGCCGGTGGTCTCCGGGGACGGCGCGGAGGACGAGGTGGCGGTTCCGGTGATCGCCCACTGAGCCGCTGAGCGGCCCACCGACGGACCGTAGGGGTACCCGCACGCGGGCCTGTCCCTGAGCTCCTCAGCGGAGCCAGGGCAGGTCCGCGCCCGCTTCGTCGGGCTGCAGGCCCTCGGCGACGATCTCCATGATCTCGCCGAGGGCCTGCTGCTGTTCCGGCGTCAGCCGCTCGAACAGCGCCTGCCGTACGGCGGCCACGTGGCCCGGCGCGGTGCGCCGCAGCACCTCGGTGCCCTCGTCGGTCAGGACGGCGAACTGGCCCCGCTTGTCGGAGGGGCAGTCCTCCCGCCGTACCCAGCCGTTCTTCTCCAGGCGGGCGATGGCGTGCGAGAGCCGGGACCGGGTGATCTTGGCGTTCATCGCCAGCTCGGTCATCCGCAGCCGCCGTCCGGGTGCCTCGGCGAGCCCGACGAGCAGGCCGTAGTAGATGTGCGGCATCCCCGCGTCACGCTGGAGCTGACGGTCCAGATGGTCCTCCAGCAGGGTCGTGGCGTGCAGGTACGAGCGCCAGACGCGCTGTTCGTGGTCGGTGAGCCAGCGGCTCTGCGTGGTGGCGGATCCGGATGCCGTATTCATGCGTCCCACTGTACGAGGCCGCTCCTTGAAACTTAAACAAGTCCCGCGTAGGCTGAGCACAGAAAGCTTGAGACTTAAAACAGTAAGCTTGAGATTTAAAACAGCCGTAGCGTGAAGAGTCGAAGGATGGGGGCCGGGAAGGCAGCCCGGCACCCGGAGGGAGCCGCCGCCATGTCCGCCGCCGCACCGGAGCGCATGCCCGCCCTCTATCTGAGCCACGGCGCGCCGCCGCTCGCCGACGATCCCGTCTGGCCCGGCGAACTCGCCGCCTGGAGCGCCGGCCTCCCCCGCCCCAAGGCGATCCTGATGGTCTCCGCCCACTGGGAGGAGGCCCCCCTCGCCCTCGGCGCCGTGCGGACCGTCCCGCTCGTCTACGACTTCTGGGGCTTCCCGGAGCACTACTACCAGGTGCGGTACGCGGCCCCCGGCGCGCCGGAGCTCGCCGAGTCCGTGCGCAAGCTGCTGCGCGCCCCCGGCACCCCCGTCCAGGACATCCCGGACCGCGGTCTCGACCACGGCGCCTACGTGCCCCTGGTGGAGATGTTCCCGGCCGCGGACATCCCGGTCCTGCAGATCTCCATGCCCACCCTCGACCCGGTCCGCCTGATGGAGATCGGCCGCCGGCTCGCCCCGCTGCGCGACGAGGGCGTGCTGATCGTCGGCTCCGGCTTCTTCACCCACAACCTGGCCGCGCTGCGCCACCTCGGCAGCGGCGTGCCGACCTGGTCCTCCGAGTTCGACGACTGGGGGCGCCGGGCCCTGGAGAACCGCGACTGGGACGCCCTGCTCGACTTCCTCGACAAGGCTCCGGCCGGCCGCTACGCCCACCCGCGCACCGAGCACTTCGCCCCGCTCTTCGTCACCATGGGCGCGGCGGAGGCGGGCGGCGAGCTGGACGCGCAGAAGTCGGTGATCGACGGGTTCTGGATGGGAATGGCGAAGCGGTCCGTGCAGTTCGGGTGAGGGGAAGGGGTGCGCGGGGCCGGCGGGGCCGGCGGGACGGCTACAGCGGGCGCTCGTACCAGGCCACGTCCCAGTAGCGGCCGAACTTGCGGCCCACCTCACGGTACGTGCCGACGTACCGGAAGCCGAAGCGCTCGTGCAGCCGGGTGGAGGCCTCGTTCGGCTGCGCGATGCCCGCGTAGGCGCGGTGCACGTCCTCGCCCGCGAGGGCCTCGAAGAGGGCCGTGTAGAGGAGTGTGCCGATACCACGCCGCCCGGCGTCCGGGGCGACGTACACGGTGGTCTCCACGGACGTCACGTAGGCCGGTTTCGCTCGGTAGGGGCTGGATGTGGCGTACCCGAGAATCTCCTGTGAGTCCGCCGACGTGGCAACCATCAGGCGGTACGGGCCGTCTTCCGGGTGGGAGAGCAGCCACGGACGACGCTCTTCCGGTGTGAAGGCCACCGTGTCGAATGTGATGGACGTCTCACGAACGTAGTGATTGTAGATCTCCGTGAGGGCTACGAGGTCCCCCTCGGCTCCCGGTCTGACCTGCACCTCTGTACGTTCCGACGGCACCGCTCCTCCTCGCGTGGTCGCACAGGGTACTGCATGATCAGAAAATTCGGGGGGCAGCATGGGAATTCTGTCCGGATTCCAGTCGTTGTTTCCATCAGATGCCGGGCACTCGACGACAGTCCGAGGAGTTCCAGTAGTGGAGTTCCGGAGCGCTGCAGTCCGAGCGCCCAGCATTCGCTGAAGGACCGAGAAGGACCGACAGGACCACCCCGCCCGCCCACCATCGCAAGGGAGCACGCATGGCAACCCGTGCCGTCGCCCGTCGTCAGTCCGCCGCCAACGGCGAGACGGCCGACTCGGCAAGCAGTGTTCGCGCCCATGGCGTTCGCGGCCATGGCGGCGAGATCGCCGACCGCGATCTGGTCGGCATGTACCTCGACGAGATCGCGCGCACACCGCTTCTCGACGCCGCCAAGGAAGTCGAGCTGTCCCAGACCATAGAGGCGGGTGTGTTCGCGCGGCAGGTCCTCGACGGCGAGGAGGAGTCCGCGTCCGACGCCACCCGCGAGGAACTGGAGGCGCTCGTCGCCGCCGGCGAGCGGGCGAAGGACGTCTTCATCCGCTCCAACCTCCGCCTGGTCGTGGCCGTCGCCCGGCGCTACCCGCGCAGCGGTC
Organism: Streptomyces sp. NPDC104761; assembly: GCF_055583445.1. Taxonomy (NCBI): domain Bacteria; kingdom Bacillati; phylum Actinomycetota; class Actinomycetes; order Kitasatosporales; family Streptomycetaceae; genus Streptomyces; species Streptomyces sp. NPDC104761. The sequence continues at coordinate 244,317 of NZ_JBVJNZ010000002.1, read as the reverse complement.
TGCCCCTGCTCGACCTGATCCAGGAGGGCAACGCGGGCCTGGTGCGCGCCGTCGAGAAGTTCGACTACCGCAAGGGCTTCAAGTTCTCGACGTACGCCACCTGGTGGATCCGCCAGGCGATCACCCGCTCCATCGCCGACCAGTCCCGGACCATCCGGCTCCCCGTCCACCTGGTGGAGGAGCTGGGCCGGATCCGCCGCGTCCAGCGCGAGTTCAACCGGGAGAACGGCCGCGACCCGGAGCCCGCCGAGATCGCCACCGAGCTCGGTTCCACGCCGGAGCGCGTCGTCGACGTGCTCGACTGGGCCCGTGACCCGGTGTCGCTGAACATGTCGGTGGACGACGAGGGCGAGACCCAGTTCGGCGACCTCCTGGAGGACACGTCGGCGGTCAGCCCCGAGCAGTCCGTCCTGACCCTGCTGCGCAGCGAGGAACTGGACGACCTGATCGGTCGCCTGGACCAGCGCACGGCCTCGATCATCAAGATGCGTTACGGCATCGAGGACGGCCGCGAGCGCACGCTGACCGAGGTCGGCAAGGAGCACGGCCTGACCCGCGAGCGCATCCGCCAGATCGAGAAGCACGCACTGCTCGAGCTGAAGAAGCTGGCCCGCTCCACCGGGTTCGAGCCGGCGGCGTAAAGGGGCTGTACGGGGGCGGGGGTTCACCACGAGTGGGGCTCGCGTGACCGGTGCACGCGGGACCTCGCTCACGCCGGGGCGCGTGCGCCGGGTGGCGAAAGACGGCGCAAACATGGCGCGGTACCGCCGCTTCACGGCTCCGCGTGTAGGGAACAACCATCCAGGGCCGGGGAGTCGGGGTCCAGAGCGCACCACCTCCCGTGGGGCCTATGGCTCCTGACGGCGCGACAGCCGCAGGCGGGGCCACGACACCCTGACGCCCGGCCTGCCCACAAGCCACGTCCCGACGCACCATCCCCCCGGCGCCGGGACTCTCCCAGAGCCGGGCTCCGGCGCCCATCCCCCCCGGGTGCCGGAGCCCGGCTCCACCTCTGCCGCTCCGCCTCTGCACGGCGCGGGCGGCGGGCCGCGTTTGCCGGGATCCGGCGCCGCCGGGCATGCTGAAACGGTGGTTCACCCCGTACCTGAACCACGGGGTGAACCACCGGATGGCAGATTCTGCCACAGAGGCATAGCCTGCCGAGGTGAGCACCCCCAGCACCACCGGCAACACCCCCATGCAGGACACCGCCCACCTCTCCCTCACGGAACGGCGCAAGGCGGAGACCCGCATGGAGATCGCCCGGGCGGCCGCGGGCCTCTTCGTACGGCGGGGCCTGCGGGCCACGCGCGCCGAGGACATCGCACAGGCCGCCGGCATCGCGCCCCGCACGTTCTACCGCTACTTCGCCACGAAGGAGGAGGCGGTCGCCCCGCTCTACGCGGCGGGCGCCCGCCGCTGGGCGGAGGCGGTACGGTCGGCCCCCGCCTCCCTCTCCGTCCCCGAGGCCCTCGAACACGCCGTCCGGCACACCCTGACCCCCGGCGCCGGGGTCTCCGCGGCCTCCTGGGAATGGGTCCGCACCCTGATCCACCTGGCCGACGCGAGCCCGGCCCTGCGCAAGGTGTGGGCGGAGGTGTGCCAGTCCTCGGACCAGCTCCTGACGTCGATCCTGGCGGAGCGCACGGGCGCGGGCGCCTCCGGCGCGGCCGCCGCCCCGCCGGCCCGCCTCCGCTTCGCCGCGGCGGTGGCCGGTGCGGCGGTCAGGGTGGCCGTCGAATCCTGGGCCTCGGGCACGGCCGCCCCCACGGGGCCGGAGGGCCCGGCAGCCCTGGCCCTGCAGAACCTGGCGGCGCTACGGGGGTTCGCGTGGGAAGGGCCGGCCGCGTAGCGGTTGCGATCCGGCCGCGGCCGCGTGGGGGCTGGTCGCGCAGTTCCCCACGCCCCTTACGGGGCTACACAGCTGCGGGCAGTCGTGCCGCAGGGCGGCGCGCCCCCCGGCCCTCACTCACCCGCACTCCTCACCCACCCCGGCCCGGCTCATCCGGCCCCCCAGCTCCCGTACGCACGTCACCAGTTCCGCAGGCTCCCGGACCACGAACTCGCACCCCACCATCGCCAGCCGCACCGCCAGCCACTCCACCGGATCCCCGGTGTCCCCCCGCACCACACACCAGCCCGCGCGTCCTTCCTCCTCCACCGGCGTCCCCAGCCACGCCGGCAGCCGCGCCCCCACCTCCGCCACCGACCCGGCGAACGCGACGGCGAACCCGTACGTCTCCTGCCGCCGCTGGATGGACCGCCGCAGGAATTCCGCCGCACTCCCCGTCGGCATCTCCCGCGGAGCGAACCGCGCGCCGGTGGCGAACGGCTCGCTCACCCGGTCGACCCGGAACGTCCGCCAGTCGTCGCGGTCGAGGTCGTACGCCACGAGGTACCAGCGCCGTCCCGTCGACACCAGCCGGTACGGCTCCGCCTGGCGCCGTGTCATGCTCCCGTCCGCCGCCCGGTAGGCGAACCGCAACCGCTCGCGTCCGGCGACCGCCGACGCCATCACGGTCAGCGTCTCGGGTGCGATGCTCGCCCCGTCCCCGCTGGTCAGCGGTGTGGTCGCGGCCTGGAGCGTGGTCACCCGATGCCGCAGCCGGGCCGGCAGCACCTGCTCCAGCTTCGCCAGCGCCCGCACCGACGCCTCGTCCACCCCCGCCACGGCATGCCCCGCGCCGGCCCGCAGCCCGACCGCGATGGCGACGGCCTCCTCGTCGTCCAGCAGCAGCGGCGGCATCGCCTTCCCCGCGACCAGCCGGTACCCGCCGTCGGCCCCCTTGCTGGCCTCCACGGGATACCCCAGCTCCCGCAGCCGGTCGATGTCGCGCCGCACGGTACGCCGCGACACCCCGAGCCGGTCGGCGAGCTCGCCGCCGGGCCATTCGCGGGGCGTCTGGAGAAGAGACAGGAGCTGCAGCAGCCGTGCCGGAGTGTCTGTCGTCATACGGACGAGGATGCCGTACCACTAGGACAGGATCTGGCCTAGTGCGTCCCTACGGTACGACCATGACTTCCACGGCCACAGGCGCCCCGCAGGGGCGCGGGACTGTATCGACCAGCGGCTCGGCCGCGGTGCGCGACCAGCCACGACGAACCGGCACGGACACCACCACACCCACCCCGACGGCACTCGACACGTCGGCCTCCCCCGGTGCACCGCACCGCTGGCTAGCCCTGGCCATCGTCATGACCGCCGCCTTCATGGACCTCGTCGACGTCACGATCGTCAACATCGCCGTCCCCTCCATCCAGCGGGACGCCGGTGCCTCGTTCGGCCAGATCCAGTGGATCACGGCCGGCTACGCCCTCGCCTTCGCCGCCGGCCTGATCACGGGTGGCCGTCTCGGTGACATCCACGGCCGCAAACGGCTGTTCCTGATCGGCGTCGCGGGATTCACCGTCGCCTCGGCCCTCTGCGGCTTCGCCGCGAACCCGGAGATGCTGGTCGCCTCCCGCATCCTGCAGGGCGGCATGGCCGCGATGATGGTCCCGCAGGTCCTGTCGATCGTGCACGCGACCTTCCCGGCCCACGAACGCGGCAAGGTCTTCGGCCTGTTCGGGGCGATCGTCGGACTCGGCGCGGTCTCCGGACCGCTGCTCGGTGCGCTCCTCACCGAGTGGAACCTCCTCGGCCTCGCATGGCGCCCGATCTTCCTCATCAACCTCCCGGTCGGCATCGCCGCCCTTCTCCTCGGCCGCCGTTACATCGGCGAATCAAGGGCCCCGCACGCCCTCAGGCTCGATCTCGTCGGCGTCGCCCTGGTCACCCTCGGCCTGCTGATGCTGCTCTATCCGCTGACCCGCGGCCGCGCGCTGGGCTGGCCGCTGTGGGGATACGCGTCGATGGCCGGCGCGCTCGCCGTCTTCGCCGTACTGGTCGCCTACGAACGCCGCAAGGCGGTCCGCGACGGTTCCCCGCTCATCGAGCCCTCCCTCTTCGCGGTCAAGAGCTTCGCCGCCGGTATCGCCGTGCAGACCGTCTTCGGCGTGGCGCTCGGCATCTTCTTCCTGGTCTGGACGCTGTACCTGCAGGTCGGCCTCGGCTGGAGCCCGCTGCACGCCGGCCTGACCGGGGTGCCGTTCTCGATCTCCGTCTCGGTCGCGGCCGGCCTGTCCGTGCAGAAACTGGTCCCCCGCTTCGGCCGCAAGGTGCTGCAGGCCGGTGCCCTGCTGATGGGCGTCGGCGTCCTGCTCTACGTCTGGGAGTCGCACCGCTACGGCCTCGCCATCGCCTCCTGGCAGATGGCCCTGCCGCTGGTCGTGATGGGCGCGGGCATGGGCCTGATCGTCGCCCCGCTGACGGACGCGGTGCTCTCGGAGGTGCCGCGCGAGCACGCCGGTTCCGCCTCCGGCCTGATCAACACCGTGCAGCAGATGGGCAACGCGCTCGGCCTCGGCCTGGTCTCGGTGGTCTTCTACGGCGTCATCGGCGACCGTCCGACCCGGGCCGGGATCGGCCCGGCCTACGTGCACGCCTTCCAGCACGCCCTGTTCTGGGTGGCCGCGGTCATGGCCGTGATCCTCCTCCTGATGTCCGCCCTGCCCAAGCGCCCGGCGCAGCAGGCCGAACCGGTCCACTGACCAGCACCGCCCGAAGGGCCCGGCGCCGGAAGGCGCCGGGCCCTTCCGCGCGGGTGCGCGGATGTGCGGACGCGGGTCGGACGGGGTGCATGGGCGCCTCCGAGCCGCCCTGAACAGGGCCGAAAGCCCGATCATGTCCGTTTGTGGCCCGAACCTGTTTACTTTCCGGAAATCGCGGCGTAGCCTCCTCGCGAAACCACAAGTTCGGGCATGAGTCGGACGCGGTCGGGCATGACCGGACGTACGTTTGAGTGGAGGCGCAGCGCATGTACGCACCGGAGCGGCAGCAGGAGATCCTCCGGCTCGCCCGTGACGGCGGCCGGGTGGACGTCGTGTCGCTCGCCGAGGAGTTCCAGGTCACGCAGGAGACGATCCGCCGCGACCTGAAGGCCCTCGACCGCGCCGGCCTCGTCCGCCGGGTGCACGGCGGTGCCATCCCGGCCGGGCGGCTCGACTTCGAGCCGGACCTCGCCGAACGCGAGTCCACCTCGGCCGACGAGAAGGACCGCATCGCCAAGGCCGCCGTCCCGGAGCTGCCGACCGAGGGCACCCTGATCCTCGACGCCGGTTCCACGGTCGCCCGGCTGGCCGCGGCCATCCCGCTGGAGGCGACCCTGACCGTCGTCACCCACAGCCTCCCGATCGCGGCCCGCCTCGCCGACCACCCGGGCATCCAGCTCCACCTCGTCGGCGGACGCGTACGGCACCGTACCCGCGCCGCCGTGGACGCCTGGGCGCTGCGCGCGTACGGGGAGATCCGGGCGGACGTCCTCTTCGTCGCCGCCAACGGATTCTCCGCCGACCAGGGCCTGACCACCCCCGACCTCGCCGAGGCCGCGGTCAAGCGGGCGGCCGTCGCCGCGGCCCGCCGGGTGGTCCTGCTCGCGGACTCCGCCAAGCACGGCCAGGAGCACTTCGCCCGCTTCGGCGACATGGGCGACGTGGACCTGCTGATCACCGACAGCGGACTCAGCCCCGAGGACGCCGCCGCCATCGAGCGCGGCGGCACGGAAGTAGTACGAGCATGAGCACCACGAGCACCACGAGCACCACGATCGGTACGGGCATGATCCTCACCGTCACCCCCAACCCCTCCCTCGACCGGACCTACGAGGTCCCCGCCCTGGAGCGCGGCGAGGTCATCCGCGCCTCCGGCGAGCGCATGGACCCCGGCGGCAAGGGCGTCAACGTCTCCCGCGCGGTCGCCGCCGCAGGCCGCCGCACGGTCGCCGTCCTGCCGCTCGGCGGAGCGCCGGGCGCGCTCGTCGCCGACCTGCTCGACGCCCAGGGCATCGAGGTCGCGCCGGTCCCGGTCGCCGGGGCCACCCGCTCCAACATCGCCCTCGCGGAGTCCGACGGGGTGCTCACCAAGATCAACGCGCCGGGCCCGGAACTCTCGGCCCACGAGCAGGAACTGCTCCTGGAGACCGTGCGCGAGCAGTCCCGCGACGCCGACTGGATCGCCTGCTGCGGCAGCCTCCCGCGCGGCCTCGCGCCCTCCTGGTACGCCGACGTCGTCACCCGGGCGCACGCCGGGGGCGCGCGCATCGCGCTGGACACCTCGGGGCGCGCGCTGCTCGAAGCGCTGCGCGCGCGGCCCGACGTGGTGAAGCCGAACGCCGAGGAGCTCGCGGAGGCCGTCGGGCGCCCCCTGGCGACGGTGGGCGACGCGCTGAAGGCGGCCGAGGAACTGCGCGGCATGGGTGCCCGCGCCGTGCTCGCCAGCCTGGGCGCCGACGGCCAGCTGCTCGTGGAGGACGAGGGCGCCTGGTTCGCGAGCGCCCGCGTGGACACCGTCCGCAGCAACGTCGGCGCCGGCGACTCCTCCCTCGCCGGTTTCCTCGTCGCCGGCGGCAGCGGCCCGAAGGCCCTCGCCTCCGCCGTCGCGCACGGCGCCGCCGCCGTCCAGCTGCCCGGCAGCGTGATGCCCACCCCGGCCGACCTGGACCCCACGGCGGTGACCCTCACCGACCGCGTCCCCGTCGACCGCGAACTGACGGAGCCGGTGTCATGACCACTCGCACGACCACTCGTACGACCGCTCACCCGGCTGTGCTCCGTCCCGGCACCGCCCGCCGACCACCGGCCCAGGAGCGGCGAGGGGTCTCGTTACTCGCCGCGCCGACGGGCCGTCGGGGCACCCTGAGCCGCCCCGCCGTGCCCGGGAGGCGGGGTTTCCCCGGCCCCGCCTCCCACCTCGCCCCCCACGGCACCCCCGTCCCCATCCCCGCCCACCCCACACTCCGGGCGATACGCGTGCATAGGAGCCCGCGATGAGCGACATGATCACCGCGGACCTGGTCGATCTCGACCTGTCCGCCGACACGAAGGAAGCGGCGGCGCGCGCCCTCGCCGAGCGCATGGTGGCCCTGGGCCGGGTGACCGACCTGGAGGGCTTCCTCGCCGACGTGGCCGCCCGCGAGGCCCAGATGCCGACCGGTCTCGACGGCGGCATCGGCATCCCGCACTGCCGCAGCGCCCACGTCACCGAGCCGACGCTCGCCTTCGGGCGCAGCGCCACGGGCATCGACTTCGGCGCCCCCGACGGCCCGGCCGACCTGATCTTCCTGATCGCGGCCCCCGCCGGCGCCGACGACGCCCACCTCACGATCCTCTCCTCGCTGGCCCGCCAGCTGATGAACGGCGAGTTCACGGACGCGCTGCGGTCGGTGGGCGACGCCGGGACGGCGGCGGCGCTGATCCGCGGCGACGAGAGGCCCGCACCCACCGAGGGCGCGGCGGCGGCCGCGAGCGCCTCCCAGAACACCGCTGCGGCGCCGGTGGCGGCCTCCGCCGGCACCGCAGCGGCCACCCGGGACGCGGGGCCGGAGGCCGGCGAGCGCCCGTTCCGCATCGTCGCGGTCACCTCCTGCCCCACCGGCATCGCCCACACCTACATGGCGGCCGAGTCCCTGGAGAACGCGGGCCGCGAGGCGGGCGTCGAACTCGTCGTCGAGACGCAGGGCTCGGCCGGCTTCACCCGGCTCGACCCCGAGGTCATCGCGGCGGCGGACGGCGTGATCTTCGCCCACGACGTTCCGGTCCGCGACAAGGACCGCTTCGCCGGCAAGCCCACCGTGGACGTCGGCGTGAAGGCGGGCATCAACCGCCCCGCCGAGCTGATCGGCGAGGTCCGCGCCAAGGCGGCCCGCGGCGAGGCGACGTCCGGCTCCGCACCGGCCACGCCGGTGGAGCGCGCGGGCGAGGCCGGCGAGGGCTACGGCACCAAGCTGCGCAAGTGGCTGATGTCCGGCGTGAGCTACATGGTGCCGTTCGTCGCGGCCGGCGGTCTGCTGATCGCCCTCGGCTTCGCGATCGGCGGCTACGAGATCAAGTCCGCGCCGTCGGTGCTGAACCACTTCGTGTGGACGCAGTCCGACAGCTGGGCCGCCCTGATGTTCCAGATCGGCGCCGTCGCCTTCGGCTTCCTGGTGCCGGTCCTGGCCGGCTACATCGCCTACGGCATGGCGGACCGGCCCGGCCTGGTCCCCGGCTTCGTGGGCGGCATGATCGCCTCCACGATCAACGCCGGCTTCCTCGGCGGCCTGGTCGCCGGTCTGCTGGCCGGTGGCGTGGTGATGGCGATCCAGAAGATCGACATCCCGAAGGTGCTGCGCGGCATCATGCCGGTGGTGGTGATCCCGCTGATCTCCACGGCGATCGTCGGGTTCCTGATGTTCGTGGTGGTCGGCAAGCCCATCGCCTCCGCGCAGAAGGGCATGACCGACTGGCTGAACGGACTCTCCGGCTCCAACGCCGTCCTGCTCGGCGCCCTGCTCGGCCTGATGATGTGCTTCGACCTCGGCGGGCCCGTCAACAAGGTCGCGTACACCTTCGCCACCGCCGGTATCGCGGTCTCCAACCCCAGTGACTCCGCGATGAAGATCATGGCCGCGGTCATGGCGGCCGGCATGGTCCCGCCGCTGGCGATGGCCCTGGCCACGACCGTGCGCGGCAAGCTCTTCACCGAGACCGAGCGCGAGAACGGCAAGGCCGCCTGGGTGCTGGGCGCCTCCTTCATCTCCGAGGGCGCGATCCCGTTCGCGGCCGCCGACCCACTGCGCGTCATCCCGTCCTCGATGGTGGGCGGCGCCATCACCGGTGCCCTGTCGATGGTCTTCGGCGCCACCCTGCGCGCCCCGCACGGCGGCATCTTCGTGGTTCCGCTGATCGGCAACCCGTTCCTCTACCTGGTCGCCATCGCCGCCGGTGTCTGCGTCACCACGGCCCTGGTCGTCCTCCTGAAGGGCCTGCGCAAGCCGGCCCAGCAGGCCTCGGCGGGCGGTTCCGCCGGGACGGCCGCCGCCGCGAAGGAGGAACGGCAGCCGGTCGCGGCCTGATCCCCGCACCGCCCGGCCGCCTTGTCTCTTTGATTCGCTGTGAGTTGTTCACGGCACCTGCGAGATACGTCACGGTCCGGGACCAAAGTCCCGGACCGTGGTGTGTACTGGGGCGCATGCCCGCGCACGTATCGACCCTCCAGCTGATCGGCATGGCCGCGCTCACCCTGGCGACCGTCGCCTGGGCGGCCGTCGTGACGCGCCTGCTGCGCCGCAACCGGCGCGACGCCCTCGCCTGGCACGCAGCACACGCCCTGCCCGCCTTCCCGCACCGGCACGAGCCCGCTCCGCCCCGCGAAGCCGTCGAACTGACCCCCGCGGAGCAGGACGCCTTCGCGGGCCTGGTGCGACGCCTGGGCGGCCGCTGAGCCTCCCGGCACGGGGGAGAGCGGGTTACCTCTGCCGCGCCGCCCGCCGCTCCATCGCCTCCCTCGCCGCCTCCTCCGACGGGTACACCTCGCACATGTGCCGGCCGTCCGGCGTGGCCGTGTGCTCGACCTCCCACAGCGCCAGCTCCCGGCCGTCCCGCAGCAGGAAGGCGTGCTCGTAGAGCGAGAAGACCAGGCCCGGCCGGCCTGCTCGCCCCGGCCGTCCGAACGCCTGGGTGATCTGGTGCGCGAACGCCGTCGACAGCGCCTCCGCCGTCTCCCCGTCCGGCTTGTCGGGGTTCTCCGCGCGGCGCAGCAGCCGGCGCGCGTGGTCCGCCGAGTCGTCCGGCACGTACACGTGCCGGGGCTCCGGGACCGGCGCCAGCGTCACCAGCACCGGCAGCTCGAAGTCCGGGGCGTCCGGCGGCAGCGGCAACCGCGCGGTCGCGGCCCGCAGCTCCTCCTCGTCGATGTACACCTCGTGCTGCGGGTCGCCGCCCGGCACCGTGTTGTGCACCAGCTCCCACAGCGTGACCGCGGAGCCGTCGGCCAGCAGCCAGGTGTGCCGGTACGTCTCCCGGTGCAGTCCCGCGCTGTGGTGCGCGGAGTGCAGCGAACTGTCGTGCGCGAGCGCGCAGTCCAGCTGCCTGATGGCCTCGTCCGGCAGTTCGAAGGAGTTCAGGGCACGGCCGAGGAGCCGCGCGAGGTGCTCCTCCGGAGACTCGGGCGACTCGGCTGGTTCGTACGCTGCCGTCTCGTACGGAACGCTCAAGGTTTCTCCCGGCGTTGCTGCATGTCACCTTGTGGGTGCATACCGTAGCCCCTCGGTCGGACATCATGTCCGGGAACCGAGAAAACGTACGCCGGGAAAACGCGCGGGCCGCGCGAAAAGTTCCCGCGCGGCCCGACGATCAGTCAAAAGGTGCCGGTCAGACGGCACTTCCGGCGGTCCACTCGCTCCAGGACAGGTTCCACCCGTTGAGCCCGTTGTCCGGCTGCACGGTCTTGTCGGGGGAGTTCTTCACGATCACGACGTCCCCGATCAGCGAGTTGTCGTAGAACCACTTGGCCGTCGTGTCGCCCTGCGCGCCCTGGACGTCCGCCATGCCCACGCAGCCGTGGCTGGTGCCCTCGCGCCCGAACGGCGGGTTGCTCTGGCTGTACCAGTAGTTGCCGTGGATGAACGTCCCCGACGTCGTCAGCCGCATCGCGTGCGGCACGTCCGGGATGTCGTACTCCCCGCCCAGGCCGACCGTCTGGCTGTTCATCCGGGTCTGGGTGAACTTCTCGGAGATCACCATCTGCCCGTTGTACGTCGTGTGCTCCGGGCTGCCCGTGGACACCGGCACCGACTTGAGGAGCTTGCCGTCCCGCATCACGGTCATGGTCTGCGTGTTCGCGTCCACCGTGGAGACCTGCGAACGGCCGACGGTGAAGGTCACCGTCTTCTTCTGCACCCCGTAGACGCCGTTCGCGCCCTCGACGCCGTCCAGGTCGATCTTCATCGTGACCTTGGAACCGGCCTTCCAGTAGTCCTGCGGCCGGAAGTCCAGGCGCTGCGCACCGAACCAGTGCCCCGCCACCTGCTGGCCGCTGCTGGAGCTCACCGTGATGTGCGACTGCACGGCCTTCTTGTCGGTGATGACCTTGTCGAAGGTGAACGACACCGGCATCCCCACGCCGACCGTCGTCCCGTTGTCCGGCGTGTACGTGCCGATGTAGCTGTTCGCCGAGTCGACGGTGGTGAAGATGGAGTTGGCCGCCGCCGTGAGCCCCTTGGCGTCCTTGGCGGTCGCCGATATCTCGTACTTCGTGCCGCGCTCCAGCTGCTCCTTCGGCTTCCACGTGCCGCCGTCCGCGGAGAGGGTGCCGTCCACGGCCTGCCCCGACCCCGCCACGGTCATCTTGACGTCGGTCAGCTTCCCGTCGCTGACCTGCACGCCGGTCGTGTTGATCGACGCGCCGGTCGAACCGTCCTTCGCCGAGATCACGATCTTCGCGGCCGACGTCTTCGCGGCGGCGTCCTGCCCGCTCTTGGCGCCGTCGCTCTTGGCGTCGGCGTTGGCGTTGCCGCCGCAGGCGGTGAGGGTGAGGGCGCCGACCAACAGGGCGGCACAGGCCCCCAGTGCGCGCCGCGCTGCGATGTCCGGCGTTGTCACGGGCTGCTCCAGGTTCGTGTGAGTTCTTGTGATGTGCGTGATCCGCTCCAGTGCGTGGAGAAAGAGGCCGAAGGCCCCCCTCGGGGTTCCCTCCGGCGCCCGCGAACGCCATCACGTGACAGAACCAGGACAATCGACAGGTACGCGCAAGGTTCCGGGCGCGCCCCGGCCGTGGTCAGCGCGCCCCGTACAACTCCCCGTACGACGGCCACACCCCGCCCGGCCCGTCCACCGACTCGGCGGCCTTCACCGCCCGCACGATCGCGCGGGTCACCAGGTCCGCGCCGGCCGCGAGGATCTCGTTGAGCGCCAGCGGGTGCTCGTCCAGCGGCCGCACCCCCGTCGCCAGCGCGAACACCGTGTCCCCGTCATTGAGCAGGTGCACCGGCCGCACGGCGCGCGCGATCCCGTCGTGCGCCGTCCCGGCCAGCTTCTGCGCCTGCGCCTTGGAGAGTCCGGCATCGGTCGCGACCACCGCGAGCGTGGTGTTGAGCAGCGGGGGCGCGTTCCTGGCGGCGGCCTCCGCGAGCCGGCTGCGCGCGGCCTCGTGCACACCGGCCTCGGGATACTCCACCCGCCCCTGGAACAACTCCCCGTACAACGCACCGGTCTCCGGCTGCACCACCGCTCCGGCCGGGTTGGCGACCACCAGCGCGCCCACCGTGATCCCGGAGTCCAGCACGACGCTCGCGCTGCCGATCCCGCCCTTCAGCCCCCCGGCCACGGCGCCCGTACCGGCCCCCACACACCCCTCCCGCACCGGGGCCCCCGGCATGCTCGTCCCGGCCGCCTCCGCCGCCGCACGCCCCAGCGCCGCATCAGGCCGCGCCCCGAAGTTCCCGCCGCGCCCCAGGTCGAAGACGCAGGCGGCGGGCACCACCGGCACGACGTGCGCCGGATCCGGCCCCACCCGCACCCCGCGCCCCCGCTCCTCCAGCCAGGCCATCACCCCGGACGCCGCGTCGAGCCCGTACGCGCTGCCGCCCGTGAGCACGATCGCCTCGGCGCGCTGCACCACGTTGCGCGGATCGAGCGCGTCCGTCTCCTTGGTGCCCGGACCGCCGCCGCGTACGTCGACGGCGGCGACCGCGCCGCCCTCGGGAGCGAGGACCACCGTGGTGCCGGTGAGCCAGCCGTCACCGGCGCGGGTCGCATGTCCCACCCGCAGTCCGGCCACGTCCGTCAATGCGTCAACTGTCATGACGGCAAGTCTGGCCCAGCTCCACGCCCTTGCGGCCCGGTCAGGAGGCCTCCGCGGTGGCGTTCATCGGGCGCTCGGCGGCCGCGCGCGCCGTCAGCGCCGTCCCGGTCGCCACCGCCAGCGCCGACACGAAGCCCGCCGCCGGCACCGCCCAGTCGCCCAGGAACGTGCAGCACACCACCAGCAGCGCCGTCACCGGCAGCACCAGTTGCTGGGCGAGCCCCACCTTGAAGTGCCGCGAGTGCAGTGCCCACACGGTCAGCAGGTACAGCGCCGTCGGCACGGTCACCGCCGCCGCCGCGGCCGTCGTCGAGATGTGCGCCTTGCCGACCGCCTCCTCGACGGTCACCTCGATGCCCGCGCCGATCGAGGCCGCCGACGCGAAGATCAGGTAGTGGCCGTAACCCCACAGGAAGGACTCGCGGTTGGACCGCAGGTGGCCGTGGATGGGAACCACGAAATAGATCCACCAGGCCGAGAAGACGATCAGCAGACCGCCCGCCGCGATCGGCAGCAACTCGCTCAACGCGTCGTGCTCGCCCACGGCCGACTTCACGGCCACCGTCGCCGCCGCGATCGTCTCGCCGAGCACGATGATCGTGAACAGCCCGAACCGCTCGGCGATGTGGTGCGGGTGCCAGGTGGTGCTGTGGTCCTTCTCGGCGTACACGGGCACGCACAGCTCGGCGATCCCCATCACCAGGAACACCCAGGGGCGCGCGTGCGCCGGCAGCACCACGAGAGCGACCCAGCCGACCTGGCACAGCAGCACCCCGCCCGCGTACCGGAGCGCCATGGCCCGCTCCGCTCCCCGGGCCTCCCGCGCGGCTCGCAGCCACTGCGAGGCCAGCGCCAGCCGCATGATCACGTAACCGATCAGGACCAGTGCGAAGTCGTGTTCCGTGAAGCCCCGCGAGACACCGGCCGCCAGCACCAGCACGCCCGCGATCTGGACCAGGGTGACGACCCGGTAGAGGGCGTCGTCGTTGTCGTAGGCCGAAGCGAACCAGGTGAAGTTCATCCAGGCCCACCAGATGGCGAAGAACACCATCGCGTAGGTCAGGACGCCCTCGCCCGCGTGCCCCGTGGCGACCGCGTGCACCAGTCCCGCGCCCGCCTGCGCGATGGCCACCACGAAGCACAGGTCGAAGAAGAGTTCGAGTGGCGAGGAGACCCGGTGGGACTCCTCGCGCCCGCGTGCCGTGAGGCGGCGCAGCGGCCGCAGGGGCTGGGGTGTGTGCTGAGGGGCGGGAGCCGGAGGAGAACTCGACGTCATGCGTCCAGCAGAGCAGAAAAGGGCACCGGCTTGCGAACGGAGCCGCAAGCGGGCCGCCGGCGACACGGCGGGCGGCAGGACCGCGGCCGGGGCCGCCGGGCTGCCCGGGCGGACCTGAGCCGTGCGCGCCGTAGTCTTGAGGCATGACATCCGCCCCCGAGCCCGCGCCGCGCGACCCGAAGCCCGCGCTGATCTTCGACGACCCGCTGGACCGCCAGTCCTCGGACGACACGGACCGCGGATGGGGCGACCGCCCGGAGGGCGACTCCGCGGCCGACCTCAAGCGGTTCCTCGACGAGAAGCCGCCCCACCACCTCTGAGCCGCCCGCGCGACCGCCCGCAGCGTCCGCGACGGCGCCGCTATCGCTGGATGTGACCGTTTCCGCGCTGCGCGACCAGGGCGTCGCGGATCTCCTTCAGCACCTCCAGCTCGGTCACCTCGACCACCTCGTGCGTGCCCTCCCGCGCCCGGCGGCGGGCCTCCATCCGGGACAGGTACTTCGCCATCGGCAGGACCATCAGGAAGTACACGACAGCCGCGGTGATCACGAAGCTCAGCGTGGCTCCCAGGACGGAGCCCCACATGATCTGGATACCGCTCTTCACCGTGCCGTCCGGGTTCAGCGCGCACGGGTGCTTCAGGCACGAGCTGTAGCTGTCGAGGTTCTTCGTGCCGATCGCCCCGACCAGCGGGTTGATGATCCCCTTCACCACCGAGTTGACGATGTTCGTGAACGCGGCGCCGATGACCACCGCGACTGCCAGATCGACGACGTTCCCGCGCATCAGGAAGGCCTTGAAGCCCTGCCAGATACTCGGTTCCTTTTTCGCGCTCACCTCGGGGACTCTCCTCGCATGCACAGGCTGTGGAACAAAACGCTCCGCAACCTACGGCACCGTGCGGCCATTCGGGCCAATCCCGCAGCTCGAACGAGCGACTTGACACAAAGCGTCCCGAAAATCGCCCCAGGTTGTTCAGCACAACGTCACCGCCAGCCGGGCCGTGGCGCTCGCGCCGACCAGCTGTGCCGCGGTGGCGCGCGGGACCGACAGCACGACCAGCGCTCCGCTCTCCGCGGCCGCGTCGACCGGCTCCGGCAGCCTCGTCACGCGCACCCCGCGCGCGATCACCCGGGCCTGTCCGCCCGCCGCCGGATCCCCGGCGGCGATGACGTCCACCCGGTCGCCGGGGCGCAGCAGCCGGACGGTGGCCGCGTCGGCGATCCGCACCGGTGCCGTCACCATGTCCACGGGCGGGGCGTGCCGTCGTACCGGCTGGGTGGGCGGGGTGACGGCCGGGTGGCCCCGGGGCGGCGCGGTCCGCATGGGGTCGAGGGCGGTGCGCGGGCCGGCCGCGACGAGGGCCGCCGCCGTGACCGCGAGACCGGCCGCGAGAGCCCGCCCGCGGTGGCGCAGCAGCCGGTCCAGCAGGTACCGCCCGCCGCGCACCCGCACCGGTTCGAAGTACGGGACCTCGCAGGTGGCGGGGGCGTCCGTGCCCAGGGGGCGCGGGACACGGAGGGGTGGAGGCGCGGGACAGGGGGACGGGGGAACGACGGACACGGGGATCACCACCGGCGACGAGGAATCGGCTTGCGAGACCACGATGAGGTCTCGCGCCGAAACCCGCCGGAGCCGGTGGGCTACCGACCGGTTGTGGACAACTCGGCCACCCGAACGAGGAGTTCCGCCCGTATCCGCCCTGGGGAGAGCCCGTGCGTCGGGGACGCCCTACGGCAGCTCGAACCCCGGGTCCATGCCGCCGAGCGCGTTCGTGCACAGGCAGTCCCGTGCCGTGTTCTCCGGCAGGGCCGCCACCGCGTCGAACAGCACGCCCCGCAGTCGGTCCACGTTGGCGGCGAACACCTGCAGCACCTCGTCGTGCGAGACGCCCTCACCGGTCTCGGCGCCCGCGTCCAGGTCGGTGACCAGCGTCAACGACGCGTAGCAGAGCTCCAGTTCACGGGCGAGCGCCGCCTCGGGATGGCCGGTCATGCCCACCACGGACCAGCCCTGTGCCTGGTGCCAGAGCGATTCGGCGCGGGTCGAGAAGCGCGGCCCCTCGACGACCACCAGCGTGCCTCCGTCCACCGGCTCCCAGTCCCGGCCGCGCGCCGCCTTCAGGGCGGCCGCCCGGCCGGTGGGGCAGTAGGGGTCGGCCAGCGAGACGTGCACCACGTTCGGCACGGCGCCGTCGGGCAGCGGCAGTCCGTCGAAGTACGACTGGGCCCGGGACTTCGTGCGGTCCACCAGCTGGTCGGGCACGAGCAGCGTGCCCGGGCCGTACTCGGGGCGCAGACCGCCCACCGCGCACGGGCCGAGCACCTGGCGCACGCCGACGGAGCGCAGCGCCCAGAGGTTGGCCCGGTAGTTGATGCGGTGCGGCGGCAGATGGTGGCCGCGTCCGTGGCGGGGCAGGAAGGCGACCCGGCGGCCGGCGATCTCGCCGAGGAAGAGGGAGTCGCTGGGCGGCCCGTAGGGCGTGTCGACCTGGATCTCGGTCACGTCGTCGAGGAACGAGTAGAAGCCGGAACCGCCGATTACACCGATCTCTGCGTTCACCATGCGCAGCACACTAGCTGCCCGCCCGGACCGGCCGCCCTGGCGGGCGGGCGCCGGGGCCGGGGAACGCCCCGGACCCCGCTGTCGCTCGACGGCGGGGTCCCAGGGGGTGGGGTCTCAGGCGGCGGAGCTGCTGGCCGAGCCGGACGAGGACGTCGACGTCGAGGACTTCGACTCGGAAGCCTTCGAGTCGGACGACTTCGACTCGGACG
This sequence comes from Streptomyces sp. NPDC104761, assembly GCF_055583445.1. NCBI lineage: Bacteria > Bacillati > Actinomycetota > Actinomycetes > Kitasatosporales > Streptomycetaceae > Streptomyces > Streptomyces sp. NPDC104761. The sequence continues at coordinate 227,609 of NZ_JBVJNZ010000002.1, read as the reverse complement.
AGGTGCCCGCGGACGCGGAGCCGGACGACTTCGACGCGGGGCTGCTGCTCGACGAGGAGCCGCGGCTGTCGTTGCGGTAGAAGCCCGAGCCCTTGAACACAATGCCGACCGCGGAGAACACCTTCTTCAGGCGGCCACCGCAGTTGGGGCACTCGGTCAGGGCGTCGTCGGTGAACTTCTGCACCGCCTCGAGGCCCTCGCCGCACTCGGTGCACTGGTACTGGTAGGTCGGCACTGTCTTCCTCCTGGCACTCTCACTCAGTGAGTGCTAACGACGGTCCATACTGACGTATTCCCGAGGATCAGTCCACCGTCAGCGGTACGCGGTGACCGACGCCACGTGCGACGGTACGGTTCCGGGGCCGGGTGACGAGCCGCGAACGCAGCGCCAGGAGGGTCGCCAGGGCGAGCACGGTGCCCGCCATTGGCACCAGGAACCCGGCGCCGCCCCACAGCCGGTCCTCCAGCTGTCCCGCGACCGTGACCGCGGCCGCCTGGCCGAGCGCCACCGCGCCGGTCAGCCAGGTGAACGCCTCCGTGCGGGCGCCGGCCGGGACCAGGCCCTCGACCAGCGTGTAGCCGGTGATCAGGGCGGGCGCGATGCACATGCCGACGAGCAGGCCGAGACCGGCCAGGACGAGCACCGAGTGGGACGTCCACAGCGCCGACGCGGTCAGCGCGAGCGCCGTGTAGCCGACGACCAGGCGCCGGTGCGGGGCGGCCTTCCAGGCGAGCGCGCCGCAGACGACGCCGGAGAGCATGTTCCCCGCGGCGAAGGTGCCGTACAGGACGCCGTTCAGGCCGGGTTCGCCGATCGACTCGGTGAACGCGGCGAGGGAGACCTGCATGCCGCCGAAGACGGAGCCGATGCCCAGGAAGGCGACGACCAGCACACGCACGCCCGGGACGCGCAGCGCCGAGGCGTGCCGCACGCGCGCGTGGCCGGCGCCGGTCACCTGGGGCTGGGTGCTCTTGCGGGCGGCGAACAGCAGACCGCCGGCGAGGGTGAGCGCGGCCTCCGTGACCAGGCCGGCGGCCGGGGCCACGGTGGTGCACAGGGCGGTGGCGAGCAGCGGGCCGAAGACGAAGGTGAGCTCGTCGGTGACGGACTCGAAGGCGGCGGCGGTGGACATCAGAGGGGAGTCCTGGAGCTTGACGCCCCAGCGGGCGCGCACCATGGGGCCGATCTGCGGCACCGAGGCGCCGGTCGGCACGGCCGCCGCGAACACCGCCCACAGGGGCGCGTGCGCCAGCGCGAGCGCCGTCAGGGCGAGGCCCGACAGGGTGTGCACGAGGACACCGGGGACCAGTACCGCGCGCTGCCCGTAGCGGTCGGCCAGGCGGCCGCTGTAGGGCGCGAACAGTGCCATGGAAACGCCGGTCACGGCCGCGGCGGCGCCCGCGGCGCCGTACGAGCCGGTGGTGTGCTGCACGAGCAGCACGATGGAGATGGTGAGCATCGCGAACGGCTGGCGCGCCGCGAAACCGGGGAGCAGGAACGTCCAGGCGCCGCGGGTGCGCAGCAGCTGTCCGTATCCCGGGCGGGACGGCGCCGCCGGGTTCTCCGACGGCTCGGTGGTGACCGTGGATGCCACGGCCCGTGCCTTTCTGCCGCCTGGTAGCGCGGCCCCTCCGGATCAGGGGGCGGCGCCGAGAGCTGTCCTCTTGCGCGGAACTGCGGTAGATACCGGCATTCACTGCGAAGAGCGTTCCGGCCGCCATACGGTCGCGCCAGCTCTGCGTCAGGCAGAGTTGGTTCGATCAGGTGCTTTCATCGTACAGGGGAAGGGCCCGGTACACCTGTGAAAACGAGCACCATGACCCCGCTTCACCTGGGATTACCCGAGGTGTGAAGTGCCCGAAACATGCCCTTAACGCACGCCCGCCGTCCCGTTCGTGCCCAGCCAGCCCGCCAGCTTGCCCCCGTGGCCGACCGCGCGCAGCCGCCGTTCCGCGGCGTCCCGCACCGGGTCGGTGGCGACCACGAGGAGTTCGTCCCCGCGCCGCAGCACCGTCGCGGGCAGCGGAACAAACGATTTTCCTTCGCGGACGACCAGGGTGACGGCGGCCCCGGCCGGCAGCCGCAGCTCGTTGATCTCCACGCCGTGCATCCGGGAGCCCTCCGGGATCGACACGGACAGCAGGTGCCCGCGCAGCCGCTCCAGGGGCGCGGACTCGATGCCGAGGTCGGCGGCCTCGGGGCCTTCGCCGAGCCGCAGCCTGCGGGCCAGCCAGGGCAGGGTCGGCCCCTGGACGAGGGTGTAGACGACGACCAGCACGAAGACGATGTTGAAGATCCGGTGGCTGGTGTCGACGCCGTTCACCATGGGGATCGTCGCCAGGATGATGGGCACGGCGCCGCGCAGCCCGGCCCAGGACATCAGGGTCTGCTCCCCCCAGGGCACCCGGAAGGGCGCGAGACTGACGACCACGCTCAGCGGCCGCGCCACCATGGTGAGCACGAGCCCGATGATCAGCGCGGGCAGGAAGTCGTCGCCGAGTTCGTGCGGGGTGACCAGCAGTCCGAGCAGCACGAACATGCCGATCTGGGCGATCCAGCCGAGTCCCTCGGCGAAACCGCGGGTGGCCGGCCAGTGCGGCAGCTTGGCGTTGCCGAGCACCATGGAGGCCAGGTAGACCGCGAGGAAGCCGCTGCCGTGCGCCAGTGCGCCGGCGGCGTAGGCCGTGACCGCGATGGCCATCACGGCGATCGGGTAGAGGCCGGAGGCGGGCAGCGCGACGTGCCGCAGCCCCCAGGCGCCGAGCCAGCCGGCCGCGAGGCCCAGGGCCGCGCCGATGGCCAGCTCCATGGCTATCTCGGCCAGCAGCACGTACCAGTGCTGGACCGGTCCCGCGGTGGAGAAGGCGACGACCAGGATGACCACCGGGGCGTCGTTGAAGCCGGACTCCGCCTCCAGCGTGCCCGTCACGCGCGCCGGCAGCGGAATGCGCCGCAGTACCGAGAACACCGCCGCCGCGTCCGTCGAGGACACCACCGCCCCGATGATGAGCGCCTGCCGCCACTCCAGCCCGACGAGGTAGTGCGCGCCCGCCGCGGTGACGCCGACGCTCACGCCGACCCCGACCAGGGCCAGCACGGAGGCCGATGCCAGGACGGGTTCGACCTCCTTCCACTTCGTGCCGAGACCGCCCTCGGCCAGGATCACGACCAGGGCCGCGTACCCGATGACCTGGGTCAGCTCGGCATTGCTGAAGTGGATGTTCCCGATGCCGTCCTGGCCCATGAGGACGCCGATCCCCAGGTACACGAGCAGGCTGGGGAGCCCGCTGCGCGAGGAGATCCGGACGGCCGCGACGGCGACGAGCAGGACCAGGGAGCAGACGAGCAGAAGCTGGTTGAGGTGGTGGACAGTCAGCGGCGGTTCCCTTCCTTGGCTCACACGCGGGCGACGCGGAAGCGCACGTACACAGGACCGAGAGTGCGGCACCCCGCACCCAAGTACTTCGTTACCTTACCTAACTCTTGACGCTTTCTTGACGCTTCCCGAGGCAAGATCGAACGCCCGTGCCCGCCGGTTCCCTACTCCGGGTCAAGTGGCGTAGGGCCCTGCGCCTATGGTTGCTCCAGCACTCCAGGACCGCCTGCCGCTCGCGTTAGGACAGCAAGGACAGCGATGCCCCCCAACACCACCGCCACATCGGGTGACAAGCCTGGCAAGTCCGGCAGGAAGAAGGGGCGCAGAGCCCGGCTGATCGTGCTGGTGCTCGTCCTGGCCGTCGTCGGTGGCGTCTTCTACGGGGCGTACTGGTCGGTCAGCACGGTCCGTGCGTCCTTCCCGCAGACCAAGGGTTCGATCACGCTCGAAGGCCTCTCCGGACCCGTGACCGTGAAGCGCGACGGCTACGGCATCCCCCAGATCTACGCCTCGACCGACGAGGACCTGTTCATGGCGCAGGGCTACATCCAGGCGCAGGACAGGTTCTACGAGATGGACGTGCGCCGCCACATGACCTCCGGGCGCCTGTCGGAGATGTTCGGCAAGAGCCAGGTGAAGAACGACGAGTTCCTGCGCACCATGGGCTGGGACCGGGTCGCGAAGGAGGAGTACGACACCAAGCTGTCGGCCTCCACGAAGAAGTACCTCCAGGCCTACTCCAAGGGGGTCAACGCCTACCTCCAGGGCAAGGACGGCAAGGACATCTCCCTGGAGTACGCGGCCCTCGGGTTCGTCAACGACTACAAGCCCGCGCAGTGGACCCCCGTCGACTCGGTCTCCTGGCTCAAGGCGATGGCCTGGGACCTGCGCGGCAACATGGACGACGAGATCGACCGCGCCCTGATGACCAGCCGCCTCGGCCCGCAGCAGATCAGGGACCTCTACCCGGACTACCCGTACAGCCGCAACCAGCCGATCGTCCAGGAGGGCCAGTACGACGCGGTCACCAAGACGTTCGAGCAGAGCGACTCCACGAGCGGCTCCGGGACCTCGACGGGCACCAGCGGCACCTCGACCTCCTCGTCCACCGGTTCGGCCCTCACGAGCCAGCTGGAGAGCCTCTACAACGTCCTGGACGACGTCCCCACCGCGGTCGGTGTGAACGGCCAGGGCATCGGCTCCAACTCCTGGGTCGTCCGGGGCCAGTACACCATCACCGGCAAGCCGCTGCTCGCCAACGACCCGCACCTTTCGGCGTCGCTTCCGTCCGTCTGGTACCAGATGGGCCTGCACTGCACCACGATCTCCAGCAAGTGCCAGTACGACGTCACCGGCTACACCTTCGCGGGCATGCCCGGCGTGATCATCGGCCACAACGCCGACATCGCCTGGGGCATGACCAACTCCGGGGTCGACGTCACCGACCTCTACCTGGAGAAGCTCTCCGGCGACGGCTACCTGTACGACGGCAGGACCAAGCCCTTCACGACCCGCACGGAGACCATCGACGTCGCCGGCGGCGCGTCCAAGAAGATCGTCGTGCGCCAGACCGCCGACGGCATGCCGCTGCTGTCCGACCGTGACGACGAACTCGTAGAGGTCGGCAAGAAGGCGAGCGTCGACACCGCCGCACCCGATCGCGGCGACGGCTACGGCATCGCCCTGAGATGGACCGCCCTGGACCCGGGCACCACCATGGACGCCGTCTTCGCCATCGACAAGGCGTCCGACTGGAGTTCCTTCCGGGACGCGGCCGCCCAGTTCGACGTGCCCTCGCAGAACCTGGTCTACGCCGACACCAAGAACAACATCGGCTACACGCTGCCCGGCAGGATCCCCACGCGCTCGTCGGCGGACGACGGCTCGATCCCGGCGCCGGGCTGGGACTCCAAGTACAAGTGGACCGGCTTCATCAAGCAGGACGAGCTGCCCTACGAGTACAACCCGAAGCGCGGCTACATCGTCACCGCCAACCAGGCCGTGATCGACAAGGACAAGTACCCCTACACCCTCACCACGGACTGGGGTTACGGCACCCGCAGCCAGCGCATCACCGACCTGATCGAGTCGAAGATCAAGGACGGCGGCAAGATCTCCACCGACGACATGCGCCAGATGCAGACGGACAACAGCAGCGAGATCGCCAAGCTGCTGGTGCCCAAGCTGCTGAAGATCAACCTCGACGACAAGGACGTCCGGGAGGCGCAGAAGCTTCTGGAGGGCTGGGACTACACCCAGGACGCCGACTCGGCGGCCGCGGCCTACTTCAACTCGGTCTGGCGCAACATCCTCAAGCTCGCCTTCGGCAACAAGCTGCCCAAGGAGCTGCGGGTCAAGGGCCAGTGCCTGTGGGTCGACAAGATCGACAGCACCGGCCCGGTGGACGAGGACACCAAGGTGCGCGAGTGCGGCGAGCGCGACGCCGACCAGGCCCAGCCGGACGGCGGCGACCGGTGGTTCGAGGTGGTCCGCAACCTCATGAACAAGCCGGACAGCGACTGGTGGAAGACGCCGGCCGGCGCGGGTGACCGCCCCAAGGCCGACACCATGGACGAGCTCTTCAAGCGCGCCATGATCGACGCCCGCTGGGAGCTGACCGCCAAGCTCGGCAAGGACATCGACACCTGGAGCTGGGGCCGGCTGCACCGCCTGTTCCTGAAGAACCAGACCCTGGGCACCGACGGCCCGGCCGTCGTCCAGTACATCCTCAACCGCGGCCCCTGGAAGCTCAGCGGCGGCGAGGCCACGGTCGACGCGACCGGCTGGAACGCCGCCGGCGGCTACGGCGTCGTGTGGGTCCCCTCCATGCGGATGGTCGTCAACCTCGACGACTTCGACAAGTCCAAGTGGATCAACCTCACCGGAGCCTCGGGGCACGCCTTCAGCGCCCACTACACCGACCAGACCGGCAAATGGGCCGACGGCGAACTGCTCTCCTGGTCGTTCTCGGACCAGGCGGTCGACAAGAGCACCAGCGACACCCTCGTCCTCAAGCCCTGAGCCCGACGGTCACCGCCGCCGCAACGGCCCGCCACGCACGCGTGGCGGGCCGTTGCGCATGAGGGCGGCTCGCATGAGAGCGGCTTCGCGTGCGAGGCGGGCGAGCGCGGCTCAGGGGCTCGCGAACCGGCGCACCCCCGACGGCGTCACCACCGCCTGCACCGGCAGGTCGTGCGCCTCGGCGGGCACCCGCCCGACGACCTCCGTGTCGTACAGCAGCACCACCAGCGCCGGGTGCGCGCCCGCGCGTTCCAGACGCGCCAGCACCCGGTCGTACGACCCTCCGCCGCGCCCGAGCCGCATCCCGCGCGCGTCCACCGCGAGCCCCGGCAGCAGCACGGCGTCCGCACCGAGCACGGCGTCCGGCCCGAGGCGTTCACCGGTGGGCTCGAACAGCGCCATCTTCCCGCCGTGTTGGACGCGGGCGAGGGAGCCCTCCCCGGCGTACGCGCCCCAGTCCAGGTCGTGGTCCGGCAGCAGCGCGGGGAGCAGCACGCGCACCCCCCGCGTGACCAGCGCGTCCAGCAGTGCGAGCGTGCCTGGCTCGTTCCCGACCGAGACGTACGCCGCCACCGTGCGCGCACGCGCCAGCTCGGGCAGTTCCAGCGCGTGCCCGGCCAGCGCGTCGGCCGCCTCCCTGACGACATCCGCCGTCAACCTGTTCCTCACTCCGAGGAAGTCCCGGCGCAACATTCGCTTGTCACCCTCGGCCCCAGGTCCACCGTGCTCCACAGGTCGTTCCCGCACCCTTCTCCAATCCGCTCATATGAGTATCAAATGCCCGGAGCCTCAGATTCTCCATAAAGGCACCGGATAAGGTTGCGGACATGACTCAGTCGCACCCCAGGATCAGCAAGGCTGTCATTCCCGCAGCTGGCCTCGGCACCCGGTTCCTGCCGGCCACCAAGGCCACTCCCAAGGAGATGCTGCCGGTCGTCGACAAGCCGGCGATCCAGTACGTGGTCGAGGAGGCCGTGTCGGCGGGGCTCGACGACGTCCTCATGATCACCGGACGCAACAAGCGTCCCCTGGAGGACCACTTCGACCGCAACTACGAGCTGGAATCGGCGCTCCAGAAGAAGGGCGACGCCGGCCGGCTCGCCAAGGTGCAGGAGTCCAGCGACCTGGCCACCATGCACTACGTCCGCCAGGGCGACCCCAGGGGCCTCGGCCACGCCGTGCTCTGCGCCGCCCCGCACGTGGGCCACGAGCCCTTCGCCGTCCTGCTCGGCGACGACCTGATCGACCCGCGCGACCCCCTGCTCCAGCGCATGATCGAGGTCCAGGAGCAGCACGGCGGCAGCGTGATCGCGCTCATGGAGGTCGACCCGGAACAGATCCACCTCTACGGCTGCGCCGCCGTGGAGCCCACCGCCGACGGCGACGTCGTCAAGGTGACCGGCCTGGTCGAGAAGCCCGATCCGGCGGACGCCCCGTCCAGCTACGCGGTGATCGGCCGCTACGTCCTCGACCCGCACGTCTTCGACATACTGCGGCGCACCGAGCCGGGCCGCGGCGGCGAGATCCAGCTCACCGACGCCCTCCAGCAGCTCGCCCAGGACGAAAAGGTCGGCGGCCCCGTGCACGGCGTCGTCTTCAAGGGCCGCCGGTATGACACCGGCGACCGCGGCGACTATCTGCGTGCCATTGTCCGCCTCGCGTGCGAACGTGAAGACCTGGGCCCGGACTTCCGGACCTGGCTTCGCAGTTACGTAGCCGAGGAGATGCAGCAGAGTTGAGCAGCACCGCGACCCGCCCCGCCGGCCCGGACCACCTGTGGTCGGTGGACGAGCACCTGGAGGACATCCTCACCGCCGTCCGCCCCCTGGAGCCCATCGAGCTGCAACTCCTCGACGCCCAGGGCTGCGTCCTGGTCGACGACGTCACGGTGCCGCTCTCGCTGCCGCCGTTCGACAACAGCTCCATGGACGGGTACGCGGTGCGGGTCGCGGACGTGGCGGGCGCAAGCGAGGAGTTCCCGGCCGTCCTGGAGGTCGTCGGGGACGTCGCGGCGGGCGCGGTCGAGCTGACCCCGGTGGGCCCCGGTCAGGCGGTCCGCATCATGACCGGCGCCCCGCTGCCGCCCGGCGCCGAGGCCGTCGTCCCCGTCGAGTGGACCGACGGAGGACTCGGCGAGGGGCCGGTCGCCGGGATGCGGGCGCGCAGCCTCGCGCCCGAGGGTGCCGAGGGGCACGTGCGCGTGCACCGGCCGGCCGAGGCGCGCGCGCACGTACGCGCGCGCGGCAGCGACGTGAAGGCCGGCGACCTCGCCCTGGCGGCCGGCACCGTCCTCGGTCCGCCGCAGATCGCGCTGCTCGCCGCGATCGGCCGCGGCACGGCACGCGTGCGCCCGCGCCCCCGCGTGGTCGTCGTGTCCACCGGCAGCGAACTCGTCCAGCCCGACGAGGCGCTCGGCAGCGGGCAGATCTACGACTCCAACAGCTTCGCCCTCACCGCCGCCGCCCGGGACGCGGGAGCCATCGCCTACCGGGTGGGCGCCGTCGTCGACGACGCCGAGACCCTGCGCGCCACCATCGAGGACCAGCTCGTCCGCGCCGACCTGCTGGTCACCACCGGCGGGGTCAGCGTGGGCGCGTACGACGTGGTCAAGGAGGCCCTGGCGCACGTCGGCGACGCGGACGAGCCGGGCAGCGGCATCGACTTCCGCAAGCTCGCCATGCAGCCCGGCAAGCCCCAGGGCTTCGGCACCATCGGCCCCGACCACACGCCCCTGCTGGCGCTGCCGGGCAACCCCGTGTCGTCGTACGTCTCCTTCGAGCTGTTCGTGCGCCCCGCCATCCGCACCCTGATGGGCCTTGACGACGTCCACCGGCCGCGCACCACGGCCACCCTCAGGGCAGGCAAGGCGCTGAGCTCGCCCAGGGGACGCCGGCAGTTCCTGCGCGGGGCGTACGCCGACGGCGAGGTGACCGCCGTGGGCGGCGCCGGTTCCCACCTGATCGCGGCACTGGCGCACGCCGACGCGCTGATCGTCGTACCCGAGGACGTGGAGTCCGTCGAGCCCGGCACCGACGTCGAGGTCGTCCTGCTCGGCTGACGGGTGTCTTGATCGGCTGACGGTCGTCTTGATCGGCGATCGGCTGACGGTCGTCGTGCGCGGCTGACGGTCGTCGTGCGCGGTCGGCGGTCGTCGTGCGCGGTCGGCGTGCGTCCTGCGCGGTCGGCGGGCGGCCGCCGGTCGTCCCGCCCAGCACGTGTACCCGTCCGCCGGGCGGTCCTGCCCGCTGGTGCGCGCCGTCTTGGCGGTACCGTGTCGCGCACAGCAGGCCCGAGCGCCGCACCGCGACGGGCCAGGACCGGGAGCGCCACACAGCATGACTGAGCCCTTCCGGGGGGACACCCCCGGACCCTTTGCGCCAGACCGACTGACGCACCTCGACGACGCCGGCGCCGCCCGCATGGTCGACGTGTCCGGCAAGGACGTGACCGCACGCACCGCCCGCGCCAGCGGGCGGGTCCTCGTCTCGCCCCGCGTGGTCGCGTTGCTGCGCGGCGAGGGCGTTCCGAAGGGTGACGCCCTCGCCACCGCGCGCATCGCCGGGATCATGGGGGCCAAGCGCACCCCGGACCTGATTCCGCTGTGTCACCCCTTGGCCCTCTCCGGTGTGAAACTGGACCTGGCGGTCGCGGACGACGCGGTGGAGATCCTGGCCACGGTGCGGACGACGGACCGCACGGGTGTCGAGATGGAGGCGCTCACGGCGGTCTCCGTCGCGGCCCTCACGGTGATCGACATGGTCAAGGCGGTCGACAAGGGAGCGGTCATCACGGACGTACGCGTGGAGGAGAAGACGGGCGGGAAGTCGGGCGACTGGAGCCGGGCGTGAACGCCGGGCCGTACGCCGGTGGCGTGCCGCGCGCGCCGTATCGCGCGCTGGTCGTGACCGCCTCCAACCGGGCCGCCGCCGGTGTCTACGAGGACAGGGGCGGACCGCTGGTCGCGGCGGGCCTTGCGGGCCTCGGGTTCAGCGTGGACGGGCCGCGGGTCGTGCCCGACGGGGAACCCGTGGCGGCGGCGCTGCGCGCCGGGGTCGAGGCGGGGTACGACGTCGTCGTCACCACCGGCGGCACCGGGATCTCGCCCACCGACCGGACGCCGGAGGCGACCCGCGCGGTGCTCGACTACGAGGTGCCGGGCATCGCCGAGGCCGTCCGGGCGTTCGGACGGGAGAAGGTGCCCACCGCCGCGCTCTCCCGGGGCCTGGCCGGGGTGGCGGGCCGGACACTGATCGTCAACCTTCCGGGGTCCACCGGCGGGGTGCGGGACGGGCTCGCCGTCCTGGAACCGCTGCTGGCGCACGCCGTCGACCAGATCCGCGGCGGCGACCATCCCGGGCCGAGCAGTGGGGGTGCGAGCTGAACAGCCTGTCCTGGCCCGTCGTGCTGGTGGACGGCGACGTCGTCCTCCGGCCCATAAGGGTGCGTGACCAGCGGGCCTGGCGCGAGGTCAACCGGCGCAACCGGGACTGGCTGCGCCCCTGGGAGGCCACCATCCCGCCGCCCACGCCCAGCGGGCCGATCGCGCACCGGCCGACCTACCGGCAGATGGTCCGGCACCTGCGGTCCGAGGCGAACGCCGGCCGCATGCTGCCGTTCGTCATCGAGTACCAGGGGCGCCTGGTCGGGCAGTTGACGGTCGCCGGGATCACCTGGGGGTCGATGTGCTCGGGACATGTCGGCTACTGGGTGGACCAGTCGGTGGCCGGCCGCGGGGTGATGCCGACGGCCGTCGCGCTCGTGGTGGACCACTGTTTCCGCTCCGTCGGTCTGCACCGCATCGAGGTCTGCATTCGCCCCGAGAACCGGCCCAGCCGCCGGGTCGTGGAGAAACTCGGATTCCGTGAGGAGGGGCTGCGGCCGCGTTATCTCCACATCGACGGCGCCTGGCGCGACCACCTCGTCTTCGCCCTCACCGCGGAAGAGGTGCCCGAGGGGTTGCTCGGCCGCTGGCAGCGGGCACGCTCGCAGAGCACGTCCGCAAAGACGCCGGGCCCGACCGGCCCCGGCACTTCTCCGCACGTGCCCCGCAATCCGCAGAACACTCCAGGGAATCCCGGCTAGCCGAACAAATTGAATGAGTGTTCGAAATTGATCGGTTCTTGACCATCTCGGGGCGTTGAATTCGCGGCTCCGGCGGCCTACTGATCGCATCGGTCACAAAAAAAGCTCGAAATATCAGCCAGATCGTGCGACACACCGGCGCAATTGGCAGATGGCCCCACGCAAACCCCTCTACCGTGTGAGGCGTGAGCAGCAGCGGCCTCATCTACGCAGTCATTGTCGGGGCCTGGGCCGCCTACTTGGTGCCGATGTGGCTCCGTAGGCAGGACGAGCTGAACGAGGCCCGTCCGACGGAACGCTTCAGCACCGCCATCCGGCTGCTGTCCGGACGGGCGGGGATGGAGCGTCGGTACGCCAGGGACCTGCGGGCGCGCTCCGCCTCGGAGGGGGAGCAGGACGCCGGCCAACCGGACGCCGTCACCGACTCGGTGGACGTCCGGGCCTTCGCCATGCCTCCGACCCGCCGTCAGGTCCGGGCGGACATCCCGCCGGAGAGGGGGGCGGAGGCGCCCGGACGCCAGGAACCGGCGCGCGACCGGACGGTCACGCCGACGGCCACGTCCGCGCCGCCCCGCCAGGCGGGCGCACCATCCGTACCGGCCCCGGCATCCGCCCCCACGCCCGCGCCCAAGTCGGGCTCCGTGCCCGCCCGTAAACAGATCCCGACCCCTCGGCGCGCGCCCTCCGCACAGGCGGCCGCGGAACGCGCCCGGCGCTCGAAGGCGCTCGCCCGCCGCCGGCGCACCACCGTCATGCTCTTCGTCGCCTTCACGCTGGGCGCGATCGTCGCCGCGGTCGGCGGACTGGCGTTCCTGTGGGCACCGGGCGTGCCCGCCGTCATGCTCAGCGCCTACATCGCCTACCTGCGGGCACAGGAGCGCCGGCGCTTCGCCTACCAGATGGACCGGCGTCAGGCCGAGGCCGCCGCGCAGCGGTTGCGGGAGCGCCAGCCGCGCCGGCGCGCGCCCCTCGACCCGGCGGGTGTCGGTGCGGACGAACCGGAGGAGGGACCAGCGGCCGGGACCGACCCCGGCCTGTCCGCGCTGGCCGCCGACCGGCGCGCCCTCGTCGAGCAGACCGACCACGCCGAGTGGGTCGACCAGCAGCGCGAGCGGCAGCGGCGGCCCGGGCACGGGGACAGCTGGGACCCGGTGCCGGTGCCCCTGCCGACCTACGTGACCGCACCAGTCGCACCGCGCGCCACCTCCGACGTGGACCTGGGGGCGCCGGACGCGTGGAGCTCGGCGCGCTCCAGCGCGGTCGTGCCGGAGCAGGAGACCAGGCCGGCGGCGCCCGAGGCCGAGGCGGAGCAGGCGGAGTCCGCCGCCGACGGCAGCACGGCACCGGCCGACGGCAGGACCGACGCCCGCCGTGCGGCGTCCGCCCGCCGGGCGCGCGAACGCGGACGCACGCCTCTCTTCGACCAGTACGAGGACGGCGACCGCCCCCGCGCGGCCAACGAATGACCTGACGGCGAGGGCGCGGGGCGCCTCGGCACCCCGCGCCTGACCAGTCAGGGAACGGATTTCCAAGCACCCCGACGGGGATGCTAGAGTTTCACTCGTTGCAAGGGCCTGTGGCGCAGTCCGGTAGCGCACCTCGTTCGCATCGAGGGGGCCAGGGGTTCAAATCCCCTCAGGTCCACTGCACGATGAGACCCCGCACGATCGTGAAGATCGCGCGGGGTCTTCGTCGTTCTCAAGGTGACTGCTCAGCTTCCGTATCGCGTCTGTCACACCGGCCCCGGGCGGCCCCGTCGGCTTCCCTGGCGAGCGCGACCGGCTGACGCTCCGTCCGCCGCCGTCGGGTCCTTCTCGACCGACTGGTGCCCGGCTTGGGGCGGGCGGATCGCGTCGAAGGCCGCGGCGAGATGGCCGAGCAGGGGCACCGTGCAGGGGTGGGGGTCGCGGCGCGGTGTGATCGCGTAGATCCCACGGGTGGGGGGATCCACGAGGGGCACGGCGGTGACGTCGGCCCGAAGTGCGGACGTCAGCACACCGGGTATCAGCGCAATGGCGTGGCCCGTTGCCACCAGGGCCAGTTTGCCGGGCAGATCGGCCGCCGCCAGGTCGATGCGGGCGCCGACCCCGGCGCGCGCGGCGTGCCGGCGCAGGAGCGCCGCCGAGCCGTCGTTGTCCTCGACCCAGATCTGGTCGGCCAGCGTCCGCATGTGCACGGGGCCGGGCCCGGCCTGCGGGTGGCCGACGGGCAGGACGACGACCATGTCGTCCAGCCCGATGAACCGGCGTTCCACCCGCTGGTCCTCGGGCAGCCCGGGCGGTGCGTCGGTGACGACGGCGATGTCCAGACCGCCGTCGATCACACGGTTGTGCAGCTGCGCGCTGAGCCCTGGGAACAGGCTCCAGCGGACGGATCCGGACCCTTCCAGCAGGGCCCGGACCGCTTCGGGCACCACCCCCGCGGCCAGGGACGGAGTCGCACCGACCGCCAGCGGCCGGTCGGTCACCCCGTCACGGACATCCCGTACGGCGCGAACCGCGCGGTCGGCCTCGTTGAGCGTGGCCAGGGCATGGCGCCGGAACACCTCGCCGGCCGGTGTCGGACGTACGCCGCGCGCATGGCGCTCCACCAGAGGGACACCGAGCTGCCGCTCCAGTCCGGCGATCTGCCGGGAGACGGCCGACTGCGTGTGAGCGAGCTCGGCGGCCGCCGCCGACAGCGATCCGAGCCGGCACACGGTCACGAAGGTCCGCCACACCGTCAGGTCCATGGCACCCATTGTCCAGGTGATATGCGCGATCCGCAGAGCAGCACTGCCAGATCTGCGCTTGTCGCAGGCTGCACGGTGCACCACCGTGGCCCTCATGACCACATCACACACGAGCGCCGACCCCGTGCTCCTGACGTCGGGCGACGCTCCCGGCGCCGTGGAGGGCATCGCCGAGGCCGCCACGGCCTCCGCCGCCGACAGTGCCGTGCTGGAACCGCTCCGCGCCTACGTCCGCGGCCACGCCACCGGTGACCCCGCCCACTTCCGCGCCGCGTTCCTGCCCACCGCGCACGTCGAAGGGGTCCGGGACGGCGCGTTCGTCTCGTGGTCCCTCGACCAGTACTGCGCTCTCTTCCCGGGCCGGCCCGCCCCGGACGAACCGGCGCGCTCCCGCCGCGTCGACGCCGTAGCCGTCCACGGCACCGTCGCCACCGCGACCATGACGCTCTTCCACGGCGTGGACACGTTCACCGACATCTTCCTGCTGGTCCGCGGTGACGGCGGCTGGCGCATCGCCAACAAGGTGTATCACCGGCGCTCTTGAGCCCTGGGGAGCTACAGGCCGGCCGGCGGATCCGCCCGCAGGGCCTTCGCGAAGCAGCGGCTCGACTCGTAGTGGCGGTAGTAGCCGAACTTGACGCACGGTTCGTAGCCGCTTGAGGTGTAGAGGGCGATGGCCTCCGGCTGCTTGGTGCCGGTCTCCAGGACCATGCGGAGGCGGCCGGCCGCGCGGGCGTCGGCCTCCAGGGCCGCGAGCATGCGGCGGGCGAGGCCGCGGCCGCGCATCGCCTCGATGACGAACATGCGCTTGAGCTCGGCGTCGCCGTCCTCGTTGCCCTCGCCGTTCGCGTCCTGGCTGCGCCAGCCGCCGGTGGCCACCGGGCGGTCGGACTCGTCGTACGCGATCAGGTAGATGCCGTTCGGCGGTGCGAAGTCGGCCGTGTCGAGGACGGTGGCGTCGCCGCCGTCGCCGTAGCGCAGCTGGTACTCGGCCTGGACCTCGTCGTTCAGCTTGACGGCGTCGGGGTGGTCGAAGGCGACTGGGCGTATATTCATGTGAGGCATCGTATATTCGTGCGGGCGGTGAACGCGGTGGACAGCGGGACTCCGTCCAGTGTGCCGGTATCGTGCCCTGGTGCTGACTGTGACCTCGGTGAATGTGAACGGGCTGCGGGCCGCCGCGAAGAAGGGCTTCGTGGAGTGGCTCGCGGAGACCTCCGCGGACGTGCTCTGCCTCCAGGAGGTGCGCGCCGAACCGCAGCAGCTCCCGGAGGAGGTGCGCGCGCCCGGCGGGTGGCACGTGGTGCACGCCCCCGCGGCCGCCAAGGGGCGCGCGGGTGTCTCCCTCTACACCCGGCGTGAGCCGGACCGGGTGCGCGTCGGCTTCGGATCGGAGGAGTTCGACGCGAGCGGTCGCTATGTCGAGGCCGACCTGCCAGGGGTCACCGTCGCCTCCCTCTACCTCCCCTCCGGCGAGGTCGGCACCGAGCGGCAGGACGAGAAGTACCGGTTCATGGGCGAGTTCCTGGCCCATCTGAAGGACCTGCGCGAACGGGCCGCCGCCGACGGCCGCGAGGTCGTCGTCTGCGGCGACTGGAACATCGCCCACCGGCAGGCCGACCTGAAGAACTGGCGCGGCAACACCAAGAACTCCGGCTTCCTCCCGGAGGAACGGGACTGGCTCGGCAGGGTCCTGGACCCGGCCGACGGCGGATACGTCGACGTCGTACGCGCCCTCCATCCGGACGTCGAGGGGCCGTACACCTGGTGGTCGTACCGGGGGCGGGCCTTCGACAACGATTCGGGATGGCGCATCGATCTCGCCGTGGCGACCCCGGGGCTGGCGGCCCGCGCCGTGAAGGCGGTCGTGGAGCGGGCGGCCAGCCATGGGGAGCGGTGGTCGGATCACGCTCCGGTCACGGTGACCTTCGAGATGTGACGCGGACCGGCTGCGGCCCCGCCCGGGCGCGGCAGGCCGTGTTGTCAGTGCCGCGCTCTACGGTGCGGTCATGACATTCGCGCTGCCCGACGGTCTGCCTCCCGGCCGGTTCGTGCCCCTCGGTCCCACCTCGGTGTGGGTCTCCGACGACTTCCCGGACGACGTCCGACAGCTGTGGCCCCGCCTGCTGGACGGGCGGAGGGGACACGGCCTGCTTCCGCTCCTGTGCTGGCTCGACGAGATGGGGAAGCCGCTCGGCCCGGAAGAGGTCGACGCCGTCCGTCTCGAGGAGGTGCTGGCCGCGGACTTCGCCGAGTACCGCCGCAAGAGGCTCCCGTTCTGGACGAACCCCACGCCGGCCCCGGTACCGGAGGAGGAAGAGGAGGGGATCGAGCCGTGGCCGCACGACCCCGGACCGCCCTTCACGCGCTGGCCCGGCCTGGCGCCGCGGATGCCGGTCACGTCCGCCTGCCCGACCCCCGAGGGGGCCGCGTCGGGCCTGGTGTCCGGGCTTGTGGAGACCGCCCCCTACGGGCTGTACGACTGCCGCCTCGTGCTCGTTCCCGCCCGCCGCGGCAGCGACGCCCTGGCGGTGACCGGCTGGTCCGCGGAGGCACCGCTGCCCCTGCTCTGCGCACTCCTGCGCAGCTGGGAGGACCGCTTCGGTGCCGAGGCCGTGGCGGTGTTCGGCAGCGAGCTGTACGTCTCCGTCGCGCGACCTCCCGTCGAGGCGGAGCACGCGGACCTGCTCGCCCTGGAGCACGTGCTGTCGACCGCGGACAACATCGTCGACGACCCGCCCACGCCGTTCCCCGAGTACGCGGCGGAGCTCGTGGGACGGGCTTCCTGGTCGTTCTGGTGGGACTAGGTCTGTCCGACCGTGCCAAGGGTCGTATCGGCGGCGTCTATGAGGGCGGTTCGGGACGCGATCTATGCGGCGCCGTCGCCGGCAGCCTCGCTGCGGCGGGGCTCCAGGCGCTCGGCCGCTTGCTCGCTCCATGCCCGGATGACCGATGCCTGCTCGGGGGTCAGTGAGTCGAGGAAGTGGCGGCGGATGTTGCCGCCGTGCACGAGGGTGGCGTTCTGGGCGGCGCGGCGCCCCTCGGCGGTCAGCCCGATCCCCGCGCGGCGACCATCGGCCCCGTACTGGGTGCGCTTGACGAAGCCGCGTTTTTCCATGCGCGTCAGCTGATGTGAGACGCGGCTCTTGTCCCAGTCGAGCGATTCGGAGAGCTCGCCGACACGCATCTCGCGGCCGGCGGCCCGCCACAGCGTCACCAGCACGCTGAACTCGGCCTTCGAGATGTCGCAGTCACGCTGGAGACCACGTTCCAGCTCCCTGGTGAGCAGGCGCTGCGCGCGCATCCAGGTATCCCAGAACTCCCACTCCTCGGGTTCCAGCGATCGAGTCTCCGTCATGTCGCCGAGGATACCGCGACCAGCAGAGTTGTCACTTCAACTCTCATCGACCTAGAGTTGACGTGACAACTCTCCAGGGAGGAAGCCCGTGCCGCTTCGCATCGCAGTCATCCTCGGAAGCACCCGCCCCGGACGCCGCGGCGACCAGATCGCCGCCTGGGCGCTGGAGGCCGCCCGTGCCCACGGTGGAGCCGACTACGAACTCATCGACCTCGCCGACCACGACCTGGGCAACCTCGACGAGCCCGGCAACCCGAACTTCCAGCAGTACCAGCACGACCACACCCGCGCCTGGGGTGCACTCGTCGACAGCTTCGACGGCTACGTCTTCCTCGTCCCCGAGTACAACCACTCCTACCCCGGAGCCCTGAAGAACGCTCTGGACTACGTCTACCGGGAGTGGAACGACAAGGCCGCCGGGATCATCAGCTACGGCGGCTGGGTCGCCGGGGCACGGGCCGCCGAGGCGCTGCGGCTCGTCCTCGCCGAACTCCAGGTGGCCACGGTCCGCGCCCAGCCCACCATCTCGACACACGCCTCGTTCCACACCGGCGCCTTCGTCCCCCAGGAGGGCCTCGACACCGCCGTGGGCAGCATGCTCGACCAGCTGATCACCTGGTCCGGCGCCCTGCGCGGGGTGCGCCAGGCCGGGACACAGACGCCCACGGCCGCATGAGGCGACCAGAGGGCCGATCGCCGGCGCCGCGCCAGGGCCGGTGGCAGACCACCTGCCCTGCACCGCGGACGCCGAACGGCAGGCCGCCTTCCCCGACTGGCTGGACCGAGCGCCCCTAGGCCCGCTTGCGCAGCCGCCGGTCCAGTGCCAGGGACACCTCCGCCTCCACCACGCTGCGGGCCAGTGGGCGCAGGCGTTCCATGTCTTCCTCGGGGCCGTGGCGCAGGACGAGGTCGGCGAAGAGCTCGGCGAGGGCGTCGGCGTGCCGGCGGACGCTGCGGCCGGCGGCCAGGACCTCGGCGAGCGGGAAGCCCTCGCGGACCAGGGCCTCGGAGGCGTCCAGCAGGCGGCGGCTGATGTGGACGATGTCGTCGCCGTCGGTGCCGAGGTAGCCGAGGTCCATGGCGGCGGCGAGGTTCTCCGGAGTGACCTCGCCCTCGAAGCGGGCGGCGAGCTCCTCGGGGGTGAGGCGGACCGGCTCCTCCTCGGTGGGGGTGTCGACGCCGATCAGGTCGGCGACGTTGCGACCCTGGTCGAGGGCTTCGGCGAGCTCCGCGATGCCGTTCAGGGTGTGGCCGCGTTCCAGCAGCGCCGAGATCGTGCGCAGCCGGGCCAGGTGGTGGTCGTCGTACCAGGCGATGCGGCCCTCGCGGCGGGGTGGCCGGATCAGCTTGCGCTCGCGGTAGAAGCGCAGGGTGCGCACGGTGATGCCGGCCCGTGCGGCCAGTTCCTCCATGCGGTACTCGCGGCCGCCGCCCTGGGCGGAGGCCGTGGAGGTCGTTCGTCCGCCGTCGTCCGTCACGTGCGCAGCCTATGTTGTACCGCCGGTACCCGCGGCGGAGCCGCTGATGTGAACGTCCTCCGTCCGGGGCCTACCCATCGGTACGGAGCTGCTCTACAGTCCAACCGTGCCAGTGTTCACTGGCGTAATCACGGGCGAGGTGTGGAGGCTCCGGGATGGCCCAGCACGAGCATGTACGGGTGGCGGTGATCGGGTCCGGGTTCGGCGGGCTGGGCGCGGCCGTGCGGTTGCGCAGGGAGGGGATCACCGACTTCGTCGTCCTGGAACGGGCCGGCAGCGTCGGCGGTACCTGGCGGGACAACAGCTATCCGGGGTGCGCCTGCGACGTGCCCTCCCACCTGTACTCCTTCTCCTTCGCACCCAACCCCGACTGGCCGCGCACCTTCTCCGGGCAGGAGCACATCCGCGCCTACCTGGAGCACGTCACCGACGTGTTCGGGCTCCGGCCCCACCTCCGCTTCGACGCCGAGGTCAAGCGGATGGCCTGGGACGCGGAGGCGCTGCGCTGGGAGATCGAGACCGCCGCCGGCGCCTTCTCCGCCGACGTCGTCGTCTCCGCCACCGGTCCGCTCTCCGATCCGAAGATCCCCCGGATCCCGGGCCTGGACTCCTTCCCCGGCAAGGTCTTCCACTCGGCCCGCTGGGACCACGACTACGACCTGCGCGGCAAGCGCGTCGCCATGGTCGGCACCGGCGCCTCCGCGATCCAGATCGTGCCCGCCGTCCAGCCCGAGGTCGACCGCCTCACCCTCTTCCAGCGCACCCCGCCGTGGGTGATGCCCCGCGCCGACCGTGCCATCAGCGCCGCCGAGCGCCGGCTGCACCGCGCGCTGCCCTTCACCACCCAGGCCCGGCGCGGCCTGCTGTGGGGCATCCGGGAACTCCAGGTCCAGGCGTTCACCAAGCGGCCCGACGAACTCGGCCTGGTGGAGAGCCTCGCCAAGCGCAACATGGCCCGCGCGATCAAGGACCCCGCGCTGCGCGCCAAGCTCACCCCCGACTACCGCATCGGCTGCAAGCGGATCCTGCTCTCCAGCACCTACTATCCGGCGCTGGCCCGGCCGAACGTGGACGTGGTGGCGAGCGGGCTCAGCGAGATCCGCGGCTCGACGCTCGTCGCCGCCGACGGCAGCAGCGCCGAGGTCGACGCGATCATCTTCGGCACCGGCTTCCACGTCACCGACATGCCCATCGCCGAGCGGGTCGTCGGCGCCGACGGGCGGAGCCTCGCGGAGACCTGGAAGGGCGGCATGGAGGCGCTGCGCGGCGCCTCGGTCGCGGGGTTCCCCAACTGGATGACCATCATCGGGCCCAACACCGGCCTCGGGAACTCCTCCATGATCCTCATGATCGAGTCCCAGCTGAACTACCTGGCCGACTACCTGCGCCAGCTCCGCGTCCTCGGCGGCCGGGCGGCCCTGGACGCGCGCCCCGCCGCCGTGGCCGCCTGGAACCACAAGGTCCAGGAGCGCATGAAGCGCACCGTCTGGAACACCGGCGGCTGCACCAGCTGGTACCTGGACGCGAGCGGCCGCAACACCACCGTCTGGCCCGGTACGACCACGGAGTTCCGGCGGGCCACCCAGCGGGTGGACCTCGCGGAGTACGACGTGATCCGCGCGCCCCTGCCGACCGGCAGCGCCGGCGACAGTGACATGGCCGGCGCGGAGGTGGGGGCATGAGCCGGCTCACCCACGTGACCTCCGGGCCGTACGCGCCCCCCGCCCCCGCCCGCGAACTCACCGTCGTCTCCGCCGACGGCGCCCGCCTGCACGTCGAGGTGCACGGCCCCGAGGACGCGCCCCCCGTCGTCCTCACCCACGGCTGGACCTGCTCGACCGCCTTCTGGGCGGCCCAGACGCGCGAACTGGCCGTCGACCACCGGGTGATCGCGTACGACCAGCGGGGACACGGGCGCAGTCCCGCGAGCCCCGCGTGCACCACCCAGGCGCTGGCGGACGACCTCGAAGCGGTGCTCGCGCACACCCTCGCCCGCGGGGAACGTGCCGTGATCGTCGGCCACTCCATGGGCGGCATGACCGTCATGGCGGCCGCCGCGCGCCCGCGCTTCCGCGCGCACGCAGCCGCCGTCCTGCTGTGCAGCACCGGCAGTTCGCGGCTGGTCGCGGAGGCGCTCGTCCTGCCGTTGCGGGCCGGCGGCCTGCGCACCTGGCTGACGGCGCGGGTCCTGGCCTCGCGCGCCCCGCTCGGTCCTGTCACGCCCCTCGCGCGGCGCATCCTCAAGTACGCGACCATGGGCCCGGGTTCCGCCCCGCACATGGTCGAGGCGTGCGCGCGGATCGTGCACGCCTGCCCGAGCGCCGTGCGCCACACCTGGGCGCGCGTCCTCGCGCAGCTCGACCTCGACCACGGCGTACGGGAGTTGAGCGCGCCCACGGCGGTCATCACCGGCACGGCCGACCGGCTCACGCCCCCGGTGCACGCCCGCGCGCTGATCGCCGCGCTGCCGCACCCCCTCGGCCTCACCGAGCTGCCGGGGACGGGCCACATGACTCCGGTCGAGGCACCGGAACTGGTCAACGCAAAGATCCGGGAACTGGTCACCGCGTACGTGACCGGCGCCCCTGAGGAAGCCGGCGCCGACGGGCCCGCGCGGATCAAGGAGGGCTCATGAGCAGGGTCGGTCTCGAAGGGCAGGTCGCCGTCGTCACCGGAGCGGCGCGCGGTGTCGGCGAGTTGCTCGCCCGCAAGCTCTCCGCGCGCGGGGCGACGGTCGCCCTGGTCGGGCTGGAGGAGGAGGCGCTCAAGGAGGTCTCCGGCAGGCTGCACGGCGACAGCGCCCACTGGTACGCCGACGTCACCGACCACGAGGCGATGAGCCGGGTCGCGCGGGAGGTCAAGGAGCGGTTCGGGAAGACCGACATCGTGGTGGCCAACGCCGGGGTGGCGAACGGCGGTCCGTTCGCCGAGTCGGACCCCGAGGCCTGGCGGCGGGTGATCGAGGTCAACCTGATCGGCTCGGCCGTGACGGCGCGCGCGTTCCTGCCGGTGCTCACCGAGAGCCGCGGCTATCTGCTGCAGATCGCGTCGCTGGCGGCGATCACGCCCGCGCCGATGATGACGGCGTACTGCGCGTCCAAGGCGGGCGTGGAGGCGTACGCGCACAGCCTGCGCGCCGAGGTCGGCCACCAGGGCGTGCGGGTCGGGGTCGGCTACCTGTCCTGGACGGACACCGACATGGTGCGCGGCGCCGACCAGGACGAGGTGATGCGGGAGTTGCGGCAGCGACTGCCGTGGCCGGCGAACAAGACGTACCCGCTGGGTCCGGCCGTGGACCGGATCGTGGCCGGCATCGAGCGGCGCTCGGCGCACGTGTACGGGCAGTGGTGGCTGCGCGGGATGCAGGGCGTGCGCGGGTACCTGCCGGCGCTGATCGGCACGGTCGGGCAGCGGGAGATGAAGCGGTTCGCGCCCCGGCTGCAGGGCATGCGTACGGGGCTCGTCGGCGCAGGTGGGGCGGCCGACGAGGAGGCGCGCGCTACGCACCGTCATTGATCGAAATGCGCGCGTAGTCGCCCCGTGTGAGTCTGGTCGAGGCCCCGGTCGACACCGGCTGAGGGCCGATCCCCTCACCCTCCACGGGAGTGAACCCACATGGGTATGAAGGACAAGGCCGGCAAGATGCAGGGACAGGCCAAGCAGAAGATGCAGGAAGGCCGGCAGCAGGCCCCGCAGCGTGGCCAGCAGGCCCCGCAGCCCGGCCAGCAGACGCAGCAGCGTGGCCAGCAGGCCGCCCAGCACACTCAGCAGCGCGGCCAGCAGGCGCAGGAGCGCGGCCGGCAGATGACTGAGCGCGGTCGCCAGAACCTGGACGACACCGAGCAGGAGATGCAGGACCGGTTCGACCAGGACTACGACGCCTAGTCGTTGCCCTTGGCTCGGCCGAATCGACGTGGGGCGCCCTTCTTCGCGGAGGGTGCCCTGCGTCTGGTTCTGGGGGTGGTGACGGTGGTGGGGGCGGGTACGGGTGCGTGGGGGCTTGTCGCGCAGTTCCCCGCGCCCCTACAGGTCGGGACGCCCGCCGGTGTCGGGAGAAGTTCTGGGGGGCAGCTTCGGGCGGGAGCGGTCGGGGACTTCGCTGTAGTCCGGGGGGACCGCTGCCGGGTGGTCGGTGAGGAGGTCCAGGGCCAGTTGGATCGCGTCGTCCATCTCGACGTGGCGGCCCTCCGCCCAGTCCATCGGGGTGCGCAGGACCTCCAGGTCGGGGGTGACGCCGTGGTTCTCGACGGACCAGCCGTAGTCCTCGAACCAGGCCGCGTTCATCGGCACCGTGATCACCGTGCCGTCGCCCAGGCGGTGGCGGCCGGTCATGCCGACCACTCCGCCCCAGGTGCGCTGGCCGACGACCGGGCCGAGCTTCAGCAGCTTGATCGCGGCCGTGATCATGTCGCCGTCGGAGGAGGTGGCCTCGTCGGCCAGCGCGACGATCGGGCCCCGTGGGGCGTTGGAGGCGTACGACACCGGCTGGGCGTTCCGCGTCAGGTCCCAGCCGAGGATGGTCCGGGTGAGCTTCTCCACGACGAGTTCGCTGATGTGGCCGCCCGCGTTGCCGCGGACGTCGACGATGAGCGCCGGCCGGGAGACCTCCATCCGCAGGTCGCGGTTGAACTGGGCCCAGCCCGAGCCGCCCATGTCGGGGATGTGCAGGTAGCCGCACTTGCCGCCGCTCATCTCCCGTACCACCTCACGGCGTTTGGCCACCCAGTCCTGGTAGCGCAGCGGCCGTTCGTCGACCAGCGGGAGGACGGCGACCCGGCGCGGCGGCCCCGACTCGCCCTCGCCCGGGACGAACGTCAGCTCCACGGTCGTGGCCCCCGCCCCCGCGAGCAGCGGGAACGGGCCGGCCACCGGGTCCACCGGTCTGCCGTCGACATGGGTGAGGACCGCGCCCTCCCGGATGCCGGTGCCCGCGAGCGGGGAACGCGCCTTGGAGTCGGAGGAGTCGCCGGGCAGGATCCGCTGGACCGTCCAACCGCCTTCCCGGCGCACGAGGTTGGCGCCGAGCAGGCCCTGGAAGCGCTGGTAGTGCGGCGGGCCCTCGTTGCGGCGGGCCGGGGTGACGTAGGCGTGCGAGGTGCCCAGCTCGCCGAGGACCTCACGGAGGAGGTCCGCGAAGTCGTCGGGGGACGCGACCCGTTCGACCAGGGGCCGGTACTGGTCGAGCACGCCGTCCCAGTCGATGCCGCACATCCCGGGATCCCAGAAGTAGTCCCGGATGAGGCGGCCGGCCTCGGCGTACGACTGGCGCCACTCGGCGGGCGGGTCGACCTGGTGCAGGATGCGGCGCAGGTCGATCCAGACGGTCGTGTCGCCGTCGCCGGACTCGGTCGACGGCACGGCCCGCAGCTCGCCCTCGTCGACCACGACCAGCCGGCTGCCGTCGCCGCTGACCGTGAACCAGTCGAGGTGGTCCACGAGTTCGGACTTCTTCGCCTTGGTGATGTTGAAGTACTCCAGGGTCGGCCGCCCGCTGGTGTCGGCCGGGTTGACGAAGGTCTCGCCCAGCGCGCCCGAGATCGGCCAGCGCAGCCAGACCAGGCCGCCGCCCGCGACCGGGTACAGCGCCGAGTACTTGGAGGCGGTGACCGGGAACGGGGTCACCCGGCTCTCCAGCCCCTCCACCTCGACCGTCACCGCGCCGCCCTCGCCGGGTTCCTCGTCCTCGACGGGGTCCAGGCCGCCGGCCGCCGGCCGCCCGTCCGGGTTGAGCGCGAACGGGGAGGGGGTCGCCGAGGAGAGCGGGACCAGGTAGGGGCGGCAGCCGAGCGGGAACGACAGATCGCCGGTGTGCACGTCGTACACCGGGTCGAAGCCGCGCCAGGACAGGAACGCGAGGTAGCGGCCGTCGCGGGTGAAGACCGGGTTCTCGTCCTCGAAGCGGCCGTTGGTGACGTCGATGACGAGCCGGTCGCTGATGCGGGCCATCTTGATCTGCCGCAGCGAACGGCCGATGCCCGGATGCGACCAGGTCAGCCACGACCCGTCCGGTGAGAAGGCCAGATCACCGACCGGTCCGTTGACCGACTGGATCAGTTCGGTGACCACGTCGTCGGAGCCCGCACCGTCAACAGGGTCAATGTCGACGGGACCGGAGGCGTCAACGTGGTCAACTCCGGCAACTCCGTCAACGTCGTCAACTCCGGCAACGTCGTCAACTCCGTCAACGTCGACGGCCCCGACGGCCTCGGTGACGTCGCCCACCTCCTCGGTCACGTCGATGAGCAGCAGCCTGCCGTCGTGTGCCGCCACCGCCAGCCGTTCGCCGAGGGGGTCCGAGACCAGTTCGAGCACCCGGCCCAGCTTCCCGCAGGCGAGGCGGCGCGGTGGGCGGTCGCCGGTCGCCCGGGGCAGGTGGGCGATCTCGACGGCGTCCTCGCCGCCGGCGTCGGTGACGTAGGCGATCTGCCCGGTCGAGCCGAGCATCTCCGGGAGCCGTACCCGTACGCCCGGGGTGTCGGCGATGGTGCGGGCCGGTCCGTCGCGGTGGGTGAGCCAGTACAGGCTGCCGCGTACGACGACCGCGCTGGCCCGTCCGGTCTCGTCGACGGAGACGCCGTCGACGTGCTGGGCGGCCGGCACCTGGTAGGGGCGGCGCCCGGGCCGGGGCCCGGAGAGGCGTACGTCGAGGCGGCGCGGTGCGGCGTCCGGGCCGAGGTCGTCGACGAGCCAGAGGTCGCCCGCGCACTGGTACACGACCCTGGTGCCGTCGCTGGCGGCGTGCCGGGCGTAGAAGGCGTCGTGGTCGGTGTGCCGGCGCAGGTCGGAGCCGTCGTAGGCGCAGGAGTAGAGGTTGCCGACGCCCTCGTGGTCGGAGAGGAAGGCGATCCGGCCGCCGACGAACATCGGGGAGTCGAGGTGGCCGCCGATGCCCTCGAGCAGCCGCTGTCCGTGCAGCCACAGGCGGCCCATGGCGCCGCCCCGGTAGCGCTTCCAGCCGGCCGGCTCGTGCGGCGGGGTGCCGGTGAGCAGAAGGGTCCTGCGTTCGTCGGCGATGTCGGTGACCTGGATGTCGGCGACCGGCCCCCAGGGCAGTTTGCGGCCCGGGTCGCCGTCGGGGGAGACCTTGTAGGCCCAGGTGAAGTAGGAGAAGGGCTGGCCGTGCGAGGCGACCGCCAGGATGTCCCCCTCCGGCGTCCAGCCGCACACCCGGGTGTCGGCGCTGCCCCAGTACGTCAGCTGCCGGCCGGGCCCGCCGCCGGCGTCGACCAGGTGGATCTCGGGCACCAGGCTCCGCCAGCTCGTGTACGCGATCCGGCGGCCGTCGGGGGAGAAGCGCGGATGGCCGGTCTTGGTGCGGTCGACGGTGAGCCGCCAGGCGCGGCCCGGAGTGTCGATCGCGGTCAGCCAGAGGTCGTCCTCGGCCACGAAGCACAACAGGTCGCCGCTGAGGTGCGGCAGGCGCAGATAGCTCACCTCCCCATGCTTCGCCGGGGGCGGAGGGCCGGCAACTCGTGGCAGCTCGCGGTTTTCCCGGCCGCGTGAGACAGCACACGTACGAAACGGTTTCGTTTCTGTAGATCGCAGGGTATGTTCGGGGTGTAAGCACGAAGGCGATGGTGGAGCAATGAAGGGTGAGTGGCATGACTGAGGTCGCAACGGCGCGTCGCAGTCGCATCACGCCCGAGCGTGAGGCCGAGCTGTACGAGGCCGTGCTCGACCTGCTCCGGGAGGTCGGCTACGACGCCCTCACCATGGACGCCGTCGCCGCCCGCACCAAGTCCAGCAAGGCCACCCTCTACCGCCAGTGGGGCGGGAAGGCCGAACTGGTGGCCAAGGCGGTCCGGTACCAGAAGCCGGGGGCCGCGCTCGACGAGATCGACACCGGCTCGCTCCGCGGCGACCTGCACGCCATGACGCTGCGCTCCGACGACTGCGAGATGGAGCAGAACTCCGCGCTGATGCGGGGTCTCGCCATGGCGATCCACGGCAACCCGGATCTCCTGAAGGCGTTCAAGGAGCACCTGATCGAGCCCGAGATGGCCGGTTTCCGGACCGTGCTGCAGCGGGCGATCGACCGGGGCGAGGTCCGTGCGGACAACCCGGCGATCGACTTCGTGATGCACATGATGATCGGTGGATTCGCCGCCCGTTCGCTGATCGACGAGCAGCCGCCCACCCAGACCTTCCTGCTGTCGTACATCGACGCCGTGGTGCTGCCCGCCCTCGGCGCACCCACCTGCTGACCCATCCCCGCAGCCAGCCCACCTGACGTCTCCGCTCACGTCGTCGGGCCGATCACCCCTGCCACCCACCGGGTTGATCACCCCTGCCCTGAAAACCCCACGACCTGACCGGGAGTACGCCCCCGTGGCCACGTTCCTCTACAAACTCGGCCGGTTCGCCTTTCGGCGACGGCACTATGTCGCCCTCATATGGGTGGCGCTGCTGACCCTCGCCGGCGTCGCGGCCGCCTCCGCCCCCGCGGCCGGCTCCAGCTCCTTCTCGATCCCCGGCACCGAGGCCCAGAAGGCCTTCGACCTGCTGGACCAGCGCTTCCCCGGCGCCAGCTCCGACGGCGCCACCGCGCGGGTCGTCTTCAAGGCACCGGCCGGCGAGAAGATGACGGACAAGCTCAACAAGGCGACCGTCAAGAAGACCGTGAAGGAACTGGCCGCCGGCTCCGAGGTCACCTCCGTCACCGACCCCTTCAAGCAGCACGCCGTCAGCAAGGACGGCACGGTCGCCTACGCCTCGGTGCGCTACGACGTCTCCGGCACGGAGCTCAAGGACTCCTCCCGCAACGCGCTGGAGGCGGCCGGGCACCACGCCGAGAAGGCCGGGCTGACCGTCGAGGTCGGCGGTGACGCGCTCCAGTCCGGGGCCGACGCGGGCGGCGCCGGTGAGGTCATCGGTCTCGCCATCGCCGCCGTCGTCCTCGTCGTCACCCTGGGCTCGCTGGTCGCGGCCGGACTGCCGCTGCTGACGGCGATCATCGGCGTGGGCATCGGCGTCTCCACCATCACCGCCCTCGCCAAGGCGCTCGACCTCGGCGACACCACGTCCACCCTGGCGATGATGATCGGTCTCGCGGTCGGCATCGACTACGCGCTGTTCATCGTCTCCCGCTACCGCAGCGAGCTGGCCGAGGGCCGCGACCGCGAGGAGGCGGTCGGCCGCGCCGCGGGCACGGCGGGCTCGGCGGTGGTCTTCGCGGGCCTCACGGTCGTGATCGCGCTCGCGGGTCTCTCGGTCGTCGGCGTGCCGATGCTGACGAAGATGGGCCTCGCGGCCGCGGGCACGGTCGTGGTCGCCGTGCTCATCGCGCTCACCATGATCCCGGCGATGCTCGGCTACGCGGGCCGCAAGGTCAGGGCCGCGGGCGAGAAGCGCCGGACGCACGCCCATGCCACCCCGAAGGACAAGCCCGGCCTGGGCGCCCGCTGGGCGAGCTTCGTGGTCCGCCGCCCGGCGGCCGTGCTGCTCCTCGGCGTGGCCGGCCTCGGCGCGATCGCCCTCCCGGCCACCCAGCTCGAACTGGGCCTGCCCGACGACGGCTCGCAGCCCACCTCCACGACCCAGCGCCGGGCCTACGACCTGCTGTCGGAGGGCTTCGGTCCCGGCTTCAACGGGCCGCTGATGATCGTGGTCGACGCCAAGGGCAGTGACGCCCCCAAGAAGGCGGCCACCAAGGTGGCCGACGACATCAAGGGCCTCAAGGACGTCGTGACGGTGACCCCGGCGGCGTTCAACAAGGCCGGAGACACCGCGACGATCACGGTGATCCCGGACTCCAAGCCGTCCTCGGTACAGACCGAGGACCTGGTGCACGCCATCCGCGACCAGGGCGCCGACGTCAAGGCCGACACCGGCGCACGGGTCCTGGTCACCGGCACCACCGCGATGAACATCGACTTCTCGCAGAAGCTCAACGACGCGCTGGTCCCCTACCTGGCGCTGGTGGTCGGCCTCGCCTTCCTCCTCCTGATCGCGGTCTTCCGCTCCATCCTGGTCCCGCTGAAGGCGGCCCTCGGCTTCCTGCTCAGCGTGCTCGCCGCGCTCGGCGCCGTCGTCGCGGTCTTCCAGTGGGGCTGGCTCGGCGGCCTGCTCGGCGTCGAGCAGACCGGCCCGATCATGTCGATGATGCCGATCTTCATGGTGGGCGTGGTCTTCGGCCTCGCCATGGACTACGAGGTGTTCCTCGTGACCCGGATGCGGGAGGCGTACGTCCACGGCGAGACGCCCGGCCAGGCCGTGGTGACCGGCTTCCGGCACAGCGCGCGGGTCGTGGCCGCCGCGGCGGTCATCATGATCTCCGTCTTCAGCGGCTTCATCACCTCCAGCGAATCCATGATCAAGATGATCGGCTTCGGCCTCGCCATCGCGGTCTTCTTCGACGCGTTCGTCGTCCGCATGGCGATCGTCCCGGCGGTGCTCGCGCTGCTCGGCAAGCGCGCCTGGTGGCTGCCGAAGTGGCTGGACCGCGCGCTGCCCAACGTCGACGTCGAGGGCGAGGGCCTGCGCGCCCTGTCCGACGAGGCCGCCGGGGCCGGCCGGGACGACGAGGACCGGGAGCTCGTACGCGTCTGACGTACGGCTCGTGACAGACCGCCGGTGAGGGTCCGTGGGGACGGGGCGCCCTCACCGGCTTCCTCGTGTACCCCGCACTTAACCACTCGCCGCACCTTCCCCCGCCCCGTTAGCGTGCCCCCATGACGACGACAGCCGCCACCGGCGCCGGCACCGGGGACTCCGGCGCCCATCCCCGTTTCGCCGCCGCCCTGGCCGAGCTGGGCCTCGGGGAACTGACCTCGCAGATCCGGCGGTTCCCGGACGCGACCCGTACCGCGGCCGAGGCCGCCGCCGCGGTCGGATGCGAGCTGAGCGAGATCTGCAAGTCGCTGGTCTTCGCGGCCGACGGGGTGCCGGTGCTGGTGCTGATGGACGGCGCCTCCCGCGTCGACGTGGAACTGGTCCGCAAGGAACTCGGCGCCGCCCGGGTGACCCGGGCCGAGGCGGACGTCGTCCGCGAGACGACCGGGTACGCCATCGGCGGCGTGCCGCCCTTCGGTCACCGGACACGCACGCGCGTGCTCGCCGACCGGGCGCTGTTGCACCACGACGTGGTGTGGGCCGCCGCCGGCAACCCCCACGCCGTCTTCCCCATCGCCCCCGCCGCCCTGGTGAAGCACGCCGGCGCCACCGTCGTGGACGTACGCGAGCCCACCGCGTGACCCCGGCGGCCACCGCGGCCTGATCAGTCCCGCCGGAGGGACAGCAAGCGCGTCGCCACGGCCAGCACCAGCCCGGCGGCGATCAGGTACCAGCCGAGGCGCTCCTGGGGCATCGCCGGTGACCACACCCGCCAGACCGACGGGGTGTAGGCGTCGGCCTCCAGGTAGTCCGCGTACCTCATGGGCGGCGGGGCGGTGCGGCCGCGCACCCAGAGCAGGACGCCTATGGCGGCACACGTCGCGGATATCGCGTACAGGACCGGGGCGCGGTTCGAGGCGGGTCTCTTCACGGGTACTTCCTCGGCGTCGTCTTGGCGGTGCTCGGTGCTCGGTGCTCGGCTGTGGCGGGCCTCGTCCGCAGGTTAAGCCACGCTCGACGGTGCCCGGCCACATCGCCCCTGTGGCGCAGGGGCGTTGCAGACCGGGGCCCGGGCGGCCGCTCCGCTCACAGGACTTGCCGTTGCCTTGACGAACCGTTCCTCGAACGTTCAACCGGCCGCCTGTGCCCGGGTTGTGTGTTTTCCATAAAGTCCCTGCGGATCGTGGAAGAAGGGACGCACGGGACGCATGGACATACCGCACGCAGTCCGGGCCCGCGGGATCAGCAAGTGCTTCGGTGACGTCGTCGCGCTGGACGCCGTCGACCTCGACGTGACGCAAGGTCAGATCCATGGCCTGGTCGGGCCGAACGGCGCCGGCAAGACGACGCTGCTCGGCCTGCTGCTGGGGCTGGCCGTCGCCGACGGCGGCCGGCTGGAGATCCTGGGCACGCCGGTCGAGCGGGCGCTCGCCGCCCCCGACGGCGTCGCCGGCTTCGTGGACGCGCCCGGCCTCTACCCCTCGCTCACCGCCCGGCAGAACCTCGCCGCGCTGGCCACGCTGCGCGGTCTGGACACCGGGACGGCAGGGACCGCGGGTATCGACGACGTGCTCGCCGAGGTCGGTCTCACCGACGTCGCCGACGACAGGACCCGCGGCTTCTCCCTCGGCATGCGCCAGCGGCTCGGACTCGCCGCCGCCCTGCTCGTCCGGCCCCGGCTGCTCGTGCTCGACGAGCCCTCCAACGGCCTCGACCCGGCCGGCAAGAGGCACGTGCACGGCGTCCTCACCCGGCTCGCCGCCGACGGCACCGCCGTGGTGCTCTCCAGCCACCGGATGGACGACCTGGAGGCGCTGTGCTCCGAGGTCACCATCCTCGCCACCGGCCGCGTCGTCTTCTCCGGCCCGCTGACCAAGCTCGCCGCCGAGAACCGTGAACTCGACTACCGGCTGCGCACCTCCGACGCCGGGACCGCGCGCCGGCTCGCCGCGGACGCGCCCGGCATCCGGATCGTCGACGACCCCGGCCCCGGCCTGCGCAGCGACCCCGACGTGCTGGTCGTACGCGCCCTGGTGCCCGCCCTCGACGAACTCGTCGCGGACGTCGTGCGGTCGGGGGTCGCGCTGCGCGAACTCGCCCCCGTCGTCTCCCCCCTCGAAGCCGCCTTCCTCGACCTCACCGAAGACCAGGAGACCGGCCGATGACCGTCACGGAGCACGCTCCCGTCACCGGACCCGCCCCGGTCACCCGTCGCGTCCCCGTCTCGCGCGGCTACCGCTTCGAACTGGTGAAGCTGGTCTCGCAGTGGCGGATCCGGCTGCTGGTGCTCGCCTGCTGGATCGCGCCCGGGCTGTTCGTCGTGGGGGTCGGCCGGCAGAGCACGCTGCCCGCCGACACGCTCTTCGGGCGCTGGATGCACGCCACCGGGTGGGCCGGTCCGCTGGTGATGCTCGGTTTCGCCGGTACCTGGGCGCTTCCGCTGCTGACGTCGGTGGTCGCCGGTGACGTGTTCGCCGCCGAGGACCGCCTCGGCACCTGGCGCCACCTGCTGGTGGCGGTCCGTTCGCCCGCGCGGATCTTCGTCGCGAAGTCGCTGGCCAGCCTCACCGTCATCCTGCTGCTTGTGGCCGGACTGGCCGCCTCCAGCACGCTCGGCGGCCTGGCGTCGGTCGGCGACCAGCCGCTGGTCGGCCTCGACGGCCACCTCCTGTCGCCCGGCGACGCGGCAGGACGGGTCCTGCTCGCCTGGCTCGCGGCCCTCGCCCCCACCCTCTCCCTCGCCGCCATCGGGCTGCTCGGCTCGGTCGCCCTCGGCCGCTCCCCGATGGGCCTGCTGCTGCCCCCGGTCGTCGCGCTCGCGATGTCGGTCGCCCAGATGCTGCCGCTGCCCGTCGCGGTGCGCCTCGCCCTGCCCGGCTACGCCTTCATCTCCTGGAACGGCCTGTTCACCAGCCCCGCGCAGCTCGCCCCGCTGCTCATCGCCGTAGCGGTGAGCCTGGCATGGGCGGTGCTCGCGACGGCGCTCGCGTACGTGCTGTTCGTACGGCGGGACTTCACCAACCCTGCCTACGACGGCTCCGGGCGCCGCGCGCTCACCCTCGGCGTGCTGCCGCTGGCCGCGCTGACCGCCGTCACCGTCGGCGCGCTCGCCGTGGCCACCCCGTCGACGGGTTCCGGGATCCGGCAGGACAAGGTGCAGAAGTCCCTCGCCACGGTCTTCGGCCACCTCTACCGGCTGCAGACCGAGCAACTGCACCGGCCCGCCGTCACCGAGGCCCAGCTGAAGACGACGGCGGCATGCACCAAGAGCGACGGCCGGTCCGCCCAGGAGGGCGCGGGCAACGACTGGCGTTGCGTCGTCAGCTGGCACCTCCCCGGCGTCACGGCGGTCACGGGGACGGCGGTCTACCAGCTCGACATCACCTCGGACGGGCGGTTCGTGGCCGACGGCGACGGTCCCAAGGAAGTCAACGGCTACTTCCTCCTACGGACCTCGACCGGCGACGCCCCGAATCCGCTGTGGCAGTTCGACGGCAACGTCGACCTGCTCGACACCCAGTGAAGGGAAACAGTTCCGTGCAGGTAACCCGCCAGCGCCGGATCAACGAGAAGAAGCAGATCCACCTCTTCGGCAGACACGTCGGCCGCCACACCCTGCTGGTGACGGCGGGTATCGCCGTCGCCCTCGGGGTCACGGGCACCGCGGTCGCCTCGACGTACCAGTTCGGCACCCAGCAGGTCGGCCAGACCACCGCCAACGGCCAGGTCGTCTCCGCCGATCAGTACATCAACCCCTACGGCACGCGCAGCGTCATCAACGACGGCAAGATCATGTCGTCGGTCGTCAGCCCGGACGGCACCCACCTCGCCGCCTCGGTCGCCGACGGCGACGCGTCGCTCGTCATCGTGGACCTGGCGACGGGTCAGGTCACGCAGAAGATCGGCACCAACGCGGCCGACAACCTGCGCATCAGCAGCGGCGCGGTCGGCCAGGAAGGGCCGACCTACTCGCCCGACGGCAAGCAGCTGTGGCTGGGCCAGGCGAACGGCTACACCAAGTTCACCGTCAACGCCGACGGCACCCTCGCGAGCCCCACGGCCGTGCCGATCGCGGCCGACGGCACCAAGCAGGCACTGGTGGGTGCGGCGGTGTTCTCGGCCGACGGCGCCACCGTGTACTCCGCGGTCAACGGCCAGAACAAGGTGGTCGCCATCGACGCGGCGACTGGAACGATCAAGCAGACCTGGGCGGTCGGCAACGCCCCGCGCGGTCTCGCGCTGGTCGGCGGCAAGCTCTACGTCAGCAACGAGGGCGGGCGCCCGGCCAAGGCCGGCGACACCACCATCAACTCCTACGGCACCGATGTCGTGGCCAACCCGAAGACCGGCGCCAGCACCACCGGCACGGTCAGCGTCATCGACACCGCGGACCCGTCCGCCGCCGTCGGCACCGTCGACGTCGGCCTGCACCCGACCGCCGTGTACGCGAGCAAGGGCGCGGTGTTCGTCACCAACACCGCCGACAACACCGTGTCGGTCATCGACAGCCGCAAGGACAAGGTCGTCCAGACGATCTCCACCCAGCCGTGGCCCGAGGCGTCCGTCGGCTACGAGCCGAACGCGGTCACCCTCACCGACGACGGCCGCCTCCTGGTGACCCTCGGCCGCGCCAACGCCGTCGCCGTCTACCGCTACACCTCCGCGCAGCAGCCGGCCCGCTTCGTCGGCCTGCTCCCCACCGACTACTTCCCGTCGGGCGTCACCGCCCTCGGCAAGAAGATCGTCGTCGCCAACACCCGCGGCATCGACGCGCTGCGCCCCGACGCCGCCGGGCACAGCACGCACGACACCACGTCGAGCCTCACCCAGTTCACGATGCCGAGCGACCAGGTCGTCAGGTCCGAGACGAACAAGGTGTTCAAGCAGAACGGCTGGACGTCCAACTCGGTCAAGACCGCCAAGGCCAACAGCCACGAGAAGGCCG
This sequence comes from Streptomyces sp. NPDC104761, assembly GCF_055583445.1. NCBI lineage: Bacteria > Bacillati > Actinomycetota > Actinomycetes > Kitasatosporales > Streptomycetaceae > Streptomyces > Streptomyces sp. NPDC104761. The sequence goes on along the minus strand of NZ_JBVJNZ010000002.1, from coordinate 193,066 downwards.
TCCCGGTCCCGAAGCGGATCGGCGACCCGTCGACGATCAAGCACGTCTTCCTGCTCGTCAAGGAGAACCGCACCTACGACCAGGTCTTCGGCGACCTGCCGCAGGGCAACGGAAACTCCGCGCTCACCCAGTTCGGCGAGAACGTCACGCCGAACCAGCACGCGCTGGCCCAGCAGTTCGGGCTGTACGACAACTTCTACGACGTCGGCACCAACTCCGCCGAGGGCCACAACTGGCTGATGCAGTCGGACAACCCGGAGTACACCGAGTCGTCGGCCGGCGAGTACACCCGCAGCTACGACACCGAGGACGACGTCCTCGGCCACCAGAAGACCGGGTTCATCTGGACCGGAGCGCAGGCGGCCGGCAAGTCCGTGAAGGACTTCGGCGAGTTCCAGTCGTACGAGAGCAAGCCCGCCGGTGCGACCTGGCAGAACCTGTACTGCGACAGCAAGAACATGGCCGCGACCGGGGCCCAGACCGCCTACCCGATCAAGACGGGCTCGGCGATCCCCTCGCTCAACGACGTCTCCGTGCAGGGCTTCCCGCTGTTCGACCTCAACGTCCCGGACATCTACAAAGAGCAGATCTGGAAGCACGACTTCGAGAAGAACGGCCCGGCGAACCTGAACATGTTCTGGTTCTCCAACGACCACACCGGCGGCCCCGCCAACGCGGCCGCCGAGGTCGCCGACAACGACCTCGCGGTCGGCCGGATGGTCGACGAGATCACCCACAGCAAGTACTGGAAGGACTCGGCGATCTTCGTCGTCGAGGACGACTCCCAGGCCGGCCTCGACCACGTCGACGGCCACCGCGCCCCGGTCCAGGTCATCAGCCCGTACGCCCAGCACGGCACGGTCGACGACCACTACTACTCGCAGATCACCATGGTCCGCACCATCGAGCAGATCCTCGGGGTGCACCCGATGAACCAGCTCGACAGCGCGGCCACCCCGATGTACGGGGCGTTCACGAGCAAGGCGGACGACACGCCGTTCACGGCCGTCCCGAACCGGACCTCGCTGACCCTCGGTGTGAGCCCGCAGCCGACCTGCGGCCCGGACACCCCGGCGGCCCAGGACGCCCATGCGGCGGCCGCGCCGACGTCGGTCTCCGTCCCGGCGGCCGAGGCCAAGGTCGCGGCGCAGTGGCGGACCTGGGCCTCGCACCAGCGGCTGACCGGCAAGAACGCGGTGCCGGACTACGCCAACCCCACTCAGATGAACCGTTACACCTGGTACCAGACCCACAACTGGACCAAGCCCTACCCCGGTGACAAGAAGATCTACTCACCGAACGACGTGCCCGGCGCCTACCTCCCGTCCGCGGAGAACGACGGCTGAGCCAGGACCGCTCACGTACCGGGACCCCGGCCCTCGCGGCCGGGGTCCCCGTGCGTTCCGCGGCGCGCCGCCGGGATACCCGGACGCCGCGCGCCGGGCGGCCCGCGGTGCGTCAAGCTGGCTGCGGAACGTACGAGGACAGGGAGACGTCATGACCGACAAGCTGACCGTGGGCGTGCTGGGCACCGGCATCATGGGCGCCGCGATGGCCCGCAACCTCCTGAAGGCCCGGCACACCGTCCGCGCGTGGAACCGCACCCGTGCCAAGGCCGAACCGCTCGCCGCCGACGGCGCCGAGGTCACGGACACACCGGCCGAGGCCGTCGAGGGTGCCGACGTCGTCCTGACCATGCTGTACGACGGCGCGACCGCCCTGGAGACCCTGCGCGAGGCCGCCGGGTCGCTGCGTCCCGGGGCCGTCTGGGTGCAGTCGACCACCGCCGGCCTCGACCAGATCCCCGTCCTGGCCGCGTTCGCCGCCGAGCACGGCCTGGTCTTCTACGACGCCCCGGTCCTCGGCACCCGTCAGCCCGCCGAGGCCGGACAGCTCACTGTCCTGGCCGCCGGGCCGCAGCAGGCCCGGGAGACGGTCACGCCCGTCTTCGACGCGGTCGGCGCCCGCACGGTGTGGACCGGCGACGACGGGTCCACGGCCGCCGCGACCCGGCTCAAGCTGGTCGCCAACAGCTGGGTCCTCGCGGCCACGGCGACGACCGGCGAGGTGGTCGCGCTGGCCCAGGCGCTCGGGGTGGACCCGCAGAGCTTCTTCGGCCTGATCGCGGGCGGCCCCCTCGACATGGGCTACCTGCGGGCCAAGGCCGGGCTGATCCTCGACGGCGCGCTGACCCCGCCGTCGTTCGCGGTGGACACCGCCGGGAAGGACGCCCGGCTGATCGTCGCCGCCGGCGCGAGCCACGGCGTGCGCCTGGACGTCGCCCAGGCGGCCGCCGAACGCTTCGCCCGCGCCGCCGCCCAGGGGCACGCCGACGAGGACATGGCGGCCGCGTACTTCGCCAGCTTCGAGGACAAGTAGCCGGGCGAGGGGGCCGGAGCGGGAGCGGGGGCCGGGCCGACGTGACGGGCCCGGCCCCGGAGGAGCACCCTGGAAGCAGCGATTCCGGAGGTGGTCCCGTGATGAACATGATGAAAACCGCTGTGGGATGGCATGTCGAGATGGAGTTCCTGGAGGACGACACGCACACGCGCGCGGTGGCCCTGGTACGCCTGCCCGACGGCACCGAGGTACGGGCGCACGGTCACGCGAGCCGGCACGAGTCCGACAGCAACCAGCCCAGAGTCGGCGAGGAGATCGCCGGCGCCCGCGCCCTGAACGAACTGGCCATGCAGCTGCTGTCCAAGGCGCACGGCGAGATCGACGCGCTGTCGGGGCGGCATTCGCACCCGATCAACGTGTGAGCGGTGCGCGGGGCGCCCGCGGGCGCGCAGGTGCGCGCGGTGGTGGTTACGACAGCGCCGTGCGCACCGCGCGGACCAGCGCCTGCGCCCGCGGGTCCGCCGTCACGCTCTTGCGGAAGCCGTTGGTGACGTAACCGAATGCGATGCCCGACTCGGGGTCAGCGAAGGCGAGCGCTCCGCCGCGGCCGGGGTGGCCGAAGGAGCCGGGGGAGAGCAGCGGGGACGCGCTGCCGTGCAGCATGTAGCCGAGCCCGAAGCGGGTGGCGACGACCAGCACCCGGTCGGGGCCGGCGGACTGCTCACCGCGGGCCAGCTCCACGGTCTCCGGCGTGAACAGCCGCCGGCCGCCGTCGAGGTCGCCGATCAGGGCGGCGTAGAAGCGGGCAAGCCCGTCGGCGGTGGCGATGCCGTTGGAGGCGGGCAGCGCGGCCGCGCGGTAGGCGGGGTCGTTCTCGTCCGGGAGCGGGTCGATCGCGCCGAACGCCCGGCGGGTGAGCGAGCCGGGGTCGGCGTACGCCTCGGAGACGGCCCGCTTGGGCCTGGTCCGCAGCGCGCCCGCGCTCTCGGGTGCCGGCACCGGACCGACGCGCCCCACGCGCGCCTGCTCGGCCTCCGGCAGCCCGAGCCACAGCCCGGCGCCGAGCGGCCCGGCGATCTCGTCCGCGATCCACTCGCCGACGGTCCGCCCGGTCACCCGCCGCACCAGTTCGCCGGTCAGCCAGCTGTACGTCTGCGCGTGGTAGCCGTGGTCGGTGCCCGGCTCCCACACCGGCGCCTGCGCCGCCACGGCGGCCGCGCCGAGGTCGGGGTCGGCGGCCTCCGCGGGCGTGAGCGGCCGGTCCAGCACCGGTACGCCCGCGGAGTGCGCGAGCAGCTGCCGCACCAGCGTCCGCTCCTTGCCGGCCGCCTTGTACTCCGGCCAGTGGTCGCCCACCGGCGCGTCCAGGTCCAGTTCGCCGCGCTGGTGCAGGAGCAGCAGGACGGCGGCGGCGACGCCCTTGGTCGCCGAGCGCACGATCTGGGCGGTGCCGTGCTCCCACGGGGTGCCACCGTCGACGTCCCTGCTGCCGCCCCACAGGTCGACGACCCGGTGCCCGTCCCGGTACACGGCGACCGCCGCTCCCCGGTCCCCGAGCAGCTCGAAGTTGCCCGCGAACGCGTCCCTGACCGGCTCGAAGCCCTCCGCCACAGTGCCGTGCACGTCCACGTCCGGATCCCTCCGCCTGCCCACTTGCCGGTGACAGTGAGTGAAACATGGCCGTGCGGTCGCGGATTCCTCGGTACGACGTGGCCTGCGGCACGTGCCCGGGGTCAGCCGAGCACGATGGTCACCTCGATGTTCCCGCGCGTGGCGTTCGAGTACGGGCACACCTCGTGGGCGGCGTCCACCAGTTTCGCCGCGATGTCCGCGTCCAGCACCGGGAGCGAGACGCTGAGGGCTACGGCGAGGCCGTAGCCGCGCTGCTTGTTGGGGCCGATGCCGACCTTCGCGGCGACCGTGGAGCCGGTCAGGTCGTAGCCCGCGCGGTTGCCGACGAGGATCAGCGCGTTGTGGAAGCAGGCGCTGTAGCCCGCCGCGAACAGCTGTTCCGGGTTGGTGCCGTTGCCGTCCCCGCCCAGCTCCGGCGGCATCGCGACCTTGAGGTCGATCTGGCCGTCCTGGCTGCTCACGTACCCGTCCCGGCCGCCGTGTGCGGTCGCCTCTGCGACATACATGATCTTCGTCGGACGAGAGTCGACGGTGGCGCCTTCGATCACGGCGGGACCTCCCCCAGGGCGGAAACGGTGGTGGGCAACACAGAAGTGTGCAAGCACATCGTGCACAAGGTACCGACCGGTAGGAAGCCCTGCGGCTACCAGGGGGTGGAAACCGTGGGTAACAGCTGTCGGCTGTCACGGCCGCGGGGCCATCGCGCCACGACGGCCGAAAGGCCAACCGGCTACGACGGCCGAAGGCCACCCACTACGACTGCCGAAGGCCACCCGCTACGACGGCCGCAAGGCCGCCCGGCCCGCCCGTTCCGCCAGGTCCCGCAGCTCCTCGCGCAGCCGGGCCACGTCGGCCCCGTCGAGCCCGGTCGTCGCGAGCAGGGCGCCGGGGATGCGCGCCGCGCGCTCCCGCAGTTCCTCCGCGCGCCCGGTGCATCCGACGAGCACGGAGCGCTCGTCCCGCTCCGAGCGCTCCCTGCGCACCAGCCCCGCCCCCTCCAGCCGCTTCAGCAGCGGTGACACCGTGCCGTAGTCGAGCCGGAGCGCCTCCGCCAGTTCCTTCACCGTGGTCTCGCCCCGCTCCCACAGGACGAGCAGGACGAGGTACTGCGGGTAGGTGAGCCCGAGTTCGTCGAGGAGCGGCCGGTAGGCGGCGGTCACGGCGCGCTGTGCCGCGTACAGCGCGAAGCACAGCTGGTCGTCCAGCCGCGGCGGCCCCGCGGGGGTCCCGGCGTCCTCTTGATGCGTCACGCGCCCATTGTCACGGACGCGGGACGAACCCGAAGGGCAGTTCAAGGCGATGGGCGCGCATCAGGGCGTCGTCGGCGAGGAGTTCGGCGGTGGGCCCGTCGGCGGCGATCGTGCCGTCGCTGAGCACCAGGGAGCGCGGGCACAGCTCCAGGGCGTAGGGCAGGTCGTGGGTGACCATCAGGACCGTCACGTCCAGGGCGCGCAGGATGTCGGCGAGTTCGCGCCGGGAGGCCGGGTCGAGGTTGGAGGAGGGTTCGTCCAGGACGAGGATCTCCGGCTCCATGGCGAGGACGGTGGCCACCGCCACCCGGCGGCGCTGCCCGAAGGACAGGTGGTGCGGCGGGCGTTCGGCGAAGCCGGCCATGCCGACCCGCTCCAGGGCGGCACGCACGCGTGCCTCCAGTTCAGCGCCCTTCAGTCCGGCCGCCGCCGGTCCGAACGCCACGTCCTCGCGGACCGTCGGCATGAACAGCTGGTCGTCCGGGTCCTGGAAGACGATGCCGACCCGGCGCCTGATCTCCGCCATGTGCCGCTTGCCCACGGGCAGTCCGGCCACCGTCACCGCGCCCGCGCCGCCGCCCAGGATGCCGTTGAGGTGCAGCACCAGGGTGGTCTTCCCGGCGCCGTTCGGCCCCAGCAGCGCGACCCGTTCGCCGCGCGCGACGCGGAAGTCCACGCCGAACAGGGCCTGGTGCCCGTCGGGGTAGGCGTAGGCGAGGCCGGAGACCTCCAGGGAAGCCGGAGCAGGGGTCACAGGGCCCATCCCAACAGGCAGACGACGAGAGCGGACAGCGGCAGCGCGAGGGCGTACGACCACTCGGCCCGCGACGCGGTCACCTCGTCGACGACCGGCATCGAGCCTGTGTACCCGCGGCTCACCATGGCCAGGTGGACGCGCTCCCCGCGTTCGTAGGAGCGGATGAACAGCGCGCCCGCGGACTTCGCGAGCACGCCCCAGTGGCGCACGCCCCGCGCCTCGAAGCCGCGCGACCGGCGGGCGATCCGCATCCGGCGCATCTCGTCGGTGACGACGTCGCCGTAGCGGATCATGAAGGAGGCGATCTGGACGAGCAGGGGCGGCAGCTTCAGCCGCTCCAGGCCGAGGAGCAGCTCGCGCAGCTCGGTGGTGGCCGCGAGGAGGACGGAGGCCGCGACCCCCAGCGTGCCCTTGACCAGAACGTTCCAGGCGCCCCAGAGGCCGTTCACGCTGAGCGAGAGGCCCAGCACGTCGGTCCGCCCGCCCTCCGCGACGAACGGCATCAGCACCGCGAAGGCGACGAACGGCACCTCGACCAGCAGCCGTTTCAGCAGGAAGCCGGCCGGCACGCGCGCGTGCCGCGCGACGACCGCGAGCAGCACGGCGTACAGCGCGAACGCCCACATCGCCGTGCGCGGGGTCGAGACCACGACGACCACGAAGGCGAGGACGGCGGCGAGCTTGGTGTGCGGCGGGAGCACGTGCACGCGTGAGTGTGCGTGCCGGTAGAGCCGGTGCGCGTGCCCGGCACCCACGTCAGCGCGCCTCGGAAGGGGTGCCGGTACGGCGCCTGCGCACCGCCCGGAACACCGCGCTGCCCGCGACCACGGTCGCACCGACCCCGATCACGCCCGCGAGACCGGCGGAGAGCCGGGCGTCGGAGACGTCCTCGACGCCGTAGTCGGCGAGCGGGGAGCCGGCCGAGGCGTGCTCCCTGGTCTGCGAGTCGATGCCGTGGTCGTGGGCGACCTTCTCCAGGCCGTCGGGGCTGGCGGAGGCGTAGTGGCTGACGAACCCGGCGAGCACCAGGGAGGTCGCCAGGCCGCTGATCCACAGCGCACGGCGGGAAGTGCGCGCCGCCACGGGCGCGGTCGGCTCCGGCGCGTCCACCAGTTCGCCGTGCACGCGCAGCTTCAGCCCCTGCCGCAGGCCGCGCGCCCCGTACACCAGATCGGGACGTACGGCGATCACCGCGCCCACCGTGAGTGCGGTGATCGCGGCCTCGCCGACACCGATGAGGACGTGCACGCCGATCATCGCGCCGGCCACCTTGCCGATGGCGACGTCGGTGGTGCCGCCGACCGCGTAGAGCAGGGTGAAGGCGACGGCCGCGGCGGGCACGGAGAGCAGGGCGGCGACGAAGGCGGCGCCGGTCACCGAGCGCCGGCCGCGGGGGAGGACCTTCACCAGGGCGCGGAAGACGGCGTAGGCGACCAGGGTGGTCACGATCGCCATGTCGGTGATGTTGACGCCGAGCGCGGTCAGCCCGCCGTCCGCGAACAGGATGCCCTGCATGAGGAGGACCACGGAGACACACAGGACGCCCGTCCAGGGGCCGACGAGTATCGCGGCGAGCGCCCCGCCCAGCAGGTGTCCGCTTGTTCCGGCCGCGACGGGGAAGTTGAGCATCTGTACGGCGAAGATGAACGCCGCCACCAGGCCGGCCAGCGGCGCGGTGCGCTCGTCGAGCTCGCGGCGGGCGCCGCGCAGGCTGACCGCGAGGGCGCCGGCCGCGGCCACGGCGGTGACCGCGGAGGTCGGGGCGTCGATGAATCCGTCAGGTACATGCACGGACCGATTTTAGGGTCCTATTGCGAAGCTTTTGCAAGTGACAGAAGGTCGTCACATGCGAACCGCGCGGGAAGAACGGCGGCCTCCGCAAGCGCATTACGGAAAATGTGGCACATTGGATAGGAAAGCGGATGCACAGCTTTCGCACAGATCACGGAGCGTAAAGGGCAGTCCGATGTCTGTAGTCGAGCAGTACGCGCGAGCCCACATCGTCACGGACGAGGACGCGCGAGACGATCCGGGCGCGGTGCCCGTCGTCCTGCGCTACGACCCCGATGCCGATCCGAGGACGGTACACATCGGTCTGCCCGGTACGGACGAGTGGACGTTCTCGCGCTCGCTGCTGGAACAAGGTCTCAGGGCACCCGCGGAGAGCGGCGACGTGCGGGTCTGGCCGCTGGGGCGGGTACAGGCCGTGGTGGAGTTCCACTCCGACCACGGCACGTCGGTGGTGCAGTTCGAGTCGAAGGCGCTGCTGCGCTTCCTCAGGCGCACCTACATGGCGACGCCGGTGGCCGGCTGAGTCGCGCCCTCGGGGGACTCAGAGGGACGCGCCCAGCTTCAGCAGTGCCGCCACGATCGGTCCTGCCGTGTCGCCGCCGTGGCCGCCCGCCTGGACCACGCCCGCGGCGGCGAAGTCGCCGCAGTAGGCGGTGAACCAGCCGTTCGGCTTCTTCTGGCCGTCGACCTCCGCCGAGCCCGTCTTGGCGCCGCAGCTCGAACTCAGGCCCGACATCGCCTTGGCCGCCGTGCCGTAGCCCGCCGTGTACTGCATGACCTCCTTCAGCTGCGCCTGCGTCTTCGAGGACATGGTGCGCGAGGCCTTCGCGATCGTCCGGTTGTCGACGCTCGGATCGACCAGGTACGGCTGGTGGAAGGAGCCGGTGTCCACCGTGGCCGACACCGACGCCATGTTCAGCGGGTTCATGCGCACCCCGCCCTGCCCGATCAGCGAGGCGCCCATCTGCGCGCCGCTCTGCACCGGCACCGAGCCGTCGAAGGTCGGGACGCCGATCGCCCAGTTGTTCATGCCGAGGCCGTAGACCTGCTGGGCCTCCGTCGTCAGGTCGCTGTTGGACAGCTTCGGCGCGAAATCGATGAAGGCGTTGTTGCAGGAGGCGCCGAAGCTCAGCTTGAACGTGCCCTGCTTGATCTCGGAGTCGTCGTCGTTGTGGAACGTCCACCCGGCGAGCTTGTACGTCTTCGGGCAGGGGTGCGAGGCGTCGGGGGTGATCAGCCCCTTCTCGAACAGCATGGTCGACGTGATGATCTTCATCGTGGAACCGGGTGCCAGGGACCCCTGGAAGGCCACGTTGAAGCCGTGGCTGGAGTTGGCGACGGCCAGGACCTCGCCGGTCGACGGGCGCATCATCACCACCGAGGCGTTCTTCTGCGTGGTGACCTGCTTCTCGGCGGCCGCCTGGAGGGTCGGGCTGAGCGTGGTCTTCACGGTGCCCGGCGTGCCCTTGCTGAGCTCCAGGAGCGTCTTGTCGGACAGCTTCGCCTTCTCGGACGCCGCGCCGCGCACCACGCGCAGTTCGACGCCCGCCTTGCCGCCGGCCTTCTTGCCGAACTTCTCCCGCAGCCCGTCGAGCACCGAGCCCAGTGACGGGTACTTGGCGGTGGTGATCTCCCCGCCGTCCCGGTCCAGCGCCTTGATCGGCGGGGTGCCGGACTCGCCGGTGACCAGGGTGTCGCCGTCCGCGAGGTCCGGGTGGACGACCGCGGCGTGCCAGTTCACCACCGGCTTGCCGTCACTGGTCCGCCGGATCACGGTGAACGCGGAGTCGTACGACAGCGGCTTGCTGACGCCCTTGTACGACACGGTCGCCTTGACGGAGAACGGGACCTTGCCGCCGGTGCGGGTGCCCTCGGTGAGGGTGACGCCCGTGACGTGGGCGTCCTTGGTGTAGCCGGTGAGGAGCTTGATGCACGCCTTGCTGTCGTCCGTGACGGCGGCGGCCTGCGTGACCTTGCCCTGCTGCCAGGACGACAGGAAGGTGCGCGCGGTCGTCTGCACCTCGGTGGCGGACAGCGGGCCGGTCTTGACGGGCTTGTGGTCGGCCGTCCCCGCCGTCGAGGCGTCGGCGGCCCCGCCGTCGTAGAGCGCGTAGAGGCCGAAGCCCACGCCGCCGACGACGACGGCGATCACCCCGCCGATGACGGCGGGTCTGTGCTTCCGTCGCTCGGCGACGCGCCTTCTCTTGCCCACTGGTCAGTTCCTCCGCGCATTCCCCAGGGTCCCCGTCGCCCCGTAGCCCTCACGCTCCCCAACGACGGCACCAGCCTAGAGTCCCGCCCTGTGAGGGTGACGTCACCCACCGATCCGTAGCACGCTTGCGACAATCGGACCGGCCGCGTCGATGCCGTGGCCGCCGTCCTGGGTCATGGCCGCGGCCGCGACGTCGTCGCGGTAGCCGGCGAACCAGCTGTTCGACTTGGACTGGCCGTCGACCTCCGCAGACCCCGTCTTGGCGCCGATGCTGCCGCTCAGCCCGCGCATCACACCGGCCGCGGTGCCGCTGGTCGCGGTGCGGTTCATCATGGCACGCAGCTGGCCGGCCGTGGACGCGGACAGACCCTTCGCGGTGGCCAGCTCACGGCCGTCCAGCTTCGGCGAGACGAGCACCGGCTGCCGGAAGGTCCCCGTCATCGCGGTCGCCGCGACCGACGCCATGTTCAGCGGGGACATCTGCACCCGGCCCTGCCCGATCAGGTTGGCCGCGGTGTCCGGGCCGCCGGAGGCGGGGACCCGGCCGTCGAAGCTCGGGATGCCCACCTTCCAGTTGTTCTTCCCGAGCCCGAACCGGTCCTCGGCCTCCTTGGTGAGCGAGTCGACCTGGACCGAGTCGGCGTACTTCACGAACGCCGTGTTGCAGGAGCGCGCGAAGCTGTCCGAGAGGGTGGCCTTCTCGTCCGGCTGGAGTCCCTTGAGGTTGCTGAAGGTCTGGCTCTGCCAGGTCGCGGTCGGCGGGCAGGGCGCCGGGCCGCTCGCCGTCGTCAGGCCCGTGTCGATGAGGGTGGCCGCGCTGATGATCTTCATGGTGGAGCCGGGCGCCAACTCGCCGAGGAAGGCAGCGTTGAAGCCGTCCTCGCGGTGGTTGGCGACCGCCAGCACCTCGCCGGTGCTGGGCTTGACGGCCACCACCGACGACTCGGCGTACTTCGTCACCGCGGTCTCCGCGGCGGCCTGCACGCGCGCGTCGAGCGTCGTGCGCAGCTTGCCCGCCTTCCCCTCCGCGAGGGTCAGCAGCGTGGTGTCGGCGGACTCCGCGGACGCGTGCTGGATGACCAGCTCCACACCGGGGGTGCCGCCCGCCTTGTCGCCGTACCGGCTGCGCAGCTCGTCCAGGATGGGGCCCAGGGACGGGTACCTGTCCTTCGTGAGGACCACGCCGTTGCGGTCCACGGCCTCGATGGGCGGGCTGGCCGCCTCGCCGGTGGACAGGGTGTCGCCGCGCTTCAGCTCCGGGTGGACCACCGACGGGTCCCAGTCGACCAGCGCGCGGTGCGTGGTCTGGCCGCGCACGACCGTCAGCCGGCTCTTGTAGGCGAGCGGCTTCGACTTCCCGCCGTAGGACACGGTCGCCCGCACGCTGTACGGCACGGTGGCGCCGGTCGCCTTGCCGGGCGTGATGTGCACGTCCTTGATGTGCGCCACGTCGCTGAAGGAGGTGAGCACGGGTTCGGCGTCGGCGGAGTCGTTCGTGAGCGACGCCGCGGTCGCCGACCGGCCCTTCTCCCAGGCGCCGAAGAACTTCTGCGTGGTGTCCTTGATCTCGTCCTTCGTCGGCGGCCCGGTCCGCACGGCCGGCGCGGCGTCGCCGTGCAGCGCCGACAGAACGTTGTAGGCGCCGTACCCGCCCCCGCCCAGCACGGCCGCGCAGACGCCGCCGATCAGAGCGCCCTTGACCCCCTTGCGCATGATGCGAAAGTCCCTCCCCGTGAGCTTTTGCGCATTTTGTGAACGCGTTCAAAAGCTGGTTGTGACGCGCACTCTAGGTCGTTGTGGGGCTCCTGTGACAGGCGTTGACCGATTGTTGGCCGAACTGTTGGTCGAACAGAGATCAGGGATGTGGCTCACACCCAGGTATCCAGCCACATACGTGAACGCCAGGAGTCGATCGGGATCGCCGTGCCCGTGTACAGCGGCCAGAAGTAGATGAAGTTCCACACGATCAGCAGCACCAGGACGCCCGCACTCGACGCGCCGACCAGCCGGCGGGTGTCACTGGAGCCCGGCGGGCCGATGATCGCGCCGATCATCATCGCCACCGCGAGACACAGGAACGGCACGAAGACGACGGCGTAGAACAGGAAGATCGTGCGCTCCTGGTACATGAACCAGGGCAGGTACCCGGCCGCGATCCCGCACGCGACCGCTCCGGCCCGCCAGTCGCGGCGGAACGCCCACCGCCACAGGACGTAGGCGATCGCGAAGCAGGCCGCCCACCACAGCAGCGGGGTGCCGATCGCGAGCACCTCACGGGCGCACTTCTGGCCGGCGTCCGACGGGCAGCCGTCCACACCCGGGGACGGCGACTCGTAGTAGTACGACACCGGGCGGCCCAGCACCAGCCAGGACCACGGGTTCGACATGTACGTGTGCGGCGAGGACAGGCCGATGTGGAAGAGGTAGACCTCGTGCTCGTAGTGCCACAGACTGCGCACCCAGTCCGGCAGGAACGTCCAGTTCCCGCCCTTGCCGGCGGTGGCCGCCCAGTTGCGGAAGTAGCCGCCGCTGCCGTCGGTGGGGGAGAGGATCCAGCCGATCCAGGAGGTCAGGTAGACGGCGACCGCCACCGGGACCGTCGCCAGGAACGTGATCCCCGTGTCATGCGCCAGGACCGCCCGGTACGGGTGCCGGGCGCCGGCCACCTTGCGGGCGCCGACGTCCCACAGCAGCGCCATCACGCAGAACGCGGCCAGGATGTACAGGGCGTTCCACTTGGTGCCGAGCGCGAGGCCCAGCAGCACCCCCGCGGCCCAGCGCCAGGGACGCCAGCCGAACCGGAAACCGTCGGCCACGCGCGCGTCCGGGCGGACCCGGCCGTCGGCCTCGGCCGGCAGCGCGGCCGCGAGCTTCTCCCGCGCCTTGTCCCGGTCGATGACCAGGCAGCCGAACGCGGCCAGCACGAAGAACATCAGCACCCCGTCGAGCAGCGAGGTGCGGCTCATCACGAAGTGCAGACCGTCCACCGCCATCAGCGCGCCCGCCAGGCAGCCCAGGAAGGTGGAGCGGAACATCCGGCGCCCGATCCGGCACAGCAGCAGCACGCTCAGCGTGCCGAGCAGCGCCGTCATGAACCGCCAGCCGAACGGGTTGAAGCCGAAGACCAGCTCCCCGAGCCCGATGACGTACTTGCCGACCGGAGGGTGCACGACGTACGCGGCGTCCACCGGGATGCCGACGTGACCGGCCTTCTGCAGGATCAGGTCGTTGGCGTTCTTGTCCCAGTTGACCTCGAAACCGCGGTGGACGAGCGCCCACGCGTCCTTCGCGTAGTACGTCTCGTCGAATATCACCGCCTTGGGGCTGCCCAGGTTCCAGAACCGCAGCAGGCCCGCCATCAGTGTCACCAGCAGCGGGCCGACCCAGCCCGACCAGCGCGTGATCCGCTCGGCGAGCACCGGGGGCACCCCGAGGGCGGCCCACAGCCGGGGGTTGGGCTCCGCGTACGGCGGCACCAGACGGTCGACGACACCTGCGTGCGCGCCGGAGCCGACGGCGCCTCTGTCACCGGAGGCGTGCGCCGGGTAGCCGAACCGGTGCAGCCGCTGCTGCCACGTCGGCCGCTCGTCGAGCACTGCCTGGCCCTGCCGGGTGTCCGAGGAGGACGCGGTACTGGTCACCGCGCCATCGTAGGGAACCGTTCTGTGTGAGTCCCGTGCAATGGGGCTTCGCGGTGGGTTCCTTTGCGTTCACCGCCCCCGGGGTCCGGCGGGGACGGCGCTGTCGGTGGCGGCTGCGAGGATGGGGGTGTGACTGGAACCCTTGTCCTCGCAGGCACCCCCATCGGCGACGTCGCGGACGCGCCGCCCCGGCTCGCCGCGGAGCTGACCGGCGCCGACGTGATCGCGGCCGAGGACACGCGGCGGCTGCGGTGGCTCACCCAGGCACTGGGGGTGACGCCCAAGGGGCGCGTGGTGTCGTACTTCGAGGGCAACGAGGCCGCCCGCACCCCGGAGCTGGTCGAGGAACTCGTCGGCGGCGCGCGCGTGCTGCTCGTGACCGACGCCGGGATGCCGTCCGTCTCCGACCCAGGCTACCGGCTGGTCGCGGCCGCCGTGGAGCAGGAGATCCGGGTCACGGCCGTACCGGGGCCGTCCGCCGTGCTCACCGCGCTCGCGCTGTCGGGGCTGCCCGTCGACCGGTTCTGCTTCGAGGGGTTCCTGCCGCGCAAGGCGGGCGAGCGCCGCTCGCGGCTCCAGGAGGTCGCCGAGGAGCGCCGCACCCTCGTCTACTTCGAGGCCCCGCACCGCCTCGACGACACCCTCGCCGCCATGGCCGAGGTCTTCGGCGCCGAGCGGCGGGCCGCCGTCTGCCGCGAGCTGACCAAGACGTACGAGGAGGTGCGGCGCGGGCCGCTGGCCGAGCTGGCGGTGTGGGCCGCCGAGGGGGTGCGCGGCGAGATCACCGTCGTCGTCGAGGGCGCGCCCGAGCGGGGGCCGGAGGAGCTCGACGCGGAGGAGCTGGTGCGGCGGGTGCGGGTGCGGGAGGAGGCCGGGGAGCGCCGCAAGGAGGCGATCGCGGCGGTTGCGGTGGCGGCGGGGATTCCCAAGCGGGTCGTTTTTGACGCCGTGGTCGCCGCGAAGCGTGTTGATGGGTGAGGTCGGTCTTCGGAGCGCCGTTGTGGTTGCTCTTGTGTAGTCGTGTGCGAGGCGGTGGGGGCTGGTCGCGCAGTTCCCCGCGCCCCTGACGGGGCGCTTCCGGACCCGGCGTTCCAAGGGGCGCACCCTGATCTCCGAGCGGGTCGCTCCTCTTCTGAGCGTGCGCCCCTGACCTGCGGTGATGTGTCCTCTGAGCGGGGTGCTTCTCCTCTGAGCGCGCGCCCCACGGGACGGTAAAGCAAGGGCGGGAAACGCAAAGCCCAGCCCTGTCCGGTGAGGCCCGTTTGGCAAGCCGGCGCCAAATCGCCTCCAACACTCGGCAGGCCTGTCGCATTCGCGTGGGCGAAGGCGTCCACTGGTCGTGAGGGACGCACCCGTCCCTCACCCCCATGGGATTCCGGGGGGAATCCCCGCGCCGGGGGTGCGTGCTTGTCCAAGCGGACAAGAGGAGCTGGCATGAGTGAGATCGCAGGGCAGACCGGCCTCCACGGTGCGGCCACGGCCGTCGTCCACGAGTCGTATTCCTTCGCCTGCATGCGATGCGGGCACGGCTGGGAGCAGTCGTACGAGATACAGCACCACACCGACGCCGACCACCACGAGTACGTCAGGTACGTGGCCGACGGCCGGGTCGTCCCGTCGCCGCTGAGCAGGCCCTCGTGCCAGAACTGCGACGGTCATGTCCTGCGGATCATGCGCGCGGGGCAGGTCTCGTCGGTGCGCAACGCCGCGCAGCGCTCGCACCAGCCGACGGCTCGTCCCGCGGGACAGTCCGGTGCGCAGGGCGGGCCGGCCGAGGCGGCGGAGACCTCCGCGGAGGCCGGGCAGCCGCACCACTGGCACCTGTCGGACCTCCTGCATCCCTTCCAGCGCGAGGCGAGCTGACCCGGGCGCGGGACCGGCGGGCATGCCCCTTTCGTAGGATCGGGGCATGCCTTCGAACGCCTCCGGTACGGCCTCCCGTACGGCCGACAAGAACGCGGCGCCGCCGCTCCCGGAACCCCTCCGGGTGCCCGTCGCCGACTCCCACACGCACCTCGACATGCAGTCCGGCACGGTCGAGGAGGGCCTCGCGAAGGCCGCGTCGGTGGGCGTCGCGACCGTCGTCCAGGTCGGCTGCGACATCAAGGGCTCGCGGTGGGCGGCCGACACCGCCGCCGCGCACGCGAACGTCCACGCGACCGTGGCGCTGCATCCCAACGAGGCGCCGCGGATCGTGCACGGCGACCCCGACGGGTGGTCCCGGCAGGGGGCGCGCGCCGGGGGCGGGGACGCGGCGCTGGACGAGGCGCTCGCCGAGATCGACCGGCTGGCCGGGCTGCCCCAGGTGAAGGGCGTCGGCGAGACCGGCCTCGACTACTTCAGGACCGGGCCCGAGGGCAAGGCCGCCCAGGAGCGCTCCTTCCGCGCCCACATCGAGATCGCCAAGCGGCACGGCAAGGCCCTCGTCATCCACGACCGCGACGCCCACGCCGACGTCCTGCGCGTCCTCAAGGAGGAGGGCGCCCCCGAGCGGACCGTGTTCCACTGCTACTCCGGGGACGCCGTGATGGCCGGGGAGTGCGCCCGCGAGGGCTACTTCATGTCCTTCGCCGGCAACGTCACCTTCAAGAACGCCCAGAACCTGCGGGACGCGGTGGCGGTGGCCCCCCTGGAACTGCTCCTGGTGGAGACCGACGCTCCCTTCCTGACCCCGGCGCCGTACCGCGGACGGCCCAACGCCCCGTATCTCATTCCGGTCACGGTGCGCGCGATGGCCGCCGTGCGCGGCATCGACGAGGACGCGCTGGCGACGGCCCTGGGCGCGAACACGGCCCGCGCTTTCGACTACTGAGCGTATATCGATCGTAACTGCCGCATAACGTTCGGCGGGGTGCGCCTTCGGTCCGCACGCGACGGTGGGTAGTCGTGCCGCTTTGGAGAGTGACGGACGCTCCGCTAGGTTCTGGGGGCCCGATCCGGACCCCTCTGGCCCTCTGGAGCGTGTCGGCGTGAGCACATCGCAGTACGAGACGTCTGGGACGTACGACCCCTACGGCGCGCCCGGAGTGCACGGCGCGCAGGAGATGCACGGCGCGCAGGAGACGCACCGAACGCACGGCGTGCACGACGCCGGGGTGCCGGCGCACCCCACGGCGTACGGGGACGACACGTACCAGCCGGCGTACGAGGCCGCGGCGCAGGCAGCGCAGGCCGCCGCGCAGGCCGCGCAGGCGTACGCCGGAGAGCAGGTGCCGCCGCGGCCGGACGAGCGCGTGGCGGCAGGGGAGGCGCGAGGGGCGGGTGAGCGCCCCGGCGCGGGGCGACGCGCCGCGCGCCGGCGCAAGGCGCGGTACTCCAGGCGCCCCGAGTCCGCCGTCCGCCGGCTGCTGCCGCAGGCGCTCGTCGTCGCGTTCCTCGCGGGCGGCACCACCGCGTTCCTCGCCAAGGACAAGGCGATCGAGCTGACCGTGGACGGGAAGCCGCGCACCCTGCACACGTTCGCCGACGACGTGACGGGACTGCTGGCCGAGCAGGGCGTACCGGTCGGCGCCCACGACGTGGTCGCCCCCGCCCCCGGTACCGCCCTGGCCAGCGGTGACGAGGTCGCGGTGCGCTACGGCCGCCCCGTACGGCTCACGCTGGACGGCGAGCGGCGCGAGGTGTGGACGACGGCGCGCACGGTGGACGGGGCGCTCAGGCAGCTCGGCGTGCGGGCCGAGGGCGCCTACCTGTCCGCCTCGCGCTCCCAGAACATCGGACGCGCCGGGCTCGCGCTCGACGTCCGCACCGAGCGCACGGTCACGATCCTGGCGGACGGCCGGACCCGGACCATCCGCACCAACGCCGCGACCGTCGGCGAGGCCGTCGAGGAGGCCGGGATCACCCTGCACGGCCAGGACACCACCTCCGTGTCCCAGGCCGGCTTCCCGCGCGACGGACAGACGGTGACCGTGCTGCGCGTCACCGGCAGCAAGGAGGTCCGCGAGGAGACCATCCCTTTCCAGGTGCGGCGGACGGCGGACCCGACGCTGTTCAAGGGCACCGAGGTGGTGGAGCGGGCCGGGCGGCCGGGGCTGCGCCGTGTGACATATTACTTGCGCTCCGTCAACGGAGTCCGGCAGAAGCCGCGCCGTGAGACGGCCGAGGTGGTCCGGGAGGCGCGCACCCAGCTGGTCAAGGTGGGGATCAAGCCGCACCCCGACTCGGTGACCGGCGCCGACGGCCTGAACTGGCACGGTCTCGCCGTCTGCGAGTCCGGCGGCCGGCCGCACGCGGTGGACCCCTCCGGGACGTACGGCGGGCTGTACCAGTTCGACACCCACACCTGGCACAGCCTCGGCGGCAGCGGACGCCCGCAGGACGCCTCGGCCGAGGAGCAGACGTTCCGCGCGAAGAAGCTCTACATCAGCCGCGGCTCCACACCCTGGCCGCACTGCGGGGTGCGGCTGCACAAGTGACCGCCGGAAGCCGCCGCACGGGCGGCCGGCCGGAGGCGATCGCGGCGGCCCGTACCCTTGTCCCGTGAGCAGCCCCACCCCCGACGCCCTCCTCGGCCCCGCCGACATCCGTGAGCTGGCGGCAGCGCTCGGTGTCCGCCCCACCAAGCAGCGCGGCCAGAACTTCGTGATCGACGCCAACACGGTCCGCCGTATCGTCCGCACCGCCGAGGTCGGCCCGGCCGACGTCGTCGTGGAGGTCGGCCCGGGGCTCGGGTCCCTCACGCTCGCGCTCCTGGAGGTCGCCGACCGGGTCACCGCCGTCGAGATCGACGACGTGCTGGCCGGCGCCCTGCCCGCGACGATCGCGGCGCGCATGCCGGCGCGCGCGGACCGGTTCGCGCTCGTCCACTCCGACGCGATGCACGTCACCGGGCTGCCGGGACCGCCGCCGACCGCCCTCGTCGCGAACCTCCCCTACAACGTCGCCGTCCCCGTCCTCCTCCACATGCTCGACACCTTCCCCAGCATCGAGCGGACGCTGGTGATGGTGCAGTCCGAGGTCGCCGACCGGCTCGCCGCCGGACCTGGCAACAAGGTGTACGGCGTGCCGTCCGTCAAGGCCAACTGGTACGCCGAGGTCAAGCGCGCCGGCGCCATCGGACGCAACGTCTTCTGGCCCGCGCCCAACGTCGACAGCGGGCTCGTCTCCCTCGTCCGGCGCGCGGAGCCCCTGAAGACGACCGCCTCGAGGCGCGAGGTCTTCGCGGTCGTCGACGCGGCGTTCGCGCAGCGCCGCAAGACCCTGCGGGCGGCGCTCGCCGGCTGGGCCGGGTCCGCGGCGGCCGCCGAGGCGGCGCTGATCGCGGCCGGGGTCTCGCCGCAGGCCCGCGGCGAGGCGCTGACGGTCGAGGAGTTCGCGCGGATCGCAGAGCACAAGGAGTCCGGCCAGTGAGCGTCACGGTACGCGTCCCCGCCAAGGTCAACGTCCAGCTCGCGGTGGGCGCCGCGCGCCCCGACGGCTTCCACGACCTGGCCAACGTCTTCCTCGCCGTCGGCCTCTACGACGAGGTCACGGTCACGCCCGCCGACGAGCTGACCGTCACCTGCGAGGGCCCGGACGCCGCCGAGGTCCCCCTCGACCGCACCAACCTCGCGGCGCGCGCCGCGCTCGCGCTCGCCGCGCGCCGGGGCATCGAACCGGCCGTGCACATCCACATCGCCAAGGACATCCCGGTCGCCGGCGGCATGGCCGGGGGGAGCGCGGACGGCGCGGGCGCGCTCCTCGCCTGCAACGAGCTGTGGCAGGCGGGCGCCTCCCGCGCCGAACTCCTCGCCATCTGCGCCGACCTGGGCAGCGACGTACCGTTCAGCCTGGTCGGCGGGGCGGCCCTCGGCGTCGGGCGGGGCGAGCAGCTGACCGTGCTGGAGACCGGCGGCACCTTCCACTGGGTCTTCGCGATGGCCGGGCGGGGTCTGTCGACGCCGGCGGTCTTCCGCGAGTTCGACCGGCTCGCACAGGGGCGGGACATCCCGGAGCCGGTGGCCTCGCCGGAGCTGCTGCAGGCGCTGGCCAAGGGGGACGCGGACGCGCTGGCCGCCGCCGTCTCCAACGACCTGCAGCCCGCGGCCCTGTCCCTCTTCCCGGAACTCGGCGACACCCTGGACGCGGGGCGCGGGGCCGGAGCGCTCGCCGCCCTCGTCTCGGGCTCGGGGCCCACGACGGCCTTCCTCGCGCGCGACCCGGAGACGGCCACCAAGATCGCCGACGCCCTGCGCACCTCCGGCACCTGCCACACGGTACGCACGGCGACCTCCCCCGCCCCGGGCGCCACGGTGACCCGGCACGCCGCCGCGCCGTAGCGCCCCGAAGGGGCGCGGGGCCGTATCCGACGTGCGGCTCCACCGCGCGGGCGCGACCAGCCACGACGGCGCGGCAGCCGGCAGGCCGCGGCACTTCCCGCAGAGCAGCTACGCTCCCTCGGCCGCTCGTCACACGGTCGGCCACGCGCGGGCACGGGGGGAGCACACAGATGACCACGGGGGACGCGGTCGCCGACCGGCTCGTCGCGGCCGTACGGCGAGGCGACGCCGGCCGGGCCGAGGACCTGCTGGCCGCGGGCGCCGACCCGGACACCCTCGACGGGAGCACGGGCCTGCCGGGCCCCGCCGGCGGACCCGGCACGAGGACGAGAGCGGCTGCGGGCACGAGCGGCTCCGCGGTCTGGTGGTATCACCGGCGTCGGCGGGAGCAGAAGGATCACGGCTGACCTCCGACTACCCTGGATGGGCGATCCATCCCCCGTGCGCAGGAGTGAAATGGCCGTCAACCTGGTCAATGTCGAGAACGTCAGCAAGGTCTACGGCACCCGTGCCCTGCTGGACGGCGTCTCGCTCGGCGTGTCGGAGGGGGACCGCATCGGCGTGGTGGGCCGCAACGGCGACGGCAAGACCACCCTGATCCGGATGCTCGCCAAGCTGGAGGAGGCCGACACCGGCCGGGTCACCCACTCCGGCGGGCTGCGGCTCGGCGTCCTCACCCAGCACGACTCCCTGGACCCGGCCGCGACCGTCCGGCACGAGGTCATCGGCGACATGGCCGACCACGAGTGGGCCGGCAACGCCAAGGTCAGGGACGTCCTGACCGGTCTCTTCGGCGGGCTGGACCTGCCCGGTTTCCCCAAGGGCCTGGACACCGTCATCGGACCGCTGTCCGGTGGTGAGCGGCGGCGCATCGCGCTCGCCAAGCTGCTCATCGAGGAGCAGGACCTGCTCGTCCTCGACGAGCCGACGAACCACCTCGACGTCGAGGGCATCGCCTGGCTCGCCCGGCACCTGAGCACGCGCCGCTCGGCGCTGGTCTGCGTCACCCACGACCGGTGGTTCCTCGACCAGGTCTGCACCCGCATGTGGGACGTGCAGCGCGGCGCCGTCTACGAGTACGAGGGCGGCTACTCCGACTACGTCTTCGCCCGTGCGGAGCGCGAGCGGATCGCGGCCACCGAGGAGACCAAGCGGCAGAACCTCGTCCGCAAGGAGCTGGCGTGGCTGCGCCGCGGCGCCCCGGCCCGTACCTCCAAGCCGCGCTTCCGGGTCGAGGCCGCCAACGAGCTGATCGCCGACGTGCCGCCGCCGCGCGACTCCAGCGAGCTGATGAAGTTCGCCTCGTCCCGGCTCGGCAAGACCGTGTTCGACCTGGAGGACGTGACCGTCCAGGCGGGGCCCAAGGTGCTGCTCAAGCACGTCACCTGGCAGCTCGGCCCCGGCGACCGCATCGGCCTGGTCGGCGTCAACGGCGCCGGCAAGACCTCGCTGTTGCGCGCCATGGCCGAGGCCGCCCGGACGGAGGGCGAGACGCAGCCGGTGGGCGGCCGGATCGCCGTCGGCAAGACCGTGAAGCTGGCCTACCTCTCCCAGGAGGTCGCCGAACTGAACCCGAACACGCGGGTCCTGGAGGCCGTCCAGCAGGTGCGTGAGCGCGTCGATCTCGGCAAGGGGCGCGAGATGACCGCCGGGCAGCTGTGCGAGACCTTCGGCTTCAACAAGGAGAAGCAGTGGACGCCGGTCGGCGACCTGTCCGGCGGTGAGCGCCGCCGCCTCCAGCTGCTGCGCCTGCTGATGGACGAGCCGAACGTCCTCTTCCTCGACGAGCCCACCAACGACCTCGACATCGAGACCCTCACCCAGCTGGAGGACGTCCTCGACGGGTGGCCCGGCTCGATGATCGTGATCTCCCACGACCGGTTCTTCGTCGAGCGGACCACCGACCGCGTCTTCGCCCTCCTCGGCGACGCCACGCTGCGGATGCTGCCGCGGGGCATCGACGAGTACCTGGAGCGCAGGCAGCGCATGGAGGAGGCGGTCGCCGCCACCGCCGGTGCCGCGGCCGCGGCCGCCAAGCCCGCCACGACCGAGCGGAGCGCCGCCGACCAGCGGGCGGCCAAGAAGGAACTCCAGAAGATCGAGCGGCAGTTGGACCGGGTCTCCGAGAAGGAGAGCAAGCTGCACGACCAGATCGCCGCGAACGCCACGGACTTCGCGAAGGTCGCCGAACTCGACGCCCAGTTGCGCGACCTGGCCGGAGAGCGCGAGGAACTGGAGATGCGCTGGCTGGAGTTGGCGGAGGACGCGTAACCGGCGTACCCACCGGCGTGAATCGGCCCTCCTCACGTCCCCGCGCAACCCCCTTGCGCGGGGACGGTGGAGGGGGCGTGAAGGCGCGTAACGGCGCCATCACGGGCCGGTTCTCCCTTGGGAACAGCGGCAGATGCGGGCCCGTGGGCTGTCGGTGCCGGGTGGTACAAAGGTCAGTCTGAGAACTGCCTGAGTGCGACCGTGGGTCCGTCACCGGCCTCCGGCAGTGGCTCGAAATCAGTGAACGAGGGGGAGAACGCTGATGTCACAGGCGTCCGGTCAGCCGCCGCAGGGCGCTTTCGGAGCACCACAGGACCCGCCGGCACCGGGCGGCTTCGGCCCTCCGCAACAGCCGCCCGCGCAGGGAGGCTTCGGCGCACCCCAGGGCATGCCCCCGCTCCCTCCGCAGCCGCCCCACCAGCCGCAGCCGGGGTACGGCTACCCGCAGCAGCCCGCCCCCGGCCCCTACGGCACGCCGGGCCCGTACGGGCCGCAGCCCGGGTACGGCTACCCCCCGCAGCAGCCGCAGTACCCCGGCGGACCGGGGATGCCCCCGCCTCCCGGCGGAGGCGGCCGCGGGCCGTTCAAGGGGAAGCCCGCGCTGATCGTCGCGGCTGCGGTGGCCGGACTGCTGGTCGTCGGCGGCACGGTGTACGCCGTGACCAGCGGCGGGGACGGCGGCGGGAAGCCGGTCGCCGGGCAGTCCGACGACCCCGGGGCCTCCGGCACCCCGGTCGACCCCGGTGACGGCAGCGGCGACGGCGGCGCGGACCCGGAGAACCTCAACGCGGGCCGCAGGTCCGGCGAGGCCAAGGTGCTCTGGTACAAGTCGGCACCCGACGCGCCCGCCTCCGGCGCCGACGCACCCGGCATGTGGATCACCGCGAGGACAGCGGTGAAGGCGGCGTACAAGCAGGTCTTCGCCTACCGAGTGGGCAACGGCGACCCGGCCTGGGCCCCGATCACGTTCCCGCAGAAGATCTGCGCGGTCACCTCGCAGAAGTCCGCGGACGACAAGGTCGTCGTGGCCTACATGAACGGCACCAGCGACCGCGCCAAGTGCAACCAGCTGCAGGAGATCGACCTCGACACGGGCCGCAGGGGCTGGACCGCGACCGTCGCCGACGGCGGGCTGTTCGACAGCGCGCTCAGCATCGAGCTGACCATCAGCGGAAAGACGCTGATGGTGGGCCGTTCCCAGTCCGGCACGGCGTACGACCTCGGCAGCGGCCACAAGCTGTACGACAAGAAGGAGTACGGCGCGTCCTGCTTCCCGACGGCGTTCGCGGGCGGCACGGACCGGCTGGTCCAGGTGGCGTCCTGCGCCGCCGGCGCCGCCGCCGAGCACGACGAGATCTCGCAGCTCGACCCGGCCACCGGCAGGGTCGAGTGGACCCGTCCGGTCAAGAAGGGCTGGCAGGTCGAGCGCACCTACTCCGTCGACCCGCTCGTGGTCTACATGACCAACGAGGAGAAGAAGGCCTGGAACATCTCGGTCCTGGACGGCAAGGGTGCGTTCCGTTCCGAGGTGAAGGTGAACGAGAAGTTCGCGCCCGAGTGCGGCTGGGCGCTGCTCGCCCGCGACCTGCAGGGCTGCCAGGGCGTGGCCGTCGACGCGAACACCCTCTACCTGCCGACGGACGTGAGCGGCAGCGCCAACGAGATCGTCGCGATCAGCCTCACCGACGGCACCGCGAAGTGGCGGGTGAAGTCCCCGACGGACGAGTCGATGTACCCGGTCGAGGTCGAGGGCGGCAGACTCGTCGCCTACGTACGGCCGTCGTACGACGCGGGCGGCCAGGTCGTGTCGGTCCCGACCACCGGCGCGAGCCACCGGACCACCAGGCTGCTGCAGAACCCGCGGCACACCGCCGACATCGAGGGCGGCTTCTACGACGGCGCGGTCGACTGGGCCGGCGGCCGCTTCTACCTCTCCTCCACACGGCTGACCGGCAGCGACGACGCGAAGGAGAAGCTGATGATGGCCTTCGGCAACTGAGCGGAGCCCGTCCCGGGCCGTCCCGCAGCCCACGCCGTCCCCAGCCGTCGCACGCGCCGTCTCCCGAGGTACCTCCGCCATGACCCAGCCGCCCCCGCCCAACCAGCCCCCGAACCCGTACGCCCAGCAACCCGGTTACGGCTACCCGAACCAGCCGCCCCCGCAGCCCGGTCACGGCTATCCGCAGCAGCCCCCGGTCCCGAACCCGTACGCCCAGCAGCCCGGCTACGGCCACCCGCAGCAGCCGCCCCAGCCCGGCTACGGCTACCCGCAGCAGCCGCCCCAGCCCGGCTACGGCTATCCAGGCGGCCAACCAGGCCAACCAGGCCAACCAGGCCAACCAGGCCACCCAGGCCAACCGGGCGGCCCCCGCCGCAACAACGCCGCGCTGTTCATCGTCGTCGCCGCGGTGGTCGCCATCGCGCTGATCGTCGGCGGCGGCATCTGGTACGCCAAGTCCTCCGGCGGCGACGGCAAGAGGGACGACACGGCGAACTCCACCGGTGGTGGCACCGGCGGCCAGGGCGCGGACGGCGGCGAGAACGGCAAGGGGACCGAGAAGGTGCCCGCGGACACCACCTCCAAGGTCCTCTTCCAGGTCCCGCTGCCCACGGCGAAGGACACCACCGTCACCGCCGGTTCCTGGCTCACCGGCAAGGTGTACGCGAAGACCGGCATCGCCCGGATCACCGGCTACGACCCCGGGACGGGCGCCCGGCTGTGGACGATCCCGCTGTCCGGCCCGGTCTGCCACGCCACCGGGCACGTCAGCGCCGACGGCCGGACCGCGGTCGTCTTCCAGCCGAGGATGCCCGCGAAGGGATCCACGGCCGGCTGCACCCGGGTTGCCGCGATCGACCTGAACACCGGCAGGAAGCTCTGGACCCGGACGGTCAGGTCCGGTGACGTGCCGGTCAACTTCGACAACGTGACGGTCGCTCAGCAGACGGTCGCGGTCGGCGGCTCCAGCGGCGGCGCCGCCTTCGACCTCGCCTCCGGCAAGGTCCGCTGGCAGCCGAAGGCGGCCGACAGCTGCGACGACGCCGGCTACGGCGGCGGTGCCAAGCTGGTCGCGGTCCGCAGGTGCGGCAGCGGGGACGCCGGCCAGCTGCGCATCCAGACCCTCGACCCGGTCTCCGGCAAGGTGCTCTCCGAGTACCGGATGGCCTCGGGCATCGACTACGCCAGCGTCGTGTCGACCGACCCGCTGGTGGTGGCCGCCGACGTCAACGACAGCGCCGGCGACGGCAGCGGCTTCTCGGACGTCTTCTCCATCGACAACAGGACCGGCGCCCTGCGCACCCGCATCTCCACGCCGGGCAGCTCCTACGCGGCCCGCTGTGACGGCATCTACGAACTGGAGAAGTGCACGGGCGTGGTGGTCGGCAACGACCGGCTCTACCTGGCGACCGAGCGGCACGACGGCGACGGGGACTACACGAAGACCAACGAGATCGTCGCCTTCGACCTGGGCACCGGCAAGCAGACCGGCCAGCGCGCCGACGCCGGGGACAACTACACGATCACGCCCCTGCGCATGGACGGTCCCGATGTGATCGCCTACAAGAACGCCCCGTACGACAAGGGCGCTCAGGTCGTCAGCATCGACGGCGGCTCGTTCAAGGAGACCAAGCTGCTGGAGAACCCGGTGACCACCGCGGTCAAGGCCGTGGAGACCACCATGTCACCCGACTACGCCGAGGTCCGCTACTCCCAGGGTCACCTCTACCTGTCCGCCGCGTACGCCCACGCCCCGACGTCCTCGTCGTCGGCCAAGGACTACCTGGTCACCGCCTTCGGCGCGGGTGGCTGATACGCGCTCTTCACCCTCGAATACGAGAAAACCCAGAGATTCCTCCGATCCGGGGCAGTTCTCATCAGTAGGGGCAGCGCAACGTCGAACAAGCGTGTAGCTTCCGGGGGCATGAAGGACGGGGTGCCGGGGGGCCCTCTGTCCACGCGGACCAGTGGGCATCCATAGTGGGGCATCCATTGGGGGGACTGGGGGGTTGCTCTATGGGAGTGCGGCTCATGGTGGTCGACGACCACCGGTTGCTCGCGGAGGCGCTGGCCTCGGCGCTGAAACTGCGCGGCCACCGGGTGCTCGCGGCGGCGGCACCGGCGGCGGGCGCGGCCGAGCTGGTGATCACACGGGCACCCGAGGTGTGCCTGCTGGGGACGGCGGCACCGGCCGAGCCGGGGATCTTCGACCCGGTGGTGAAGATCAAGCGGGAGCGTCCGCAGGTCGCCGTCCTGGTCCTGGGCCCGGTGCCGTCCCCGCGGGGCATCGCGGCGGCCTTCGCCGCGGGCGCCTCCGGGTACGTACGGCACGACGAACGGATAGAGGGCGTCGAGCGGGCCATCATGAAGGCGCGGGCCGGGGAGGCCGCCGTGGCACCCGCCCTGCTCCAGGGTGCCTTCGGCGAACTCCTCAACCCGGCCGCCCAGCCCGACGACGAGGGCCAGCGCCTCCTGCAGATGCTCACCCCGAGGGAGGTGGAGGTCCTGGTCCGCGTCGCCGACGGCGAGGACACCCGCCTCATCGCCGCCGGCATGGGCATCGCCCCGAGCACGGCCCGCACCCATGTGCAGCGGGTGCTCATGAAGCTGGGGGTGGGGTCGAGGCTGGAAGCGGCGGCATTGGCGGCACGTACAGGCCTACTGGACAGGGCGGGCCCACTCGGCAATTCGACAGGGCTGGACCTTTAGCCCACGGCAGGACCGCCCACCCAGGGGCGCTGGGGGTACCCCCGGCCGAAGGCTGGGGGAGGAACTGCGCGACCAGCCCCCACGCACCCGCAGACAACCGACTCCTTACTCCGCCTCCTTCTCTCCTTCCACCGAAGGAACCGGCGGCGGGGTAGGCCGAAGCCATAGCCACACCAAGAAGAACACCCCCAGCAGCAGCATCCCGATCCCGGTCCACAGGTTGATGTTGATCCCCTGTGCCTTGTCGATCTCGGCCTGCGAGTCCGTGATGCCGGTGATCGTGACGATGATCCCGTACAGCACGAACAGCCCGCCGATGATCCGCCGCAGATCGAAGATCCGCGCGGCGGTCGCGGACCGGCCCTCCAGCTCGGTGACCTCGCGCTGGACGTCCTGCTCGGAGTAGTGGAACCCGGAGTGTCCGGAGTCGTCGGTCATGGTGTTTCTCCCTTCTCCATTCTCCAGCGACGGCGATCAGAACGAGAACGGGATGTAGCAGAGGGCCGCGAGGACCACCGCACCCCATCCCAGCAGCGCCGGCCGCCGGTACCAGGCCTCGTCACCGGGCGCGGGCGCCTCGGCCATGCCGGGGGAACTCGTGCCGTAGACGAGCCCGGCCAGCTCCGCCTCCGGCTTCGGCGCGGTGAACAGGGACACGATCACCATCACCACCGCCCCGGCGACGAACCCGGCGATCGCGGAGACGAAGTTGGCGCCCTGGTCGGAGGGGATGCCGATGATGCCCTTCTTGTAGAGGACGAAGTAGTTGACCATCGCGGTCACGGTCCCCGCGAGGAGCCCCCAGAAGCCGGATTTCGCCGAGGCCCGCTTCCAGAACATGCCGACGATGAAGACGACGAACATCGGCACGTTGAAGAAGGAGAACAGCGTCTGGAGGTAGCTCATGATGTTCGAGAACGACGACGCCAGGAACGCCGTGCCGATGGACGCGCAGACACCGATCGCGGTGATGAGGCGTCCGAAGCGCACGTAGTAGCCGTCCTCCCGGCCCTTCACCACGTACTTCGCCCAGATGTCCGTGGTGAACACGGTGTTGAAGGACGACACGTTGGCCGCCATGCCGGCCATGAAGGCGGCCAGCAGACCGGTCACCGCGATGCCGAGCACCCCGTTGGGCAGCAGCTGTGACATCAGGTACGGGATCGCGTCGTTGTACTGGAGGCCGGACTTCGCGGTGCCGATGTTCGGCACCAGCGCGGCGGCGACCAGCCCCGGGATCATCACCAGGAAGACGATGAAGATCTTCGGGTAGGCGGCGATCAGCGGGGTGCGCTGGGCGGCGGACAGGTTCTTCGCCGACAGGGCGCGCTGCACCTCGGCGAAGTTCGTCGTCCAGTAGCCGAAGGAGAGCACGAAGCCGAGGCCGAGGACGATGGTCAGCCAGTTCGCGCCGAGCGGGTTGGCGGAGCCGATGCCGGTGCCGCCCCAGGCGGTCGTGAAGTTGTGGCCGTGGGTGGCGGTGAGCTTGTCGACCAGGCCGCCCCAGCCGCCCACCTTCTTCAGGCCCAGCACGGACAGCGGGATCAGGGCGGCCAGGATCACGAAGAACTGCAGGACCTCGTTGTAGATGGCCGAGGAGAGACCGCCGAGGGTGATGTAGGCCAGCACGAACGCGCCGGCCACCACGATCGCCACCCACTGCGGCCAGCCGAGCAGTGCCTCCACGACGATCGCCAGGGCGTACAGGTTCACACCGGCGATCAGAATGGCAGCGAAGGCGAACAGGATCGAACTGAGCAGGTGTGCGGCTCTGTCGAAGCGGAGCAGCAGCATCTCGGGGACCGAGCGGACCTTGCTGCCGTAGTAGAAGGGCATCATCACCAGGCCCAGGAAGACCATGGCCGGGATGGCACCGATCCAGTACCAGTGCACGGTGTACGCGCCGTACTGCGCGCTGTTGGCGGCCATGCCGAGGATCTCGGTGGCGGCCAGGTTGGCGGAGATGAACGCGAGGCCGGTGATCCAGGCGGGCAGGGACCGTCCGGAGAGGAAGAAGTCGAGGCTGGTCCTCACCGAGCGGCGGGCCGCGAAGCCGATGCCCAGGACGACGGCGAAGTAGATCGCGAGGATCGCGTAGTCCAGGCCGTTGGTCGGGAGCCGCAGCCCCGCAGCGAGGAATGTGGGGGATGCGGGGGCATCTGTGGGGTTCTGCACCCAGTAATTCAACACTTTCGTTGTCTCACCTTGATTGATTGCGATGTTGACTGGCGTGGTGAGTTGTGTTTTGGTGTGTTCGGTTCTGTTGGATGGTTGGCTGGCTCGATCAATGGGAGTCCGCAGTGAAGAAGACCTCGACCCGGCTGGCCGACGGTCGCGAACTCATCTACTACGACCTGCGCGACGACACCGTGCGGGACGCGGTGGACCGCCGCCCGCTGGAGCGGACGCACACCACCTCGGAAATCCGCCGGGACGCGCTGCTCGGCGACCAGGTCGCGATCGCCTCGCACCGGCAGGGCCGCACCTACCACCCGCCGGCCGACCAGTGCCCGCTGTGCCCGACCCGGGGCGACCGGCTGAGCGAGATCCCCGACTCGTCGTACGACGTCGTGGTCTTCGAGAACCGTTTCCCCTCGCTGGCCGGCGACTCCGGGCGCTGCGAGGTGGTCTGCTTCACCTCGGACCACGACGCGTCCTTCGCCTCCCTCACCGAGGAGCAGGCGCGGCTCGTCCTCGACGCGTGGACCGACCGGACCTCGGAACTGTCGCATCTCCCCTCCGTCGAGCAGGTGTTCTGCTTCGAGAACCGCGGCGAGGAGATCGGCGTGACGCTCGGTCACCCCCACGGCCAGATCTACGCCTACCCCTTCACCACCCCGCGCACCGCCCTGATGCTGCGTTCTCTCGCGCAGCACAAGGAGGCCACCGGCGGGGAGAACCTCTTCGACGCCGTGCTGGAGCGTGAACTCGCCGGCGAACGGGTCGTCCTTGAGGGTGAACACTGGGTCGCCTTCGTGCCGTTCGCGGCACACTGGCCCTACGAGGTCCACCTCTACCCGAGGCGCCGCGTCCCCGACCTGCTCGGGCTCGACGAGGCGGCACGCTCAGAGTTCCCCCAGGTTTATCTGGAACTCTTGAGGCGCTTCGACCGTATCTTCGGTGACGGTGAGCCTCCCACGCCCTACATCGCCGCCTGGCACCAGGCGCCGTTCGGGACGCTGGAGGAGTTCGAGGGTGTCACGCGTGACGATTTCGCGCTGCACCTGGAGCTTTTCACCATTCGCCGAACGTCCGGCAAGCTGAAGTTTCTCGCGGGTTCCGAATCAGGCATGAGCGTGTTCATCAACGACGTGCCGCCGGAGCGCGCGGCCGAGCGACTGCGAGAGGTAGCGAGTTGATGAAGTACCTGGTGACGGGCGGGGCAGGATACGTCGGCAGCGTGGTCGCCCAGCACCTGCTGGAGGCGGGCCACGAGGTCACCGTCCTCGACAACCTGTCCACGGGCTTCCGCGAGGGCGTCCCCGCGGGCGCCGCCTTCGTCGAGGGCGACATCCGCGACGCCGCCAAGTGGCTGGACCCCTCCTACGACGCGGTGCTGCACTTCGCCGCGTTCTCCCAGGTCGGCGAGTCCGTCGTGAAGCCCGAGAAGTACTGGGACAACAACGTCGGCGGCACCATGGCGCTGCTCGCCGCGATGCGCGAGGCCGGCGTGCGCAAGCTCGTCTTCTCCTCCACGGCGGCCACCTACGGCGAGCCGGAGCAGGTCCCGATCGTCGAGACCGCGCCGACGCGGCCCACCAACCCGTACGGTGCCACCAAGCTCGCCGTCGACCACATGATCACCGGCGAGGCCGCCGCGCACGGCCTGGGCGCCGTCTCCCTGCGCTACTTCAACGTGGCCGGCGCGTACGGCGCACAGGGCGAGCGCCACGACCCCGAGTCGCACCTGATCCCGCTGGTCCTCCAGGTCGCCCAGGGCAGGCGCGAGGCCATCTCCGTCTTCGGCGACGACTACCCGACGCCCGACGGCACCTGCATCCGCGACTACATCCACGTCGCCGACCTGGCCGACGCCCACCTGCTGGCCCTGACGGCCGCCAAGCCCGGCGAGCACCTGATCTGCAACCTCGGCAACGGCGAGGGCTTCTCGGTCCGCCAGGTCATCGAGACCGTCCGCCAGGTCACCGGCCACCCGATCCCCGAGGTCGTGGCCCCGCGCCGGGGCGGCGACCCGGCCGTCCTGGTCGCCTCGGCGGCCACCGCCCGCGAGAAGCTGGGCTGGAACCCGACCCGCGCGGACCTCGCGGGGATCGTCGCGGACGCCTGGGAGTTCGCGCAGCGCACCGGCACAGCAAGGGAGCGGTAAGTGGGGGCAGCACAGCAGGTCGCGGGCGCCTTCGAGGAGCTGTACGGCACGGCTCCCGACGGCGTCTGGGCGGCGCCGGGCCGGGTCAACCTGATCGGCGAGCACACCGACTACAACGACGGCTTCGTGATGCCGTTCGCACTGCCGCACGTCGCGACGGCCGCCGTCGCCCGCCGCACCGACGGTGTGCTGCGGCTGCACTCCTCGGACGTCGAGGGCGGGGTCGTCGAGTTCTCCCTCGACGCCCTGGAGCCCGGCACCGACCAGGAGTGGACGGCGTACCCGGCGGGCGTGGTCTGGGCGCTGCGGGAGGCCGGCCACCCGGTCACCGGCGCCGACGTGCACCTCGCGTCCACCGTGCCGACCGGCGCGGGCCTGTCCTCCTCCGCGGCCCTGGAGGTGGTGATCGCCCTCGCCCTCAACGACCTGTTCGCACTGGGCCTGCAGCGCTGGCAGCTGGCCCGCCTGTGCCAGCGCGCCGAGAACGTCTACGTCGGGGCGCCGACCGGCATCATGGACCAGACGGCGTCCGCCTGCTGCGAGCAGGGCCACGCCCTGTTCCTGGACACCCGCGACCTCTCGCAGAAGCAGATCCCCTTCGACCTCGCGGCCGAGGGCATGCGCCTGCTCGTCGTCGACACCCAGGTCAAGCACGCCCACAGCGGCGGCGAGTACGGCAAGCGCCGCGCGGGCTGCGAGAAGGGCGCGGCCCTGCTCGGGGTGGACGCCCTGCGGGACATCCCCTACGAGGAGCTGGACTCCGCGCTCGACCGCCTCGGCGACGAGGCGGAGGTACGGCGCCTGGTCCGGCACGTCGTCACCGAGGACCACCGTGTCGAGCGCGTGGTCGCCCTCCTCGAAGCGGGCGACACCCGTGCCATCGGCCCGGTCCTCACCGAGGGGCACGCCTCGCTGCGCGACGACTTCCAGGTCTCCTGCCCCGAGCTGGACCTGGTCGTGGAGGCGGCGAACGCGGCCGGCGCGCTGGGCGCCCGGATGACCGGCGGTGGCTTCGGCGGCTCGGCGATCGTCCTCGCGGAGGCGGCCGACGTCGACACGATCGCGAAGGCGGTCGAGGAGGCCTTCGCGGCGGCCGGGTTCACGGCTCCGCGGGTCTTCGAGGCGGTGCCGTCGGCGGGCGCCCGCCGGGCGGACTGAGGCTCAGCCCAGCCGCTTCACCAGCGTGTACTCCGTGATCCCCGGCGGGTAGTCGGGGATCACGCACACCACGTCGTATCCCTGCTTCTTGTAGAACTCCGGGGCCTGGAAGTCCCAGGTCTCCAGGCGGGCCGCGGTGCAGGCGCGGTCGGTGCGGGCGATGCGCTCGGCCTCCGCGAGCAGGCTGCCGCCGAGGCCGGTGCCGCGGTGCCGGGCGTCCACCCACAGGTACGTGACGTGCAGCCAGGACGCCCAGCTGTGCCCGACCAGGCCGCCGGCCATCCCGCCCGAACTCTCGTCCATCGCCCACAGGTGCAGCGGCACGTCGCGTTCGGCCGGGGTGCCGCGCAGCGCGGCCAGGACCGGAGAGGCCGCCGTGTTGGTGGCCAGCAGCCGCGCGCGGAGCAGATCGCGTCGTTCCTTGTCGACTTCCGCCTCAATACGAAACATGCGGCACACCATAAACGCGTCGGCCGGGCAGTTCTGCAAATTGCCTTCCGCTCACGGCGACCGGTCGTACTCTGATGAGCAGTGCCGGTGGGGGCCGGCGCTGATCAGGGGGCGAGACAAGTCGGATACGACGCCCGCGGTGGGGGTAGCAGTTCAGGCACGGCGGCGGCCGTGCGTTCCGCCCTCGCGCGGGTGTCGTGTCCGCATGGGTCGTCGTTCTCCGGACCTTGGGGTATCCCCGGCTCGTGAAGAGCACTGGGGAAGGGGGTTTCGTGGTTCGCATCCGAGTCCTGGTCGTCGACGACCACCGCATCTTCGCCGAGTCACTGGCCGCGGCACTGGCCGCCGAGCCGGACGTCGACGTGTCCGCGGCCGGCAGCGGTCCGGCCGCGCTGCGCTGCCTGGAGCGCGCGGCCGCCGAGGGCCGCCGCTACGACGTGCTGCTCGTCGACGCCGACCTGGGCGGTCAACTGCCGGGCGGCCGGGCGGCCGTGCCGGTGCAGGAGGCCAACGCGGAGGGGCTGGTCGACGGCATATCGCTGGTCTCCGGGGTCCGTTCGGCCCATCCGGCCGTCCGGGTCGTCGTCCTCGCCGAGAAGGACGACCCGCGGCGCGCGGCCCTGGCCCTGCAGGCCGGCGCCTGCGGCTGGGTCGCCAAGGACTGCTCGCTCTCCCGGCTGCTCAACGTCATCCGGGGCGTGCTGCGCGACGAGACGCATCTGCCGCCCGCCCTGCTCACGGGCGTCCTGCGGGAGCTGACCGCGGCCCGCAAGCACCGCACCGAGAGCGAGCGGCTGGTGGAGTCCCTCACGCCGAGGGAGCGCGAAGTGCTCCGGTGCATGGTGGCGGGCCTGGGGCGCAAGGCGGTCGCCGAGCGCCTCTTCCTGTCTCCGCACACCGTCCGCACCCACATGCAGAACGTCCTCGGCAAACTGGGCGTCCACTCCACCCTGGCCGCGGTGGCACTGGCACGCCGGGCCGGGGTAGGACCGGTGGACCTGGCACCCGCCGGCCGAATCCTCCCGGAGGAAAGCAGCAGCGCCTGACCGCCGCCCCGCAAGGGACGCGGGAACTGTGGCGATCCGGCAGTGCCCCGTCAGGGTCGCGGGGAACTGCGCGACCAGCCACGACGGCGCGGCAGCCGAGAGGCACCGGAGTGCGGCGCTTGCAGGTGCAGTCAGCCGCGGTCCGGCAGTGCCCCGTCAGGGGCGCGGGGAACTGCGCGACCAGCCACGACGGCGCGGCAGCCGAGAGGCGCCGAGGTGCGGCGCTTGCAGGTGCAGTCAGCCGCGGTCCGGCAGTGCCCCGTCAGGGGCGCGGGGAACTGCGCGACCAGCCACGACGGCGCCGCAGCCGAAAGACACCGAAAAGCGGCGCTTCCAGGTGCAGTCAGCCGCGGTCCGGCAGTGCCCCCGTCAGGGGCGCGGGGAACTGCGCGACCAGTCACGACGGCGCGGCAGCCGAAAGGCACCGAAAAGCGGCGCTTCCAGCGGAGCGCCTAGCCGGGGATGTTGTCGAACGGCGCCGTCAGCTGGCGCAGCAGCCCGGCGAGTTCCGCCCGCTGTGCGGGGGAGAGCTCGCCGAGGATCGCCCGCTCCTGGTCGAGCAGGCCCGCCAGGGCCTGGTCCGCGCGGTCCTGGCCCTCGGTGGTCAGCCGGACCAGCACGCCACGCCGGTCGCTCGGATCCGGCAGCCGCTCGACCAGGCCCTTCTTGGCCAGCCGGTCGATGCGGTTGGTCATCGTCCCCGAGGTGACCAGGGTCTGGGTCAGCAGCTGGCCGGGGGAGAGCTGGTACGGCGTGCCGGCGCGCCTGAGCGCGGTGAGCACGTCGAACTCCCAGGGCTCCAGGCTGTGCTCGGCGAAGGCCAGCCGACGTGCCCGGTCCAGGTGCCGCGCCAGTCGGCTCACCCGGCTGAGCACCTCGAGCGGTTCCACGTCGAGGTCCGGGCGCTCCCGGCGCCACGCAGCGACCAGCCGATCGACCTCGTCCTCCATGGCGATCAGTGTAGTGGTTGTGTCGACGTGAAGTCTCTTGATGTCGAGTCTCTTGACATCGAGATATATGCCCGGGGAAGGTGGAGGACATGACGACTCCTGCCTGGGACCCCGCCCAGTACCTCCGCCACTCCGGCCACCGCGCCCGCGCCTTCGCCGACCTCCTCGCCCACGTCCCCGGCCTCCCCGGCGACCCCCCGGCCATCGCCGACCTCGGCTGCGGCCCCGGCAACGTCACCGCCGTCCTCGCCGACCGCTGGCCCACCGCGCGCATCACCGGCTACGACAACTCGACCGCGATGCTCGACAAGGCCGAGGTCGACCACGCCGGCCCCACCCCCGGCGGCGGCCGCCTGGACTTCGCCCACGCCGACCTGCGCACCTGGGCGCCCGAACGGCCGTACGACCTGATCGTGTCCAACGCGGCACTCCAGTGGGTCCCCGGTCACCTGGACCGCTTCGCCGACTGGCTCGACGCGCTCGCCCCCGGCGGCACCTTCGCCTTCCAGGTGCCCAACAACATCGACGCGCCCCTGCACGCCCTGATGCGCGAGCTCGCCGCCACGCCCCGCTGGAAGGCCCGGCTCGCCGACGTGCTGCGCCACGAGGACTCCGTCCACCCGCCCGCCGCCTACCTCGACCGGCTCGCCCGCCTCGGCTGCGCCACCGACGTCTGGGAGACCACCTACCTGCACGTCCTGACCGGCGAGGACCCTGTCCTTGACTGGGTCAAGGGCACCGGGCTGCGCCCCGTCCTCACCGCCCTCGGCGACGACCCCGAGGCCCGGGACGCCTTCGTCGCCGACTACCGCGACCTGCTCCGGGAGGCCTACCCGAGCGCCCCCTACGGCACGCTCCTGCCCTTCCGCCGCCTCTTCGCCGTCGCCCGCAAGGAGGACGCCTGATGCTCACCGCCCTCGACCACGTCCAGCTCGCCGCACCGCCCGGCTCGGAGGACCTGCTGCGGGCCTACTACGTCGACCTCCTCGGCATGACCGAGATCCCCAAGCCGCCCGTGCTCGCGGCGCGCGGCGGCTGCTGGTTCCGGGCCGGGACCGTCCACCTGCACCTGGGGGTCGAGGCCGCCTTCCGGCCCGCCCTCCAGGCCCACCCGGGACTGCGGGTCACGGACATCGAGGCCTACGCCGAACGGCTCGAAGCCGGCGGCGCCCCCGTCACCTGGGACCACGACCTCCCCGGACACCGCCGCTTCTACTCCCAGGACCCCGTCGGCAACCGCCTGGAGTTCCTGGAACCGGCGCCCTGAGCCCCCGTTTGCCCCGGCCCGCTCCTGGTTACCCGAAGCAATGACCCCACGTACCTATCCGCCTCAGGAGGGATCGACGGTGTCAGGACACCAGAAGGCCAAGGGCAAGAAGGAACAGATCAAGGGCAAGACCAAGGAGGTCGGCGGGCGCGCGACCCGTGACGTTCCCCTGGAGGCCGAAGGGCGCCTGGAGCAGTCCAAGGGTGACGCCCGCCAGGCCAAGGAGAAGATGAAGGACATCTTCAAGCACTGATGCGCATACTGCGCGCGGCCCGCAGGGCTCACGCCTTGCGGTGCCCTATCAGCCGCGGCTTCTGCTCCAGGCCGTCCAGGCCGTGCCAGGCCAGGTTCACCAGGTGGGCGGCCACCTCCGCCTTCTTCGGGCGGCGCACGTCCAGCCACCACTGGCCGGTCAGCGCGACCATCCCCACCAGCGCCTGCGCGTACAGCGGGGCCAGCTTGGGGTCGAAGCCGCGGCTCTTGAACTCGCGGCCCAGGATGTCCTCCACCTGGGTCGCGATGTCCGAGATGAGCGAGGCGAAGGAACCCGTCGACTGCGGGATGGGGGAGTCCCGGACCAGGATCCGGAACCCGTCCGTGTACTCCTCGATGTAGTCGAGCAGCGCGAACGCCGCCTGCTCGCACAGCTCCCGCGGGTGCCCGGCCGTGAGCGAGCCGGTCACCATGTCCAGCAGCCGCCGCATCTCCCGGTCGACCACCACGGCGTACAGGCCCTCCTTGCCGCCGAAGTGCTCGTACACCACCGGCTTGGACACCCCGGCCTTCGCCGCGATCTCCTCCACCGACGTGCCCTCGAACCCCTTCGTCGCGAAGAGGGTGCGACCGATCTCCAGCAGCTGCTGGCGGCGCTCCGCACCGGTCATACGGGTACGACGCGCCCGCCGCTGTTTGTCGGTGCTGGGGGTGCTGGAGTCGGTCGCCACGGCGTCAATCATGCCGCCTTCGCGGCCTCGGCCCCCCGCGGAGAGCCGCCTTCCCCGGTGTTACGGCGCGAATCGATACGCGAGCGTGACGGCCAGCGCACGTCGTACGCCCAGCCCAGCTGCTCGCACCAGCGGATGATCCGCGCCGACGAGTCGATCTGGCCGCGCTCCACCCCGTGCCGCGCGGACGTCGGGTCGGCATGGTGCAGGTTGTGCCAGGACTCGCCGCACGACAGGACCGCCAGCCACCACACGTTGCCCGAGCGGTCCCGGGATTTGAACGGCCGCTTGCCCACCGCGTGGCAGATCGAGTTGATCGACCACGTCACATGGTGCAGCAGCGCCACCCGGACGAGTGAACCCCAGAAGAACGCGGTGAACGCACCCCACCAGGACATCGTCACCAGCCCGCCGATCAGCGGCGGCAGCGCCAGGGAGAGCACGGTCCAGTAGATGAACTGCCGGGAGATCGCCCGGATCGCCGGGTCCTTGACCAGATCCGGCGCGTACTTGTCCTGCGGAGTCCGCTCCTCGTCGAACATCCAGGCGATGTGCGCCCACCACAGGCCCTTGATCAGCGCCGGCACGGTCTCGCCGTACCGCCACGGCGAGTGCGGGTCGCCCTCGGCGTCGGAGAACTTGTGGTGCTTGCGGTGGTCGGCCACCCAGCGCACCAGCGGGCCCTCGACCGCCATCGACCCGGCGATCGCCAGCGCGATCCTGAGCGGCTGTTTCGCCTTGAAGGAACCGTGGGTGAAGTAGCGGTGGTAACCGATGGTCACACCATGGCAGCCGAGGTAGTAGAAGAACACCATCAGGCCCAGGTCGAGCCAGCTCACCCCCCAGCCCCACGCCAGCGGCACCGCCGCCAGCAGCGCGAGGAACGGCACGACGATGAACAGAAGCAGGGTGACCTGCTCCAGCGAACCCTTCCGCTCACCCCCCAGGGTGGCGGACGGGGGTGCGGTGTCGGCCGCCTTCCGGGGGTCTTCGATCACATCGGGATGAGAGGAGGTCATACGCGTCCCCTGTGGGGTCGAGGGTTGAGAGATGCGCCGATCCGCGGCGACCGAACGGGACGGCAAGAAGCTTCCCTACGGTTCCGTAACCTACGGCGACGTAAGTATGGCAGCGGGGCGTCTCACGGCAAGAGCCCCAGCACCTGCGCGTCCTCATGGACACCTATCCTTGGAGTCGGTCGGACAGCGCGGTCCGCTCTGTTTCCTTCCCTGATGTCCGGCCGCTATGCGGACAGGCGCCACCTGCCGCCCGGCCGACGGAAGGGTTCCCTCCAGACGAGCTTCAACACTGCAAGGAGCCGCACCTGTGAGCAGTGCCGACGACCAGACCACCACGACCGGCAGTGAGCTGCGCGCCGACATCCGCCGACTGGGCGACCTCCTCGGCGAGACCCTCGTCCGCCAAGAGGGCCCCGAGCTGCTGGAGCTCGTCGAGAAGGTCCGCCGCCTCACCCGCGAGGACGGCGAGGCAGCCGCCGCACTGCTGCGCGGCACCGAACTGGAGACCGCCGCCAAGCTGGTACGCGCCTTCTCCACCTACTTCCACCTCGCCAACGTCACCGAGCAGGTGCACCGCGGCCGCGAGCTGCGCGCCCGCCGCGCCGCCGAGGGCGGCCTCCTCGCCCGCACCGCCGACCGGCTCAAGGACGCCGACCCCGAGCACCTGCGCGAGACCGTGCAGAACCTCAACGTCCGCCCGGTGTTCACGGCCCACCCCACCGAGGCCGCACGCCGCTCCGTCCTCAACAAGCTCCGGCGCATCGCCGCGCTCCTGGACACCCCGGTCATCGAGTCCGACCGCCGCCGCACCGACGTCCGCCTCGCCGAGAACATCGACCTCGTCTGGCAGACCGACGAGCTGCGCGTCGTCCGCCCGGAACCCGCAGACGAGGCCCGCAACGCCATCTACTACCTGGACGAGCTGCACGCCGACGCGGTCGGCGACGTCCTGGAGGACCTCACGGCGGAGCTGGAGCGGGTCGGCGTGAAGCTCCCCGACGACACCCGCCCCCTCACCTTCGGCACCTGGATCGGCGGCGACCGCGACGGCAACCCCAACGTCACCCCCCAGGTCACCTGGGACGTCCTCATCCTCCAGCACGAACACGGCATCAACGACGCCCTGGAGATGATCGACGAGCTGCGCGGCTTCCTCTCCAACTCCATCCGCTACACCGGCGCCACCGAGGAACTCCTCCAGTCCCTCCAGGCCGACCTGGAGCTGCTCCCCGAGATCAGCCCCCGCTATAAGCGCCTCAACGCCGAGGAGCCCTACCGCCTCAAGGCCACCTGCATCCGGCAGAAGCTCACCAACACCAAGCAGCGCCTGGCCACCGGCACCCCGCACGAACCCGGCCGCGACTACCTCGGCACCGCCGAACTCCTCGCCGACCTGCGCCTGATCCAGACCTCCCTGCGCGAACACCGCGGCGGCCTGTTCGCCGACGGCCGCCTGGCCCGCACCATCCGCACCCTGGCCGCCTTCGGCCTCCAGCTCGCCACCATGGACGTCCGCGAACACGCCGACGCCCACCACCACGCCCTCGGCCAGCTCTTCGACCGCCTCGGCGAGGAATCCTGGCGCTACGCCGACATGCCCCGCGACTACCGCACCAGGCTCCTCGCCAAGGAACTCCGCTCCCGCCGGCCGCTCGCCCCCACCCCGGCGCCCGTCGACGCGGCGGGCGCCAAGACCCTCGGGGTCTTCGAGACGGTGAAGAAGGCCCTGGAGATCTTCGGCCCCGAGGTCGTCGAGTCCTACATCATCTCGATGTGCCAGGGCGCCGACGACGTGTTCGCCGCCGCCGTCCTCGCCCGCGAGGCCGGACTGATCGACCTGCACGCCGGCTGGGCCAGGATCGGCATCGTCCCCCTCCTGGAGACCACCGACGAGCTCAAGGCCGCCGACACCATCCTGGAGGACATGCTCTCCGACCCCTCCTACCGCCGCCTGGTGGCACTGCGCGGGGACGTCCAGGAGGTCATGCTCGGTTACTCCGACTCCTCCAAGTTCGGCGGCATCACCACCAGCCAGTGGGAGATCCACCGCGCCCAGCGCAGGCTGCGCGACGTCGCCCACCGCTACGGCGTACGCCTGCGCCTCTTCCACGGCCGCGGCGGCACCGTCGGCCGCGGCGGCGGCCCCTCCCACGACGCCATCCTCGCCCAGCCCTGGGGCACCCTGGAGGGCGAGATCAAGGTCACCGAACAGGGCGAGGTCATCTCCGACAAGTACCTCATCCCCTCCCTCGCCCGGGAGAACCTGGAACTGACCGTCGCGGCCACCCTGCAGGCCTCCGCCCTGCACACCGCCCCCCGCCAGTCCGTGGAGGCCCTGGCCCGCTGGGACGCCGCCATGGACATCGTCTCCGACGCCGCCCACGCGGCCTACCGCCGCCTGGTGGAGGACCCGGACCTGCCGACGTACTTCCTCGCGTCGACCCCGGTGGACCAGCTCGCCGACCTGCACCTGGGCTCCCGGCCCTCCCGCCGCCCCGGCTCCGGCGTCTCGCTCGACGGCCTGCGCGCCATCCCCTGGGTGTTCGGCTGGACCCAGTCCCGGCAGATCGTCCCCGGCTGGTTCGGCGTCGGCTCCGGCCTCAAGGCCCTGCGCGAGGCCGGCCTGACCGCGACACTGGGCGGAGAGGGCGTCCTCGACGAGATGCACGAACAGTGGCACTTCTTCCGCAACTTCATCTCCAACGTCGAGATGACCCTCGCCAAGACCGACCTGCGGATCGCCCAGCACTACGTCGACACCCTCGTCCCCGACGAGCTCAAGCACGTCTTCGACACCATCCGCGAAGAGCACGCCCTGACCGTCGCCGAGGTCCTGAAGATCACCGGTGAGGCCGAGCTCCTCGACGCCACCCCGGTCCTCAAGCAGACCTTCGCCATCCGCGACGCCTACCTGGACCCGATCTCCTACCTCCAGGTCACCCTGCTCAAGCGCCAGCGCGAGGCGGCAGCCGCAGGCGAACCGGCCGACCCGCTCCTCGCCCGCGCCCTGCTCCTCACCGTCAACGGCGTGGCAGCGGGCCTGCGCAACACCGGCTGACGCCCATCAGCCAGACATGACGGTGCCCCCGGGGTCGTACCACGACCCCGGGGGCACCGGTCGTCCTACTGCAACGCGGCGAACGCCGCCGTGAGCAGCGCGATCCCCGAAACCCCCAGCACCCACGCCACCCGCCGCAGCCGCAGCCCCCCGGCCACCACCACCGACGCCAGCAGCAACGCACCGCCCAGCGGCACCCACGCGTACAGCACACCGGCCGTCCCCGACCGGACCACATCCCCGGTACCGGGCTTCACGATCACGTCGTACGTCTGCCCCTTGCGCACCCCGACCGACTTGTCGAGCACGACACTCGCCCGCCTCGACGCGCCGGCCGAGGCAGGCGCGAACGGCCCCGTGCAGGTGTCGGCACCGCACGCCGACACCGTCACCGTGCCCCGCTCCTTGCCCTTCGTCAGCATCACGTCCTGCGCGGTGCCCCACGACCCCCACACCCCGGCGACCAGGATCAGCACGGCGACCGCCCCCATCAACAGGACACGCAACACGTCGACCGGGGCCGTACGGGAGGAAGAGGCGGAGGCAGCAGGCATGGCCGGGATCATTGGCCATGTCCCCACGGCCGGTCAACTGCCGTAGGGACGAGCGGGGGACAAGTCAGGAGTTGTACGAGCTTTGCGCCCGCTCAAGACCCTCGGCGACCAGCGCCTCCACCGCGTCGGCGGCCCGGTCCACGAAGTAGTCCAGTTCCTTGCGCTCGGCCGAGGAGAAGTCCTTCAGCACGAAGTCCGCGACCTGCATACGACCCGGAGGCCGCCCGATCCCGAACCGCACCCGGTGATAGTCCGGGCCCATCGCCTTCGTCATCGACTTCAGCCCGTTGTGCCCGTTGTCGCCGCCGCCCAGCTTGAGGCGGAGCACGCCGTAGTCGATGTCCAGCTCGTCATGGACCGCGACGATGTTGGCGACCGGCACCTTGTAGAAGTCGCGCAGCGCGTTCACCGGGCCACCGGAGAGATTCATGAACGACATCGGCTTGGCCAGCACCACCCGCCGGCTGCCCGGCCCCGGCGCCCCGAGCCGCCCCTCCACGACCTGCGCCTGAGCCTTCCCCGCCCGCTTGAACTTCCCGCCGATCCGGTCGGCGAGCAGGTCCGCGACCATGAACCCGACGTTGTGCCGGTTCATCGCGTACTCCGGCCCGGGATTACCGAGCCCGACGATCAGCCAGGGGGCGTTGGCGGGGGAGGCCCCGGTGGGGGTGGTCACGTCCATGTCTCCTTGATACGCGCCAGCCGCCGCTCCCGGGAGGAAGCAGCGGCTGACGAACGATGAAACGAAGGTGAGGATCAGGCCTCGGCGGCCTCTTCGCCCTCGGCGGCCTCGCCCTCCGGGGCCTCCTCCGCCTGCGCGGCCAGCACCTGGAGGACGACCGCGTCCTCCTCGACGGCCAGCGTGGTGCCCTTCGGGAGGGTGATGTCCTTGGCGAGGACGGAGGCGCCGGCCTCCAGGCCCTCGACGGAGACGGTGACGGCCTCGGGGATGTGCGTGGCCTCGGCCTCGACCGGCAGCGCGTTGAGCACGTGCTCCAGCAGGTAGCCGCCGGGAGCCAGCTCGCCCTCGGTGTGCACCGGGATCTCGACCGTGACCTTCTCGCCGCGCTTGACCAGCAGCAGGTCGACGTGCTCCAGGAAGCCCTTGATCGGGTCACGCTGCACGGACTTCGGGATCGCCAGCTCGTTCGACTTGCCGTCGATGTCGAGGGAGATCAGGACGTTCGGCGTACGCAGCGCGAGCAGCAGGTCGTGGCCCGGCAGGGTCAGGTGGAGCGGGTCCGAACCGTGGCCGTACAGGACACCGGGAACCTTGCTGTCACGACGGATACGGCGCGCGGCACCCTTGCCGAACTCGGTGCGCGTGCTGGCGGTGATCTTCACCTCGGACATGGTGATCACTCCTCGTAGAGATAGGAACGGACGTGGTCACCCGGCCACGAACGGCCTGCTACGAAGAGCGCGTCGATAACGGAGGCGTGGCCTCCCTCGCCGAGCAACTGGAGAAGTCTACTCGGCGAGGGAGGCCACGGAGAAATCGATCAGTGTCCGCCGGACGCGGACGATCATGCAGAAGCGTTTTTACAGCTCACTGCGCGCTGGATACCGCCCGCTGCTCACTGCTCGTCGAACAGGCTCGTCACCGAACCGTCCTCGAACACCTCACGCACCGCACTCGCGATCGTCGGCGCGATCGACAACACCGTGATCTTGTCCAGATCCCGGCTCAGCTCACCCGGCGTCGGCAACGTGTTCGTCAGCACGAACTCACTCACCCGCGAGTTCTTCAACCGGTCCGCCGCCGGACCCGACAGCACACCGTGCGTCGCCGTCACGATGACGTCCTCCGCACCGTGCGCGAACAACGCGTCCGCCGCCGCACAGATCGTGCCGCCCGTGTCGATCATGTCGTCGACCAGAACACACACCCGGCCCTTGACCTCACCCACGACCTCGTGGACGGTCACCTGGTTCGCCACGTCCTTGTCACGCCGCTTGTGCACGATGGCGAGAGGCGCGCCCAGACGGTCGCACCAGCGGTCCGCCACCCGCACCCGGCCGGCGTCCGGAGACACGATCGTCAGCTTGTCCTTGTCCACCTTCGTGCCCACGTAGTCCGCGAGCAGCGGAAGCGCGAACAGGTGGTCCACCGGACCGTCGAAGAAACCCTGGATCTGGTCCGTGTGCAGATCCACGGTCAGGATCCGGTCCGCGCCCGCCGTCTTCATCAGATCCGCGATCAGCCGCGCCGAGATCGGTTCACGACCCCGGTGCTTCTTGTCCTGCCGCGCGTAACCGTAGAACGGCACAATCACCGTGACGGACCGCGCCGA
The DNA here is from genome assembly GCF_055583445.1 of Streptomyces sp. NPDC104761. Taxonomy (NCBI): domain Bacteria; kingdom Bacillati; phylum Actinomycetota; class Actinomycetes; order Kitasatosporales; family Streptomycetaceae; genus Streptomyces; species Streptomyces sp. NPDC104761. The sequence goes on along the minus strand of NZ_JBVJNZ010000002.1, from coordinate 149,137 downwards.
CGCCCGCTTCAACGCGTCGATCATGATCAACTGCTCCATGATCCACTGGTTGATCGGAGCCGTGTGGCTCTGGATCACGAAACAGTCGGCACCACGCGCCGACTCCTGATAACGGACGTAGATCTCGCCGTTCGCGAAGTCGAAGGCCTTCGTCGGGACGACCCCGACACCCAGCTGGTGGGCGACCTCCTCGGCAAGCTCGGGGTGGGCGCGGCCGGAGAAGAACATCATCTTCTTCTCGCCGGTCGTCTTGATCCCGGTCACAGCACTGTCTCCTCAGAGGTGTCTCAGCCGTACAGCTGGATCTTCCGCGCCCCGAGTGCCTGACGCGGAAGGGCGAAACAGCTGGTTAGGTGCGGGTGTGCACTTATCACGGTACGACGTCTTCGGCGCACCTGTTTCCGGTCAGTCCTCGCTCACGCCCCGCCGGGAAGCCACCTCGGCAGCCTTCGCCGCCGCACTCCCCGGACGCTTCCGAGCCACCCAACCCTCGATATTCCGCTGCTGACCGCGGGCCACGGCCAACGAACCGGGCGGCACATCCTTCGTGATCACGGACCCGGCAGCGGTGTACGCACCGTCCCCGACCGTGACAGGCGCCACAAACATGTTGTCCGAACCCGTCTTGCAGTGCGACCCGACCGTCGTGTGGTGCTTGCTCTCACCGTCGTAGTTCACAAACACACTCGCCGCACCGATGTTCGAATACTCGCCGATCGTCGCATCACCCACATACGACAGATGCGGAACCTTCGTCCCCTCCCCGATCGACGCGTTCTTCGTCTCCACGTACGTACCGATCTTGCCCTTCGCCCCCAACCGGGTCCCCGGCCGCAGATAGGCATACGGTCCCACGCTCGCGTCCGCACCGACATGAGCGGAATCGGACACCGTGTTGCTCACCCGCGCCCCCGCGCCGACCCGGGTGTCCTTCAGCCGGCTGTTCGGCCCGACCTCGGCACCCCGGGCGAGGTGCGTCGAACCGAGCAGCTGCGTCCCCGGAAGCACGACGGCGTCCTGCTCGAACGTCACGGTCACGTCCACCCACGTCGTCGCCGGGTCCACGACCGTCACGCCGTCCAGCATCGCCCGCTCCAGCAGCCGGTCGTTGAGGATCCGCCGCGCCTCCGCCAGCTGCACCCGGTTGTTGATCCCGGCGATCTCGCGGTGGTCGTCCGCCACCGAGGCCCCCACCCGGTGCCCGGCCTCCCGCAGGATCCCCAGCACGTCGGTCAGGTACTCCTCACCCTGGCTGTTGTCCGTCCGCACCTTCCCCAGCGCGTCCGCCAGCAGCCGGCCGTCGAACGCGAACACCCCGGAATTGATCTCCCGGATCGCCCGCTGCTCGTCGGTTGCGTCCTTGTGCTCCACGATCGCCGTCACGGCCCCCGAAACGGCGTCCCGCACGATACGGCCGTAACCCGTCGCGTCCGGCACCTCGGCGGTCAGCACCGTCACGGCGTTCCCGTCACCGTGATGCGTACCGGTCAGCCGCGTCAGCGTCTCCCCGGTCAGCAGCGGAGTGTCCCCGCACACCACGACCACGGTCCCCTCGACCGACCCGCCCAGCTCCTCCAACGCCATCCGCACCGCGTGCCCGGTGCCGTTCTGCTGCTCCTGCACAGCCGTACGGACGCCGGCGTCGACCTCGCCGAGATGCGCGGCGACCTGCTCACGCGCGTGGCCGACCACGACGACCAGGTGCTCGGGGTCCAACTCGCGGGAGGCGGCGAGCACATGACCCACCAGGGAACGGCCGCAGATGTCGTGCAGGACCTTGGGTGTGGCCGACTTCATACGGGTGCCCTCACCCGCTGCGAGAACGACGACGGCTGCCGGGCGAATGGCGCTCACGGGGTTGCCCTTCGGCTTCTTGGACGGGGGTGACATCCGCAGGATACCGGGGCGTTTCAGGGGCGACATGAGAGCGGGCCCTGACGGAGCTGTCAGGGCCCGAACCGAGGTCTTGTGTGCTGTGGCTCCCCCGCAAGGATTCGAACCTTGTCCTGCTGGTACCAAAAACCAGTGTGCTGCCAGTTACACCACGGGGGACAGCGCTCCTGACCTTACCGGAGACGTGCCTCGGCCTGAGCCACGATTCCGTTCCACCAGCCTTCGATCCGGTTGTACAAGTGGGCGCTGCGGGCAACCCCGATGGTCAGGCAGCCGTGATAATCGTCGCCGGTGTTCTTGCGGACGGTCTTCGGGTTGTGCCTCTTGAGGGTCGGCCTGGCGAAGACCGCCGGGTCGACGTCCGCGATCCCCGCCCAGAACCGGTGCGCCGCTTCGACGTCGGCCGATTCGTGGATGAGCAGCCTGAAACCCAGCCTCTCGCGCTCCACCTCCAGAAGGTCGAGCCAGGCGAGGTAGACGCGGATGACACCCGGGTCGCTGTTTACGAAGATCGCCCGCTCTCGTCGGTCGTACGGTTTGCTCTTCGAGCCCTCGGCCCAGTACAGCGCGACACCTGCCATGAACAGCTCGCGGTCCGTCATCGTGCCGATCTCCTGATGAGCCCCGGCCCTGGTCTTCTTCCGCTCCTCGTCGTCAGCCGCGCGGCGCTTCGCGAGTCCTCCTGCATGAGTGCACGCTGCTCTTCCGGTGTGTAACGGGGCTCGGGCGCGGCAGATCCCGGACCCACAGCGAAACCGAGCTCCTCGAACAGCCCAGCTCCATCTCGATCTGGTCGTACGTCCAGCCCTGCAGTCGCAACTCCCGGGCCCTGGCCCGCAAGTCGTCCTTCGCGTTCGGTCGCTTGGTCCACTCGGGCGGGGGCTCCCCTTTCACCAGCTGGTTGAGGATGTCGTTGTTGAAGATCTTCAGTTCGTCCCGGATCTGCCGAAGGCTGTAGCCGCCGCGCCGCAGCGCCACCGCCTGCTCCCGCAGCCCCTCGAAGTCCCGGTATTTGCTGTGTGGATGTGCCATGGGCATACCGTCCGGGCGGAATGGTCGGTTCCGGGGTCGAACGTGAGTGGTTCAGTAGTTCGAGGGATTCTGGTGGGTTTCGGTGTTGTTCGGTTACGGAGTGTGGTGTAGGCGAGTAGACGAAACTCACCGGAAAAGCCCACCCTCGCGCCCGTAGGCTGGAGGCATGACCACGACGGGGGCAGACCACGCGACGGCCTTGACCGGGCCGTGGTGGTGGGTGCGGTGGCGTAGTGCGGTGCTGGACGTGGGGCTCGCGCTGGTGTCGGCGCTGGAGTGCGCCGCGGAGGGGATTCCGTTCGCGCGGGACGCGGGGATCCCGGTGTCGGTGGGGATCGTGTTCGGTTTGCTGGCCGGTTCGGTGCTGGTGCTGCGCCGGAAGTGGCCGATCGCGGTGGTGCTGGTGGCGATCGCGATCACGCCGGCCCAGATGGGTTTCCTGATGGGGATCGTCGGCCTGTACACGCTGGCGGCGGCGGAGCTGCCGCGGCGGATCATCGTGGCGCTGGCGGGGATGACGTTCCTGGGGACGTTGATCGTGACGTTCGTGCGGGTGCGGCAGAGCATGGCGCGGGGGGATCTGACGCTGGGGGACTGGTTCGTTCCGTTCGCGTCGCTGGCGACGTCGTTGGGGCTGACGGCGCCTCCGGTGCTGTGGGGGTTGTACGTGGGGGCGCGGCGGCGGTTGATGGAGAGCCTGCGGGAGCGGGCGGACAGTCTGGAGCGGGAGCTTCAGTTGCTGGCGGAGCGGGCGGAGGAGCGTGCGGAGTGGGCGCGGGGTGAGGAGCGGACGCGGATCGCGCGGGAGATGCATGACGTGGTGGCGCACCGGGTGTCGTTGATGGTGGTGCATGCGGCGGCGTTGCAGGCAGTGGCGCGGAAGGATCCGGAGAAGGCGGTGCGGAACGCGGCGCTGGTGGGGGACATGGGGCGGCAGGCGTTGACGGAGTTGCGGGAGATGCTGGGGGTGTTGCGTTCGGGGGAGGCGGCTCAGCGGCGTACGTCTGCGACTGCGGCTTCGGCGTCGGTTGCGGTGCCGTTGGCTGCGGTGGGGGTGGCGGCCGCGGCGGCGGCTTCGCGGGTGGCGGTGGAGGAGGAGGGGCCGTGGCTGTCGGAGCTTGAGGTGCTGGTGGGGCAGTCGGCGGCGGCGGGGATGGTGGTGGATCTGTCCGTCGAGGGGGATGTGCGGTCGTATGCGGCGGTGATCGAGCAGACGGCGTTCCGGGTGGTGCAGGAGGCGTTGACGAACGTGCACAAGCATGCGGCGGGTGCGAAGACGCATGTGCGGTTGGCGCATCGGGTGGCGGAGATCGCGATGCAGGTGGAGAACGAGCCGCCGCCGGAGCCGGCGTCCGCGGCGGCCGCGGGCCTGCCGTCGGGTGGGAACGGTCTGGTGGGGATGCGTGAGCGGGTGCTGGGGCTGGGTGGGGTGTTCGTGTCGGGGCCGACGGATGCGGGGGGTTTCCGGGTGTCGGCGGTGATTCCGGCGGCGTGACTGCTGGGCAGTCCCTAGGGCTGGGTGGTGAGGCGTTGGGGTTCGACGCCTGCGATGAGGGTGGTGAGGGCGTGGTCGATGTCGGGGCCGACGTACCAGTCGCCGGTGTGGTCGAGGGTGTAGATGCGGCCTTCGGCGTCGATGGCGAGGACGGAGTGGGTGTCGGTCTCGGCGCCGAGGGGGCAGATCTGGGTGTCGAGGGCGCGGCCGAGGTCGCCGAGGGTGCGGGCGAGGTGGAGGCCGTGGAGGGGGTCGAGGTGGAGGGTGGCGGGGGCGATCTGGCGGCCGGTGCCGGTGGGGTTGATGTGGAGGCCGCCGAATTCGGCCCAGGCTTCCACGGCGGCGGGGAAGACGGCGTGCCGGTGTCCGGCGGGTGAGGCGTGGTCGCGCAGGGTGTCGGCCCATACTTCGGCCTGCTTTATGTCCCAGCGTCCGGGTTGCCAGCCGGCGGCGCGCAGGGCTGCGTCGACGGGCACGGAGAAGCGTGTGGAGGTGGTGCGGTCGGCGTGCATCTGCCCTTCGATCGTCCTGGTTGCTGTGCGGGTGCGGGTGTGTGGCGCGTGGGGGTGTGGGTCAGGCGTCGTCGGTGGTGGGGTCGACGACGCGGACGCCGAAGTGGGCGGTGAGGGCGGCGCAGGCCCGGCAGGGGGCGGCGAAGCTGCCGTGCAGGGGGTCGCCGTCCTCGCGTATGCGGCGGGCGGTGAGTTTGGCCTGCTTGAGGGATTTGCGGGCTTCGCCGTTGGTCATGGGTTTGCGGGCGGCGCGTTTGCTGCGGGCGCTGTCGGCGGTGCTGAGGTGCCGTGAGATGAGGATGGCCTCGGCGCAGCGGCCGGTGAAGCGGTCGCGCTGTCCGCTGGGGAGGGAGTCGAGGAACTCCTGGACCAGCGGGTGCAGCGGGGGCGGCTGGTCGCCGCGGGCGGCGGTGCCGGTGAGGGTGGCGCCGCGGACGGAGAGCGCGGCGGCGACGGTGGGCAGGATGCCGTCGCGGCGGTGCTGGAGGGTGGGGGCGGGAGGTATTTCGTTGCTGCTCCAGCCGATGCGGGGGTCGCCGTTGGTGGCGCCGTGGGTGGCGCCGGACATGGCGGTGTGTGGTCCCGTCTGTGTGGTGTTCATGATCGTCTTCCCCTCCCGGGCATCCCCCCGAAAGTCACAGACTGCCAAATCCCGTGGCGGGTGCGGTAGCTGGGGCGGCGCGACACGCCCGGGTCTGGGCAGGCTGTCACGTTGGGGTGACGGCTGGTCACGGAACCGGAGGGCCGGTGACCGGGGTTCGTGTACCGCATAGGCTGTCGGCAACCGGGACGGGCGCGGTCGACGCGTCCGGGACGTGGGAGAGACAGCCGGATACGGGCCGTGCCGCGCCGCAGGGGTGTGATGCCGGTTCGTACAGAGTGCCGCAGGGGGCATCGGTCATGACGACAGGTCGGCTCGGGCTGGGGGCACCGCCCAGCGGCCAGGCTGGGGGACAGGCCGTGCCGCCGAACGCGGCCTATGCCGGGCAGGTCGTGCATTTCCCGGATCCGGTTCGGGCGGCACGTCACCCGAGAGGGGTACGGATCGACGAGCGTGGTTACCCCGATTTCTCGCCTTACGCGCGTGCGGCGGCGGAGATCGCCGATCCGCCGGAGGGTTTCGGTGTCGACGAGTTGCGGCTGACGGACTTCGTGTCCGCGAACGCGGTGCTGGCGGCTTCCGGTCATGAGCTGTGGGACACGGTGCCGGCGGTGGCGACTCCGCACGGCTGGACGTGGCACCACGTGGCGGGGTCACGGCGGCTGGAGCTGGTGCCGGTGGAGGTGAAGGCGCTGCTGCGGCACCACGGTGGGGTGGCGACGGCGCGGGTGGACCACGACAAGCGGGGGACGCGGCCGTTGCAGGAGACGCGGCCGGCGCACTTCGGGCTGCCGAAGTCGGGTGTGGCGGTGTCGGAGTCGCAGGTGCAGGGGGTCGAGGAGGATCTCGGGTACCGGTTGCCGGGTGCGTACCGTTCGTTCCTGAAGGCGGCGGGGGGTTGTGCGCCGGTGGGGACGGCCCTGGACGCGGGTCTCGGACTGCTGGTGGACCAGCCGTTCTTCACGGTTCGGGACGAGGCGGCAGTGAACGACCTCGTGTACGTGAACAAGTGCCTGCGCGACCATCTCACCAAGGACTACCTGGGCGTCGGTTTCGTGCAGGGCGGTCTGGTGGCGGTGAAGGTCAAGGGGGACCGGCTGGGTTCGGTGTGGTTCTGCGCGTACGACGACGCGCGTGACGTGGATCCGGGGTGGGCGCCGGCGGAGCGGGTGGAGCGTCTGCTGCTGCCGTGCGGTGAGGACTTCGACGTGTTCCTGTCGCGGCTGGCGGGGTCCCCGCCGGAGTTGGAGACGGTGGCGAACCTGATGGTCGACGGTGGTTTCGCGCGTGCCGTGCCGGTGGCCTCGGCCGGCTCGGGGGAGTGAGGTCCGGCATGGTGACGTTCGCGCAGGCGCAGGAGCGCGCGGAGGAGTGGGTCAACGGTGACGTCCCGGCGTACCAGCATCGTGAGGTGCGGGTGCGGGAGTTCGGTCTCGGGTTCGTGGTGTGGGGCGAGGACCGTGCGGAGGGTCCGCGGTCGGACGGGGGCGGGCAACGGCTGGTGATCGCCCGTGACAGCGGTGAGGCCACGCTGTGGCCGGCGCTGCCGGTGGGTGAGGTGATCCGCCGGTACGAGGAGGAGTACGGCCGTGAGGCGGAGGTCGCCGACGCGGTGCCGGCGCCCGCGGCCCGGGTGGACCTGAACCAGACGTCGTTCCTGTTGAGTCCGCCGGAGTGGCTCCAGGAGGCGGCGGACAAGATGGGTATTCCGGATCGGCGGCCGGGGGGTGACGGGGCGTCGGCCGGTGCGGACGCCGGTGCTGGCCCGGTTCCCGGTTCCGGTTCTGGTTCCGTTGGGCTCGCCGAGACGCAGGCCGGGGTGCCGGCGGCTGCCGGTGGGACTCCTTGGGCCGGTACCGACACCAACGCCGATGCCGGCGAGGACCGTTCCGTCCCGTTGCCCGCGACGGTGTTCGCACCGCCGCTGAGCGATGCCGATGACGGGGCCCTGGGAGAGGCCGAGACGGCGCTGATGGCGGGCGGCAGCCAACTGCCGCGCACGTCGGTGAATCCGGCGCTCGACGAGGCGCGTGCGCAGGGCGGCACGCCCCCGTCGCCTCCGCGGGATGCCGCGTCGTACGGCTACCCGCAGGGGCCGGCGGCTCCCGGCGCACCTTCGCCGAGTGCGCCGTCGCGCCCGGAGGCGCCCGCGACGCCGCCCGCGTCCTCCTACGGCCACCCGCAGGCCGCGGCCGCTCCGGGCTACGGCTATCCGCAGGCGCCGGCCGGTGCTCCGGGCGTGCCCCAGCCGTCGGCGGGTCCGGCGGGTCCGGCAGGTCCGGCGGGTCCGGCCGCTCCCGGCCGGCCGTTCGCGCCGAACGCCAGTGACATAGCGGACGCCGCGACGAGCCGGGCCGCGCCTCCTCCGCGCAGGGCGCGCGGCGGGGCCGGTGCGCCGCCTCCGCCGCCGGGCGTACCAGGAGCGCCGGGAGTGCCGGGAGCGCCGGGTGCTCACCCCGGGGGTGGGCCTCAGCCGCCCGCGGTTGGCTATGCGCCGACGCAGATGGTGTCGGCGCCCGGTGCCAAGGGGCCCGAAGTCCCGGCACCGGCGCCGGGCGCGCAGACCCCGCCGGGCGCCCCCAACTCGCCCGGTGCGCCGGGTGCTCCGGGCGGCCCGCCGCCGGGCGACGTTCATCGTGCGGCCACCATGCTGGCCGACCCGAGCGGCATGGGTGGCGGCGCGCAGCGGCCCCCGGGCGCCCCTGGCGCACCCTTCGCCCCCGGCGCGTCGCAGCCTCCGGGCGCCCCCGCCGCCTCTCCCACGCCCCCCGTGCCTCCCGCGCAGGGCTCTGCCGGTGGTGCGGGCGGCGCGGGGGTGCACCACGCGGAGACGGTGCTGGCCGCGCCTCCGGTGGGTGCTCCGCCCGCCCCCGGCAGGCCGCCGGGCACTCCGCAGATGCCGCCGCCGATGCCGGCCGGTGCGATGCCGCCGCCCGGTCAGCCTGTTCCCGGTCAGCCCGTTCCCGGTCAGCCCGTGCCGGGGCAGCAGCCGCCGGCCTACGGCTATCCGCAGCAGGGGCAGCCGACGGTCGGGCCGGGATATCAGGCGGTGCTGCGCTACCGGGCGCAGGACGGTTCGGAGCAGCAGCTGATCCGGCGTTCGGCGCCGGGCACGCCGCACCCGGAGTGGCAGATCTTCCACGAGCTGCGGGCGATGAACGTGCCGCCGGACCAGGTGCTGGAGCTGCACACGGAGCTGGAGCCGTGTGAGCTGCCGGGTGCGTACTGTGCGCGGATGATCCGGGAGCAGTGGCCGCAGGCGCGGCTGGCGAGCATCGCGCCGTACGGCACGGATCACGCGAGCCGGCAGCAGGGGATGCGGCAATTGCTGGCGCATCAGGGCGAGTTGCACCAGGTGGCGGCGGGTCCCGCGCGGCCCGCGCCGGTGCGGGCGCCGCTGCCGCAGGTGCAGGCGGCGCCGCCGATCCCGCCGGAGGCGGTCGCGCAGGAGCTGGCCGCGGCGTTCGGTCCCGGGGTGTTCCGGTTCGAGCAGGCGGCGGTGTCGCGCCAGGGCGTGCCGCCGATCGTGGCGCACACGCTGGTGGCGGCGGGGCTGCCGCTGGACATGGGGCCGTTCTTCTGGGCGCAGGCGCAGCCGGGCCGGCCGGTGCCGACGCTGGCGGAGCTGGCGCAGGAGCGCGGGTTGCAGCCGGCGCCGGACGCGGCGTCGTACCTCGTGATGGGGACCGACTTCGGCAAGGCGGTCTGTGTGCAGTACGGGACCGCGAACATCGTGGCCGTGCCCGTGGAGGCGGGGCCGGGCGGGGCGTCGGTGCCGCCGCAGTTCGTGAACACGGGGCTGCCGGAGTTCGTCCGCTGTCTGGCGTTGCTGGGCCGGATGTGGCGGCTCAGGTTCGGCCTGAACCAGGAGCAGGCGGGTCGCTGGACCGTCGACTTCCAGGCCCAGTTGGCCTCCCTGGACCCGGCGGCGCTCGGCTCGCCGGAGAGCTGGTGGTCGGTGCTGCTGGAGCAGATGTGGGACGGGCTGCTGTAGCGCGGGGGTAGGACGGCCTTACGGGGGCCGGTCGGGTCGGGAGACCTGGCCGGCCCCTGCGCGTGCGTGCGCGTCGCGTCCGGCGGGTCCGCCGGTTTCGCGTGGATCGGCTGTGGGTGCGAGGGTGCCGGCCGCTGCCGAGGGGCGCGCGGTTGGGCTTGCGCGCCCCCAGGCGCGCTTCCCTCTTCCCGGTACGGCGTGCGGTGTTTCCGGCGCGGCATGCGGAGTGTCGCGTTATGAACACTTACGTCCGATCCATCAAGATGTCCGCGAAATCATCATTTCGTGCGGGTCAGGCGGAGAGGGGTTCCAGGTGAGCAGCGCATCGATGTCGCCGTACGAGTTCGTGACCGTCCGGGGGCGTGGCTACCGCCCCGACCAGGTCGACGCGTTCATGGTGGAGCTGGGTGAGGACCGGGACGCGGCGTGGGAGCGTGCCGCGCGGCTCACCGTGCTCGCCAAGGAGATGGAGGCGGAGGCCGAGCGGATGCGCGCCGTGGTCGAGGAGCTTCCGCCGCAGACGTACGAGGCGCTCGGGGACCGCGCGCACCGGATCTTCCGGCTCGTGCTGGAGGAGGCGAAGACCCTGCGCGAGGGCGCCCGCCGCGAGCTGACGGAGGGGGTCGTGGAGGCCGCGGCGCGCGCCGACGGCGAGTGCGACGCGGTACGGGAGCGGGCCGACGCGCTCCGTGCGGACACCGAGGAACGCGCCCGCCAGGTGCTCCTCGCGGCGAGCGCCGAGGCGGACGACATCCGCATCAGTGCCCGTCTGGAGGTCAAGGAGCAGCGGGGCGAGGCGCTTGCGGCCCTGCGCGAGATGCGGCAGCGCACCACCGCGATGCTCGCGGAGCTGGCCAAGGAGCACGCGGAGCGCTGGGCCGAGGAGGAGCGCGAGGAGGCCGCGCGGGCCGCCGCCGTCGACGCGCACAATGCCGAGCGCATCGCGCGCGCCGAGGCCGCCCTGGCGGAGGCGGAACGGGCTCTGGAGGAGGCCGGGGAGTCGGCGCGCCGCTCCGAGGAGGAGGCCGAGGAGCGTGCCCGCGAGGTTCTCGCGGAGGCCAGGGCCCGCGAGGAGCAGATCGCGCGGGAGACCGAGCGGGTGCTGCGCGAGCACGGCGAGACCTGGGACGACGTGCAGGCGCACATGGACCACATGCGGGACAGCCTCATGACCCTGACGGGGCGCGCGGCGGCGGAATAGCGCTCCCGCCGCGCCCTCAGTCGCTTCTTCGTACCGCCCCCGCCAGGATCCACCCCTCCACCGCCTCGTACTGCCGGCGCTGTTCCGCGGCCTTGTGCCGGCCGGAGGCCACCGTCCCCAGCCAGCCCAGGAAGAACCCGGCCGGGATGGAGACCGGGCCGGTGGTGGTGAAGGGGAACCAGTTGAGGTCGGCGTGCGGGAAGGCGGCGCCCGGCGAGCCCGAGACCAGATTGGTGCCGGGCATCAGGAGCAGGACGGCGAGGGTGCCGCCGAGCAGGGTGCACAGCAGGCCGGTGCGGGTGTAGCGGCGCCAGAAGAGGCCGTAGACCAGGGCGGGGGCGAGGGCGGAGGCGCCGACGCAGAAGGAGAGGGTGATCAGCGGCTGCAGGCTGTGGTGCTGCACGAGGGTCGCCAGCAGGATCGTGGGGACTCCTATGGCGAGCGCGGAGACGCGGGCCAGGGTCATCTCGCGGCGGGCCGGCATCTCCTGGTCGCGGGTCGCGAAGACGTCGTGGGCGAGGGAGTTGGCGCAGGCGAGGATCATGCCGGCGACGGAGGCGAGCAGGGTCAGGAAGATCGCCGTGGTGACGGTGGTGAAGAGCAGGGTCTCCGCCGTCGAGACGTCGGTGCCGAAGGCCGCGCGGGAGCCCAGCAGGTAGGCGGTGTTGCCCTGCGGGTCGGCGGCGGTGACGGCGGCGCGGCCGACCAGGGCGGTGGCGCCGAAGCCGACGACGCTGACGACCAGCACGAACAGGGCCACGCACGACACCGCCCAGGACATCGACCGGCGGACCTGGCGGGCGCTGGAGGCGGTGTACATGCGCATGGTGATGTGCGGCAGGCAGGCGCCGCCGAGGACGACGGTCAGCTCCGAGCTGATCATGTCGAGGCGGGGGGCGGGGCCGCCGGTGAACTGGAGGCCGGAGCGCAGGTAGGCGGTTTTGGCGCCGCTGCCCCGGGCCGCCGCGGCGAGCAGGGCGCCCGGGTCCCAGGCGAAGCGGTGCAGGACCAGCAGGGCGACCACGGTGCCGGAACCGAGCAGCATCACGATCTTCAGGATCTGGATGAGGGCGGTGCCCTTCATGCCGCCGATGGCCGCGTAGCTGATCATGAGGGCGCCGAGGCCGATGACGCAGCCGGTCTGCACGGCCTCGTTGGAGAAGCCGAGGACGAAGGCCATCAGCTGTCCGGCGCCGGCGAGCTGGACCAGCATCAGCGGCAGCAGGGCGGCGATGGTCACCGCGCAGGCCGCGATCCGTACGCTGCGGCCGGGCATCCGGCGGGCCAGTGCGTCGCCCATGGTGAACCGGCCCGCGTTGCGCAGCGGTTCGGCCAGCAGGAACATCAGCAGCAGCAGTGACAGGGCCGTGCTGAGGGCGAGGACGACGCCGTCGTAGCCGCACAGGGCGATCACACCGCCGGTGGCGAGGACGCCGGCCCCGGAGATGTAGTCGCCGGCGATCGCCAGGCCGTTGCGGAGCGGGGAGAGGGAGCCGTAGCCGGTGTAGAACTCGTCGAGGTCGTCGCGGTCCGGGCCGGTCATCACGCACAGCAGGAGGGTGAGTGTCGCGACGACGGTGAAGGCGACCAGCGACATGGACTGGGCGGAGCCGCTGAAGCCGGTCACCGCTGGGCCCCGCGCCTGGCGTCCAGTTCGGCGGTGCGGCGGATGCGGTCGGCGAGCGGGTCGACGTGGCGGCGCGCGGAGTGCTCGTAGAGGGCGATCGCCAGCCAGGTGACGGGAAGCTGGAGGAGCGCGAGGAGCAGGCCCGCGGGTACGCCGTCGGCGACCGTGCTCGTCATCAGGGCCGGGGCGAACGCCGACAGCACCAGGAACAGGGTGAAGTAGCCGAGTGCGGTGAGGGTCGCGGTGCGCCGCCGCAGGCGGTAGGCGCCGCGCAGCACCCGCAGGTCGCTGTGGTGGCCGACCGGCTCGCGGTGCGGCACGGGGCGGGGTCTCGGCGGCTCGGGCGGCAGTGGCTGCCAGGGGTAGGTGAGGTGGGCCGGTCCGTGCGCGGACGGGCCGGAAGAGGCGGCTGGGCCGGCTGGGCCGGCTGGGTCGGAAAGGTCGTGGGCCATCCCGGTGCTCCTTGCGTGGCTCGGGTCCGTGGCGGCGGACCGCAGGGAGAGGAGGGAGCGGGGGACGCACGTTACTCGCAGGTATGCGGTGTGTGCGGCTTTTTCCTGCAACTGGCCGGCCGGTATGCGCTTACTGCACGGCAACGGCCCTGACCTCGGGTGTTACCCGCGTTAACCCAAATGTTCCGCGCGTTCTCGCGGGCGCCGCCGCGGTGGCCGTCGCCCTCGCCGCGGGCGCGGTCCTGGTGGCGCGTCGCCGCGCGCACGGGCGGTAGCGGGGTCCGGCTTCCGGGCTGTGGCGGGGTCGGGCTTCCGGACGGCGCCGGCCGCCCGGGGGGAGGGCGGCCGTCCTCACCGCTCCGTCAGGACCGGGAACCGCCGGGGCGCCAGTACCAGGAGCACCACGAACGCCAGTGCGGCCGCGCACGCCGCCCCGAAGTACACCGCGTGGACCGCGTCCGCGATGGCGTGCCGGGTGGCCTCGGGGGCCGTTCCGTCGTCCAGTGCGCGCGTGACGGAGTCGAGGTCGCCCGCGCCGCCCAGCCGGGTGGCCAGCACCCCGTTGGCGACCGCGCCGAACACCGACGCCCCGATCGTCTGGCCGGTCTGCCGGCAGAACAGCACCGACGCGGTCGTCGTGCCCCGCTCCGCCCAGCCCACCGTCGACTGCACGCCCACGATCAGCGGCAGCTGGAACAGGCCCAGCGCGGCGCCGAGCAGGAGCATGAGCAGCGTCGGCTGCCAGGCCGAGCCCGGGTAGGGCAGGAACGGGAACGCGAACAGGATCAGCGTGGCCGCGCCGATGCCGAGCAGTGCGGTGTCGCGGAAGCCGATCCGCCGGTAGACGTGCTGGCTGAGGGCCGCCGAGACCGGCCAGGTCAGCGTCCACACCGACAGCACGAACCCGGCGGCCACCGGGGCGAGCCCGAGCACCGACTGCGCGTACATGGGCAGGAACACCGTCGGCGCCACCATCAGCAGGCCCAGCGCGCCGAGCGCGAGGTTGACGGCCGCGATCGTACGGCGCCGCCACACCCACCCCGGGATGATCGGCTCGGCGGCCCGGCGCTCGGTCCACACCACGAGCCCCGCCAGCGCGAGCCCGGTGGCGAACAGCGCGCACGACGGTGCGGACCACCACGCCCACGCCACCCCGCCCTGCACGAGCGCCGTCAGCAGCACGCCACCGCACGCGAAGACGGCCAGCGCGCCCGCCCAGTCCACCCGCGGGGGCGTGCGCGGCGCGCGCTTCGGCTCGTGGAGGTGACGCACTATCAGCCAGAGCGCCGCCGCGCCGATCGGCAGGTTGATGAGGAAGATCCACCGCCAGTCCGCGTACGCGGCCAGCACCCCGCCGAGTCCCGGCCCGGCGACCGCCGACACCGCCCACACCGTGGACAGCTTCGACTGGATCTTCGGGCGGTCCTTGAGCGGGTACAGGTCGGCCGCGAGGGTCTGGACGGTGCCCTGCAACGCCCCGCCGCCGAGGCCCTGCACGATCCGGAACGCGATCAGCGCGGCCATGTTCCAGGCGGCCGCGCACAGCAGCGACCCCAGCAGGAACACCGCGGCGCCCGCGACCAGCACCGGCTTGCGGCCGAAGGTGTCGGAGAGCTTGCCGTACACCGGCAGTGTCACGGTGACGGCCAGCAGGTAGCCGGAGAAGAGCCAGGAGAAGACCGAGAAGCCGCCGAGGTCGCCGACGATCTGGGGTACGGCGGTGGAGACGACGGTGGAGTCGAGCGCCGCCAGCGCCATGGCGAGCATCAGGGCGGCCACCACGGCCCCCCGCCGGTCCGTCCCGGCCTCGCGCGCCACCGCGCGTCTCGCGGGTTCCGCCCTCCCCTTCTTCGCCGTCTCCGCGTTCTCCCGCTCCACGCCGGATCCCCTCCCCGTGCCTCCGCCATGTATCTATGTCGCGCACAACAGCTTCCCACCCGTCCCGGTGCGGCGGGAGTCCGCGTCCACCTGGTGAGAGGGTGCGGCAACTTGACCCTCACGCGGCGGAAGGGTGGACGCTTCCTGGGGCGGTGGGTGGAGACCGACCCCGAGAAGGACTCCACCCGGCGGTGGACGTCCCCTAGGGGCTTCTCCGTACTACGGCTCGGGGAGGGTTCGTACCGCCGGAGGACGAGACGGCGCCCCGCCCGTCCTTAACCTGGCTTTACGCCGCCGGGGGGCGGTTGACCGAACCGGGGGGGTGGGGTTTTCCCCCGGGCAAGACGGGGCTCCGCACCAGCGCGGAGCGACCCCGCCGGCCGCGAGACTCGTCGTCGTACCGACCACCGCACAGCAACGCACAGCGCAGGGCTGTCCGTTCGCTGACCGACTTAGGAGATATACCGTGACATCGGCTGTGACCATTCCCAGGCACGGGGGTACTGGAGGGCGTACGGCCGTTGCCGCGCGGGCGCGGCAGGTCGTCAAGGCGTACGGGGCCGGGGAGACCCGGGTCGTCGCCCTGGACCACGTCGACGTGGACATCATGCGCGGGCAGTTCACCGCGATCATGGGCCCCTCGGGGTCCGGCAAGTCCACCCTGATGCACTGCCTCGCCGGGCTCGACACCGTGACCAGCGGTCAGATCTACCTGGACGAGACCGAGATCACCGGCCTGAAGGACAAGAAGCTCACCAAGCTGCGCCGCGACCGGATCGGGTTCATCTTCCAGGCGTTCAACCTGCTGCCGACGCTGAACGCGCTGGAGAACATCACGCTGCCCATGGACATCGCCGGGCGAAAGCCCGACAAGGAGTGGCTGCGGCGCGTGGTCGACACCGTGGGGCTCGCGGACCGGCTCAAGCACCGCCCCACCCAGCTCTCGGGAGGCCAGCAGCAGCGCGTGGCCGTGGCGCGCGCCCTCGCCGCCCGCCCCGAGATCATCTTCGGGGACGAGCCGACCGGAAACCTCGACTCGCGCGCGGGCGCCGAGGTCCTCGGCTTCCTGCGCAGCTCCGTCGACGACCTGGGCCAGACCATCGTGATGGTCACGCACGACCCGGTCGCCGCCTCCTACGCGGACCGCGTGCTCTACCTCGCCGACGGCCGGATCGTCGACGAGATGTTCAAGCCCACCGCGGAGACCGTCCTGGACCGCATGAAGGACTTCGACGCGCGGGGGCGTACGTCATGACCGTCCTGAAGACCTCGATGCGCAACTTCTTCGCGCACAAGGGACGCATGGCCCTCTCCGCGGTCGCCGTGCTGCTGTCGGTGGCGTTCGTGTGCGGCACGCTGGTGTTCACCGACACCATGAACACGACGTTCGACAAGCTGTTCGCGGCCACCTCGTCCGACGTGACGGTCAGCGCCAAGGGCGCCTCCGACACCGGCGAGACCACCTCCGACAACGGCAGGCCGCCGGTCATGCCGGCCGCGGTGGTCGGCAAGGTCCGCGCCGCGAACGGCGTCAAGGCGGCCGAGGGGACGGTCTTCTCGACCTCCGTGACCGTCGTCGACGCCAAGAAGGACAGCCTGTCCCCGTCGAGCGGCGCGCCGACCATCGTCGGCAGCTGGAACTCCAACGACGCCCGCACCATGAAGA
Source organism: Streptomyces sp. NPDC104761 (assembly GCF_055583445.1). Taxonomy (NCBI): domain Bacteria; kingdom Bacillati; phylum Actinomycetota; class Actinomycetes; order Kitasatosporales; family Streptomycetaceae; genus Streptomyces; species Streptomyces sp. NPDC104761. The sequence continues at coordinate 132,786 of NZ_JBVJNZ010000002.1, read as the reverse complement.
TCACCTCCGGTGCGGCGCCGCGGAACTCCGGCCAGGTCATGGTGGACGCCGACACCGCCGACAAGCACCACCTGCGGCTGGGTGACGAGATCGGCGTGATCAGCGCGGTCGGCACGCACACCGCGAGGATCTCCGGCATCGCCGACTTCACCGTCACCAACCCCGGTGCCGCGATCTTCTACCTGGACACGAGGACCGCCCAGCAGACCCTCGTCGGGCGGACCGGCGTCTTCACCAACGTCAACGTGACGGCCGCGCCGGGCGTGACGGACGCCCAGCTGAAGAAGAACGTCACCGGCGAACTCGGCACCGCCTACAAGGTGCAGACCGCCAAGGAGACCGCCGACGCCAACCAGAAGGACGTCGAGAGCTTCCTGGACGTCATGAAGTACGCGATGCTCGGCTTCGCCGGGATCGCCTTCCTGGTCGGCATCTTCCTGATCATCAACACCTTCTCGATGCTGGTCGCCCAGCGCACGCGTGAGATCGGCCTGATGCGGGCCATCGGCGCCGGCCGCCGCCAGGTCAACCGGTCCGTGCTCGTCGAGGCCCTGCTTCTCGGCGTGGTCGGCTCGGTCCTGGGCGTCGGCGCGGGCGTCGGCATCGCCGTCGGCCTGATGAAGCTCATGGGCTCGATGGGCATGCACCTGTCGACCAGTGACCTGACGGTCGCCTGGACGACCCCGGTGCTCGGCCTGGTCCTCGGCGTCGTCGTCACCGTCCTCGCCGCCTACCTGCCCGCACGCCGCGCCGGCAAGGTCTCCCCGATGGCCGCGCTGCGCGACGCCGGCGCCCCCGCCGACGCCAGGGCGGGCCGCATACGCGCCCTGATCGGCCTCGTGCTGACCGGCGCCGGCGGCTACGGCCTCTACCTCGCCTCCGCCGCCGACAAGGCCCAGGAGGGCTCGGCCTGGCTCGGCCTCGGCATCGTCCTCTCCCTCCTCGGTTTCGTCGTCATCGGCCCGCTGCTCGCCGGCGGTGTCGTACGGGTCCTCGGCGCCGTCCTGCTGCGGATGTTCGGCCCGGTCGGCCGCATGGCCGAACGCAACGCGCTGCGCAACCCGCGCCGCACCGGCGCCACCGGCGCCGCCCTGATGATCGGACTGGCGCTGGTCGCCTGCCTCTCGGTGGTCGGCTCCTCCATGGTCGCCTCCGCCTCCGACCAGCTCGACAAGACCGTCGGCACGGACTTCATCATCCAGTCCGACAGCGGCCAGCGGATCACCCCGCAGGCCGTCAAGGCCGTCAAGGACGTCCCCGGACTCGCCCGCGTCACCGAGTACCGCACCACCACCGCCGACTACACCACGCCCGACGGGAAGACCCTCAAGGACACCGACATCACGGCGGCCGACCCCACCTACGCCACCGACCTGCGCACCAAGACCGTGGCCGGTGACCTCAAGGACGCCTACCTGCCCGACTCGATGTCCGTGCACGACAAGTTCGCCAAGGCGCACGGCATCCACCTCGGCTCGAAGATCACCGTCAGGTTCAGGGACGGCCGCACCGCCCACCTGACGGTCCGGGCGATCACCAGCAGCGACGGCCTCATCGACGCCGGCGCCAAGTACACGAACATCACCACGCTCGCCAAGTACGTGCCGGCCGCCAAGATGCCCCTCGACGACCTGGTCTTCGCCACCGCCAAGGACGGGCAGCAGGACGCCGCGTACACGGCGCTCAAGTCCGCGCTGCACGGCTACCCGCAGTACACCGTCCGCGACCAGACCGACTACAAGAAGGCGCTCAAGGACCAGATCGGCCAGTTGCTGAACCTGATCTACGGCCTGCTCGCCCTCGCGATCATCGTCGCGGTCCTCGGTGTCGTGAACACCCTGGCACTGTCGGTGGTCGAGCGGACGAGGGAGATCGGCCTGATGAGGGCCATCGGCCTCTCCCGCCGCCAGCTGCGCCGCATGATCCGCATGGAGTCCGTGGTGATCGCCCTCTTCGGCGCCCTGCTGGGCCTCGGCCTGGGCATGGGCTGGGGCGCGACGGCCCAGAAGCTGCTCGCCCTGCAGGGCCTGAAGGTCCTGGAGATCCCCTGGCCGACGATCATCGGGGTCTTCGTCGGCTCGGCCTTCGTGGGCCTGTTCGCCGCCCTGATCCCGGCGTTCCGCGCGGGCCGCATGAACGTCCTGAACGCGATCGCGACCGACTGACCGCGACCGCCCGACAGACCACCGCACACGGGGGTTGCGGGGGAACGCCCGGCGCCGCGGAGTCCTGGGGACTCTTCGGCGCCGGGCGCTGTCGTACCCTCCGGGCCCGCCTCCCGGCCGACCGCCCCGCCTTCCAGTCCCACTTCGCAGTCACCGAGTCGGGCAGGGGCTTGTCTTCGTCTTTTCGAGTCCCGCTTCTCGGCTCACCGAGTCGGGTGGTGGGTGGGCATAGGCTTCGGGGGTCCAGGGGGCGGAGCCCCCTGGGACGGCCGCCGTGGCGCGGGGCACCTCGCAGGGCGACGGAGGTTGTCCACAGCCCCCGGCAGCCGCGCCCGCGTAGTCGTAGGCTGGAGACCCCCCGGTCGCCGCCCGCGCCGGGCACTTCGCGTTGCCCACCCCCCGACGAAAGCCGCCCTCAATGAGCCTGCACGGTCTGCTCGACGCCGTAGTCAAGGACCCCGCCCTCGCGGAAGCGATCAAGGCGGCCGCGGACGGCAACCGCATGCACGTCGATTTGGTCGGCCCCCCGGCGGCCCGCCCCCTCGCCATCGCCGCCCTGGCCCGCGAGGCCGGCCGCCCCGTCCTCGCCGTCACCGCCACCGGCCGGGAGGCCGAGGACCTGGCGTCGGCGCTGCGCACCCTGCTGCCGTCCGAGGGCGTCGCCGAGTACCCCTCCTGGGAGACGCTCCCGCACGAGCGGCTCAGCCCGCGCAGCGACACCGTCGGCCGCCGCCTCGCCGTCCTGCGCCGCCTCGCCCACCCCCGCTCCGACGACCCCGAGACCGGCCCGGTCTCCGTCGTCGTCGCCCCCGTACGCTCCGTGCTCCAGCCGCAGGTCAAGGGTCTCGGCGACCTGGAGCCGGTGGCCCTGCGCACCGGCCAGAGCGCCGACCTGAACGAGGTGGTGGAAGCCCTCGCGGCCGCCGCCTACGCGCGCGTGGAGCTCGTCGAGAAGCGCGGCGAGTTCGCCGTACGCGGTGGCATCCTGGACGTCTTCCCGCCCACCGAGGAACACCCCCTGCGCGTGGAGTTCTGGGGCGACGACGTCGAGGAGATCCGTTACTTCAAGGTCGCCGACCAGCGCTCCCTGGAGGTCGCCGCACACGGCCTGTGGGCGCCGCCCTGCCGCGAGCTGCTGCTCACCGAGGACGTCCGGGCACGCGCGCGGGCCCTCGCCGAGGAGCACCCCGAGCTCGGCGAGCTGCTCAACAAGATCGCCGAGGGGATCGCCGTCGAGGGCATGGAGTCCCTCGCCCCGGTCCTGGTCGACGACATGGAGCTGCTGCTCGACGTGCTGCCCAAGGGCGCGATGGCCGTCGTGTGCGACCCGGAGCGGGTCCGCACCCGTGCCGCCGACCTGGTGGCCACGAGCCAGGAGTTCCTGCAGGCGTCCTGGGCGGCCACCGCGGGCGGCGGCGAGGCGCCCATCGACGTCGGCGCGGCCTCCCTGTGGTCCATCGCGGACGTCCGCGACCGTGCCCGCGAGCTGGACATGATGTGGTGGTCGGTGTCCCCGTTCGCCGCCGACGAGTCGTTCACCCACGCCTCCGACGTGGTGGGGGCGGCCGACACCCTCAAGCTGGGCATGCACGCCACGGAGACCTACCGCGGCGACACCGCGAAGGCGCTCGCCGACACCAAGGGCTGGCTGGCCGACGGCTGGCGCACGGTCTACGTCACCGAGGGGCACGGCACCGCCGCCCGCACCGTCGAGGTGCTCGGCGGCGAGGGCATCGCGGCCCGCCTCGACGTCGACCTGGGCGAGCTGAGCCCCTCGGTCGTGCACGTGTCGTGCGGCTCGATCGACTACGGCTTCGTCGACCCGGCGCTCCGGCTCGCCGTCCTCACCGAGACCGACCTGTCCGGGCAGAAGGCGGCCGGCAAGGACGGCGCGCGGATGCCGGCCCGCCGCCGCAAGACCATCGACCCGCTCACCCTGGAGGCGGGCGACTACATCGTCCACGAGCAGCACGGCGTCGGCCGCTACATCGAGATGGTGCAGCGCACCGTGCAGGGCGCCACCCGCGAGTACCTGGTCGTGGAGTACGCCCCCGCCAAGCGCGGCCAGCCCGGCGACCGGCTGTACATCCCGACCGACCAGCTGGAACAGATCACCAAGTACGTCGGCGGCGAGGCCCCCACCCTGCACCGCCTGGGCGGCGCGGACTGGACCAAGACCAAGGCGCGCGCCAAGAAGGCCGTCAAGGAGATCGCCGCCGACCTGATCAAGCTCTACAGCGCCCGGATGGCCGCCCCCGGACACTCGTTCGGCACGGACACCCCCTGGCAGCGCGAGCTGGAGGACGCCTTCCCGTACGCGGAGACCCCCGACCAGTTGACGACCATCGCCGAGGTCAAGGACGACATGGAGAAGTCGGTCCCCATGGACCGCCTGATCTGCGGTGACGTCGGCTACGGCAAGACCGAGATCGCGGTGCGGGCCGCCTTCAAGGCCGTCCAGGACGGCAAGCAGGTCGCCGTCCTGGTCCCCACCACCCTGCTGGTGCAGCAGCACTTCGGGACGTTCTCCGAGCGGTACTCGCAGTTCCCGGTGAGCGTGAAGGCGCTCTCCCGTTTCCAGACCGACACCGAGGCCAAGGCGACCCTGGAGGGCCTCAGAGAGGGCGCCGTCGACGTCGTCATCGGCACCCACCGTCTCTTCTCCTCAGAGACCAAGTTCAAGGACCTGGGCCTGGTCATCGTCGACGAGGAGCAGCGCTTCGGCGTCGAGCACAAGGAGCAGCTGAAGAAGCTCCGCGCCAACGTCGACGTGCTCACCATGTCGGCCACGCCCATCCCCCGCACCCTCGAGATGGCGGTCACCGGCATCCGCGAGATGTCCACGATCACCACGCCCCCGGAGGAGCGCCACCCGGTGCTCACCTTCGTCGGGCCGTACGAGGAGAAGCAGATCGGCGCCGCCATCCGCCGTGAACTGCTGCGCGAGGGCCAGGTCTTCTACATCCACAACCGGGTCGAGTCGATCGACCGCGCCGCGGCCAGACTCCGCGACATCGTCCCCGAGGCCCGCATCGCGACCGCCCACGGCCAGATGTCCGAGTCGGCCCTCGAACAGGTCGTCGTCGACTTCTGGGAGAAGAAGTTCGACGTCCTCGTCTCGACCACGATCGTCGAGTCCGGCATCGACATCTCCAACGCCAACACCCTCATCGTCGAACGCGGCGACACCTTCGGCCTGTCCCAGCTGCACCAGCTGCGCGGCCGCGTCGGCCGTGGCCGGGAGCGCGGATACGCGTACTTCCTCTACCCGCCCGAGAAGCCCCTGACGGAGACGGCCCACGAGCGCCTCGCCACCATCGCCCAGCACACCGAGATGGGCGCCGGCATGTACGTCGCGATGAAGGACCTGGAGATCCGCGGCGCGGGCAACCTGCTCGGCGGCGAGCAGTCCGGGCACATCGCGGGCGTCGGCTTCGACCTGTACGTCCGCATGGTCGGCGAAGCCGTGGCGGACTACCGGCGGCAGCTGGAGACCGGCGAGATCGAGGAGGAGCCGCCGCTGGAGGTCAAGATCGAGCTGCCCGTCGACGCGCACGTCCCGCACGACTACGCGCCCGGCGAGCGGCTGCGCCTCCAGGCCTACCGCGCCATCGCCTCCGCCAACTCGGAGGACGACATCAGAGCGGTCCGCGAGGAACTCACCGACCGCTACGGCAAGTTGCCCGAGCCGGTGGAGAACCTGCTGCTCGTCGCCGGGCTGCGGATGCTCGCCCGCGCGTGCGGGGTCGGCGAGGTCGTCCTCCAGGGCACCAACATCCGCTTCGCCCCGGTGGAGTTGCGCGAGTCGCAGGAACTGCGCGTCAAGCGCCTCTACCCCGGAACGGTCATCAAACCGGCCGCCCACCAGTTGCTGGTACCCCGCCCCAAGACCGCGAAGGTCGGCGGCAAGCCGCTCGTCGGGCGGGAACTGCTGAGCTGGGTCGGGGAGTTCCTCGCCTCGATCCTGGGGTCGTAGCAGGACCCGGTCTCCGCAGCCGTGGAGTCGTGAAGCCGCGGCTCCGCGGTGCGTCCCCCGGCCGGAAGCCGTGCGCGCACGGCAAGGCGTGAGGCGGTCCATCGGGGGCATTCGCCCGCCGCGGGGAGTGAGCGGGCGCGAAGGCGTAAGGGCCGGGCTTCGCCGGGGGTGACAACCGGCGCCTATGGCGGCGAGTTGCGGGCATGTGTCGTTCTGTGCCCCGTCTGGGGCGAACCGCGCGGCGGTTACCTTGGGACCAGCGGAGATCCGCCCGTGCGGAGGCGGACCGGGGCAAGGAAGAGGGGGCGCACGTGGCGCGTCTGAGGGGCGGGGCGGTCGTGGCCGTCATCATGGTGTTCGCCGTGGCCGGCTGCAAGGACCTGCAGGACAAGGGGGCTTCGGGAGCCTCGGCAGCTCCGGGCGCGACAGGCGGGGGAGCGGCCCTGACGGCCGCCGACTCGCTGACCGTCAAGGGGCGGGCGCCGAAGACCGGTTACTCCCGGGAGAGGTTCGGCTCCGCCTGGGCGGACACCGACTCGAACTCCTGCGACACACGGGACGACATACTCAAGCGCGACCTGAAGGACGTGAAGTACACCGGCGGCGACTGCAAGGTCTCCTCCGGCGTGCTGGACCCGGACCCGTACTCCGGCAAGGAGGTCACCTACAAGCGTGGCCGCAGCCTGGTCGACATCGACCACCTCGTCGCCCTCTCGGACGCCTGGCAGACGGGCGCCAAGTACTGGGACGCCGGCAAGCGGATAGCCCTCGCCAACGACCCGCTCAACCTGCTGGCCGTCGACGCGAGCGCCAACCGCGGCAAGGGTGACGGAGACACCGCCACCTGGCTGCCGCCCGACAAGTCCTACCGCTGCACCTACGTCGCCGCACAGGTCGCCGTGAAGAAGAAGTACGGCCTGTGGGTCACCGCCGCCGAGAAGGCCGCGATGAAGAAGGTGCTCGCCACCTGTCCGGGCCAGAAACTCCCCTCGGGCGGCAACCCGACCAACGCACCGTCCCGCTTCAAGGCGCGCTGAACCGGCGCTGTACCGGCGCGGGACCGCCGCGTGTGTCACTGCCCCGGGTAGTGGCCGCGCGGCGCAGGGGCCGGGCGGCCCGCCTTCTCCCACGCCACGAAGGTGTTGGTGCGGGCGAAGACGAACGCCTTGACCGGGTTGCCGGAGTACGACCACGGCGGGCTGCCGACGTATCCGCCGACCGCCCGGAACTGCTCGACGGCCTCCGGGTAGCGCTTCGTCTGGAACAAGGTGTCCGCCAGCAGGTGCCGGACCGTCGGCAGCCGGTGGTGTCCGGCCGGAGCCCGGTCCACGGCGTCCAGGGTGGCGTCCAGGGCCGCCTGGACGAACGGCTGGTTGTACACGGGTGCCTTGGGCTCCCGGAACGCGTGCTCCATCAGGGCGTACAGGGGCAGTACGGACAGCAGGCTGCCCTGCGGTGCGGCGGCCGCGGCCTGCCCGGCGAACGCGTACATCAGCTCGTGCGAACCACGCCACTTGGCGCACCAGTACTGCAACGCGCTCATGTGGGCCCCGAAGTGGTGCGGGTCGCGGGCGGTGACCTCGGCCCACAGCGCCCGGAAGTCGTCGTGCGACCAGCCGAGTCCCAGCGCGATGGTGATCTGCGCGACCCAGGGGCAGGGGTCTTCGGGCGCCATCCAGGCGGCCTCCCGGCAGGCGGGCAGCGCCTCGGCCAGCAGCCGGTGGAAGCCCTCGAACTGCTCCGCCGTGGTGTTCTTCGCCAGCTTCGCGCCGCGTACCTGGCCCGCGAGCACGATCAGCGCGTCGGCGTGCACCAGGGCGGCGGACGGGTCGCCGGGGTACTCGGTCCGCCACGCCTTGAGCCAGGCGTCGTCCTCGGCTGCGGCGTGCACGAGGATGCCGAGCCGGTACCACCGCAGGTCCCAGTCGCGGCCCGCCCCCGCCAGGTAGGCGGCGGCCCGCCGCCAGTCACCGGCGAGGGCGGCCGCCGCGACCGCGTCGGCTTCGGGATCGGGGCCCGCCGAACGGCTGTCGAGCTGAGCGGCCGGCACCAGCCCGTACTTCGCGGCGTCGATGGTGACCGGCGCCTTGGCCTTCGCCTCCGCCCGGAGCGCACGCCCCTTGCGGATATTGCGCGGGAGGGTGACGAGCGCATAGACGAGAATGCCGGCACCGGCTATGTCGATCAGGACGTTCATAACGGGTCTTTCGGGTAGGGGCCGCCGGAGGAGACGGCTGAGAGGCTAGAAGGTCGACGAGGCCGTGGACGTGGCCGTCGGAGGACGGCCGCCGCCGGCCAGCAGAGCCCGCAGGGGGGACGTGCCGGGCGGCTCGGCGATCGCGTGGTCCAGCGCCTCCTCCAGCGCCTCGGCGAATCCTTCGGGTGCCACGGTCCGCACCGCGGGTCCGGACCAGCACAGGTCCCACCGGCACAACCCGGTGTCCAGCGCGGTGAGCAGGGCGAGCCGGCCGAGCGCGGAGCGGAAGGCCGTCCTGGCGAACTCGCGTGCCGCCCGCCCGCTGCTCCGGCCGGCCTGCTCCGACCTGGGCAGCCGGCCGGCGATGTCGTGCAGCAGACCGTGGTCGATCAGGTCAAGGAGCTGGTGGAGGTGCGGCACCGCGGATGCCCGGGACACGTGGACGCTCCTCGCGCCGGTCAGCTGGGCCATGGCTTCCAGCAGCGGCTGCGCTTCCCGCGCCCAGCTCTCGCGCCGGGTCCACGCGGGCAGTTCCGCCCAGGGCACGCGCCGCCAGGACAGCGTCTCCCGGCTCAGTACGGCTCGTTCCAGTCCCGTGAGGACGCGGTCCGGCTCCCGGAGCAGCTCGAGGGCGGGGCGCCGGGGGTGCGTGATGGTGCGTCCGGCGTCGGGGAGTTCGGGAAGTGCGTGGAGCGGGGGAAGTTCGTGGAGTGCAGGTAGTTCGTGGAGTGCGGGGGGTGCGGGGAGTGCCTCCAGCGCCGCGATGCGGTCGGCCGTGAGCGGGTGGCTGTCGTACGGAGAGCTCTCCTCGGGCACCACCTCCTGGAGCGGCCCGCGGGTCCACGCGTCCAGTTCCGCCCGGCGCGCGGGGTCCGCGAGCAGCTGGGCGAGACCGCCGTGGAACTGCCCTTCCGGCGGCAGCAGGCCGGCGTCCCGGCCCATCAGGGCGTACTCGCGCAGATAGAGGTCGTCGGCGGCTTCGAGCGCGGGGATGCGGCGCAGTGCGGAGGCCGTGGTGTCCCGTCCGGCGACGCGGGCGGCCACCCGGTCGGCCGCGTACTCCTGCCTGCGGCTGACGGCCTCGGTCAGGCGCAGGCACAGCCGCGCGTACGCGCAGAAGAGAAGGGCCACATAGTGGTCCGGTCCCGGCTTCGGTGCCCGCTTGAGCGCCAGCGGCTTGCCGGCCGCACGGCGCCGGGCGGCCCGTGCGGCGGTCCTCGCCCGCTCCTCGGCCTCGTCTCGCGCAGCCCGCCGACGCAAGGTGTGGACGGTGTGCTGCAGCCTGCCGTGCAGCGCCCAGAGCAGGCCGCCCAGTCGGGTGTCGTCGTGGGCATAGTGGCCGAGTTCGTGCCCGAGCACGGCGTCCAGTTCGTCCTGGGGCAGGCCGATCAGCAGGGTGACGCCGAGGAAGAGCCGCCGTTCGCCCGCGATCAGCCCGAGCCACCGGGCGTTCTCCCGCACCATGGCGTTGGCCCCGGGGACCACCCGGATCTCCGTGGGCGGCCGGGTGCCCACCCGCTCGGCCAGGTCCCGCACATGCCGCCACAGCTCCGGCTGCTCACTCGGTGTCAGCGACACTCCGGCCACCTCGTCCTGCCCGTCCCCGGGACCGCGGGTGAGCAGGACGACCCGCACCACGCACCAGGCGATCGCCAGCGAGCCGAGATAGCCCTCGACCGCCACGACCGTGAGGCCGGGGCCCCGGGCCAGGAAGAGGTCCAGGACCGCCAGCACGCAGAGGAGGAGCAGGGCCAGCACGTAGAACCCGAGGAGCAGACCGAGAACGAGCGCGGCACGCAGCGGCGTTCCGGGCACGCCGCGTTCTCGTACGGCGCGTTCTCGTACGGCGCGTTCTCGTACGGCGGGTTCTCCTACGGCGGGTTCGCCGGCAGCCGCCCGGTCGGCAGGGCGGGACGTCAGGCGCATCGGCATCCTTCGCGGGAACGGATCAAGCTACTTCTTCAGCGCCGACAGGACCGTCGTCGTCACCTTCCTCGCGGTCGCGGCTCCGTTGTCGGTGCCCGCCGTGGACAGCACGGTGACCACGGAGCCGCCGGAACGCGCCGCGATCAGCGTGGTGCCGTTCTCCCAGTAGCCGCTCGTCAGCGTCATCGTGTAGGCCTCGTCGCCGAGTCCGGCCGTGTCGCTGCCGGTGAGCTTCACCTTGGCGTGCGCGTCGGTGTCCGTGTACGTCGCACACTCGGCGGCGACGGTGCGCAGCGCCTTCATCACCGCGGCCGCCGTGCTGCCCTGGAAGGCGTCGATCTCCTGGTCCACTTCCTCCGTCTTGCTCGCGTAGCCGTTCTGCGCGAACGACACCCCGCCCTTGTAGCCGGACACCTGGATCCAGGACGTGGTCTCCAGTCGCGTGCAGTCCGGCTTCCCCGCCTTCCGGGCGGCCGGGGAGAGGAACTGGCCGCCGCTGTCCGCGGAGCCGTCGGACTCGAGGGTGAGCCCGGACGGGAAGGCCGATGCGGGCGCCAGCGCCTTCTTCAGCTCGGTGCCCGTGAGCAGGCCGGAGTCGGGGTCCTTCGCCTTGGCCGGCTCGGCGCTCGTGCCGGTACCGGAGTCGGTGCCCGCGCCGGTGGATCCGGCGGAGCAGGCGGTCAGGGCCAGCGGGAGGGCCGCGGCGGCCAGCAGCATCACGGCACGGGACGGGAGGCGCATCGGGAGTCCTTCGGGAGTCGTTGACACAAGGTCGTTGAAGCTGTGGGTCAATAACAGCAGAGGCTGTGAACCGAGTCAACATTATGAAGTCGAGGCGGGGTGTACACGTCCGTGAAGGAGGGGATCTTGTGCGCGTCGGTATGCTCGGTGCACACATGGGACGAGGGGAGCGGAAGCCGCGTGCAGGACAACACCACAGAGGTGACCGCGGCCGGCATCGCACGGCTCGCCGGGGTGGGCCGCGCCGCCGTCAGCAACTGGCGCCGCCGGCACGCCGACTTCCCCAAGCCGGTCGGCGGCACCGAGACCAGCCCGTCCTTCGCGCTCGCCGAAATCGAGTCCTGGCTGCGCAAGCAGGGCAAACTCGCGCAGGTCCCGCTGCGTGAGCGGGTCTGGCAGCAACTCGCCGGGCACCCCGAAGGCCCGCTGACGGCGCTGGTGCACGCGGGCTGTGTGCTGTTGCTGATCCACGAGCGCCCCACCGTCTGGCTGCACGTGAGCGCCGGCTCGGACGAGCGGCTCGCCGCGATGCTGCCGGCCGCGCTGGACGAGGTGCTGACCGCACGTCTCGGCGGGACGGCCGACCCCACGGTTCACAACGGCCGGGGTGCGGACGCCGCCGAAGCCGTGAACAGGTCGGGCCGCACGATGGCTGTGAACAGGTCCGGCGGTGCGGAGGGTGTGAACACCCCCCACCCCGCTGCCGCCACCCCCGCCGTCCGCACCCCCACCGGCCCCCAGCTCCTCCCCTCCGCCCCTCTCCTGCGCGGCGCGGCCGAGCTGGCCGCCGAGGCCGGGGCCCGGCAGGCCTTCGAGTTCCTGCTGGGGCGGCACCTGGACGCCAACCCACGCCAATACACGCTCACCCCGTCCGAACTCGCCGGCCTCATGGCCGACCTGGCCGGCCCCGCCCGCACGGTGCTGGACCCGGCCTGCGGAACCGGCGCCCTGCTGCGGGCCGTCGGCGTCCGCCCCGACCAGGAGCTGTACGCCCAGGACAGCGCCCCCGACCTCGCCGCGCTCACCGCGCTGCGACTCGCGCTGCACTCCCGGGCCGGCGTGCGCGGCGCCGCCGGCGACACCCTGCGCGCCGACGCCTTCCCGGAGCTGCGCGCGGACGCGGTCCTGTGCCATCCGCCGTTCAACGAGCGCAACTGGGGCCACGACGAGCTGGCGTACGACGCGCGCTGGGAGTACGGCTTCCCCGCCCGTACCGAGTCCGAACTGGCCTGGGTGCAGCACGCCCTGGCCCGGCTCGCCGACGGCGGCACCGCGGTCCTGCTGATGCCGCCGGCCGTGGCGTCCCGCCGTTCCGGACGCCGGATCCGGGCCGACCTGCTGCGCCGGGGCGCGCTGCGGGCGCTCGTCGCGCTGCCGGCCGGGGCGGCACCGCCGCACAGCGTCCCGCTGCACCTGTGGGTGCTGCGCCGGCCGGAGCGGACGCCGGCCACGCCCGAGGTGCTGCTCGTGGACACCGGGAGGTTCGGCGGGGAGGGGCGGGGCGGCCCCGACCTGGCGGCGGTAGGGGACGCCGTCCTGGACGCCTGGCGTGCCTTCGAGCGCGACGGGGGGCCGGTGGAGCGCCCGGGGCTGGCCCGTTCGGTGCCGGTCATCGAACTCCTCGACGACGACGTGGACCTCGCGCCCGCCCGCCACCTGCCCCCGGCCGCCGCGGCCGACGGCGCGGAGGAGCTCACGGCCGTCCGCGAACGGCTCGGCGCGACCCTGCGCCTGACCGTCGACCTCACCCCGCCGCCCGCCGACCAGGTACCGCCCGCGCGGTGGCCGCTCACCACCGTCGGCGAACTCGCCCGCGGGGGCGCGCTGCTGCTGCGCACCGGAGGCAACGGCGGCCACGCGCGCGTGCCCGTGCTCACCGACCACGACGTCCTCGCCGCGACGGCTCCCTCGGGCACGCTTCCCGAGAGCGACGAGGAGGCCGTGCTGACCGAGCCGGGCGACGTCGTCGTACCGGTCCTCGGCGGAGGCTCGGTGGCGCGCGTGGTCGACGAGGCGACGGCGGGGGCCGCCCTGGGACGCAACCTGGTGCTGCTGCGACCCGACCGCACGGCCCTCGACCCGTGGTTCCTCGCCGGCTTCCTGCGCGGCACCGCCAACAACCGGCAGGCCAGCAGCTACGCCTCCACGGCGACCCGGCTTGACGTGCGCCGGCTGCAGTTGCCCCGGCTGCCCCTGGAGGAACAGCGGCGCTACGGCGCGCGGTTCCGCGCACTCGACGAGTTCGAGCGGGCGCTGCGGCACGCGAGCCGGCTCGGGGAACACCTGGTGCGCGGGATGTACGACGGCCTCACCGACGGGACCGTCGCGCCGGACTGACCGCCGACCGGGACCCCCGGGGCTCCGCCGGGACCCCCGGGCTCTGCCGGGACCCCCGGGCTCTGCCGGGATCGGCCGGCAGTCGGTCCGACAACGGTTCGGTACAACCCGAACCGGTTGTCCGTGCCGGGCCATATGCTCGATCCGACCATCGCACGACCGGTGCCGTCCCCGGGCGGACGGCACCGGACGGGCACGTACGCCCTTTTCCAGGCACCAGGCACACAGGAGCGACCATGCAAGGCCAGGGCCATGCGCAGCCGGTGCGGCGGCCGCCGCACGACGCGGTACTGGTCCTGGTGCGTGTGGTGTTCGTGGCGCTCGGGGTGCTCAGCCTCGGCTTCCTGGCGTGGGCGATGCTGGTGCGGCTGGCCGTCGTGACCCGCAGGCCGGTCGACGTCGGCGTGCTGGTGACGGCGGTGGCGGCCGACGTCCTCAGCATCGTGCTGCTGGGCAGCGAACCCGGCGACGACGTGCACACCGCCGGCGGCTACCTGGGGATCACGCTGCTGTTCGGCACGCTCCTGGGCGCCGTCGTCTACTACGTGGCGGCCGACGTACGCCACTTCCAGCGGCAGCGCGAGGCGTACACGGCGCAGCAGACGGCGCAGCAGTACGCCTACGCGCCCCCCACCTCGCCGTACACCACGGGGACGATGCCCCCGCACACTCCGGCCCCGTCCGCGCACTCCGTCTCCCCGATGCCCCGGCCGCCGCACCCCCAGCCACCGATACCCGCGCCGCCGCAGCGCCCGGCGCCCGCCCGGATCGAGCAGGTGCGCGCCGAACTCGACGAACTCAGTGACTACCTGCGCAAGCACGACGGGCACCGCGAGGGCGGCCACGAGGGCGGACGGTGACCGTGGCGGCAGGACGTGTCGTCGCCGGCCGCTACGAGCTGTCCACGCTCATCGGGCAGGGCGGGATGGGCCAGGTGTGGACGGCGTACGACCAGCGGCTCGACCGGCGGGTGGCGGTGAAGCTGCTGCGCCCCGACAAGGTGGCGGGCGCGGAGGCGGAGGAGCTGCGCCGCCGGTTCCTGCGGGAGTGCCGGGTCACCGCGCAGGTCGACCACCCCGGCCTGGTCACCGTGCACGACGCGGGCAGCGAGGGCGAGGAGCTCTTCCTGGTCATGCAGTACGTGGACGGCGCCGACCTCTCCGACCACCTGGCCGAGCACGACCCGTACCCGTGGCAGTGGGCGGTCGCGGTGGCCGCACAGCTGTGCGCAGTGCTGAGCGCCGTGCACGCCGTGCCGATCGTCCACCGCGACCTCAAGCCGCGCAACGTCATGGTGAAACAGGACGGCACGGTCACCGTCCTCGACCTGGGCGTCGCCTCCGTCATGGATACCGACACCACCCGCCTCACCCACACCGGCTCACCGATCGGCTCGCCCGCCTACATGGCGCCCGAGCAGGCGATGGGCGGCGCGGTCGGCCCGTACACCGACCTGTACGCGCTCGGCGTGCTCCTGCACGAACTGCTCAGCGGAGAGGTCCCGTTCGCGGGGTCCACGGCGCTCGGCGTGCTGCACCGGCACCTGTACGAGCCGCCGGTGCCGGTACGCCGGACCCGCCCCGAGGTCCCCGAACCACTCGAAAGCCTCGTACTGCGCCTGCTCGCCAAGGACCCGCAGCACCGCCCGGCGTCCGCACAGGAGGTCTACGAGGACCTGGCGGTGCTCCTGCCCGCGCGCGGGACGCCGTCCGGGTCGCCCCTGGACCCCACGCGCCCGTTCCTGCGCCCCCACGCCCCCTGGCCCGACCGGGCGCGGACCCCCGCACCGCAGCCCGCCGCCCCCGTGGCCGCCGTACCCGGCAGGCCGGATGTCGCCGCCGCCGTCGACGAGGTCAAGCGGCTGCTGGGGGAGGGGCGCATCACCCAGGCCGTCGACATCCTGGGCGCGATCCTGCCTGCCGCCGCCGACCAGCACGGTGAGCGCTCCACGGTCGTCCGCACGCTGCGCAAGCAGTACGCGGCCACGCTCATGGACGACGGACAGTACCGGCGGGCGCTGCCCGAACTGCGCCGCCTCGCCGACGAACGCGCCGCCGAGGCGGGCCAGGCCGACCCGCAGGTCCTGCGCTTCCGCTACGAGACCGCCCAGTGCCTGGAACAGCTCGGCGAACCGGCGGCGGCGCTCGCGGAGTACCGCGCACTGCTGCCGTACTACGAGAACCAGTACGTGGCCGGCGACCCGCAGCTCGCGCACGAGGTGCGCCGCCGGATCGGGCATCTGCTGCTCGCGCTCGGCGACCGGCCGGCCGCCCACGACACGCTCACCCGGCTGCTGTTCGACGTGGAACGGCTGCACGGGCCCGGCCACCCGCTGGCGGGCGAGGTACGGCGGACGCTGCACTGGCTGGGGCAGATGCGCGGCTAGTTCCCGCACAGTGCATACTGCACCTGCTTTTCGTACAACCTGTCGCACAGCAACGGCACAGGCCAAGACACGAGTAAAGACACAGGGTGGGGTTCCGGCATGTCCAGCCATCGGCAGTCGAAGAAGCGCAGATACATCACCTGGGGCGTCGCGGGTGCCGCGGTCGTCGCCGGGGGCGGTATCGCCGCGCAGACCTCCATGGCGGCCACCACCTGGCCCGCCCAGAAGACGTTCACCGGCCGCGCGTTCGACACCTGCGCCGCGCCCTCGCTCGCCGCGATGAAGGCCTGGAACACCGGCTTCTACGGCGCCGCCGCCGTCTACATCGGCGGCAAGAACCGCGGCTGCGCCCAGCCCAACCTCACCGCCTCCTGGGTCAAGTCCGTCTCCGCGGCCGGCTGGAAGCTCATCCCGCTCTACGTCGGCGCCCAGCCGTCCTGTGGATCCGGCGGCTCCGTGAAGATCAGCGCGGCCACCGCGGCCGCCACCGGCAAGTCCGAGGCGGACGACGCCGTGGCCAAGGCCGCCGCACTCGGCATGAAGGCCGGAAGCCCGATCTACCTCGACATGGAGGCGTACGACACGACGAACACGTCGTGCAACAACGCCGTGCTGACCTATGTCCGCGCCTTCGACAAGGAACTGCGCGCGAAGACCTACCGCGCCGGCTACTACGGCTTCACCAGCTCCAGCGCCAAGGCGATCGCGAACGCCGCCGACAAGACCGACCTGCCGGGCAACCTCTGGTACGCGCTGTGGGACAAGCAGAACACCACGACCACGGACTGGCCGTTCGGCTCGACCCAGTTCACCGGGCACAGCCGGGCGCACCAGTACCTGGTCAACAGCAAGGAGACGCGCGGCGGTTACACGATCACCGTGGACCGTGACGCGTGGGACGCCCCGGTGGCGATCACCGGCTGAGCGGGATCCGCACGGGATCAGTACCGCAAACCCTTCCGGAGGGTGGTGCGGCGGTGCCGGAAGTGCGTGTGAATCGTTGGTCGAATGGGTTGGCCAGAGCTTGCCCACTGCCTACCATCGATCACCGCAAGACTTTGTGCACCGTCGCACAATCTCCTCGGGAGGCACCCTTGCACCGCCGCCGTCGCACCGCGCTCCTCCTCTCCGCCGCGATCGCCGCCGCGGCCCCCTTCCTGACCGCCTGCGGAAGCGACGCGCACCCGGGCGCGGCGGCCGTCGTCGGCGGCCAGCGGATCAGCGTCTCGCAGCTGGAGAACCGCGTGAACGAGGTGCGCCGGGCGCAGCGCGCCGCGGTGCCGGACGCGACGCAGTACCAGCAGGTCCTCGCCTCCACCAGCAGCCTCACCCGGGACACCCTGTACAACATGGTCCTCGACAAGGTGCTGCACCGGGCCGCCCAGGACGCCGGCGTCAGCGTCACCCGCGCGGAGGTCGAGCAGATGCGCTCCGGCCTCGAACAGCAGGCCGGCGGTTCCGCGGCGTTGCAGACGGCCTGGCTGCAGAAGTACGGCATCGCCCCCCAGCGACTGGACGACAACCTCCGCTTCCAGGTGGAGGCCAAGAAGCTCGCCGAGGCGCTCGGCACCGACACCTCGCAGCCCGCCTTCTGGAAGGCCCTGGCGAGTGCCTCCAACGAGCTCCACGTGGACCTCAACCCGCGCTACGGCGCCTGGGACGTCCAGAAGAGCAGCCGGGTGGACGCCAAGACGCCGTGGGTACGGGAGGTCACCTCGGGCGGGACGCAGGTGTCGGCGTAGGGCGGGCCCGGCCACCGGTGCGGCCGTCTCCGCTGTGACCACGGTGATCACCGCGACGACGGTGATCCCCGCGATCCCCGCGATCACCGCGATCACCGCGATCATGGCGGTCATACGATCACTTGACCGCCCCCACCCTGTGGACAAACCGCGAGGTGGGCAGCGGCGGTGCGTTACGTTCGGAGCGTGAACACCACCAGGCCCGAACCCACCACCCCGGACCCCTCTCCCGCGGCCGCCGACGCCGGCCGGGTCGTCCTGCTCACCACCAGCCACCGGGTCGCCCCCGGCCTGCTGTCCTGGCCCGCCTGGCAGGCCCTGCGCGCGGCGGACCGCGTGCTGTGCGCGGACGGCGCGCATCCGCAGCTGCCGTATCTGCGGGAGGCCGGGACCGCCGTGGACGAGGCGGCCCCCACCGCCGAGGAACTGGTCGACGCCTGCGCCGGCGGCCGGACGGTGGTGGTCGTGGCGACGGGCGAGGGCGAACCGGCGCTCACGGACGGCCTGGCCCGCCTGGCCGGCTCGGGCCGGGTCCGGATGCCCGAGCTGGAGCTCCTCCCCGCCTCCTACGACCTGCCCGGCGCCCGCCTCCTCGACCTCGTCCAGGTCATGGACCGGATCCGCGCGGAGTGCCCCTGGTCGTCCCGGCAGACCCACCGCGGCCTCGCGAAGTACGGCATCGAGGAGGCCTACGAACTCGTCGAGGCGATCGAGGAGGGCGACCGCGACGAACTGCGCGAGGAACTGGGCGACGTGCTGCTCCAGGTCGTCTTCCACGCGCGGATCGCGGAGGAGGACCCGGAGGCCCCCTTCTCGATCGACGACGTCGCGGGAGGCATCGTCGCCAAGCTCATCCACCGCCACCCGCACGTCTTCGGCGACGAGACCGCCTCGACGCCGGAGGAGGTCAAGGAGCACTGGCTGCGGACCAAGGCGGTGGAGAAGCGGCGCGAGTCGGTGACGGACGGGATACCCCTCGCGCAGCCGGGCCTCGCCCTGGCGGCGAAGCTGGCCTCGCGGGTGCGGACGGCGGGACTGGAGGTGCCGCTGCCGCAGGAGCAGGGCATCGGCTACGAACTGCTCGCGCTGGCGGCCCGCGCGGAGGCGGAGGGCGTCGACCCGGAGGCGGCCCTGCGGGCGGCGGCCCGGGCCTACCGGGACGCGGTGCGGGCGGCGGAGGGAGTGGCGAAGTGACCGCCGCCCCGGACCTGTTCACCTGGGAGTTCGCCGCCGACCCCTACCCCGCCTACGCCTGGCTGCGGGAGCACGAGCCGGTACGGTGGACCCGGCTGCCCAGCGGGGTGGAGGCCTGGCTGGTCACGCGGTACGCCGATGCCAAGCAGGCCCTCGCCGACCCCCGTCTGTCCAAGAATCCGGCGCATCACGACGAGCCCGCGCACGCCAAGGGGAAGACCGGCATCCCCGGTGAGCGCAAGGCCGAGCTGATGACGCACCTGCTGAACATCGACCCGCCGGACCACACCCGGCTGCGGCGGCTGGTGAGCAAGGCGTTCACACCGCGCCGGGTGGCCGAGTTCGCGCCGCGGGTGCGGGAGCTGACCGACCGGCTCATCGACGGGTTCGCGGAGCGGGGCGAGGCCGACCTCATCCACGAGTTCGCCTTTCCGCTCCCCATCTACGCCATCTGCGACCTGCTCGGCGTCCCGCCCGGGGACCAGGACGACTTCCGGGACTGGGCGGGGATGATGATCCGGCACGGGGGCGGGCCGCGGGGCGGGGTCGCGCGGTCCGTGAAGAAGATGCGCGGGTATCTGGCCGAGCTGATCCACCGGAAGCGGGAGGCGCTGTCCGCCGAGGCCGGTCCCGGCGAGGACCTCATCTCGGGGCTCATCCGGGCCTCGGACCACGGTGAGCACCTCACCGAGAACGAGGCCGCGGCCATGGCCTTCATTTTGCTGTTCGCCGGTTTCGAGACCACCGTCAACCTCATCGGCAACGGCACGTACGCGCTGCTCACCCACCCCGGGCAGCGGGCCCGGCTGCAGGATTCCCTGGCCGCCGGCGAGCGCGGGCTGCTGGAGACCGCTGTCGAGGAACTGCTCCGCTACGACGGACCGGTGGAGCTGGCCACCTGGCGGTTCGCCACCGAGCCGGTCGCGATCGGCGGGCAGCACATCGCGCCCGGTGACCCGGTCCTCGTTGTCCTGGCCGCGGCGGACCGGGACCCGGAGCGGTTCGCCGAGCCGGACACCCTCGACCTCTCCCGGCGGGACAACCAGCACCTCGGCTACGGCCACGGCATCCACTACTGCCTCGGCGCTCCGCTCGCCCGCCTGGAGGGACAGACCGCGCTCGCCGGTCTCCTCACCCGCCTTCCGGACCTGCGACTGGCCGTCGACGACGGGGAGTTGCGGTGGCGCGGCGGACTCATCATGCGCGGACTGCGTACTCTCCCGGTGGAGTTCACGCCCACCGGTCGGTGAGCCCTCGCCGGGCCCTCGCCGGGCCCGCGGCGAGCCTTCGCCGAAGCCACCACCGGCCCGTACGGGCAAAAGGTGACCGGCGTTCAAGTCTGTGATCTTCACGTGATCTGCGCGGCATTAACTTGTGACAAGTGATCGTCTGCCGATACGTTCACCCATCAGCGCGGCGCCCTCGCGGGACCCGCCGCGCTGGTCACCGCTGTCGCTCGAAAGGTTTCCGCATGCTCTCCGGGAACGGTCGTCACCGTCGCCCCCGCCAGGCTCCGGCACTCCTCGTCGCGGCCGGGGTGACCGGCTCCGCCATCGCCATCCCGCTCCTCGGCGCGGTGAACGCCAGCGCGGCCGACGGCTCTACCTGGGACCACGTGGCCGAGTGCGAGAGCGGCGGCTCCTGGAGCGCCGACAACGGCACGGGCTACTACGGCGGTCTTCAGATCTCCCTGGAGGACTGGAGCAAGTACGGGGGCCAGGAGTACGCCTCCACGCCGGACCAGGCGAGCCGTTCGCAGCAGATCGCGGTCGCCGAGAAGATGCTCGCCGACCAGGGCACCAAAGCCTGGCGGACCTGCGCCCTGCTCGCCGGACTCTCGTCCGACGACGCCTCGGTGAACGTCGACACGGGCCTGGGCAGCTCGGGTGGTTCGTCTGGTTCATCCGACTCGTCCGACTCATCGGACTCGTCCTCCGGGCTGTCCGACTCATCCTCTTCCTCCGGTTCTGACGCCTCTTCGGGCACTACGGACTCCGGGGGCGGCTCCGTCACCCCCTCCCCGGGTTCGAGCGCCGGCGGCGACTCCAAGGCTGACGCCTCCGGCAAATCCAGCAAGACGGACAAGTCGGAAACCTCCGACTCCGATTCCGGCTCCGCTGCGCCGAAGGCCAGTGAGAGTCCTGTCACCTCCGGGGCTGACGACTCGGACAAATCGTGGCAGACCGGGGGGTCTTGGAGTCTGGTGGACACGGGAGCCGTCGGTGGCGGCGGTAAGCACCGCGGCGGTTCGGCGGACGAAAGCGTGACAAACGGTCAGAATGTCACCTCCTCCGGCCGGCACGCCTCCGGCGACGGCGGCACCTACGTCGTCCGCGACGGCGACACCCTCGCCTCCATCGCCGACTCCCTTGGTCTGGACGGCGGGTGGCGCGCGCTCTATGACGTGAACAAGGCCGACATCGGCTCCGACCCGAATGCCATCACCCCCGGTCAGACCCTGAAACTCGGCACCGAATAGGACGAAAGGCGGCGGGAGTTGACGCCCTGCTTCGAGCTGAATGTCCGTTTTGGTGAGAGTGTGGGATGAGTCTCAGAAGCCCTGATCATCTTTGAAATTCACCTGATGGCCTGTTTACGGTCGAGGCCGCTCGTCACCACGAGCCCCGGCCGTCGCAACGCCGAGTCCTGCCAGCGGCTGCCCGGGAACAGTCGTCGCGTCATGCGCCGTAGGCAGGAGCGGGGGACCCAAGGTAAGTGCCGGGACCGGTGGTTGAGACCGCCGATCCGGCTCGGGGTGAAGCCGCGCACCGACACACGGGTGTGCGGCCGGGCAACTCAACCGGCCCGAACCCGACAGCTCACCTCGCAGGCGTCGGTGAGGGGATCGATCCATGCTGTTCTCCGGCAAGGGCAAGCACCGTCGTCCGTCCAAGGCCGTCCGCGCCATCGCTGTCGCCGGTGTCACCGGCGTCGCCGTCGCCGCCCCGCTGATGGCGGCCGGCAGCGCCTCCGCCGCCACCGCCTCCGAGTGGGACGCCGTCGCCCAGTGCGAGTCCGGCGGCAACTGGGCCATCAACACCGGCAACGGCTACTACGGCGGTCTGCAGTTCTCCGCCTCCACCTGGGCCGCGTACGGCGGCACGCAGTACGCCGCGCAGGCCAACCAGGCCACCAAGGCGCAGCAGATCCAGATCGCCGAGAAGGTCCTCGCCGCGCAGGGCAAGGGTGCCTGGCCGGTCTGCGGCACGGGTCTGTCCGGCGCCACCTACAGCGGCAGCAGCACCGGCTCCTCCAGCTCCTCGTCGAGCAGCAGCGCCGGCACGAGCACCCGGTCGACCGACACCCAGGCCGCCTCCCGCTCCGCCGAGCGCCCGGCCGCCAAGAAGACCGTCACCACCCCGACCGGCAAGAAGGTCAAGAAGGGCGACGGCGAGTACAAGGTCGTCAAGGGCGACACCCTCAGCTCGATCGCCGCGAAGCACAAGGTCAAGGGCGGCTGGCAGGCGCTGTTCAAGCTGAACAAGGACATCGTCGAGGACGCCGACTTCATCTACCCGGGCCAGCAGCTGCACCTGAAGTAGGGCGCCTGACGCAGCCCGCGGGGCGGCCGCCGAAAGTACCAAGCGGTGCCCAGCTGAACCACAGCTCCCCCACAGCCGTGGTCCCCATAGTGGAGACCACGTGAGGGCCACCCCCGTCCCCCACGAACCCCGCTCCGGTGCGTTTTCCCCCGAACGCACCGGAGCGGGGTTTCTCTTTGCCGCCGCCCGCCGCCCGCCGCCCGCCGCCCGCCGCCCGCCGCCCGCCACCCGCCGCCCTGTGGTCCCCGTCGCCCCGGCGTCCCCTTCTTGGTCCGCTCTTCTCCCGTTCTTCATCGGACCCCCCTTTGTTCCGCACGTGAACAATGAGTACCGTCTGTGTGTCCACGGGCCGGTCGGTCGTGCCGGCCGACGGCCCCGGGACGGTTAGGCTCTAGTCGCAAGGCTGAGCAAGGGCCGACGAGGCCCGCGTGCGCCCCGCACAACCAGCGTCACATCCCAAGAAGGAGATGCTCGTGCCGTCCATCGACGTCGTCGTAGCCCGGGAAATCCTGGACTCCCGAGGCAACCCCACGGTCGAGGTCGAGGTCGGCCTCGACGACGGCAGCACGGGTCGTGCCGCCGTCCCGTCCGGCGCCTCCACCGGTGCCTTCGAGGCCATCGAGCTTCGTGACGGCGACCCCAACCGCTACCAGGGCAAGGGCGTCGAGAAGGCCGTCCTCGCCGTCATCGAGCAGATCGGCCCGGAGCTCGTCGGCTACGACGCCACCGAGCAGCGCCTGATCGACCAGGCGATGTTCGACCTGGACGCCACCGACAACAAGGGCTCGCTCGGCGCCAACGCCATCCTCGGCGTCTCCCTCGCCGTCGCGCACGCCGCCTCCGAGGCGTCCGACCTGCCGCTGTTCCGCTACCTCGGCGGCCCGAACGCGCACCTGCTGCCCGTCCCGATGATGAACATCCTCAACGGCGGCTCGCACGCGGACTCCAACGTCGACATCCAGGAGTTCATGATCGCCCCGATCGGCGCGGAGTCCTTCTCCGAGGCGCTGCGCTGGGGTGCCGAGGTCTACCACACCCTGAAGAAGGTCCTGAAGGGCAAGGGCCTGGCCACCGGCCTCGGCGACGAGGGCGGCTTCGCCCCGAACCTGGAGTCGAACCGCGCCGCGCTCGACCTCATCCTGGAGGCCATCAAGCAGGCCGGTTACGTCCCCGGCGAGCAGATCGCGCTCGCGCTCGACGTCGCCGCGTCCGAGTTCTACAAGGACGGCAAGTACGAGTTCGAGGGCAAGTCCCGCTCGGCCGCCGAGATGACCGAGTACTACGAGGAGCTCGTCGCCTCCTACCCGCTGGTCTCCATCGAGGACCCGCTGTTCGAGGACGACTGGGCGGGCTGGAAGGTCCTCACCGACAAGCTCGGCGACAAGGTGCAGATCGTCGGCGACGACCTGTTCGTCACCAACCCGGAGCGCCTGGCCCGTGGCATCGAGGAGGGCACCGCCAACGCCCTGCTCGTCAAGGTGAACCAGATCGGTTCGCTGACCGAGACCCTGGACGCCGTCGAGCTCGCCCAGCGCAACGGCTTCAAGTGCATGATGTCGCACCGCTCCGGTGAGACCGAGGACGTCACCATCGCCGACCTCGCCGTCGCCACCAACTGCGGCCAGATCAAGACCGGCGCCCCGGCCCGCTCCGAGCGCGTCGCCAAGTACAACCAGCTGCTGCGCATCGAGGAGATCCTCGACGACGCGGCGGTGTACGCGGGCCGCAGCGCCTTCCCGCGCTTCAAGGGCTGAGCCCGTACGTCCCCGTACGGCCCGTAGAGGGTAAGGCTTAGCCAGTCGTACGTACGTCCCCGTACCCGGTCCCGTACCGTGTCCGGGGACGTACGCACGTATCAGGGCGACCAGGGAGGCGGGGACATGGCCGTGAAGGACCGGGACCGGTTCTCCACCGCGACCAGGCTCAAGCTGCTCGGCGAGCAGACGGCGGCCCGGGTCTACCGTTCCCAGACCAGGCGTCAGGCCCGCCGCTCCCGGCTCACCGGCCGCGCCGCGCTGCTCGCGATCGTGCTGTGCACGATGGTCGTGGCGCTCGCCTATCCGATGCGGCAGTACGTCTCCCAGCGCGCCGAGATCTCGGACCTCGAACGGCAGCAGCAGCAGGCCCGGCAGCGGGTCGAGCAGCTGCGGGACCTCAAGGCGCGGTGGCAGGACGACGCGTACGCCGAGCAGCAGATCCGCGAGCGGCTGCACTATGTGATGCCGGGCGAGACCGGGTTCGTGGTGATCGACCCCGGTGCCGCCAAGCAGGCGCACGCCTACCTCGGGGCGGCCGACCGGCCCTGGTACGCGAACGTCTGGGACGGCGTCGACAAGTCCGACGCGTCCGACCAGTGAACCGACAGAAAGCCACACAGAACACAGTCATGCACACGCCTCCGCCCTCCACTCCGCGCACCGAGCCGACCGACGCCGACGTCGAGGCCTTCAAGCAGCAGCTCGGGCGGCCGCCGCGCGGGCTGCGGGCGATCGCGCACCGGTGCCCGTGCGGGCAGCCGGACGTCGTGGAGACCGCGCCGCGGCTGCCGGACGGGACGCCGTTCCCGACGCTGTACTACCTGACGTGCCCGAAGGCCGCGTCCGCCATCGGGACCCTCGAGGCCAACGGCGTCATGAAGGAGATGACGGCGCGGCTGGAGAGCGATCCCGAGCTGGCGGCGGCGTACCGGGCCGCGCACGAGGACTACATCCGGCGCCGGGACGAGATCGAGGAACTGACGGGCTTTCCCAGCGCCGGGGGGATGCCGGACCGGGTGAAGTGCCTGCACGTGCTCGTGGCGCACTCCCTGGCCGCCGGCCCCGGTGTGAACCCGCTGGGCGACGAGGCGATCGCCATGCTGCCTCAGTGGTGGGCCAAGGGGGCGTGTGTGGTGCCCCCGGCCGAGCACTGACCGCCGGAGAGGTCGCCGTCCCGGGGGCTCCGCCCCCGGACCCCCGGGGACCCTCGCCCACCCACCACCCGACTCGGTCGATTGAGCAGGGACCGCCCCGACCGGGTCGGTCGAACGGGCGCCGCCCCTGCTCGGCCGACACGGCTCGGCTCGGCTGGGCCGTGTCGAGCCATCACGAACAGACAAGGAACCCACGCCATGACCCGCGTCGCCGCCATCGATTGCGGAACCAACTCCATCCGGCTGCTCGTCGCCGACGCGAACCCGGAGACGGGGGAGCTCGTCGATCTGGACCGGCGGATGGTGATCGTGCGGCTCGGGCAGGGGGTGGACCGGACCGGGCGGCTGGCGCCGGAGGCGCTGCAGCGGACGTTCGCGGCCTGCCGGGAGTACGCGGCGGTCATCAAGGAGTACGGCGCGGAGCGGCTGCGGTTCGTGGCCACCTCCGCCTCCCGTGACGCCGAGAACCGGGACGAGTTCGTGCGCGGTGTGCTGGACATCCTCGGCGTCGAGCCGGAGGTCATCAGCGGCGACCAGGAGGCCGAGTTCTCCTTCACGGGGGCGACGAGGGAGCTGGCGGGGCGCGAGGACCTCGCCAGGCCGTTCCTCGTCGTGGACATCGGCGGCGGGTCGACGGAGTTCGTCGTGGGCGACGCGCACGTGCGGGCCGCGCGGTCCGTGGACGTCGGGTGTGTGCGGATGACCGAGCGGCACCTCGTGCACGAGGGGCGCGTCAGCGACCCGCCCACCGAGGCCGAGACCGCCGCCATGCGGGCCGACATCGAGCGCGCCCTGGACCTCGCGGAGGAGACCGTGCCGCTGCGCGAGGCACGCACGCTGGTCGGTCTCGCCGGCTCGGTCACCACCCTCTCCGCCATCCACCAGGACCTGCCGGAGTACGACTCCGCGGCCATCCACCACTCCCGCATCCCCTACGCCCGGGTCCGGGAGATCACCGAGTGGCTGCTGCGGTCGACGCACGCCGAGCGGGCGGCGATCCCCTCCATGCACCCCGGGCGGGTCGACGTCATCGGGGCCGGTGCCCTCGTCCTTCAGTCGATCATGGAACGGGTGGGGGCCGAGGAGGTCGTGGTGAGCGAGCACGACATTCTGGACGGCATCGCCTGGTCCGTCGCCTGACCCACAGATCGGCGTGATCCATCCTCGGATGAGCATGCGAATCGACGGGTGAGCGCCCCGAACGGCCTGTGACACGCCGTGCCACGACACCTCGGCGGAAAACTTCGTGAAGTTCTTCACAAGGAATTCGGCGCAGGTGGCGGGTCCGGCGGGCGCTCTTGGGCCGTTCGGGGGCTCAACAGGCCCGAGCGCGTGCTCAGGAGAGCGTTCCGGGACCGTCTCGGGAGGTGCTCGTGCGGGTGACATCGGGTGCCCTCACGGTGCCCCCGGAAGCCTGGAGAGGCAGCTCACACGGCATTGACAACGTGTCGTATCGGAAGTGGGTTCCCGCTGCTGACCATGACCTCGGTCACGTGGGCGGCGGAGTGTAGCACGACCCCGGTGGAAGCTTGTGAAGGGGCGCACGAGCGGCCCCCTCCGGGCAGGTGGATACTCGATGCCATGAGCACCACGGAGCGTCCCAGGATCCTCGTAGTAGGCGGTGGGTACGTAGGCCTGTACGCAGCTCGGCGCATCCTCAAGAAGATGCGCTACGGCGAGGCGACCGTCACGGTCGTCGACCCCCGGTCGTACATGACCTACCAGCCCTTCCTCCCCGAAGCCGCCGCCGGCAGCATCTCCCCTCGGCACGTCGTCGTCCCGCTGCGACGCGTGCTGCCGAAGGCGGAGGTCCTCACCGGCCGGGTCACCACCATCGACCAGGACCGCAAGGTCGCCACGATCGCGCCGCTCGTCGGCGAGGCGTACGAGCTGCCTTTCGACTACCTGGTGATCGCGCTCGGCGCGGTCTCCCGCACCTTCCCGATCCCCGGCCTCGCCGAGCAGGGCATCGGCATGAAGGGCATCGAGGAGTCCATCGGCCTGCGCAACCACGTCCTCGAGCAGCTGGACAAGGCCGACTCCACGACCGACGAGGAGATCCGCCGCAAGGCGCTCACCTTCGTCTTCATCGGCGGTGGCTTCGCCGGCGCGGAGACCATCGGCGAGGTCGAGGACATGGCCCGCGACGCCGCCAAGTACTACAAGAACGTGTCCCGTGAGGACATGCGCTTCGTCCTCGTCGACGCCGCCGACAAGATCCTTCCCGAGGTCGGCCCCAAGCTCGGCCTGTACGGCAAGGAGCACCTGGAGAGCCGCGGTGTGGAGATCTACCTCTCCACCTCGATGGACTCCTGCGTCGACGGCCACGTGGTGCTGAAGAACGGCCTCGAGGTCGACTCCAACACGATCGTGTGGACGGCCGGCGTGAAGCCGAACCCGGCGCTGGCCCGCTTCGGCCTGCCGCTCGGTCCGCGCGGTCACGTCGACACCGCGCCGACCCTGCAGGTGCAGGGCACCGACTACATCTGGGCCGCGGGCGACAACGCCCAGGTGCCGGACGTCGCCGCCCGCAAGGCCGGCGTCGAGAACGCCTGGTGCCCGCCGAACGCGCAGCACGCGCTGCGCCAGGCCAAGGTCCTCGGCGACAACGTGGTCTCCGGCATGCGGGGCTTCCCGCAGAAGGAGTACAGCCACGCCAACAAGGGCGCGGTCGCCGGTCTGGGTCTGCACAAGGGCGTCGCGATGATCGTCCTGGGCAAGACCAAGATCAAGGTCAAGGGCCGTCTGGCCTGGTACATGCACCGCGGCTACCACGGTCTGGCCATGCCGACCTGGAACCGCAAGATCCGCATCTTCGCGGACTGGACGCTCGGCATGTTCCTCAAGCGCGAGGTCGTGTCCCTGGGTGCCATGGAGAACCCCCGCGAGGAGTTCTACGAGGCCGCCAAGCCGGCTCCGGTCGCCGCCCCGAAGGCCGAGGAGAAGGCCAAGGCCTCCTGACCCCGGTCACCGGTCGCTGAACCGTCCGAAGGGCCTCCCGCCATCCGTGGTGCGGGAGGCCCTTCGGCGTTCCCGGGCACCGCCCTGATTACATGGTGGCTACATCTTTTTTGCCCACTCGTAACTCCTTTGCGGGACTGCGCTGCTGCCCTCACGGTGTTTACGTGGTAACCGGCATCCGGGATCGCTGTCTTGGAGGTGTGCGCCATGGCCGACGCCGCGTCGCGGCTGAGGAATGTTGCCGAGCAGGTGCTGGGAGCCCCGCTCCCGGTACGGCTGCGGGCCTGGGACGGATCGGAGGCCGGGCCGCCGGGCGTGCCGACGCTCGTCGTGCGCAACCGCCGAGCCCTGCGCCGCATGTTGTTCAAGCCGGGCGAACTGGGCCTGGCCCGCGCCTGGGTCGCCGGTGACCTGGACATCGAGGGCGACCTCTACGGCGCCCTCGCGGTGATGTCCGGGCTGATCTGGGAGCGCGGCGAGGACGGCCGCACTCTCGCGCAGGCGCTGCGCGACCCCGCCGTGCGGGCCGCCGTCCGGGAGCTGCTGAAGCTCGCCGGGCCGCCCATCCCGCCCGCTCCGCCCCGCGAGGAGGTGCGCAGACGGAGCCACCTGCACACCCGCCGCAGCGACCGGCAGGCCATCAGCCACCACTACGACGTGGGGAACGACTTCTACGGGATCGTCCTCGGGCCGTCGATGGTGTACTCGTGCGCGTACTGGGGGGCCGTCGACGAAGCAGACACCCTGGAGACCGCCCAGCGCGACAAGCTCGAACTCGTCTGCGCCAAGCTCGGCCTGAGCCCCGGTCAGCGGCTGCTCGACGTCGGCTGCGGCTGGGGCTCCATGGCGATCCACGCGGCCCGCGAGCACGGCGTGAGCGTCGTCGGGGTCACCCTCTCCCAGGAGCAGGCCGCGTTCGCCCGTAAACGGGTCGCCGACGAGGGTCTGACGGACCGGGTGGAGATCAGGGTCCAGGACTACCGGGACGTCCGGGACGGGCCGTACGACGCGATCTCGTCGATCGGGATGGCGGAGCACGTCGGGGCCGAGCGGTACCTGGAGTACGCGGAGAACCTGTACGGGCTGCTGAAGCCCGGCGGGCGGCTGCTCAACCACCAGATCGCGCGGCGGCCGCAGCGCGACGAGTCGGCGTACGACGTCGACGAGTTCATCGACGCCTACGTCTTCCCGGACGGCGAGCTCGCGCCGGTCGGCACCACCGTCACCCAGCTGGAGCGGGCCGGGTTCGAGGTGCGGGACGTGGAGTCGATCCGCGAGCACTACGCCCGCACGCTGCGCCGGTGGGTGGCCAACCTGGAGGCCGACTGGCCGCGCGCGGTACGGCTGACCAGTCCGGGCCGGGCCCGCGTCTGGCGGCTGTACATGGCCGCCTCCGCCCTCGCCTTCGAACACAACCGCATCGGCGTCAACCAGGTGCTGGCCGTCCGGGCCTCGGACTCCGGCGCATCGGGGCTGCCCCTGCGCACCCGTACCTGGAACAGCTGACGGCATCCCGAAAGGGGCCCCACGCTCGCCGTGGGGCCCCTTCGCCGCAGACACTGCTGCCTGCTGCCTGCTGCCTGCTGCCTGCTGCCTGCTGTCGTGCCTGCTGTCCGCTACTCGGCCTTGATCGCCGCCAGCACGTTCAGCCTCGCCGCGCGGCGGGCCGGCCACAGGGCCGCCAGGACGCCGACCGTGCCGGCCAGGAGCAGGAAGACCGCCATCCTGCCCCAGGGCAGCACCAGTTCGTACGTCGGCATCCGCGAGCCGACCAGCTGACCGGCCGCCCAGCCGAAGAACACGCCCAGGCCGAGCCCCAGCACCCCGCCGAAGAGGGAGATGACCAGGGACTCCAGGCGGACCATCCGCTTGACCGCCTTGCGGTCCAGGCCGATCGCGCGGAGCATGCCGATCTCCTGGGAGCGTTCGAACACCGACATGGCCAGGGTGTTGATGACACCCAGGACCGCGACGATCACCGCCATCGCGAGCAGGCCGTAGACCATGTTCAGGATCAGCGTGAACGCCTGTGCGATGGAGTCGGACAGGTCCTGCTTGTCCTGGACCTTGATCGCCGGGTTGGAGCCGAGGGCCCTCTCCAGCCGGTCCTTGGCCGCGCCCGACGCGCCGTCCGCCGTCTTGACCATGACCTGCATGTCGGCGGGGTCGGTCTCGTGCGGGGTGAGGGTGGTGCTGTCGAGCATGATGCCGCGGATCACCTGGTTGCCCTCGTAGATCCCGGCGACCGTCAGCCGCTGCGCCTTCCCGTCCTCGTAGTGGACGGTGAAGACGGAACCGGCCTTCCAGCCGTGCGACGCGGCGGTGTCGTCGTCCACGGCGACGTCCGAGCCGCCGACCCTGAAGGAGCCGCTGTCCACCGTGAGGTCGGTGAGCTTGCCGATCGACGAGCCGTCGACGCCGGTCAGGAACTCGGTCTGGCCGTCGATGCGGGAGGCCGCGTTGCTGAGCGGGCTGGAGGCGGTCACGCCGTCGGTCGCCGCGACCTTCTTCGCCACGTTCGGCGAGAGCGCGTTGCCGTTGGCCATCGAGACGATGTAGTCCGCGCGGATCGCCGAGCTCGCCATCTTGTCGATGGACTTCTGCAGGCTGCCCGCCATCACCGTCATGCCGGTGATCAGGGTCAGGCCGATCATCAGCGCGGAGGCGGTGGCGGCGGTACGGCGCGGGTTGCGCACCGAGTTCTGGCGCGCGAGCTTGCCGGCGACGCCGAACCCGCGCAGCAGCGGGGCCGCGGCCGCGATCAGCGGGCGGGACAGCAGCGGGGTCAGGACGAAGACGCCGATGATGAGCAGGACCGCGCCGAAGCCCATCGGGGCCTGGCCGTCGGTGCCGTTCATCGTCGTCGCCGCCAGGATCACCACCACGCCCGCCGCCGAGAACAGGGCACCGATCGTGTTGCGCAGCACCAGCGACTTGGTGGTCGGGGCGGCGTGCAGGGCGCTCATCGCGGCCACCGGCGGGATCTTCGCGGCGCGGCGGCCGGGCAGCCAGGCGGCCAGCATGGTGATGACGACGCCGACCGCGAGGGCGGCGGCCACCGTGCCGGGGCTGACGACCAGCGGGCCGTCCGGGACGGTCGCGCCGAACGAGCCCAGCAGCGAGCGCAGTCCCGCGCCGATGCCGATACCGGCGACCAGACCGGTCACGCCGGCCACCGCGCCGACCACGAACGCCTCGATCAGCACCGAGCGGGTGACCTGGCGGCGGGAGGCGCCCACCGCGCGCAGCAGCGCCAGCTCCTTGGTGCGCTGGGCGACCAGCATGGTGAAGGTGTTGGCGATGATGAACGTGCCGACGAACAGCGCGATGCCGGCGAAGACCAGCAGGCCCGAGCGCAGGCCGCTCATGCTGCTGGAGATCTGCTCCGCCTGGTCGGCGGCGAGCTTGTGTCCCGTGGTGGTCTCCACGAGCTTCTTCGGGAGGGCCGCGTCCAGCTGGGACTTGAGGGCGGCCTGGCCGGTGCCCGCCTTCGCGGTCACGTCGATCTCGTCGTACGTGCCCTTCTTGCCGAACAGCTGCTGCGCGGTCGCCGTGTCGAACAGGGCGAGGCTGCCGCCGGCCGCGACGTTGCCGTCGTCGGTGGTGAAGATGCCGGCGACGGTCGGCTCGAGGACCGGGCCGTTCACCGAGATGCGCACGGTGTCGCCGACCTTGTAGCCGGCCCGCTCGGCGGTTTTGGAGTCGATCAGGACCTCGCCCTCGCCGCTCGGCGCGTGGCCGCTGACCAGCGGGTAACGGGCGTCCTTGGTGCCCCAGTAGTTGCCGCCCTCGGACTGCCAGCCGCCGCCGATCAGCTTGCCGTGCTTGTCGGCGATCGCCGTGAAGCCGGAGACGACCCCGGTGGCGGAGGCGGCCCCGGGGACCTTCGCCACCTTGTCGAGGACTGCCTGGGTGAGGTCGGGCGTCCTGCCGACCTTGTCGCCCTTGGAGTCCTGGTACTTGGCCCGGACGGCCACGTCGACGCCGTCGAAGCCCTTGGCGGAGCTGTTCTGGTAGGCGTCCGAGATGGTGTTGGTGAAGACCAGGGTGCCCGAGACGAACGCGACGCCGAGCATGACGGCGAGCACGGTCATCAGCAGCCGGGCCTTGTGCGCGAGGACGTTGCGCAGGGCGGTGCGGAACATCAGCTGGTTCGACCCTTCGCGTCGAACTGCTTCATGAAGTCGAGGACCGTCTCGGCCGTCGGCCGGTACATCTCGTCGACGATCCGGCCGTCGGCGAGGAAGACCACGCGGTCGGCGTACGCGGCCGCCACCGGGTCGTGGGTGACCATGACGACGGTCTGGCCCAGCTCCCGCACCGAGTTGCGCAGGAAGCCCAGCACCTCGGCGCCGGAGCGGGAGTCGAGGTTTCCGGTCGGCTCGTCACCGAAGATGATCTCCGGCCGGGAGGCGAGGGCGCGGGCCACGGCGACGCGCTGCTGCTGGCCGCCGGAGAGCTGCGAGGGACGGTGGCCGAGCCGGTCCCGGAGGCCGACCATCTCGATCACGCTCTCCAGCCACTGCTTGTCCGGTTTCCGACCCGCGATGTCCATCGGGAGGGTGATGTTCTCCAGCGCGGTCAGCGTCGGCAGCAGGTTGAACGCCTGGAAGATGAACCCGATCTTGTCCCGGCGCAGCCGGGTCAGCTGCTTGTCCTTCAGGGAGCCCAGCTCGGTGTCGCCGATCCGCACGGAACCGGAGGAGAAGGTGTCGAGGCCGGCCACGCAGTGCATCAGCGTGGACTTGCCCGAGCCGGACGGCCCCATGATCGCGGTGAACTCGGCCTGCCGGAACTCGACGGTGACCCGGTCCAGGGCGACCACCTGGGTCTCGCCCTGGCCGTAGATCTTCGAGAGGTCCGTGGCACGTGCGGCCACGGAAGTGGCCCGCCGGTCGGCTGGGGGCACCCCCGGACGAAGTTTGGGGGAGGGTGTGGTGGACACGGAAGGGCGCTCCTGTCGGGACGACGGCGTTCATGGGGACCACACCATCGTCTCGGCCGAACCGGCCCGTGTAGTCAGCCGCAGTTCCGGTTCCGGGGGGCGACCGAGGGGGGACCGGCGGAGTGCCGGGTCATACCTGGGGATGACACCGGACCCCGAGACCAGGATCCGGAACCGGGCGCCCCCAGTCGTCGAGAACGGGTGGAGCCCCCTTGTTCGGACGGTGAAATTCCGTCATTCCGTGTACGCGCCCACCCACCGCGCGTAACGCTATTGGCAAGTGCGGATGGCTCGTTCCGGGTGCTGATGCACCCTCAGACGTCAATAAAATAAGACAACATCGGGTCGCCCGTCCGCTGTTCGGGGGACGCCTCCCGATAGGGTCGGAGCCTCGTAGCGGAGCCCATGGCCTGCCCGGATGGTGGAATGCAGACACGGCGAGCTTAAACCTCGCTGCCCCTCGCGGGCGTACCGGTTCAAGTCCGGTTCCGGGCACTTTCGCTGCCATTGCGCCGTTCCTGCCCATACGGCAGGTCGGCGTCGGTGCTCTCGTGTCCCGCGGTGACACGTGTCCGCCGGTCGTCTTCGGCGCGGCCGAGGTGACGTACGGTCAACTCTGGCTGGACGCCAGGAAATATGCGGCGGCACTGGCCGGTCCGGGGTCGGCCCGAACAGCCGGGTGGCGCTGCTGCTCGGCGACTCGCCCGAGTTTTCGATGGCTACCGCGGCGTGCAGGCGCTCGGTGCGGGTCACGGTCCTCGCGGACGACGCCGGCACCGGAGAGCCGCGCCTCGACGTGCTCGGTGCGGAGATCGTGGCCTGGAGCAGTACGCGGCTCGCCGCGTACGAGTACCCCCGCCGGGTCGAGTTCCTCGATGCCTTCCCGCTCGGTCTCGGCGGGAAGGTCCTGATACGTGAGCTGACGGCTCCGCTCGCCGCCCGGTCCTGATCTTTCCCTGCTGCCTTGCCGCCCTGCCCCCTGCCGTACCCGGCTCGCTCTTTCGCGACATGTGTTGTGCAGACAACACATGTCGTGGAATGCTCTCGAGCTGCAATCCTCGGAAGGGAAGAGACACCCATGAGCATGGACAATGCGGCGCCGCCGACGGCCGCGGCCGACGCCGGGCGCATCGGCCCGGATCTCTGGTGGCTCACCGGCATCCTGGTGCTGGGAGGCTTCGCCACCCTGCTGGACAGTACGATCGTCAATGTCGCGGTCGGCACTCTCGCCAAGGAGTTCGACGCCGGGCTGTCCGCCGTCCAGTGGTCCGTGACCGGCTATCTGCTGGCCCTCTGCATGACCATCCCGCTCAGCGGATGGGCGGTCGAGCGCTTCGGCGCCAAGCAGACCTGGCTGTTCTCGCAGGTGGTGTTCCTCGCCGGATCATTGCTCGCCGGGCTCTCGTGGTCGGTCCAGAGCCTGATCGTCTTCCGTGTGCTCCAGGGCGTCGGCGGCGGTCTGGTGATGCCGGTCGGCCAGTCGCTGCTGGCCCAGGCGGCGGGTACCAAGCGGCTCGGCCGGCTGATGGGCGTCGTCTCGATCCCCGCGATGTTCGCCCCGGTCGTCGGACCGACGCTCGGCGGAGTCGTCATCGACCACATCGGCTGGCGGTGGATCTTCTACCTCAACCTGCCGCTCGGCCTCGCGACCATCGTGTTCTCCCTCATGAAGATCAGCAACGTGGTCGCCCCGGGCAGGTCCCGGCTCGACGTCCTGGGCCTCGCACTCCTCGCGCCCGGCCTCGGCGCCTTCCTGTACGGCCTGTCCGAGGCGGGCGGCGAGGGCGGCTTCGACAACGACGGCACGATCGCCGGACTCGTCGTCGGGGCGGTACTGATCCTCGCCTTCTGCGGGCACGCGCTGCGCACCCGCTTCGCGCCCCTGATGGACCTGCGGCTGTTCAAGGAGCGCGCCTTCAGGAGCGGCACGTCGGCCACCTTCTTCCTGAGCATGGCGATGTTCGGGGCGATGATCCCGCTTCCCCTGTACTTCCAGCTCGTGCGCGGGGCGGACGTCATGGAGTCCGGCCTCCTGCTGATGCCGCAGAGCATCGGCTACTTCCTCGCCATCGTGGTGGTCGGGAAGCTCACGGCCGCGGCCGGGGCCCGTTCGGTCAGCATCGCGGGCGTCTTCCTGGCCGTGATCGGCACGGTTCCGTTCGGGCTGATCACGGCCGACAGCAGCAAGGTCCTGCTCTGCTCGTCCATGGTCGTACGCGGTTTCGGGTTCGGTGCCGCCATGCTGCCGTGCATGACCACGGCCTACTCGGGCCTGAAGTCCGCCTCGGTGCCGCACGCGACCAGCGCCTTCAACATCTTCCAGCGGATCGGCGCGTCCCTCGGCACGGCCGCCCTCGCCGTGGTGCTCCAGAAGCGCGCCACGGACGAACTGGACGGCCGTGCCGCGGGGCTGACCCAGGTCCTGCCGGGCAGCGACATCGCCCACTCGCTGCCGGGCGCCTTCTCGGTCACCTTCTGGTGGGCCCTCGGGCTGACCGTGCTGGCGCTCCTGCCGTGCGTCACGCTGCCGGGCCGGGTGCCGCGCAACGACTCGGCGCCCGCCTCCCGGACCGCGCAGCTGACCGAACCCGCGGTCTGACCCGGAACAGCAAGCGCCAGCGAGGTGTGCCTGCTGCGCCGCTCGGGACACATCGGCGAGGGCGTGGGCCGCAGCACCCGGTGGGCCGCACTGGCCGAGCTCCGTCGGCACGGGGTCCGGTGGCTGACCGAGGTGCGGTACCGCGCCGTGCTGCCGCAGGGGGTGCTGCTGCGGGACGCGCACCGGTCGGCGGGTGGCGCGGCCGACGTACGGGCCTGAACGCGGTGCGGGCGGTGGAGGAGGGCATGCGGGCCGCGCACGCGCCGGCCGGCGAGGAGGAACGGGCCGGCGACCTCAGGAGGCGCGCCGCAGTCCCTCCCACGCAGCGGCCGCCACGGCCTCGGCGGACAGCAGGTCCGGGCTCGTCAGCCATCGGGTGATCAGGCCGACGAAGGCGCCTGCGACGTAGTGCGCCCGCAGGTCGTTCGGCGGCGCTCCGTCGGACCAGGCACTCGCCGCGTCCATCTGCGCCGTGACCTCGTCGGCGAGGAGGTCACGGAGATGGTTGACGAACCTGGCCGTACCGTTCGGTCCCAGCATCTGCCGGTAGAGCCTGGCGTTCGACTCCACATGCCGGAAGAGCTCGACGAGCTCGGCGGGCATCCGGTCCGGCGGGTGGGCGAGCGGGCAGCGCGCGGCCGCGCGGGCGAGAGCGGTGATCTCGCTCTCCATGGCGGCGAGCAGCAGCTCGTCCCGGTCCTTGTAGTGCTGGTAGACCGTGGCCCGGTTCACGGTGGCCCGTTCCGCGATGTCGGCCATCGTGATGGTGTCGGCGTCGCGTTCCGAAGCCAGTTCCAGCGCGGCCGTCCGTAGCAGCGCACGCGTCCTGAGCACCCGAGGGTCGACGCGGCTGCCCGAGGTCCCTGCAGTGGGTTCCAACACCTTGCCAGACTACCGCCTGAACGACACCGAATGGATAAGCAACACGTGTTGCCGTGGCCGCACAGTCCGCGGAGGACGTCGTCGGTCGTCAGATCGTTCGCGGACGTCAGATCGTCCGCGGGCGCCAGTACCGCGTCGAACTGCCGGCGTTCCCAGGTTCCTGTGTCGTCGACGCCGAAGCCGGCGCGCTCCCTCGACGAAAGCGGTGAATCGCGTTCTGGTTTCTCAGGGCGACGTGCACCCCGGCCGCGCACCCAGGGGCTCACCCCTCGTAGACGGTCAGGACCGCCCCGTCCACCTCGATGCGGCGGCCCGCGCGCATGCCGTTGCGGCGCAGGGTGCGCAGGCACTCCTCGAAGAGGGCGAGTTCGGCCGGGTCCAGGATGGCGGCGGCCAGGTCCAGGAGTTCGGTGACCGAGGTGTCGGTCAGGACCTCGGGCAGTTCCCCGGAGAGCAGGACGACGGACTCGCCGTCGGGTTTGCGGACCACGGCCGTCGCCGGCCCGCCGTGCACGAACAACACATGTCCCCCTGAGAGCCCGTGGTCGTGCGGCTCTCGCGTGTCCCGGGCAGTGAGGCAGAGACTAGCGGCGGATCTTGACGCTTTCGTGCGGAGTTGGATTCTTTTTCCGACTTGACGGAAGAGTGCCGGGGAAGGGCCCGGGGGCGCTCACTTCTCGCGGGGCGCGCGGTCCAGCAGCGACTCGACGAGCGCGGTGACGTGCCGGCGGTCGTCGGCCGACAGTTTCTGGACACTGGCGATGAGCAGCGCGACCTCGGGGTCGGCGGCGCCGGCGTCCGCGGCGCCGTCCGCGCCGGCGGCCGGCGCGGTGTCGTACACGTGGATCCCGCAGGCCTC
This sequence comes from Streptomyces sp. NPDC104761, assembly GCF_055583445.1. Lineage (NCBI taxonomy): Bacteria > Bacillati > Actinomycetota > Actinomycetes > Kitasatosporales > Streptomycetaceae > Streptomyces > Streptomyces sp. NPDC104761. The sequence continues at coordinate 95,423 of NZ_JBVJNZ010000002.1, read as the reverse complement.
CGCGGCCGCGCGGCGCACCGCCTCGAGCGGGAGCTCCAGGCCCTTGGCCAGGCCCTCCAGGGTGGTGGCCTGGGGCATGCGGACCACGCGCTCGGTGGTGGCCAGGTGGTGGACGGTGGAGCGGGGGATGCCGCCGCGCCGTGCCACGTCGCCGTAGGACCAGCCCTTGCGGTCGAGGTGCTCACGGATCAACTGCTGCAGTGCGTTGGCCACTGACCGTCACTTCCTGCTCGCCGCCTGCGGGGTCCTGCCCTGTCGCGGCCGATTCTACGGGCGGGTAGGCGTTCGGCCGAGAGGGTGATTTTCCGAAGGGGTTGCGCGGCGGGTTCCCGAGCCCGTAGTGTCCAATCTCGTTGGACAGAACGTCCGACCAGATTGGACAGAGTCCGGGGGGAACCTGACTCGTTCCGATCGGAAATGTCTATCCCTGAGGGGGAAATGATCATGATGGACGCCCATGAGCTCGAGGCCGAGTCCGCGGAGCTGCTGCCGGGTCGTGAGGCCCTGGGCCGGCTGAAGTTCGGCTTCGGCAAGACGGTCAACGTCACCAAGCACGTCGCGAACATCAGCGCCCACAACGAGTCCGCCGCGCTGAACGACCACTCGTCGTGGTCGGTGGCCGACTCCGGCGCCGGTCAGACCATCAGCGTCACCCAGTAACACCGCCCTGGCGCACGGCGCCGGCACCGAGATCGACCTCAACCTCACCGCACACGAAACGAAGGGACATCCGTCATGAGCATGGACATGAACGAGCTGGAGAACGAGTCCGCCGAGCTGCTCCCGGGCCGTGAGGCCCTCGGCCGCCTGAAGTTCAGCTTCGGCAAGACGGTCAACGTCACCAAGCACGTCGCCAACATCGAGGCGTCCAACCAGTCCGCCGCGCTGAACGACCACAGCGCCTGGTCGTCCGCCGAGTCGTCGGCCGCCCAGACGATCAGCGTCACCCAGTAGTTCCCAGGAGCGCCACCGCCGTCGCCCCGGCGGTGGCGCTCCCGGCGGTTCGGGGGGAACACATCGGGGATCCGGGGGGAGACCACACATGACGGTGCTCGGGGACGGAGCCGCCGCACTCTACGACACGGGCCCGGTGCCCGGACCCGGCGGCTGGCCGGTGACCTACGAGCAGGTGGCGACGGGCACCCTGCCGGTGGTCGACCCGCCCTCGCCGGTCCCGAGGCTCAGCGCGGGGCTGCGGCTGCACGGCGAGTACCAGGGGTCGGGGTTCACCGAGCCCAAGTACATCGCCCGCCGGGGGGACGGGCAGGTCGTGCAGCTGTCCAGGCTGCTGTACCTGGTGGCGTCGTCGGTCGACGGCGTCCGCGATGCCGAGGCCATCGCCCACCGGGTCAGCGCCCGCTTCGGACGCGAGGTCAGCGGTGAGAACATCCGCTACCTCGTCGAGAAGAAGCTGGAACCGCTGGGGGTGACGGTCCCGGAGGGCCAGGAGGACGACGAGGTCGACGCCCCGCGCTCCGACCTGCTGCTCGCCCTCAAGGGCCACCGGGTGATCTTCAACGAGCGGCGTACGGCGAAGATCGCGCGTTCGCTGGCGTGGCTGCACCGGCCGGCCGTGGTCGCGCTGGTGCTCGGCTCGGCCGTCGCCATGGACGTCTGGCTGTTCGGGTTCTTCGGGGCGATCGAGCCCGTCCTGGAGGTGCTCGACCAGCCGGTCCTGATCCTCGTCGTCTTCGTGCTCACCGTGGCCTCCCTCGTCTTCCACGAGTTCGGACACGCCTCCGCGTGCAGATACGGAGGGGCCCGGCCCGGCTGCATCGGGTGCGGGCTCTTCCTCATCTGGCCCTCGATGTACACCGACGTCACCGACGTCTACCGGATCGGACGGGGCGGCCGGCTCCGCACCGACCTGGGCGGTGTCTACTTCAACGTCGTCTTCATGCTGGCGATGGCCGGCGCCTACTTCGCCACCGGGGCCCAGTTCTTCCTGGCCACGGTGTATCTCGGGCACTTCGAGATCATGGAACAGCTGATGCCGGCCGTACGGCTGGACGGCTACTACATCCTCGGCGACCTGGCCGGGGTCCCGGACCTGTACGGCAAGATCAAGCCGATCCTGCTGAGCCTGGTGCCGGGGCCGAGGGGGGACCGGGCACGTCAGGAGGTCGCCGGGCTGAAGAAGTCGGCGCGGGCCATCGTCGCCACCTGGGTGCTGACGATGGTCCCGCTGATCATCGGCGAACTCGGGTACGCGCTGTGGAACCTGCCGCGCATCCTCACCACGATGACCCGCTCGCTGACCGAGCAGCTCCTCGGCACCGGCGGTGCGTTCGTGCACGGCCAGGTGGTCGAGGGGCTGGTCGGGACGATCGGCTGCGTGATGCTGCTCTGCCCGATGGCCGGTGTCGTCTACCTGTCCGTGAAGATGGGCGGCCGGATCTTCCGGGCCGCGCAGCGCTCCACGGCGGGCCGGCCGAGGCTCCGGCTGGCGATCTGCGCCCTCGCCCTCGCCGGGCTCACCGGGCTCAGCTACGCCTGGATGTCCGGGGTGACCCCGAAGCCGCTGCCCAAGCAGCCGCCGATCGCACCGATCCTCCAGCCGGGGGTGCCGACCACGGAACCGCCGCCGGCGCGGCAGGCCTCGACCCCGGACCGGCCGGCGGACTCCGGCGCCCCCTCGGACACCGTGTCCGGCGGGCCGTCCGGCCAGGCCGGAGCGAGCGCGGGGCCCTCGGCCGGGGAGGCGTCGCGCGGCGCGTCCGCCTCGGCGTCGCCCTCCGCCTCGGTGCCCGGCAGCCCCGGGCAGGTGGGCCCCACCAAGTCGCAGGCGCCGGCCAGCGGGGGACCGGTCACCGAACCGGTGTCCTCGCCGCCGGAGAGCGTTCCGGCGTCGCCGACACCCACTCCGTCGGAGAGCGTCCCGGTCTCCCCGACCCCCAGCCCGTCCCCGCCGCCGGCCACCGACCCGCCGCCGAGCCCGGCCCCGGCCACGTCCTGACGGGCCGTCTCGAACAATCTTCCGCAGGAGCACAGGAGCACTCCATGAGCAGTCACCGAAAAACCCGTACCACCCCAGGTCCGCTCACCCGGCGCGCCGTCCGGATCGGCCTGTTCGCCGCCGGGGTCGCCGGGGCGGCCACCGCCGTACCCGCGCAGGCGGCCACCGCGGCCCCGCACGCCGCGGTCGTCTCCGACCACGTCTTCAGTCACGCCGACCGCGGGCACCACACCCAGATCCGGGACTCCTTCACGGTCCGCCAGTTCGGCACCGTCAATGCCGCCGGCGTCCGCAACCAGGCCAACGCCGTCTCGGCCGGCTGCTCGGCGGACGACCACTGCCGCTCGGTGGCCCTCTCCTTCCAGATCGTCACGATCGCCGGGGAGCACACCCACCTGAACGCCGTGAACCGCAGCGACGCCGCCAACAAGGAGTGCACGGGCTGTCAGACCCTCGCCGGGGCCTACCAGTTCGTGGTCTCCACGCCGACCGCGCTGCGCTTCGACCGGGCCACCCAGGACAAGCTCGACGACATCCACCGCCGCCTCGACGCGCTGACCCGCTCCACCCTGCCCGCCGACGAACTGCGCACGAAGGCGGACGGGCTCGCCGCCGAGGTCACGGCCGTCCTGCACGACGCGGTCGCGAACGCCCCGAAGGGCGACCCGGCCAAGGACGTCACCCTCCACCGCCACCTGGACGGCTGGCCGGGTCACTGACCCGTCCCGCAGGTTCCCGCACACCGGCCGCCGGGCCCACGACCGCCTTCCGCGGACCCGGCGGCCGGCCGCGTGGGCCGCGGCGGCCTCGGGTGTCTCCATTGACATGGAGTAGGAGCGGACGGAGACTCAGGGGAACAGAGTGAACTAAATTTCACCAGACGAACATCACGGTGGGCATCGAGATGCGCGCCGCGACGGACATCGAAGGGAACGACCGATGCGCACCACCGTCGGCATCATCGGAGCCGGACCCGCCGGGCTCCTCCTCGCGCGGCTGCTGCACACCGCGGGCATCGACTCGGTCGTCCTGGAGAGCCGCGACCGCTCCTACGTCGAGCACCGCCAGCGCGCCGGGATCCTGGAGCAGGGCACGGTGGACGTGCTGCGTGCGGTCGGCGCCGCGGAGCGCCTGGACCGTGAGGGGCTGCGCCACGACGGCATCGAGCTGCGGTTCGCGAAGCAGCGCCACCGCGTCGACTTCCCCGGCCTCACCGGCGGCCGGTCCGTGACGGTGTACGCCCAGACCGAGGTCTGCAAGGACCTCATCGCCCTCCAGCTCAAGGAGGGCGGCCCGCTGCTCTTCGAGGCGGAGGCGCTGGCGGTGGAGGGTGCCGAGAGCGAGCGGCCGCGGATCCGGTTCCGGCACGAGGGCCGCGAGTCCGTCCTGGAGTGCGACTACGTGGCCGGCTGCGACGGCTTCTGGGGCGTCGCCCGCGCCGCCTTCCCCGAGCCCCTCTGCCGGGTCTTCGAACGCACCTACCCCTACGCCTGGCTGGGCATCCTCGCCGACGTCGCCCCCTCCCACGACGAGCTGGTCTACGCCCGCCACGAGCGGGGCTTCGCCCTCCTGTCCATGCGCTCCCCGTCCGTGTCCCGCCTCTACCTGCAGGTCCCCGCCGGCACGGATGCGGAGGACTGGACCGACGAGGCGATCTGGGACGAGCTGGAGCGGCGCTTCGAGACCGACGACGACTGGCGCCTGGAGCGCGGCCCGATCACCCAGAAGTCGGTCACGCCCATGCGGTCCTACGTCCACGAGCCCATGCGGCACGGCAGGCTCCTCCTCGCCGGGGACGCCGCCCACATCGTGCCGCCCACCGGCGCCAAGGGGCTGAACCTGGCGGTGGGCGACGTCGTGACCCTCGCCCGCGCCCTGGTCCACGAGAAGGAGACCGGCTCCCCGGAACTGCTCGACGCCTACTCGGCGACCTGCCTGCGCCGCGTCTGGCAGGCCGAGCGGTTCTCGTACGACATGACGAGCATGCTCCACCCCGGTCCCGGCGACACCCCCTTCGACGCCCGGCTCCAGCTGGCCCGGCTCGGCCGGATCGCCTCCTCCCGGGCGGCCGAGACCGACCTGGCGGAGGCGTACACCGGCTTCCCGCTGGACGCCTGAGGGATCTCCGGCCGGTTCCGGTCGTGTTCCGGCTTCGTCATGGAATGAAGCCCTCCGTGGCCGGGAATGAGGGCTCCGCGTAGCGTGTTGCGCAGCACGGTGAGGGAAAGATCCTCCGCAGGTAGTAGGGTCAGTCTTTTGCCAATCCATTACTCTTGACGCCAAGGCCGCGCAGGGTGGCCATGGAGGAGTGAAATGAGGAGCAGCAACCCGGTCTTCTCGCGACGGGGGTTCAGCCGCGACAACGGCTACGCGGGCTTCAACACCGCGCCGCAGGCCGGGTACGCACAGGGCAACCCGTACGCGCAGAACCCGTACGCGAACAACCCGTACGCCCAGCAGGACCTCCAGCAGGGCGCCCCGCCGCAGGCCCCGGCCACCACCGGCCGGATGACGATGGACGACGTCGTCATGCGCTCGGGCATGACGCTCGGCACGGTCGCCGTCGGCGCGATCCTCGCCTGGGCGCTGCTGCCGATCTCGGCCACCAGCTACGGCCTGGCCGTCGGCTCCGCGATCGTCGCGTTCGTCCTGGCCATGATCCAGAGCTTCAAGCGCACCCCGGTGCCCGCGCTGATCCTGGGATACGCCGCGTTCGAGGGCGTCTTCCTCGGCGTCATCAGCGAGATGTACAACAGCCAGTGGAGCGGCGCCCCGTTCCAGGCGGTGCTCGGCACCCTGGCGGTCTCGGCCGCGACGCTGCTGGTCTACAAGGCCGGCTGGATCCGCGTCACCGCCCGCTACGCCCGCATCGGCATGGCCATCGCCATCGCCTTCGTGCTGCTCATGGTGGTCAACCTGCTGCTGGTCGCGTTCGGCGTCGCCGACAACGGCGGACTGCGCAGCTTCGGCCCGCTCGGCGCGCTCGTCGGTGTCATCGCGATCCTGCTCGGCGCGTTCTTCCTGACCCTCGACTTCAAGCAGATCGAGGACGGCATCGCCTACGGCGCCCCGAAGAACGAGGCCTGGCTGGCCGCGTTCGGCCTCACCATGACGCTGGTGTGGATCTACGTCGAGATGCTGCGCCTGGTGGCGATCTTCAGCAGGGACTAGCCGCGCCCGGAGAAGTGAGAAGAAGTGAGAAGGGCCCCGGGGCACCGCCCCGGGGCCCTTCGCCGTCTGTGTGCGTGCGCGCCTAGAGAAGTTTGCGCGCGGCCCTCCTCAGGTCGTACTCGTGGATCAACGCCTTCGCGTGGCCGTACGCGAGGTTGTGCTCGTGGCGGAGCCAGCTGACCTTTTCCTCGAAGCGGAAGAGGGCCGGGCCTTCGTCGACGGTACGCAGCCAGTCGGACACTTCACGACCGGTGCAGTGGGGGATGCGGGCGAGCATGTTGCGATGGGTCTCCTCGGAGAAGACTTGGGACATCGGCGCCTCCGGTGCGCAAAGGGGGTTGTAGCCGGTCCTTCACGTCACCGTGCCTGAGTGTTGGCGTGTTGGCAACAGTCGTGACAGGACAGCCGGTGGCACGCGTTACGCTCACGGCGTGGTTGATACGACGCCTCTGACCCGTGCCGTGGAACACTTCGCCGACAAGTTGAGGGCGGCACCGCAGAGCCGGCTGCAGCGGGGCGCCGCCGCGGAGGCGCTGGGACTGGCGAGGGAGTTGGCCCGCTGGGCGCAGGCCGTCGAGGAGCCGGGCGCGGAGAGCCGGGAGATGCCGGACGCGGGGATGTTCGCGGTGGCCGACCAAATCATGGTGGCCGGGAACGACTTGGCGATGGTGCTGAAGAACGACGCCGAGGTGGGGGATGCGGTGCGGCTGGTGGCGGAGGCGCAGAAAAGAGCGGGGGTGTGAGGCGGCGGCGCGTTGCCGGGTGCGGGTGCGTGGGGGTTGTTCGCGCAGTTCCCCGCGCCCCTAAAAGAACGGTGTGCTGCAGTGCGCCCCGTCAGGGGCGCGGGGAACTGCGCGAGAAGCCCCACGCACCCGCACCCGGCCAAGCACCTCAGAGCGACGCTATGACCCGGTCCGCCAGGATGTACACGTTCTCCTCGCCGCACGCGAACGTCAGCGTGTAGGCGCCGGAGATCCCGGAGCCGCCCAGCAGGTACGGCGTCTCGCCCGCGCCCAGCGCCGCGGCCAGCCGTTCCGCCGTCTCCCGGTGCCCCGGCGTCATGCACAGGGTCGTGCCGTCGGCGAAGACGTAGACGTCCAGCGTGCCCAGCGGGCCGGGACGGACGTCGGAGAGCTCGACCTGGGACTCGGCCAGCTGCTCCAGCGTCGCGACCGTACGCTCGTGGTCGTTCACCACCGGCGACTGCACCGGCACGAAGTCCGGATGGGACGGGTGACGGCGGCGGGCCGCCGCCAGTTCCGGGGACTCCCCGGCGAACTCGTCGCTGTCCGCGGTCGGCTCGGCGACCGGTTCCAGGCCCACGAAGTCCGTCTGCCGGGGCAGGAACGGCTCGCCGTCCGCCAGGCCCAGCAGCGACGGCGCGTCGGAGGCGTCACGCGCCTCCTGCGCGGCCCAGAAGGCACGTGCCTCGGCCAGCTCCCGCTCCCGCTCCTCGGCCAGCGCCTCCGCCACGGCGGCGCGTATCTCCTCGGCGTCGGCATGGCTGCGAGCCGCCGGCATGAGGGCGCGCAGCGTCGCGGCCTGGTTCTGGGCAAGCTGGGTGTGCAGCTCGGCGACCTGACGGCGCAGCTTCAGTACGGTGCGCAGGACAGCGACGCCCACGGCGCCCGTGGCGGCCGTGGTGAGCAGCAAGGCGATCGGCATGGCGCTCACTGACGTACTCCCGGTTCAAAGTCGACCCCCGACTTCCTACATCAGCTTGAAGGGTGGACTATCAAGCTGTCAGTGCGTAACGTCACGAAACGGACAGGACTTTGGCCCTGGCGTTTACCTGGACAGCCACGCTGACCTGCGGTGATACCCCCCAGGAGGGAGATACGTCACATCCTGGGGGAGATTGGATCACAAATCGGCCCGGCGTTCGGGGTTTTCTCGAACACCGGGCCGCGGTGTCACGGTGGGTCCCGTGACGGTCACTCAGGGGTGAAGCGGGGGTCGTACGGGAGTCAGCTGAGGCGCTCGATGACCATCGCCATGCCCTGACCGCCGCCGACGCACATCGTCTCCAGACCGAACTGCTTGTCGTGGAACTGGAGGGAGTTGATGAGCGTGCCGGTGATGCGGGCGCCGGTCATGCCGAAGGGGTGGCCGACGGCGATGGCGCCGCCGTTCACGTTCAGCTTCTCCAGCGGGATGTTCAGGTCGCGGTAGGAGGGGATCACCTGGGCGGCGAACGCCTCGTTGATCTCGACCAGGTCGATGTCGTCGATGGTGAGACCGGCGCGGCTCAGGGCCTGCTTGCTCGCCTCCACCGGGCCGAGGCCCATGATCTCGGGGGAGAGGCCGGTGACGCCCGTCGACACGATCCGGGCGAGCGGGGTCAGGCCGAGCTCGCGGGCCTTGGTGTCGCTCATGATGACGACCGCGGCGGCGCCGTCGTTGAGCGGGCAGCAGTTGCCGGCGGTCACCAGGCCGTCGGGGCGGAAGACCGGCTTCAGGCCCGCGACGCCCTCCAGGGTGACGCCGGCGCGCGGGCCGTCGTCCTTGCTGACGACCGTGCCGTCGGGCAGCGTCACCGGGGTGATCTCGCGCTCCCAGAAGCCGTTCTTGATGGCTTCCTCGGCGAGGTTCTGGGAGCGGACGCCGAACTCGTCCATGTCCTGGCGGGTGACGCCCTTGATGCGGGCCAGGTTCTCGGCGGTCTGGCCCATCGCGATGTACGGGTCGGGGAGCAGGCCGTCCTCGCGCGGGTCGTGCCAGGTGGACCCGGTCGACGCGGCGGTGGCGGCGGTACGGGCCTGGGCCTCGGCGAAGATCGGGTTCGTGGTGTCCGGGAGGCCGTCGGAGCTGCCCTTGGCGTAGCGGGAGACCATCTCGACACCGGCCGAGATGAAGACGTCGCCCTCGCCGGCCTTGATGGCGTGCAGGGCCATGCGACTGGTCTGCAGGGACGAGGAACAGTAACGGGTGATCGTGGTGCCGGGCAGGAAGTCCATGCCCATCTGCACGGCGACGATCCGGCCGAGGTTGTAGCCCTGCTCGCCGCCGGGGAGACCGCAGCCGAGCATCAGGTCGTCGATGTCGCGCGGGTCCAGCTCGGGGACCTTGGCGAGGGCGGCCTGGATGATCGTCGCGGTGAGGTCGTCGGGGCGCAGGTCCTTCAGGGAGCCCTTGACGGCGCGGCCGATCGGGGAACGGGCGGTCGAGACGATGACGGCTTCGGGCATCACGGCTCCAATGAGGGGGTTGGCAGGGCCGCTTCGGAAGTTACCTGTACGTAAGTCATCGGTCACCGGTGTCGGAGTGTGACACTGGCCGCACTTTCTAAGCGCTTGCTTTTTGGGCGCCGAGGGGTGGTGGGCCCGCGCGGCTGGGTGGGGGTTGTTCGCGCAGTTCCCCGCGCCCCTGACGGGGCGCTGCACAGCGGCCTCGTCCGAAGCGCCCCGTAGGGGCGCGGGGAACTGCGCGACCAGCCCCCACCCGCCCGCAGACTGATCACGGCTCGGCTCCCCGCCCGCACCGGTGGCGTCCCCCTACTCGGCCGTACCCGCCCTCGACCTCGCCTCCTCGGAAGCGGGGTCGGACGGGAGTGGCTCCATCGGCCGGCGCCGGCGGCGTTTGAGCAGGGCCCACGGTCCGCGCGGACCCGTCGGCATCGCCGCCGTGACCTCCGTGCCGGCCTCGGCCGCCGCCTCCGCCGCGGCCCGGGCGACCGGCAGGAAGCCCTCGCGGCGGGTGACGTCGGGGCGCTCCTCCTCCGCCGGCCACAGGCCCAGCGCCGCGCAGACCGTCGGCAGCACCGCCATCGCCGCCGTGGCGTACCCCTCCGCCGAGGGATGGAAGCTGTCCGGGCCGAACAGCTCGCGCGGATGGGCCGCGAACTCGGGGCCGAGCAGGTCGCCCAGCGACACCGTGCGGCCGCCCTGCTCCACCGTCCCGATGGTCTGGGCCGCCGCCAGTTGCCGGGATGCCCGCCGGGCCAGCCAGCGCAGGGGCTGCCGTACCGGCTCGATCGTGCCCAGGTCGGGGCAGGTGCCGACCACCACCTCCGCCCCCGCCGTGCGCAGCCGGCGGACGGCCGCCGAGAGGTGGCGGACCGAGCGGGTCGGCGGCATGCGGCGGGTGACGTCGTTGGCGCCGATCATGATCACGCAGACGTCGGGGACGGGCGAGGCCGTGCCCAGCACCAGGGCGACCTGGCGGTCCAGGTCGTCGGACTGGGCACCGGGGAGCGCCACGTTGCTGAGCACCACCGGGCGCTCCGCGACCGCGGCGAGGCCGGACGCCAGCAGCGCACCCGGGGTCTGGGCGGCGCGGTGCACGCCCTGCCCGGCGGCCGTGGAGTCGCCGAGCATGGTCAGCCGGATGGGCGGCTCACCGGAGGCGGCGTAACCGTCGCCGTAGCGGCCGTCCGCCACCGGCACCCGGCCGCCGCTGGTGCCGTTGTGCACCGCCGTCCTGGCCATCCGCACCTCGGCCAGCACCAGGCCCACCGCGGCCGCGCCGACCAGACCGACCCCGCCACCGCCGTACGCCGCCCCGGCCGCGATCCGCCGGGCCACCCGCGCCCTCGACATGTTCGTCATGCGTCGCCGCCACCTCCTCGTTGCCGCTCATCCACTCCTTGCCCCGTACAGCCCGTGCGTCAATCTCAACGGGGAGTGAACCTCCGGAGCGGGGCCTTAGGCTGGCGGCACAAACAGGACCACACCTTTTGCAAGCAACCGGAGACAACGGTGCGATTCCACGACTCGATGATCAGCCTCGTCGGCAACACCCCGCTGGTGAGACTCAACAGCGTCACCCAGGGCATCCAGGCCACCGTGCTCGCCAAGGTCGAGTACTTCAACCCGGGCGGGTCCGTGAAGGACCGCATCGCGCTGCGGATGATCGAGGCCGCGGAGAAGGGCGGCGAGCTGCAGCCCGGCGGGACCATCGTCGAGCCGACCAGCGGGAACACCGGCGTGGGGCTCGCGATCGTGGCCCAGCAGAAGGGGTACAAGTGCATCTTCGTGTGCCCCGACAAGGTGAGCACCGACAAGATCAACGTGCTGCGGGCGTACGGCGCCGAGGTCGTGGTCTGCCCCACCGCCGTCGACCCGGAGCACCCGGACTCGTACTACAACGTCTCCGACCGGCTGGTCCGCGAGACGCCCGGCGCGTGGAAGCCGGACCAGTACTCCAACCCGAACAACCCGCTTTCGCACTATCACTCGACCGGCCCCGAGCTGTGGGAGCAGACGGAGGGGAAGATCACCCATTTCGTGGCCGGCGTCGGGACCGGCGGGACCATCTCCGGCACCGGGCGGTATCTGAAGGACGCCAGCGACGGCCGGGTGCAGGTGATCGGCGCCGACCCCGAGGGTTCCGTGTACTCGGGCGGCTCCGGGCGGCCGTACCTCGTCGAGGGTGTGGGTGAGGACTTCTGGCCGACCGCCTACGACCGGACCGTCGCCGACGAGATCGTCGCCGTGTCGGACAAGGACTCCTTCCAGATGACCCGGCGGCTGGCGAAGGAGGAGGGCCTGCTGGTCGGCGGCTCCTGCGGGATGGCCGTCGTGGCCGCGCTGCGGGTGGCCGAGCGGCTCGGCCCGGACGACGTGGTCGTCGTCCTGCTGCCGGACAGCGGCCGTGGCTACCTCAGCAAGATCTTCAACGACGAGTGGATGGCCGACTACGGCTTCCTGGAGGACGAGGGCCCCAGCGCCCGCGTCGCCGACGTCCTGAGCGACAAGGCCGCCGGGACCATCCCCTCCCTCGTCCACATGCACCCGGACGAAACCGTCGGGCAGGCCATCGAGGTGCTGCGCGAGTACGGCGTCTCGCAGATGCCCGTCGTCAAGCCGGGCGCCGGCCACCCGGACGTGATGGCCGCCGAGGTCGTCGGCTCGGTCGTCGAACGCGAGCTGCTCGACGCGCTGTTCAGCAAGCGCGCCTCCCTGGAGGACCCGCTGGAGAAGCACATGTGCGCCCCGCTGCCGCAGGTCGGCTCCGGCGAGCCGGTCGGGGACCTGATGACGGTGCTGGGCGCGGCCGACGCAGCGATCGTCCTCGTCGAGGGCAAGCCCACCGGCGTCATCAGCCGGCAGGACCTGCTGGCCTTTCTCGCCAAGGGCGGCAAGCAGTAGCGAACGTCCGGTGAACGGCCCGTGACACCGCGGAACTTGCTGTTCCCTGTCCACGTGGTGGACTTCGCGGAAGTGGTACGAGCGTGTCACGTGCGCGCAGCACCCGCTTAACACGGGTCCGGCAGATTAGTGGATGTCGGCAGGGCGGGAGCGGCTCCCCGCCCCGGCCGGCACCGAACGTCCAAGGACCTCCGGAGCGGCTCCCGGACCTCCATGGACGCCCGGACGTGAGACCCGGCCCTGACCCGGTCCATGTCCCTCGCGGGGACCGCCGTCGTCCCGCCCCCCTACTAGGGGGTGCGGCGGTCCCCGCGCACACCCCTTTGCGGCTGAACCGCCGCCGCTCTCGCGGATGTGGTGCTCGCCGTCGTGGTTCCTCACTTGGTGGTGGGGGCCGTCGTCGCTTTCCAACTGCCCAGCAGTGTGAGCCGTTCCGCCGTCTCCGAGCCCGGTTCCGGGGTGTACGCCACGATCGTCTGGTCCGGGTCGGTGGGGACCGTGAGGGTCTCGTAGGGGAGGGTCAGCAGTCCCGCCACCGGGTGCTGGACGCGCTTCGTGCCGTACGCGCACTCCGCGACCCCGTGGTCCGCCCACAGCCGGCGGAAGTCCTCGCTCTTCAGGGAGAGTTCGCCGACCAGTGCGGCCATGCGGGGGTCGTCGGGGTGGCGGCCCGCGTCGATGCGCAGGTTGGCGACGGTCTGGGCGGCGACGGCGGCCCAGTCGGGGTAGAAGCCCGCGGCCGCGGGGTCGAGGAAGACCTGGCGCGGGATGTTCCGCTCGGCCGGGGCCAGGGCGCTGAACCCGTTCACCGCGTCGCCGAGCGCGTTCCAGGCCAGCACGTCCATCCGGCGGCCCAGCACGAACGCGGGCGTCCGCTCCATGCCGTCCAGGAGCAGCTGTACGCCGGGGCGGACGCGGGGCCGGGCCGGGCGCGCGGTGCTGCCCTTCCTGTGCGGCCGGGCCACCGTCAGCAGGTAGGCGTGCTCGGTCTCGTCCAGGCGCAGTACCCGGGCAATGGCGTCCAGGACCGCGTCCGACACTCCCCCGGACTTCGTCCGGGAGGGACCCCCAGGCCCTCTGCCCTGTTCGAGACGGATGTAGTAGTCGACGCTGACCCCCGCCAGCTGCGCCACCTCCTCGCGGCGCAGGCCCGGTACGCGGCGCCGCCCGTGCGAGACCAGCCCCACCTCCTCGGGCTGGATGCGGGCGCGGCGCGAGCGCAGGAAGTCTCCGAGTTCCCCGTCCATGCATTCGATCGTAGGGGAGCCGCGTCCTTCCAGCCTGGTTCTGCCAGACCCAGGAAAAGCTCAGCCCTGGGTAGGCCGCCCGGTCCCGGCGAGTGTGGAGACACGCCACCGGGGCGGTCCCGGTGGCACTACACCAGGGAGCACCTCATGTCGTACGACAACCTGTCCGGCCGTACCGCCGTCGTCACCGGCGCCGCCAGCGGGATCGGGGCGGCCGTGGCCCTCCGGCTCGCGGAGTCGGGTGCCCGGGTGGCGCTGCTCGCCCGGCGGGCGGACCGGCTCGAGACGGTCGTGGCGAAGATCCGGGCGAACGGCGGGGAGGCCCTCGCCGTGGTCGCCGACGTCACCGACGACGCCTCCGTGCAGGCGGCGGCCGACGCCGTGCACGCGGCCTTCGGGCGCGTCGACCTCGTCGTCAACAACGCCGGCGTCATGCTGCCCAACCCCGTCGACGACGGCCGTATCGACGAGTGGCAGCGCATGCTCGACACCAACGTGACCGGTGTGCTGCGCGTGCTGCGCGCCTTCACCGGGGACCTGGTGGCGGCCGCGGCCGAGGGCCGTACCGCCGACCTCGTCAACGTGTCGTCCATCGGCGCCCACCTCGTCTTCCCCACCTTCGCGGTGTACGGCGCCACCAAGGCCGCCGTCACCTTCCTCTCGCAGTCCCTGCGCGCCGAGTTCGGACCGCGTGACGTGCGGGTCACCAACGTCGAACCCGGTCTGACGGACACCGAGCTCGGCACCCACATCGACGGCGAGGAGCTGCGCGAGCAGGTGGCGGGCATGTTCGACGGGATGGGCGCGCTGGCCGCCGAGGACCTCGCCGACCTGGTCGGCTACGTGGTGAGCCGCCCCCGCAACGTCAACCTGCGGCAGGTCGTCGTCCAGCCGACCCGGCAGGTGTGAGGCGGGCCAGGTGCGGTGCCGGTCAGTCCCCCTGGCCGCGGTCGTCCCGCTGGAACAGGCCGGGGTTGAGGCGGACGGCCTGGGTCGCGTTGACGCCGACGATGCCGATCCAGGTGACGATCACGCCCGTCACGCCGCCGAACGCGCCGCTGATCGCGGAGAGCGGGATCGCCAGCACCAGCGACACGATCCCGAAGCCGAAGCGCTCGCCCCAGGAGTCGGTGCCCCTGGTCCTGCCCGCGCCCCGGGCGGCCTGCATCCGCTGCTCGGCCAGGCCGCGGCGCAGCCCGCGCTCCACCGCGGTGTCGATGCGCCGGTCGATCTTCTCCAGGAACGAGTCGACCAGTTCCGACTCGTACTCCGGCCCCAGGTCCCTGCGGGCGTGCAGGGTGGCGGCGAGGTCCTTCTTCAGCTCGGTGTCGTGAACGTCCGTCATGGCGTCCACCGTAGGGGCCCGGAAAGCCCGTCGCACTGGGGAAATCCCCCGCATCCGGCGGGGGGACCGCCCTCAGGGCAGCAGCGACACGAGCCCGCTGCCGGCGTCGAGCCGGGCCGCGACCACCGACGCCCCCGCGAACCCGGGATCCGCCCGGATCGCGTCCCGCGCCCACATCGTCTGGGCCCGCATGGTGTGCTCGGCCCAGTCGCCGGGCAGCGCCCTGGTGCGGCGGGCGGCCGGTGCGATCTCGTCGACGAGGAGTTCCAGGTGACCGGGGACGGGTGCGCCCGTGCGCAGCCGGGCCAGGGTGGCGGCGACGGCCCCGCAGCCCTCGTGGCCGAGGACCACGACCAGCGGGACGCGCAGTTCCTGCACGCCGTACTGGAGGGAACCGAGCACCGCCTCGTCCAGCACCTGACCGGCCGTCCGCATGGTCAGCAGGTCGCCGAGGCCCTGGTCGAAGACCAGTTCCGGGGCGGCCGCGGAGTCCACGCAGCCGAGCACCACCGCGAACGGAACCGCTGCGGCGGCCCGGCCGCGGCGGGCGCGGCCGGTGGCGTACCGCCGGTTGCCCTGGAGCAGTTCGTCAAGGGCCGCGCTCGCCGAGTCGGGGACGACGGCCGCCGGTACGAGCGCGACGGCCGGCGCGCCGACGGCGGTGGCCGTCGGAAGGGCCGTGGGGTTCGGGGCCATGACGCTTCCTCAGGTGCTGGCGCTGATGATGTCCATCACTGTACGCGGCGGAAACGTCACGTTCTGTTGTCGTTTAATGATCCTTGGCCGGATCATCGACCGCGCGATACCCGGCGCCGACACCCGTCGGCCCCACCGTTCTCGCGCGTTCCGGGCGCGGTCAGAGGGCGAGGGTCTCCCGGTTGCCGTGCTCCGCCGTCGACTTGATCGCGTCCAGCAGCCTGCGCCACGTTGCTCACCGGCGAGGGCGGTCCGGGCGGCAGCGGCCGGTAGGCGTCCGGCACCGGTACCTCCACCGCCGGCGTACCGTTGGCCGTGCACCTCGATGCGGAGCCGTCCCCGCTCGGACCGCCCGTCATGAAGTGGGCCGACGCCGCCGCGCCCGAGCGGAGCAGGCCGCCGGCCACGATCTGGTCGAAGTCGTCCAGCGCCGACAGCGCCGGCAGAGGGATGCCCCGCGCCCAGCCGCGTTCGGCGTGCGCGCCTGCGACTCCCACTCGGATCTGTCCGCCATGGTGGAGCCCCTTTCGCATACGGAGAGTTCGGCCGGTCCGGTCGCGCTCAGGCCGGTTGACGAGACGTCAGGCAGGGGCGCTCACCGTCGCGCGGCGCCTCCGCCTGCGCGCGGCCCTGGTGGAGCAGAGTGGTGCGCGAGCCGGCCGTCCGGGCGGAAAGTGGGTTGCTGCGGCAGGGACGGCCGGTCGAGGTGGTGGGACTGACTCAGGGGGAAGACGTTTCTGACCTGCGTATATGCCGAGACGGACGTACTGGCGGCCGGGGGAAGCGTAGCGAAAAACAGTACCAGTTAGTTGGTTTTTTGTGTGGGGAGAGGCAAACTCAGGACGACGCGGCGACAGCCCGGGTCACGTAGTGAAGGGGTTGGACCATGGCCAGGCAGGAACGCGCGGAGGTCACCCGCGCCGCCATCCTGGAAGGCGCGGCCCGCGCCTTCGACGCCGAGGGGTACCACGGCACGACCCTCGGCGACATCGTCAAGGAATCCGGGGTGACGAAGGGCGCTCTCTACTTCCACTTCACGTCGAAGGAGGAACTCGCCCAGGTCCTCATCGACGAGCAGTTCTCCGTCCTGGCCTCCGCCGCGGACATGGGCGGCCCGGGCGTTCAGTGCGTCATCGACATACTCCACCGCATGGCGCGGCAGCTGGTGGAGAACGTCCAGGTGCGTGCGGGCATCCGGCTGGTGACCGACCAGAGTTCCAAGACCGGCATCGTCAGCGAGCCGTACACGAAGTGGATCGAGGTCTTCCGTACGTGCCTGGTCGAGGGCCAGCAGCGCGGGGACGTCAAGGCCGACGTCGACTGCGAGCGGGTGGCCGCGCTGATCGTCGGCTCCTGGACCGGACTCCAGCTCAGCTCCCAGGTGCTGAGCGGCCGCGCGGACCTGCCCGAGCGGACGACCCTCATGTGGCAGTTGCTGCTGCCGAGCATCGTGCCGCCGCGCAGGCTGGCCCGCTTCCACCCCGAGGGCAGCACCCATGTCATCGAACGGACCCCGGCGGTCGGCGCGTAGGGCCGCCCTCGACCCTTTTTGCCTCGCGATGGCGCCGACGGCGGAGGGGTACGCGCGGAGGGGTACGCGGTGTGAGGCACGTCGGGCGCCCGGCCCCGCCCGCCGGTCCGCGCGGTCCCCGTCAGGCCAGACCGTGCTGCTTCGCGTACGCGGCCGCCACGTCCTCCGGGTCCTTCTTGTCGTTGTCCACCTGGCTGTTGAGCTGGGTGAGCTGCTCGGTGGTGAGGACGTTGCCGAGCTCGGCCAGCGCCTTGCGGACGGTGTCGTCGGCCTTGCGGTCGGCGATCAGCGGGACGATGTGCTGGCTGGGGATCAGGTTCTTCGGGTCGGCCAGCACCACCCAGTCGTTGGCGGCGATGTCGGTGTCGGTGGTGAACAGGTTCGCCACGTCCACGTCGCCCTTCTTCAGCGCGCCCTTGACCAGCGGCCCGTCCGAGTCGAGCGACTTGAACTCCTTGAACTGGACGCCGTACACCTCCTGCAGCCCGACCGCGCCCACCCGGCGCTTCTTCACCTCGGGCGCGGCCCCGATGACCAGCTTGCCGTTCTGCCTGGCCAGGTCGGCGAGGGAAGCCAGGCCGTACTTCCGCGCGGTCGCCCGGGTGACGACGAAGCAGTCGGAGTCCGCGGCCTGCCCGTACGGCAGCACCTGGAGACCGGCCGGCAGCGCCAGGGTGAGCGCGTTCTGCATGGTGCCCGGCTCGGCGGAGGCGTCCTTGGGGGCGAGGTAGTTGAGGAGGGCGCCCTGGTACTCGGGCAGGAGGTCGATGTCGCCGGCCTTGAGCGCGGGGATCACGATCTCCCGGGTGCCGAGGTTGGGGCGGACCTTCACCTTCACGCCGGCCTTCTCCAGCACGGCCGCGTAGAGGTAGCCGAGCACCTGGTTCTCGGTGAAGTTGGCGGTGCCGATGGTGATGCCGCCCTTGCTGGAGCCGCCGCCGGCGGTCGAGCCGCTGCTCTCGTTCAGGGAGGTGATGCCGCTGGAGCAGGCGGCGAGGGCGGGGACGGAACCGGCGGCGAGCAGGCCACCGAGGAGGGTACGACGGTTCATGCGGGTTCCCTAGGCAGTGCGGTGGCGGAAGAGGAAGCGCTGGAGGGTGCTCAGGAGCAGGTCGAGGACGACGGCGACGAGCGCGACGAGCACCGCGCCGCCGAGCACCTGGACGAGGTCGCGCTGGGCGAGGCCGTCGAAGACGTAGCGGCCGAGGCCGCCGAAGGAGACGTACGCGGCGATGGTGGCGGTGGCCACGACCTGGATGAGCGCGAGGCGCAGGCCCGTCATGATCAGGGGGAGGGCGAGCGGGAGTTCGACCTGGAACAGGACCTGGTGGCCGCGCATGCCCTGGCCGCGGGCCGCGTCCTTCACGTCCGGGTCGACGGCCGTCATCCCGGCGTAGGTGTTGGTGACGATCGCCGGGACCGCGAGGGCGACCAGTGCCACGTACACCGGCAGCATCGACAGGCCGCCCGCGAGGAAGACCAGCACCACCAGGCCGACGGTCGGCAGGGCGCGGCCGAAGGACGCCAGGTTGATGGCGAGGAACGCGCCCTTGCCGGTGTGGCCGATCAGCAGGCCGAGGGGGAGGCCGATCGCGGCCGCGATCAGGGTCGCGAGGAGCGAGTACTGGAGGTGCTCGGCGAGGCGGTGGGCGATGCCGTCCTGCCCGGCCCACTGGGAGCCGCTGGTCAGCCAGGTGCCGAGGTTCTTGAGGAGTTCGTACATGTCAGGCTCGCCTCCGCCGCCACGGGGTCAGTGCGTACTGGAGCGCCACCAGCAGGGCGTCCGCGACCACCGCGAGCAGGATCGTGAGGACCACGCCCACGATCACCGGGGTCGGGAAGTCGCGCTGGAAGCCGTCGGTGAAGAGCTGGCCGAGGCCGCCGTCGCCGATGTAGGTGGCGACGCTCACCAGCGAGATGGACATGACCGTGGCGATCCGGACGCCCGCCATGATCACGGGGAGGGCGAGCGGGAGTTCGACGGTGAGGAGGGTGCGCAGCGGGCGGGTGCCCATCGCCTTCGCCGCCTCCTTGGTCTTCGCGGGGACCGAGTCCAGGCCCTCGACGGTGTTCCTGAGCAGGACGACCAGCGTGTAGACGGTCAGGCCGATGACGGTCGTGGTCCGGGTCAGGCCGCTGACCGGGAGCAGCAGCACGAAGATCGCGATCGAGGGGATCGTGAAGAGCACGTTGGACAGGCCGAGCAGGAAGCCGCGCAGCGGGCGGACCCGGTGTGCGACCACCGCGAGGGGCAGCGAGATCACCAGACCGAAGAAGACGGCGGTCATGGCGGCCTGGAGGTGGGAGAGGGTGAGGCTCGTGAGGTCGTCGGTGTGGTCGCCGATCCACGACCAGTCGATCGTCATGCCGCCACCACCCGGGCCGCGCTGTGCGCCTGGCCGGCGTGCGCGTGGATGTCGTCGCGGGACGAGACGCCGGTGAGCCTGCCCTCGGCGTCGACGCGGGCGACGAGCCCGGTCGGGGAGGCGATCGACTCGTCGAGCGCCGCGAGCAGCGAGTCGCCGTCGGCCAGCGGCCGGACGGGGAGTTCGGCGTCCTTCGCGGCCCAGTGCAGGGGCCTGCCCGCCGTGTCCAGGACGAGGGTCCAGGTGCCGCCCTGGGGTGCCGGGCCCTGCGGGACCTCGGCGAGGGTCTTCAGGGAGAGCAGCTTCAGGCCGCGTTCGGCGCCGAGGAAGTCGGCCACGAAGTCGTCGGCCGGACGGGCCAGGAGTTCCTCGGGCGGGGCGCACTGGACCAGGTGGCCGCCGGTGCGGAAGATCGCGATCCGGTCGCCGAGCCGGACCGCCTCGTCGACGTCGTGCGTGACGAAGACGATGGTCTTGTTCAACTCCTTCTGCAGCCGGATCAGTTCGTCCTGGAGCTGGGTGCGCACCACCGGGTCGACGGCGCCGAACGGCTCGTCCATCAGCAGGACGGGCGGGTCGGCGGCGAGCGCGCGGGCCACGCCGACGCGCTGCTGCTGGCCGCCGGAGAGCTGGTGCGGGTAGCGCTTGCCGGCGTCGGCGGCGAGGCCGACGGTCTCCAGGAGTTCGGCGGCGCGGGCGCGGGCCTTCTTCCGGTTCCAGCCGAGCAGCAGCGGGACGGTGGCGACGTTGTCCAGCACCGTGCGGTGCGGGAAGAGGCCGGCCTGCTGGATGACGTACCCGATGGACCGGCGCAGTTCGGCGGCGTCCTGCTCGGTGACGTCCTTGCCGTTCACCCTGATCGTGCCGGAGGTCGGCTCGACCATCCGGTTGATCATCCGCAGGGTGGTGGTCTTGCCGCAACCGGAGGAGCCGACCAGGACGGTGACCCCGCCCTCCGGCATCTCCAGCGAGAGATCGTGAACTGCCGTGGTGCCGTTGGGGAAGCGCTTGTGGACCGCGTCGAACTGGATCATGAGATGTCCCTTGCCCGGCTGTATAACGTCATGCAGAGTTCTCGGTAGGTGAATAGGTTGTCAACGGTCTCGCGTTAATCCGAGGTAACGGATGACCGATGGACAAGATCGAGTGTCCGGATTGAGGGAGGTTTGGGCGTGATGTCGTCTCGTATCGTGGACGCTCCTGGAATAGCGCCTTCCGGCCTGGTGGTCCTCGACGGCATCGGCATGGGCGTCGAGGACGTCGTACACCTCGCCGACGGCACCGCCCGCCCGGTCCCGGGCACCGAGGCGATGCGGCGCGCGGAGGAGTCCTGGAACGCCGCCCGGCAGATCGCCGCGACCGGCCGCGTCTACGGCCGCTCCACCGGCGTCGGCGCCAACCGGAACGAGGACGTGCCCACCGAAGCCGCCGCCGGACACGGGCTGCGGCTGCTGCGCAGCCACGCCGGGGCGATCGGCGACGAACTGCCCGCCCGCCAGGTCCGCGCGATGCTCGCGGTGCGCGCCAACCAGCTGCTGGCGGGCGGCGCGGGCCTCAGGCCGACAGTGGTGACCGCCCTGTGCGAGGCGCTGGAGTCCGGCGCGTACCCGATCGTCAACGAGTTCGGCTCGGTCGGCACCGGGGACATCGCGGCCCTCGCCCAGATGGGCCTCGCGCTGGCGGGCGAGCACCCCTGGCGGGGCGCCGGGGCGCCGGCTGCGCAGCCGCTGGACAACAACGACGCCCTCGCCCTGATCAGCAGCAACGCCCTCACCCTCGGCCAGTCCGCGCTCGCCCTGCACGAACTGCGCGGGCTGATCGAGGCCACCCAGGTGGTGGCGGCCCTGTCACTGCTCGCCGTGGACGGCTCCCACGAGGCGTTCGCGGCGCCCGTGCACGCGGCCCGCCCGCACCGCGGCAGCGTCGAGGTGGCCCGCCGGATGCGGGAGCTGATCGGCGCCGCCGACCGGCCGACCCCGCCGCTCGGCCGGATCCAGGACCCGTACGGCTTCCGCTGCCTGCCCCAGATACACGGCCCGGCCCACGACGCGGCCGACGCCCTGGAAGGTGTGCTGGCGATCGAGATCAACGCGGCCGCCGAGAACCCCCTCATCTCCCCCGAGGACCTGGCCGCCTACCACCACGGCGGCTTCTACCAGGCCCAGCTCGCCCTCGCCCTGGACCACTTCCGGCTCGCCGTCACCCAGGTCGCACGCCTGTCCACGTCCCGCCTCTCCTCCCTCAACGAGCCCGCCTTCACCCGCCTGCGCCCCTTCCTCGCCGACCAGGAGCCCGCCTCCTCCGGCGTGATGATCCTGGAGTACGCCGCCGGCGCCGCCCTCGGCGACCTGCGCGCCTTCTCCGCGCCCGCCTCCCTCGGGCACGCTGTACTCTCCCGAGGCGTCGAGGAGCAGGCCAGTTTCGCCTCGCTCGCCGCCCGTCAAACGCTGCGCGCCTGCCGTGCGTACCGTCTGGTGGTCGGCTGCGAACTCGTCGCCGCCGTACGGGCGCTGCGCCAGCGCGAGCTGCGTCCCGACCCCGGGCTCGGGGCCGGGCGGGCGCTGGAGCTCGCCGAGGCGGCGCTGGAGGCGGACCCGGCCGACCGGCCGCTCACCGACGACGTCACCGCGGCGGCCGGGCTGCTCGACCGGTTCACGGACATCTGGAGGGGGAGCACGTCATGAACGTGACCGACAGCCCTGCGACTCGCTTGCAGGCGCTCTTCGAGGGGCACCGGCTCACGCCGACCCAGCGGCGCATCGCGCACAGCATGGTGCGGCGCGCCGCCGACGTGCCCTTCCTGTCCAGCGTGGAGCTGGCCGACCTGGCCGGGGTCAGCCAGCCCTCCGTCACCCGGTTCGCGGTCGCCCTCGGCTTCGACGGCTACCCGGCGCTGCGCAAGCACCTGCGCGAGGTGGTCCCCGCCGAACAGGCGGCCGGAAACGGTTCGTACAACGAGTACCAGCAGGCCGTCGAGGCCGAGATCGAGAACCTGAGGCACCTCGCCGAGGTGCTCGCCGACCCGCGCCCGGTGCAGCAGGCCGGCCGGCTGCTGGCCGCCTCCCGGCCGCTCCCGGTCCTCGGACTGCGCGCCGCCGCCTCGCAGGCGTACGGCTTCGCCTACTTCGCCGCCAAGGTGCATCCGGACGTCCGGCTGCTCCACGAGGGCGGCACGATGATCCACGACCGCATCGACGCGGCCGTCCTCGCCGGAGCCTCGGCGCTGCTGTGCTTCGCACTGCCCCGGCACCCGCGCGAGGTCGTGGACACCCTGGGCTATGCCAAGGAGTCCGGGCTGACCGTGGTGACCGTCGCCGACTCCGCCTTCGCGCCCGTCGCCAAGGTCTCCGACCTGCTGCTGCCGGCCGCCGTCGGCACCGGGCTCGCCTTCGACACGGCGTGCGCGCCGATGCTGCTCGGCCGGGTGCTCCTGGAGGCGATGTGCGACGACCTGCCGGACGCGCAGGCCCGGCTCGAGGAGTTCGACACCCGGGCGGCGGCGCGGGGCCTGTTCGTGGAGTGAACCCGCGCCGAAGGCTTCTTTAATACTCGTCTCACGTTCGCTGGTTAGCGTCCCGCCCTACGGACTGGACCGACACCGGCGAGGAGGCTGCGGACATGGCGCGTGCGGGACGAGAGGGGCGCGGCGGACAGGGCCTGGCCCGGGTGGCCGTGGTCGTACGGGCCGGGGCCGCGCCGCTGTGGTGGTCAGGGGTGTTCGCCGCGGGCGTCGGGGTGCTGCCGCCGGGGTTCACCGGGCGCCGCATCGGCGTCATGGCCGGGGCCGCGCTGTTCATCGTCGGCGCCGCCGTCGTGGCGCTCACCCGCCGCAAGCGGTATACCGCCCTGCTGCACGGGACCGCCCGGGCCGGCAAGCACGACGTGCTCCAGGACCGGGCGGTGACCGTGCGGAACTGGCGCCGGGGGCACCGCTGGTGGCTGCTGCTGGCCTTCGCCGTCGCCCTCGGCTCGGCCTTCGTGGTGCCCGCCGCCGGTGGCATGCTGCTCGCCGGGACCGGCACCGGGCTGCGCCTGAAGGCGGCCTGGCTGGGCCGCCGGGAGAAGGCCGGCGAGCAGCTGGTGTGGCTGCGCGTCGACTGGCTCGACAGGCGTGGCGGCCGCCCGGCCGGCAAGGCCGTCAAGGCGTACCGCGCCACCGGCGTCGCGGCGGGCGACGCGGCCCCGGGCGGGGCCCGCCGCCGCACCGCGGCGCTGGTGTGAGGTCCGGTCAGACCTCCAGGTCCTCCTCGATCCTCTTCAGCTGGTGCCGGGCCATCGCCAGGTTGGCGCGGGCCTGGTCGAGCACCAGGTAGAGGAAGAGGCCGTTGCCGCCCCGGCCCTTGAGCAGCCGGATCAGGTGGTACTGGTTGGAGAGCGTGATCAGGATGTCCTCGATCTCGCCCTTGAGGCCGAGGTGCTCCATGGTGCGCATCTTGGCGCGGATCACGTCGGTGTTGCCGGCCGCGGCCACGTTCAGGTCGAAGGTCTTGCTGCCGCCCATCGTGCCCAGCGCCATCCCGCTGGTGTAGTCGACGAGCGCGACGCCGGTCGCGCCCTCGATGGAGGTGAGGCACTCTTTCAGGGCGGTTTCGGTGTTGGCCATGACTTTCTGGTTCCTTTCAACTGTCGGTTGCGGTGCGCGCGTCGGTGGTGGTGCTGGTCCGAGGCGTGCGCGTGGTTCTGGTCCGTGTGGCTGTGGCGCGGGCCGGGCGCAGGGCCTTGGCGGCGGCCTCGGCGGCGTCGACCATCTCGCCGATCCGGGCGGCGGCCCGGCGGCCCTCCAGGTGGAGCCGGCCGACGTTCACCCGGTCCTCGGCGAGCAGGGTGAGCACGGCGCTGCGCCCGGCGGCGTAGGTGGCGACGTAGCCGTCCTCGCCACGCACCAGCAGCTCCCTGAGCTCGCCCTTGCCGGTGGCGTCGGAGACCCGGACGGCGACGCCGAGTTCGGCCGCGGTGAGCGCGGCGAGGCCCTCCGGGTCGACGCCCGGGCAGTCGTGGGCCACGACGAGGCCGTCGACACCGGCCGCGAGGGCGCCGGTGAGCTGGGGCATCCGGGTGCGCAACCGGTGCAGTTCGTCGAGGACGGCCTCTCTGTCGGAGCTGCCGGGTTCTGCCGCCATCAGCTGTCTCCTCTCGGCGGGGCGGTGCCGTTCAAAGGGCCTCCAGCGCATCCCTGAGCCTCTTCAGCAGCGCGATGTCGGGGTCGGTGACGGGGGGAATCGGGGGCGGGACGGGCGCGGTGTTCCTCGGCGCGAGGAGTCCGGCCGCCGCCAGCCGCCGTACGTCCACCAGCGTGTGGAAGGCCGGTCTGCCCAGCTCCCGGGCGATCTGCGGGGCCGTGCGGACGCCGTCCACCCGGCCCAGGACCGCCCGCTGCCGGGGGGTGACCGGCGGTGGTGCGAGGGGGTCGGCGCGGATCAGCGGGGCGCCGTCCGCCGACGGGTCGGGCCAGATGCGGTGCAGCAGCGCGCGGCGGCGCAGGGTCTCGCGCTCCAGGGCGGCCACGGGGACGGCGGACAGCGGTTCCACGGCGGCCGTGGTGCCGTACCGGAACCGCCCCGGGGTGCTGCTGGGCGCCAGCGCGAAGTAGCCGGCGTCGTACAGGGAGCCGAGCCGGCACACCTCCAGGGCGCCGCGCGGGAGCAGGCCGGTGGCGAGCAGCCGGCGGACGGCGGCGGGTATGTCGTCGGTCCAGGGCCAGACCGCCGCGTCGAGCGTGCCGCGGGCCGTGAGGAGCACGTCGAGGCCGGGTGCAAGGGGGCTCTCGGCGTGCACCACGCGGCCCTCGGCCAGGTGCAGGATGCCGTGCTCGCGGACCAGGACACCGGTGGCCCGCTCCTCGGCGAGGCGTATCAGCATCGGGGAGAGCGCGCCGGGCGCTCTCTCGTGCAGGGCCGTCCGGTCCCGGACCGGCAGCGGCGGGGGTGTCTCGACCACGGTCATCCCAGCACCAGCCGCTCGGCCATCTCGCCGAGCCGGATCCGGGCGAGGGCGAGATTGCCGTCCTCGCGGGTCAGCCACAGGTGCAGGAACACGGTGGCGTCGAAGGACGTGACCACGAACCGCAGCAGGTGGTAGCTGTCCCGGTTGCTGACGATCAGGTCCTCCACCGGGGGGCTCACCTCGGTGTCGTCCTCCGTGCTGAACGCCCCGTGCTCGGCGGCCAGCCGGGCCAGCTCGGCGGCCTCCGCGGCGGTGGTCTCGTGGTCACCGCCGGGGGCCTCCCCGACCGTGCCCAGGGCCAGCCCGCTGGTCCAGTCGACCAGCGCGGCGCCCCGGGCACCGGGCAGGCGCATGGCTTCCAGTAAGCACTCGTCGATTCCGGGCACCGAGGCTCCCCTCCCGCCGCGTGGGTCTCCGGTTGAGTGACGCAGACACTACGCAACGTGTGCGTGAGGGGTGAGGCGTTTGGCATTTTCCAGTGGAACATGCGTCCGGCAGACTAGTGTTGGTCAACTGGGCTGCTTTTCACACCAGTTGATTACTGCTGTCCGAGGTGTCTCAACAGCGCCCGGTTGCGCGCAGGGTGGTGAGCGCGTCGGCGTGCGCCCCTCCGGATTCGGCCACGACCTCGGCGACCGTCTGCGGCTCCCGTACGACGGCGAACGCCACGCCCCCGTCGCCGTCCGCAGCGAAGCCGTAAACCCCCGGCCGGGCAAGGGAGTTGTAGGAGTAGTGGCTGCCGAAGTAGTACGCCCCGGTGTCCAGCGCCGCCGCCAGGTCGCCCTGCTCCAGCGGCGGCAGCAGGCGCTCCTCGGCGAGCAGGTCGCCCGCGAAGCAGGCCGGCCCCGCCACGTCCTGCACCACCGGCGCCCCCTCCTTGGGCCGCCCCTTCGCGTCGTACGCGGCGATCCTGAGCGGCCACGCCCCCGGCACGTACACCGTCCGCGGCGCCACCTGCACCCCCGCATGGGTCACCGCGATCCGCCGCCCGCCGGAGCTCTTCGCGTACTCCACCCGGGCCACCACCGTGCCGTGCCGCGCCAGCAGCGACCGCCCGAACTCCGTCACCAGCCCGTACCGCCCGTCGAACAGCCCCGGCACCGCCTCCGCCAGCAGCCGCGCGTACCGCGCGAACGTCGGGTCCGTCACCTCGGAGGCGAAGTTGACCGAAAGGCCGCCCCCGATGTCGAGGGTGTCGACCTGCCGCCGCCCGACCCGCGCGTTGATCTCCTCGGCCAGCGCGTACGTCTCCGCCACGCCCCGCGCCAGCAGGGACAGTGAGATCCCCTGCGACCCGGTGTGCGCGTGCAGCCGCGTCAGCCACGGCCGCTCCGCGAACGCCTGGACGACCCACTCCCGGGCCCCTTCGTCCCGCAGTCCCACCCCGAACTTCGAGGTCGCGGTCGCGGTGGAGGTGGCCCCGATGGTGCCCGCGCCGATCTGCGGGTTCACCCGGATCCCGAGTGGCGTGGAGGCGGTGGTGCCCGTGCCCACGAGGGCGTCCAGGCGCCGGAGCTCCTGCGGGTTGTCCGCGTTCACGGCGACGCCCAGTGCCAGCGCCTCGCGCAGTTCCGCCGCCGTCTTCGCGGGCGCGTCGAACACGATCCGCTCCGCGGGCACCCCGGCCGCCCGTGCCAGCGCCAGCTCGCCCGCACTGGCGACCTCGGCGCCCAGACTGTCCCCGGCAAGCAGCCGCACCACCGGGACCAGCGGGTTCGCCTTCACCGCGAAGGCGTGCAGGATCGCGGTGCCGGGCGCCGCGACCGACTCGAACGCCCGGCGCAGCTCCGCGGCCGACGCGCGGATGCCCGCCACGTCCAGCAGGCCTACGATCGGCGCGTCCGGCCCCAGCAGTCCCTGCTCCACCGCCGCCCGCACGGCGTCGTCCCGCCGCCCGGCCCGCTCGCCGTCGTCCTCCGACATGTCATCGTCCACACCCTTGAGACCCATACGTCCAGCCAAACATCCGGGACGCGGCCGCGCTGGCGGACCGAATGTATTGACTAGTTCTATTCAGAGAGTCAGGATGTGAATAACAACAGGAACACTCCACTGGCCGGCATTCGCTAGGAGGCAGACCATGTCAGGACCCCGCCCCGTACGAGCACCGCGCGGTACGGAACTGAGCGCCCTGGGATGGCAGCAGGAAGCCGCCCTGCGCATGCTGCAGAACAACCTGGACCCCGAGGTCGCCGAGCACCCCGACAAGCTCGTCGTCTACGGCGGCACCGGCAAGGCCGCCCGCGACTGGCGCTCCTTCGACGCCATGGTCCGCACCCTGCGCACCCTCAAGCAGGACGAGACCATGCTGGTCCAGTCCGGCCGCCCGGTCGGCGTCATGCAGACCCACGAGTGGGCCCCGCGCGTCCTCATTGCCAACTCCAACCTCGTCGGCGACTGGGCCAACTGGGAGGAGTTCCGCCGCCTGGAGGCCCTCGGCCTGACCATGTACGGCCAGATGACCGCCGGCTCCTGGATCTACATCGGCACCCAGGGCATCCTCCAGGGCACCTACGAGACCTTCGCCGCCGTCGCCGCCAAGAAGTTCAACGGCACCCTCGCCGGGACCATCACCCTCACCGCCGGCCTCGGCGGCATGGGCGGCGCCCAGCCCCTCGCCGTCACCATGAACGACGGCGTCGCGATCTGCATCGACTGCGACCCGCGCGCCATCGAGCGCCGTATCGAGCACCGCTACCTCGACGTGAAGGCCGACAGCCTGGAGCACGCCCTCCAGCTGGCCACCGAGGCCCGCGACGCCCGCCGCCCGCTCTCCATCGGCCTGCTGGGCAACGCGGCCGAGCTGCTGCCCCGGATGCTCGCCGAGGGCGCCCCGATCGACATCGTCACCGACCAGACCTCCGCGCACGACCCGCTGTCGTACCTGCCGGTCGGCATCGCCTTCGAGGACATGGCCGACGCCGCCGCCAAGGACCCGGCCGGCTTCACCACCCGCGCCCGCGAGTCCATGGCCCGCCACGTCGAGGCCATGGTCGGCTTCATGGACGCAGGCGCCGAGGTCTTCGACTACGGCAACTCCATCCGCGGTGAGGCGCAACTGGCCGGGTACGACCGGGCGTTCGCCTTCCCCGGCTTCGTCCCCGCCTACATCCGCCCGCTCTTCTCCGAGGGCAAGGGCCCCTTCCGCTGGGCGGCCCTGTCCGGCGAGGCCTCCGACATCGCCAAAACCGACAAGGCGATCCTCGACCTCTTCCCGGAGAACGAGTCCCTGCACCGCTGGATCAAGCTGGCCGGCGAGCGGGTCCACTTCCAGGGCCTGCCCGCGCGCATCTGCTGGCTCGGCTACGGCGAGCGGGACAAGGCCGGCGAGCGGTTCAACGACATGGTCGCGAGCGGCGAGCTGGCCGCGCCGCTGGCCATCGGCCGCGACCACCTCGACTGCGGCTCCGTGGCCTCCCCGTACCGCGAGACCGAGGCCATGCTGGACGGCTCGGACGCGATCGCCGACTGGCCGCTGCTGAACGCGATGGTCAACGTGGCGTCGGGCGCGTCCTGGGTCTCCATCCACCACGGCGGCGGTGTCGGCATGGGGCGCTCCATCCACGCCGGGCAGGTGACCGTCGCCGACGGCACGAAGCTGGGCGGCGAGAAGATCCGCCGGGTGCTGACCAACGACCCCGGCATGGGAGTCATCCGGCACGTGGACGCCGGGTACGACATCGCGGAGTCGGTCGCCGAGGAGCGGGGGGTTCGGGTGCCGATGCGCGAGGGTGACGACGCGTGAATGCCCGTGAGGGGGGACGTAGCGGCAGCGCTCCGGTGGGGGCTGAGGTCCCGTCGCCGCCTGCCGCTCCGGCCGTGCCCGCCCTCCCCCACTCTCAACCTCGTTCGAGCGGGGGGACCCCCATCGCCCTGCGGAACGACTGCCCCCAGCCTGTACGGAGCGAGGACGCGCGGCCCGGTGCCACGCCGGCCGCCGGTGCGGCGTCCTTCCACTCCATGTGGAAGGAGTTGCTCCCGGTCGGCCGGCACGCCGGCTCCCGTGGCTACCGGCGCTTCGCCTGGACCGGGGCCGACGCCGACTGCCGGGCCTGGTTCCGGGAGCAGGCCGAGGCGCGTGGGCTGGCGTACGAGGTCGACCGGAACGGGAACCAGTGGGCCTGGCTCGGCGATCCGGCGGCCGGGAACGCCGTCGTCACCGGGTCGCATCTGGACTCCGTGCCGGACGGCGGGGCCTTCGACGGCCCCCTCGGCGTCGTGTCCTCCTTCGCCGCGCTCGACGAACTCCGGGGGAGGGGAGCCGAGTTCACCCGGCCGCTCGCCATCGTCAACTTCGGCGACGAGGAGGGCGCCCGGTTCGGGCTCGCCTGTGTCGGGTCCCGGCTGACCGCGGGGCACCTGACCGTCGAGCAGGCCCACCGGCTCACCGACGGGGACGGCGTCACGCTGCCGCAGGCCATGGAGGCCGCCGGCTACGACCCCGACGCCATCGGACCCGACCCCGAGCGGCTCGCCCGCATCGGCGCCTTCGTCGAGCTGCACGTCGAACAGGGCCGGGCGCTGGACCTGTCCGGCGACCGGGTCGGCATCGCCAGTGCCATCTGGCCCCACGGACGCTGGCGGTTCGACTTCCGCGGCGAGGCCAACCACGCGGGCACGACCCGGCTGGTGGACCGGCGCGACCCCATGCTGTCGTACGCCGAGACCGTGCTCGCCGCCCGCCGTGAGGCCGCACTCGCCGGTGCCGTCGCCACCTTCGGCAAGATCGCCGTCGAACCGAACGGCGTCAACGCCATCCCCTCCCTGGTGCGCGGCTGGCTCGACTCCCGCGCCGCCGACCAGGCCACCCTCGACACCGTCGTCGGCGGCATCGAGAAGGCCGCCCGGGAGTACGCGGAGGCGCACGGCATCGACCTGGACGTGGTCCGCGAGTCGTTCACCCCGGTCGTCGAGTTCGACCACGCCCTGCGCGACGAGCTGGGGCGCATTCTCGGCCGGGACACCGGACTCACCGTGCCCGTCCTGGGCACCGGGGCCGGACACGACGCCGGGATCCTCTCCGGGAGCATCCCGACCGCCATGCTGTTCGTGCGCAACCCCACCGGCGTCTCGCACTCCCCGGCCGAGTCCGCGGCCGAGGACGACTGCCTGGCCGGGGTGGGCGCGCTCGCCGACGTACTGGAAGGGCTGGCCTGCGGGTGACGACACGGACGACGTACTGGTTGGAGTACGCCTGGCTGGACACGAACGTCGAGCCCGGCGTCGCCGTGGAGGTGGCCGACGGCCGGATCACGGCGGTGCGCACCGAGGTGCCCGTGCCGCCGCCGGGTGCCGAGGTGCTGCGCGGCCTCACCCTCCCCGGCCTGGCGAACGCCCACTCGCACGCCTTCCACCGCGCCCTGCGCGGCACCGTCCAGGTCGGCTCCGGGACCTTCTGGACCTGGCGCGAGCTGATGTACTCCTTCGCCGACCGGCTGACCCCGGAGACCTACCACGCGCTCGCCCGCGCGGTGTACGCCGAGATGGCGCTGGCGGGCGTCTCCTGCGTCGGCGAGTTCCACTACGTCCACCACGCCCCCGGCGGCACCCCGTACGCCGACCCCAACGCCATGGGCGAGGCGCTGATCGCGGCCGCCGCCGACGCCGGAATAAGGATCACCCTCCTCGACACCGCCTACCTCTCCTCGGGGTTCGGCGAGCCGCCCAACGCCCACCAGCTGCGCTTCTCCGACGGAAGCGCGGAGGCCTGGGCCGAACGCTGTTCAGTTCTCAAGGAACGGGATCACGCACGGATCGGGGCCGCGATCCACTCCGTACGGGCCGTGCCCGCCGGGCAGTTGGCGACCGTGGCCGGCTGGGCCGAGGAGCGCCGGGCCCCGCTCCACGTGCACCTGTCCGAGCAGACGGCGGAGAACGACGCCTGCCTGGCCGCCCACGGCCGCACCCCCACCCGGCTGCTCGCCGACCACGGCGTCCTCGGACCGCGCACCACCGGCGTCCACAACACCCACCTCACGGACGAGGACATCGCGCTGCTCGGCGGCTCCGGCACCGGCACCTGCATGTGCCCGACCACCGAGCGCGACCTGGCCGACGGCATCGGACCGGCGGTCGCCCTGCAGCGCGCGGGCTCGCCGCTCTCCCTCGGCTCCGACAGCCACGCCGTCATCGACCTGCTCGAAGAGGCCCGCGCGATGGAGCTGAACGAGCGGCTGCGCACCCGCACCCGGGGCCACTGGACGGCCGCCGCCCTGCTGCGCGCCGCCTCCGCCGACGGGCACGCCGCCCTCGGCTGGGACGACGCCGGCGCCGTCGCGACCGGCATGCGCGCCGACCTGACGACCATCGCCCTCGACTCCGTCAGAACCGCGGGGCCGCTCCCGCGGCTGGGCGCCGAGACGGCCGTATTCGCGGCGACCGCGGCGGACGTACGGCACACGGTCGTCGGAGGCCGTCACGTGGTACGGGACGGCGCGCACACCCTCGTACCCGACGTGCCACAGGCCCTCGCGCGGGCCGTCGAAGCCCTCCGCGCCTGACGACCAGCCCCCACAAGGAATCCCAGGACTCCGACGAGGACACCATGAGCAGCAGCACCGCCATCACCAACATCGCCACGCTGGTCACCAACGACCCCTCCCTCGGTGACAACTCCCCTCTCGGCCTGATCCAGGACGCGGCCGTCGTCATCGAGGACGACCGTGTCGTGTGGACCGGTGAATCCAGCAAAGCACCCGCCACTGACAATCGGGTCGACGCGGGCGGCCGGGCGGTGCTGCCGGGCTTCGTGGACTCCCACTCCCACCTGGTCTTCGCGGGCGACCGCACCCAGGAGTTCAACGCCCGGATGTCCGGCCGCTCCTACACGGCGGGCGGCATCCGGACGACCGTCGCGGCCACCCGCGCCGCCACGGACGAGGAACTGGAGCGGAACCTCACGCACTACCTCGCCGAGGCCCTCCGGCAGGGCACGACCACCTTCGAGACGAAGTCCGGCTACGGCCTGACGGTCGCCGACGAGGCGCGGGCCCTGCGCATCGCGGCCCGGCACACCGACGAGGTGACGTACCTCGGCGCCCACATCGTGTCGCCCGACCACGCCGACGACCCGGCCGCCTACGTCGAGCTCGTCACCGGCGAGATGCTCGACGCCTGCGCCCCGTACGCCCGCTGGATCGACGTCTTCTGCGAGAAGGGCGCCTTCGACGGCGACCAGGCCCGGACCATCCTCACCGCGGGGAAGGCCAGGGGCCTGACGCCGCGCATCCACGCCAACCAGCTCTCCTACGGCCCCGGCGTCCAGCTCGCCGTGGAACTCGACGCGGCCAGCGCCGACCACTGCACCCACCTCACGGCGGCGGACGTGGACGCCCTCGCCAACAGCCGGACGGTCGCCACGCTCCTGCCCGGCGCCGAGTTCTCCACCCGCGCCGAATGGCCCGACGCCCGCCGCCTCCTCGACGCCGGCGCGACGGTCGCCCTCTCCACCGACTGCAACCCCGGCTCGTCCTTCACCTCCTCCGTCCCCTTCTGCATCGCCCTGGCCGTAAGGGACATGCGCATGACTCCCGACGAGGCGGTCTGGTCGGCCACGGCGGGCGGCGCGGCGGCCCTGCGCCGGACCGACATCGGCCGCCTCACCCCGGGCGCCCGCGCCGACCTGCTCCTCCTGGACGCCCCGAGCCACGTCCACCTGGCCTACCGGCCCGGGGTGCCGCTGGTCAGCGGGGTGTGGCAACGGGGCGTGCGGGTCGTGTGACTCGGCTTCCGTCCCCTGGCCGGGCTGGCGCCACCGGCACGTGCCGTGCCGCCGCTTGAGGTCACCCTGCCCGGCGGTGATCGGGTACATCTACGCGGCGATCCGGTTCGAGTCGTTCCTGCACCCCGGCTACGCGGCGGTGGAGTGCTGGGCGGCGACGTCGGGGATGAGCCGCTTGTTCGCCCGGTCGGCCAACGTCAGGAAGGCGTTCACCGACCTCACCGCCGACAGCGGCGGAGTGCGCTGCCTGTTCGACACCGGCGACGGCGCCCCCGAGCACGAACGCGCGGTCACAGCCGTCGCCATTCAGCTCGCCCCCGCCCGCCAGTGCTGGGGCGTCTCGTCGGTCACCCGGTCCAGGGAGAGGCCGTCGTCGCCGGTCGGGGTGAGGGCCGTTTCGAGGGCGATTTCCGGGCGGATCTCGCCGTCGGGGGTCACGGTGAAACGGAGGTTGTCGCCGTGGTCGCCGTCCACCGAGGCGCAGCTCCAGATGCCGACGCCCTTGTCGACCGAACCCCGGCTGTCCAGGCAGAAGTCGGGGTCCGCGGCGGACTGCAGGACGTCCCGCTCCGGGTCGACCCGCCAGCGCTGGGTGGCGGAGCCGGAGCAGGGGGCCGTGATCACGTCGGTCCCGTCGTCGAAGTCGCCGTCGCGGACGTCCAGGCAGCGGGCGGTGGCGAGGTTCACGACCTGGGCGTAGGACGTTCCCGGGGGTTTGGGGGTGGGGCTGGGGGAGGGGGTCGGGGTGGGGCGCCGGGACGGGGTCGGGGCGGTGCTATGTGACATACCACTGGCGCTCACCGTGGGGGACACCCTGGACCGCGCCGGAGAAGAGACCGTCGCCGTCGCCGTCACGGTCACCTGCGGACTCGGTGCGGGCGGGGTGGCCGCGGCCGGGTCGGGGGTGTGGGTGTCCCGGTGCGCCAGGAGGACGAGGAGCAGCGGGACGAGGGCCACGCCCAGTGCCGTGGAGGTCAGGAGCAGGCGCCGGAACGTCGGGCGGCGCTGCCGGGGTGGGGCGGGGTCAGGGGCGGCGCGCGGGACCGGCGGGGCCTCGTGGCGGGTGTACGCCGTTCCGGCCCACGGCAGCAGGCCCTCCGCCAGGGTCTCGCGCGGGGTGTCGCGGAGCGCGGTGAGGTCCTCGAACGCGGCCGTGCAGTGCGGGCAGTGGGCCATGTGCGCGTGCAGGTCGGGGCTGTGGCGGGGGTTCTCCGGGCGGACCGACTCCTCGATCAGGCGGCGGAAGTCCGCGCAGCGCGGGTCGTCCGAGGCGGCCAGCCGGGCGCGCAGGCAGGCCTGGGCCAGGGACTGGAGGGCGGGCGGGATGCCGTACCGGACGTCCTCGGGGGTGACGCCGAGGTAGGTCGCGGTGCGCTCGGCGGGTTCCCGGTCCAGCACGCCGTACCAGAGCAGGCCCTGGGTGCGGGACGGCAGGGACTGGAACGCCGGGAGCAGGGGCGGGGTCGGGCCGCCGGGGGCACCGGAGGAGTTCAGGACGAGCAGGAAGGTGGGGTCCAGGGCGGCGGAGTGTTCGCCGCCGGACCAGTCGGCCGCCAGCCGGGCGGTGAGCAGGAGCAGGTGCTGGCGCAGGGGCACGACCGGCTCGGCGCCGCGCGCGATCTCGCGGGCGGCGGTGGTGAAGGTCTGCGCGGCGAGCCGGCGGGCCGCGGCGTCGCCTGCCGTGCAGAGGCGGGCGTAGGCGAGGACCGCGGGGTGGTGGCGGGCGCGGAGTTCCTGGAGGGCCGGGTAGGCGGTGGAGGTGGGGGTGCGCAGGAGTTCGGTCAGGCGTGCGTCCGGGGGTGGGTCACCCAGTGGGTCACCCTGGATGTCCTGGACCATCGTGCACCCCTTCTCGCGGGCCGTCCTTCCTGACGTACCGGCCAGTTTGGGGTGTGACTCGCGGTAGCGGGGCAGCTTTGGCCAAAGACGCAGCGGGCCGGGGCGGGGGCCGGCGGGGGGATCCCCGTCGCCCCAGCAGCGCGGCGGTCGAGCCTGGCCCTGCTCCTACAGGACCTGCTCCTCCAGGACCTGCTCCTCCAGGACCTGCTCCTCCAGGACCTGCTCCTCCAGGGCCTGCTCCTCCAGGACCTGCTACAGGACCTGCTCCTCCAGGACCTGCTCCTACAGGGCCTACTCGTCCAGGGTCAGCGCCTTGCGCAGCTGCACGAGCGTGCGGGACAGCAGGCGGGAGACGTGCATCTGGGAGATCCCGAGTTCTTCGCCGATCTCCGACTGGGTCATGCCCGCGACGAAGCGGAGGGAGAGGATGGTGCGGTCCCTCGCCGGGAGACCGGCGATGAGGGGCTTCAGGGACTCGATGTACTCGATGCCCTCGAGGCCGTGGTCCTCGTAGCCGATGCGGTCCGCCAGGGCACCTTCGGACTCGTCCTCGTCGGGTTGCGCGTCCAGGGAGGAGGCGGTGTAGGCGTTGGACGCCGCCATGCCCTCCACGACCTCCTCGTTGGAGAGGCCGAGGCGTTCGGCGAGTTCGGCGACGGTGGGGGCGCGGTCCAGCTTCTGGGCCAGTTCGTCGCCCGCCTTGGCGAGGTCGAGGCGGAGTTCCTGGAGGCGGCGCGGGACGCGTACCGACCACGACGTGTCACGGAAGAAACGCTTGATCTCGCCGATGATGGTAGGCATCGCGAAGGTGGGGAACTCGACGCCGCGAGAGAGCTCGAAGCGGTCGATCGCCTTGATCAGGCCGATGGTGCCGACCTGGATGATGTCCTCCATCGGCTCGCTGCGGGAGCGGAAACGGGAGGCGGCGAACTTGACCAGTGCGAGGTTCAGTTCCACCAGGGTGTTGCGCACGTACGAATATTCGTGCGTGCCTTCCTCCAGCGACTCCAGCCGCTCGAAGAGGGTCTTGGACAGGGCTCGCGCGTCGACCGCGTCGACCTCGTCGTAGGGGGGGATCTCCGGGAGTCCGAGGTCGGCGAAGAATCCCTCGATGGCATCCAGTGGTTCCGGTGGGGGTGTCGACGTCGCCGTCAGGGGGTACGAGGCGTCGAGCCGGGGTGACATGGTGTCCTCCATCGTTCTCGGCAATAAGGCTGCCGGAGCCGTGCGTGCACTGCGGTGTGCGGCGCCTCCAAAGCCGGCCGTGTCGGTTACGTGTCTGTACTAGGCCTACCCGCTCCGCCGAGCCACTCGCAAGTCCGTTCTATTATGGTTTGTCCGGTTTCGAGAGGTAGTTCGGGTGTCGGGTTGCGTGCAGAAGGCGTAATGTTCGAGGGCGCCGACACGGCGTTCGGCAGACATCGGTGGGCATCGTCAGACAACGGTCAGACGGTGGCAAAAGCGGTCACGACCTCGGGAGAGAGACGGCAATGGACCACGGGACGGTCGGCAGCGCACAGTCGGGCCGACTTCTGGTGGAAGTGCGGGAAGAAGGCTCCAGCGCCGTCGTGATTCCGGCGGGTGAGCTCGATCACCACACCGCCGACCTGTTGCGCGAGCCGCTCGACGATCTCCTCGACAAGGGGTTCTCACGCCTTGTCGTCGACTGCTCACGCCTGGAGTTCTGCGACTCCACCGGGCTGAACGTGCTGCTGGGTGCCCGGCTGCGGGCCGAGGCCGCCGGGGGCGGGGTCCACCTCGCGGGGATGCTGCCCGTCGTCGCCCGGGTCTTCGAGATCACCGGCGCCGAGGCGGTCTTCACCGTGCACGACTCCGTCGAGGCGGCGCTGGCCGACGAGGACGGCAGGGGCGGCGGAACCGGCAGCGCTCGCAGTACCGGCGGCGAGGGCTGAGCCCCGGCCGGCCCGGCGTCCGGAACCGGGGGGTGTTCCCGTGGATCGCTCGGGCAGGAGAGATTCTGGATCTGTCGCCGCCCGGCCCTGTTCGAGTCGATCGCGTCGGCGGGCCCGTACGAACTGCAACGCGAAATTTTCCATGTGAACCGGTGAATCGGTGAGGTGAAGCGCTGATGAGCACCACCCGGCCTTACCCGCCGGGCGACCGCGGCCCGGAGCCCAGCGGCGCTTCGGGGATGTCCGAGGGGGCGGCGTCCGACGAGCAGCCGGCCTCGGCGGGGGGTCGTCAGGTCCGCAGGCTGCGCCTTCACGGCGAGAGCGGGGTGGTACCGCTTGCCCGCGATTTCACCCGCCAGGCGTTGCACGCGTGGGGGTGGCTGCCGGCCGCGACGGCCGACCGCAGGGCCGCCGCCGAGGACGTGCTGCTCGTCGTCTCCGAACTCGTCACCAACGCGTGCCTGCATGCGGAGGGGCCGGACGAGCTGTTCCTGGCCTGCGACCGGAAGGTGATCCGGGTGGAGGTGTCCGACCGGGGGGCCGGGCAGCCGGCGCCGCGGACGCCGCACCGGGCGGGGCGGCCGGGAGGGCACGGGATGTTCATCGTGCAACGGCTGTGTCTGGACTGGGGGGTTGTGCGCGAGGCCGGGGCGGCCGGGAAGACCGTGTGGGCGGAGCTGGGGGCACCGGCGTAAACGGGCGCCGAGTCGCGTTGCCTTTCGGCTGACGGCCGGCGGGGCTTGTCGCGCAGATCCTCTCCCAGCCTTAGGCCGGGGATACCCCCAGCAGCCTTCGGCCGGGGACACCCCCAGCGCCTCTACGGGGCGTTTCCGGGGTGCTTCGGCATCCCCACACTTCCGCCACGCCCTTTCTCTTCCCTCCTCATGGGCCCCGGCGTACCTTGACGGCCGAATCTGATACCTCGTCAGTAGCGAATGGGGTGGACCGACCGTGTCGTCGTACCCGAAACGTACCGCCGTGCTCGCGTCCGCCGCCGCCCTGGCCGGATCGGCGGTGCTGCTCGCCGCCCCCGCGGCGCACGCCACCGTCGTCAACGTCAACTACCAGTGCAAGACGCCGATCGGCGACAAGAGCGCCGTCTCCCCGATCGACATCAAGGGCGTCAAGAGCGGCAGCGGATACAAGATCACGATGTCCTGGCAGAAGGGCGTCTCCTCCAGCCCCGTCGAACTCGGCAAGGGCGCGATGAACCCGAGCGCCACCATCAAGCTCGGCGGTGCCGACAGCGGCACCCTGAACGTCACCGGCGCCGCCAACCAGGCCGCGATCCCCGCCAACACCCCCATCAAGATCAACGACTTGAGTGGCACCTACACCCCGGAGAAGTCCGGCAAGGTGACGTTCACGGCGGGCACGCTCACCATCAAGGCGCTCGGTACGACGACCACCTGCAACCCCACCAACAACCCCGGCCCGTCCCTGACGTTGGACGTGACCGCGGCGGGCGGCGGGTCGAGCGGCTCCGGCGGTTCCGGCTCGTCGTCCGGCGGCACCGGCACCGACTCCGGAGGCACCCTCCCGAAGACCGGTCCCGAGGACTCGTTCGTCGCCCTCGGCACCCTGGGCGGCACCGTGCTGCTCGCGGGCGCGGCCGGCACCCTCTGGCTGACCCGGCGGAACCAGACCGTACGCCGCTGACCTCCGGGTCCGACCGCTGGAGCCGCCCATGCCGTCCGCCCCGCCCGCCGCCCGGTCCGCCGCCCGTGTCCTCGGCCTCGCCGCGCTGACCCTGCTCGCGGCCGCCCCGCGCGCAGCGGCCGCCGAGGGCTGGTCCCTCGCGCCCGCGGGCGGCGGCCGCCCCTCCCTCTACGCCGAGGGCACCCCCGGATCGGCCCTCCAGGACACCGTGTCGGTGACCAACTCCGGCGGCCACCCCGTCACGGTACGGCTGACCGGCAGCGGCGTCCCCGTCACCTTCGCCGAGCCGACCGTCCGGGTTCCCGCTCGGACCCGCGCCGACGTCCCCTTCACCGTGACCGTCCCGGCGGGCGCGGCCCCCGGCGACCGCACGGGCACGCTCGTCGCGAAGGACGCCGACGGCCGCACCGCCACCGTCCGCGTCCGGCTGCGCGTCGGCGGCCCCGCGCTCTCCGCGCTGACCGTCGAACACGTCGCCGTGCACGGTGACCGCATCACGTACGAGCTGGTCAACCGGGGTACGACCGTGCTCGCACCGAAGCTGGCGGTGCGCGCCCACGGCCTGTTCGGCCGGGTCCTGCTCGACCGGACCGCGCGCACCCTCCCGGTCCGGCTCGCCCCCGGCACCCGCACCGCACTCAGCGAGCCCTGGCCCGGCCACCCCGCCCTGGACGCGGTCGACGTCCGGCTGACGGCGACGGCGGCGGACGGCGCGCACGACACGGCGGACACCGAGGCGCGGTTCGTGCCCTGGGGTGCGGTCGCGGGCGTCGCGGGCGCACTCACGGCGGGGACCGCCGTGACGGTCGTACGACGGCGCGGACGGCGGCCCGGCCGGGCGGCCGAACCCGAGTCCATGGACGTCGCGTTGACGGGAGCAGCGAGGTGAGGGTGCGTGCGGTCCCGAGACCGGTCCCGGTGCTGGCGGCACTGACGGCGCTGGCGGCGGTGTTCTCGCTGCTCCTCGCGCCCATGGCGGCAGCCGCCGGCGGACCGACCGTCAAGGTCGGCACGTCGCAGGCCGGCACCGGCGGTTCGGTCACCGTCAGCGGCACCGGCTGGCGGCCGCACACCCTGCTGATGATGCTGGTCTGCGGCCAGTCCAGCCCGTCCCGGGGCGTGCTCGGCGGCACCAACTCCTGTGCCAACGCCGACGGAAGGGCCGTCACCACCGACGCGAACGGCTCCTTCAGCAAGCAGCTCCCGGTCGCCGAACCGCCGGTCCCGTGCCCCTGTGTGGTGCACGTGGCCACCGTGACCGGTGCCAGTGCCGACGCGGACGCCGCCTTCCAGGTCGCCGGACACCCCGTCAAGGCGCTGCCCGCCGAGTCCACCGGCGGCCGCCTGTCGATGCTCACCGACACCCGCCTCGACGGCTCCTCGGGCCTGCTGACCTGGTTCGGCGCACCCCCCACCCGCACCCTCGTCTTCACCATCGGCAACGCGGGCACCTCCACCCTCAAGGCCCCCGTCTTCCAGGTCGGCACCGCGCACGGCGTGTTCGCCCCCCAGTGGGACGAGCAGCAGTGGCGCGGCACCCTCGCCCCAGGCAAGAAGGCGCAGGTCGAACTGCCCGTCGAACTCTCCGCCGGGGCACACGGCGACTACACCGTCTCCCTGAGGTACGACGGCAGGGTCCTCGCCGAACAGCCCTGGGGCGTCGGCCGCCCCTGGGGCGTGACCCTCTTCTGGCTCCTGCTCTGCGTGGTCGTACCGGCGGCCGTCTTCCGCATCGGCATGGCGGTGGTGGACCGGGTACGACCGCCCCGCGCCGGCGGCATCCGGCACCGGGGAGTGCCCCGTCCGGTCCTCCGCGTGCCGCGCCTGCGCACCGCGGAGTCCGCGCCCCCGGCGACCCCCACCTCTTCGACCCTGCCGTGGTTCACCCCGGACTCCGGTCCGGGCGCGACGGCCGGCCGGCTCTCCGCACCGCGCGACGACAGTTCCGCGAGTCCCACGACTCCGACGACGAAAGGACCGACGTGATCATGCGAAGGAGAGTGACACCGGCACCGGCCAGAGCGGGCGCGGCGGCGGCCGCCCTGGTCCTCGCCGGGGCGGGCGCCCTGCTCGGCACGGCCGCGGGGACCGCCCAGGCGGCCGAGGTGTCGTACGCCACCCACTGCGTACCGCCCGCCGGGGTCGCCGACCCGATCGACGGGACCACCAAGGTCGAGATCACCGCGCCCGCCACGGCGAAGGTCGGTGACACCGTGGACGTCACCTGGAAGTTCGTGCAGGCCGCGTCCAAGAACCCCGACATCATCGACCTGCCCGCGAACACGGTCCAGCCGTCCGGCACGGTCAAGGCGGCCGGCGCCCAGACCGCCGACATCGCCATGCAGGGGCCGCGCGAGAACCCGGCGATCCCCAAGGGCGGCGACATGGTGCTGTCCGACATGACGGGTTCGCTGAAACTGACGTCGCCCGGCGAGGTGACGCTCGCGCCGGACGCGTACACCGTCAACGCGTACGGGACGAACACGGTCTGCACCCCGACGGCCACGGTGGAGAAGGCGGCCACGATCGAGGTGACCGGCAGCGGTTCGAGCGACTCGGCGAGCCCGTCCGGCACCACCTCGGCCTCGACGTCCCCGTCCGGCTCGTCATCCCCTTCCGACTCGGCGTCGGCCTCCACGTCCCCCTCCCCCTCCGCCTCCGCCTCCGACGGCACGGGCAGCGGCCAGACCGACTTCACGGGCAAGGAGGTCGACATCCCCTACGCCTGCAAGACCCCCATCGGCGACAAGAGCGCGACCTCGCCGGTGCAGATCAACGCCAAGAAGGACGGCGGGAGTTTCGACCTCACCGTGCAGTTCAACGGGTCCGTGATGGACAGCCCGGCCGACATCCCGGCGGACTCCGTGAAGCCGTCGATGGAGGTGGTCCTGGGCGGCGCCGACAAGGGCACGGTCCATGTGGAGGGCCCCACCAACTCCTCCGCCATCAAGTCCGGCGACCCGATCGAGATCCCGGACCTGACGGGCACGTACAAGCCGGGGGCGAGCGGCGAGTCGACGCTCTCACCGGGCGTCCTGACGGTCGAGGCCCTGGGTACGACCACGACGTGCACGCCGACGAAGACGGAGGTCTCGCTGACGTTGGACACGACGGAACAGGCGAGCGGAGCGTCGGGCAGCACGTCGACCTCAGGCGGCTCATCGTCATCGAGCAGCGGCGGCCTGGCAGAGACCGGTGACAACAGCAATGGCGCACTGAAGGCGCTGGGTCTGGTGGCGGGAACGGCGATCCTGCTGGGCGGCGCGGTGTTCACCTTCATGCCGAAACGAAGGACGCGATGAGAAACCCAGGGGTGCGGGGCTGTATTTGATGTGCGGCTCCGCCGCGTGGGCGCGCTCAGCCCCCACGAACCGTCAGCCGACAACGTAAGAGGGCCACCGGAATCCGAAGTCCCGGTGGCCCTCCGTCAGAAGACGATCAGTGAACGTCTCCCATGAGCTCCCGAACCTTCTTCCGGTACATCCACACAGCCGCACCGGCAAGCACCGCGAGCGCCGCCTGGAGCGCCACGATCCCCGTCTTGTTGAGGTCGACACCCGCGATGGACAGCAGACCGGTCGTCGCGTCACCCGCGGTCACCGCGAGGAACCACACGCCCATCATCTGGGACGCGTACTTCGCAGGCGCCATCTTGGTCGTCACGGACAGACCCACCGGGGAGAGCATCAGCTCACCCACGGTCTGCACGAAGTAGATCCCGACCAGCCACATCGCCGCGGCCTTGTGACCACCGTCCGCGATCGACAGCGGCGCGAGGAACAGGAAGAACGAGGCACCGATCAGCACCAGACCGCCGGCGAACTTCACGGCGGTGCTCGGCTCCTTGCCGCGCCGCGCCATCGCCAGCCACGCCCAGGCGAACACCGGCGCGAACGCCATGATCATGACCGGGTTGACGGACTGGTACCAGGAGACCGGGAAG
Source organism: Streptomyces sp. NPDC104761 (assembly GCF_055583445.1). Classification (NCBI taxonomy): domain Bacteria; kingdom Bacillati; phylum Actinomycetota; class Actinomycetes; order Kitasatosporales; family Streptomycetaceae; genus Streptomyces; species Streptomyces sp. NPDC104761. Next base: position 53,005 of record NZ_JBVJNZ010000002.1, on the reverse strand, counting down.
TTCCAGCCGAAGATGGTGTTCTTGGCGGACGCGTCGGCGAACAGCGAGACGGTCGAGCCGCCCTGGTCGTAGATCATCCAGAAGACGGCGGCGGCCACGAAGAACCAGATGTACGCGCTCATCTTGGACTGCTCGGCGCGGTCCAGGTCCTTGTCGCGCTTGATGCGGGCGATGACGAAGACCGGGATCAGCAGACCGGCGATCGTGATCGGGACCAGCAGCCAGTTCAGCGTGTAGACGCCGGAGACACCCACGACGACGTAGAAGACCGCGGCGACGGCGGCCCAGAAGCCGGCCTTCGTCAGCGTCGACTTCTTCTCCGCGGCGGACAGCGGCGTCGGCACGATGTCCGAGCGCGAGCTCAGGTGGCGGGTGCCGAGCAGGAACTGGGCGAGACCCAGCGCCATGCCGACCGCGGCGAGCGCGAAGCCCAGGTGCCAGTTGTAGTTCTCGCCGACCGTGCCGATGACCAGCGGCGCGGCGAACGCGCCCAGGTTGATGCCGATGTAGAAGAGCGTGAAGCCACCGTCACGCCGCGGGTCGTCCGGGCCGTCGTACAGGTGACCGACCATCGTGGAGATGTTGGCCTTCAGCAGACCGGAACCTATGGCGACCAGGCCGAGGCCCGCGAAGAAGGTGCCGGCGCTGGGCAGCGCCAGCGTCAGGTGGCCGAGCATGATGATCGTGCCCGCGACGGCGACCGTTTTGCGGGGACCGAGCACACGGTCGGCGAACCAGCCGCCCGGCAGGGCGAGCAGGTACACGAGCGACAGGTACACGGAGTAGATCGCCGTCGCCGCGGCCGCGCTCATGTGCAGGCCGCCGGGAGCGACCAGGTACAGCGGGAGCAGGGCCTTCATGCCGTAGTAGGAGAATCGCTCCCACATCTCGGTCATGAAGAGGGTGGCCAGTCCGCGGGGGTGGCCGAAGAAGGTCTTCTCGGAACCGGGGGTGCCCGGTCGGACCGAGTCCTTCGTCAGGCTGGACGCCATGGTCGTTCCTTGCTGGTCGGAGCGTGCGGTGGGGCTGTGCGCGCCCGTGGGGGGAGCGGCCGGCACCGGCGGGTCGTACCGTCCACCCCACGCCCAGGGGAGCCCGCCCCGGATCACGGGGCGGCGGACGGCGACCACCGGGATCCACGCTTCGTGACGCTGTGTCGCGTCCGGAGCCCGGCCAGAGGTCATTCCTTTCAAGGCTGGCAGGCCAGCCCGCACACAAAAGAGACCTTCAGCGTCGAGATGCCCGCCAAAGGTCCCCGGGTGTACTACAGGCGTTCACGTCACTGTACGTCAGGACACTGCCGGATATGGAAGGACTTGAGACACGGATCACAGGTGTCGGGGGAACCTCGCACCCGGTTTCGAAGGTCCCTCCTACGATCGCACCTCTCGCCCCCAGGTTCGTACCACTGTGCCCCAAGGTAAGAATCCCTGGTGCCGATCACACTCCAGTACTGCGCGTAATCGGACTACCATCACCCCATGACCCGTGTACTGCTCGCCGAGGACGACGCGTCCATCTCGGAGCCGCTGGCCCGCGCACTGCGCCGGGAAGGTTACGAGGTGGAGGTGCGCGAGGACGGACCCACCGCGCTCGACGCCGGAATGCAGGGCGGCGTCGACCTGGTCGTGCTGGACCTCGGGCTGCCCGGCATGGACGGCCTGGAGGTGGCGCGCCGGCTGCGTGCCGAGGGCCACGCCGTGCCGATCCTCATCCTGACCGCGCGGGCCGACGAGGTGGACACCGTCGTCGGTCTCGACGCGGGCGCCGACGACTACGTCACCAAGCCGTTCCGCCTCGCCGAGCTGCTCGCCCGGGTGCGGGCGCTGCTGCGGCGCGGTGCCGCGGAGCCGGCGCAGCCGCCGGCCACGCACGGGGTGCGCATCGACGTCGAGTCGCACCGGGCGTGGATGGGCGACGAGGAGCTCCAGCTCACGGCGAAGGAGTTCGACCTGCTGCGGGTGCTGGTGCGGGACGCGGGCCGCGTGGTCACGCGGGACCAGCTGATGCGGGAGGTCTGGGACACCACGTGGTGGTCGTCGACCAAGACGCTCGACATGCACATCTCGTGGCTGCGCAAGAAGCTCGGCGACGACGCGGCGAACCCGCGGTACATCGCCACCGTGCGTGGTGTCGGGTTCCGTTTCGAGAAGAGCTAGGTCGGCTACGCGCGTTGCGCCGTGGTGGCTCGGGTAGGTTCGCGACCTGCCGTCGTGTGTGGCTGGTCGCGCAGTTCCTCGCGCCCCTGAAGGGGCGCTGAAGTCGCCGTTTCCCGGAGAGTGCCGTGCGTCGTCGTCTGATTCAGTCCACCCTCGCCGTCGTACTCGTCGTCATCGCCGTGTTCGGCGTCTCCCTGGTGATCGTCGAGAGTCGGACCATCAGCAACAGCGCCCAGGAACGCGTCGACTCCGAGGCGCTGCGCCTCGCCAGCATCGTCGACAGCCGGATCCTCGGGGACGAGGACATCACCGCCGACATACTGCGGAGCCAGGTCGGCACGGAGCAGTACGCCGTCATCCGGATCCCCGGCAAGGCGCCGATCGAGCTCGGGGTCAAGCCCGAGGGCGATGTCATCCACTACACGGCCGACGGTGAGGAAGGCGAGACGGTCACCGTCCAGGAGCCGCGGTCCACGGTGACCCGGGAGGTCGGCCGCACGCTGCTGATCATCGGCGCCGTCGCGCTGCTCGCCGTGATCGCCGCCGTGCTGCTCGCCATCCGGCAGGCCAACCGGCTCGCCTCCCCGCTCACCGACCTCGCGGAGACCGCGGAGCGGCTGGGGTCCGGCGACCCGCGCCCGCGGCACAAGCGGTACGGCGTCCCCGAGCTGGACCGGGTCGCCGATGTGCTGGACTCCTCCGCCGAGCGGATCGGACGGATGCTCACCGCCGAGCGGCGCCTCGCCGCCGACGCCTCCCACCAGCTGCGCACGCCCCTGACCGCGCTGTCCATGCGGCTCGAGGAGATCACCCTCACGGATGACCCGGACATCGTGAAAGAGGAGGCGAACGTGGCGCTCACGCAGGTGGAGCGCCTCACGGACGTCGTGGAACGGCTGCTGACGAACTCCAGGGACCCGCGCACCGGCTCCGCCGTCTCCTTCGACCTGGACGAGGTCATCCAGCAGCAGCTCGCCGAGTGGCGGCCCGCCTACCGCAGCGCGGGCCGGGCGATCGTCAGCTCCGGCAAGCGCCACCTGCGCGCGGTCGGCACCCCGGGCGCGGTGGCGCAGGTGCTGGCCGCGCTGATCGAGAACTCCCTGATGCACGGGGGCGGCACCGTCGCCCTGCGGACCCGGGTCACGGGCAACCAGGCCGTGGTCGAGGTGACCGACGAGGGGGCCGGGGTGCCGGCCGATCTCGGCAACCGCATCTTCGAGCGGACCATCAGCGGCCGCAACTCCACCGGGATCGGGCTGGCCGTCGCACGCGACCTCGCGGAGGCCGACGGAGGCCGTCTGGAGCTGCTCCAGGCCCAGCCGCCGGTGTTCGGCCTGTTCCTGTCCCGCACCCCGCCACCGCACAAGCCGGCGGACGACCTGCCGACGGTCCGGTGAGGAGCCGCTAGCGGACCCGCTGCGTGGGCTGCCCGGTGCCGGCGGCCCGCTCCAGGATGGCCTCCGCGTCGGCCACCGCCTCACGCGCCGGCAGCGCCTTGAACACCCACGTGCGGTACGACCAGAAACGGAACAGGGTCGCCACGCCGATGCCGACGAACTTGAAGACGTTGCTCTGCAGCGGGCTGTCCCAGCCGAAGCCGTAGGTGGCCAGGTACAGCAGACCGTTCTCGATCACCAGGCCGACCGCACTGAACAGCAGGAACAGGGTGAGTTCCCTGGTGCGGCCACTTTTCTCGCGGTCCCGGTACGTCCAGTAGCGGAAGCCGAGGTAGTTGAAGACGATCGCGACGACCGTCGCTATGACGCTCGCCCGCACCACCGGCAGGTCGGTGACGTGCCGGACCAGGTTGAAGACGCCGAGATTGACGAGAATGCCGGCCCCGCCGACCGCGCCGAATTTGGCGACCTCGCGTACGAGCCGTTGCAGCCCCGAGGAACCACGTTCCATGGTTGTGCGGGCTCCCGTCCGTAGGTATTGCGACCCAGCCACTCTAACGACCCAGCATCTCCGATGCCTCCGGATGGCGACACAGGACGGGAAAGGCTTGGGAAGAGCTGCGGAAAGGCGCGGGAAAAGCGGGGCAAGAGGAGCCGAAGCGGCGGGTAAGAGCGCTGGTCGCGGGCTCGGAAACCGGCCACCCCGAAGTGGCCGATACCCTAGGGGCGTGACGTTCCCGGTAGTCGGCATGGTCGGCGGGGGTCAGCTCGCGCGTATGACGCACGAGGCGGGCATCCCGCTGGGCATCAGGTTCAAGCTCCTCAGTGACACTCCCCAGGATTCCGCGGCCCAGGTGGTGAGCGATGTCGTCATCGGCGACTACCGCGACCTGGACACGCTGCGTGCGTTCGCGCGCGGCTGCGACGTGATCACCTTCGACCACGAGCACGTGCCGACCGAGCACCTGCGCGCCCTGGAGGCGGAGGGCATCCCCGTGCGCCCGGGCCCGGACGCGCTGGTGCACGCCCAGGACAAGGGCGTGATGCGGGCGAAGCTCGACGCGATCGGCATCCCGTGCCCGCGGCACCGGATCGTGGCCGACCAGGAGGACGTGGTCCGGTTCGCGGCCGAGGGCGACGGCTTCCCCGTCGTCCTGAAGACCGTGCGCGGCGGCTACGACGGCAAGGGCGTGTGGGTCGTCGAGACCGCGGAGGAGGCCACCGACCCCTTCCGGGCCGGCGTGCCGGTCCTCGCCGAGGAGAAGGTCGACTACGTCCGCGAGCTCGCCGCCAACGTCGTACGCTCCCCGCACGGCCAGGCCGTCGCCTACCCGGTGGTGGAGTCCCAGCAGGTCAACGGCGTCTGCGACACCGTGATCGCGCCCGCCCCCGACCTGGAGGAGTCCCTCGCGCTGCAGGCCGAGGAGATGGCCCTGCGGATCGCCAAGGAGCTGGGCGTGGTCGGCCACCTGGCCGTCGAGCTGTTCCAGACCCGCGACGGCCGCATCCTCGTCAACGAACTGGCGATGCGCCCGCACAACTCCGGCCACTGGAGCCAGGACGGCGCGATCACCTCGCAGTTCGCCAACCACGTCCGCGCCGTCCTCGACCTGCCCCTCGGCGACCCGCGCCCGCGCGCGAAGTGGACGGTCATGGTCAACGTCCTGGGCGGCGACTACCCGGACATGTACTCCGCGTACCTGCACTGCATGGCCCGCGACCCCAAACTGAAGATCCACATGTACGGCAAGGACGTGAAGCCCGGCCGCAAGGTCGGCCACGTCAACACCTACGGCGACGACCTGGACGACGTTCTCGAGCGCGCACGTCACGCTGCCGGCTACCTGAGAGGCACGATCACCGAATGAGCCCCCTTGTTGGCATCGTCATGGGTTCGGACTCCGACTGGCCCGTCATGGAGGCCGCCGCCAAGGCCCTCGACGAGTTCGAGATCGCGTACGAGGTGGACGTCGTCTCCGCGCATCGCATGCCGCGCGAGATGGTGACGTACGGCGAGCACGCCGCCGAGCGCGGCCTGAAGGTGATCATCGCGGGTGCCGGGGGAGCGGCCCACCTCCCGGGCATGCTCGCCTCCGTCACCCCCCTCCCGGTCATCGGCGTGCCCGTCCCGCTGAAGTACCTCGACGGCATGGACAGCCTCCTGTCCATCGTGCAGATGCCGGCCGGGGTCCCGGTCGCCACGGTCTCGGTCGCCGGTGCCCGCAACGCGGGCCTGCTGGCCGCCCGGATCCTCGCCGCCCACGACGAGGACCTGCTGCAGAAGATGCGCGACTTCCAGCAGGACCTCAACGACCAGGCCACCGAGAAGGGCAAGCGGCTGCGGGCCAAGGTCGAGGGCTCGAACGGCTTCGGCTTCGGCAAGTAGGACTCCGGGAAGTAACACGCAATGACGTCCCTCGATGAAGCCCGGTCCCTGCTGCGCGAGTTCCCGGTCGTCGACGGCCACAACGACCTGCCGTACGCACTGCGCGAGCAGGTCCGCTACGACCTCGACGCCCGTGACATCGCCGCCCACCAGAACGCCCACCTGCACACCGACATCCCGCGGCTGCGGGAGGGCGGGGTCGGTGCGCAGTACTGGTCGGTGTACGTCCGTTCGGACCTGCCGGGCGCCGTCCCGGCGACCCTCGAACAGATCGACTGCGTACGGCAGCTGATCGCCCGTTACCCGGCCGACCTGCGGGCCGCGCTGACCGCCGCCGACATGGAGGCGGCGCGTGCCGAGGGCCGTATCGCCTCCCTGATGGGCGCGGAGGGCGGCCACTCCATCGACAACTCGCTGGGCACCCTGCGCGGTCTGTACGAGCTGGGCGTGCGCTACATGACGCTCACCCACAACGACAACAACGACTGGGCGGACTCGGCGACCGACGAGCCGAACGTCGGCGGCCTGTCGGCGTTCGGCCGCGAGGTCGTGCGGGAGATGAACCGGCTGGGCATGCTGGTCGACCTCTCCCACGTGGCGGCCACGACCATGCGCGCCGCCCTCGACACCACCGCCGCTCCGGTGATCTTCTCCCACTCCTCCGCCCGGGCCGTCTGCGACCACCCCCGCAACATCCCGGACGACGTCCTCGAACGCCTCCCCGGCAACGGCGGCATGGCGATGGTGACGTTCGTGCCGAAGTTCGTGCTCCAGGCGGCGGTCGACTGGACCGCGGCGGCCGACGACAACATGCGCGCCCACGGCTTCCACCACCTCGACACCACCGAGGACGCGATGAAGGTGCACCGGGCCTTCGAGGAGACCCACCCGCGCCCGGTCGCCACCACCGCCACGGTCGCCGACCACCTCGACCACATGCGCGAGGCCGCCGGCATCGACCACCTCGGCATCGGCGGCGACTACGACGGCACCGCCTTCACCCCCGACGGCCTGAACGACGTCTCCGGCTACCCCAACCTCGTCGCCGAGCTCCTTGACCGCGGCTGGTCCAGGTCCGACCTGGCCAAGCTGACCTGGCAGAACGCGGTCCGGGTGCTGGGCGCGGCGGAGGACGTGGCCCGCGGCCTCCAGGCGACCCGGGGACCGTCCCACGCGACCATCTCGGACCTGGACGGCTGACCCGGCGAAAGCCGGTCGGGCGGGCCGGGCGTTCGGGGAGTACCCCCGAACGCCCCGTCCACCAGGAACCCTCCCGGCCGGGCGTGCGACGGTGAGCTACAGCCCCTTCACGACGTAGCTCACGACGACGTACGGAGCCCTTCATGGCCGACCTCCAGCACGACATCCCCACCACGACCGAGGTCGGCAGGGAGGACTACCTCCCGGACGACCCGTTTCCGATGGAGTCCGGCGCCGCGTTCCTGGAGCGGGCCCACGCGCTGCTGGAGGCGCATCCGGTCGCGGACGGCTACTGCGGGCTGCCCCGCGCGCTCGGGGCGCTGCCCTGGTACGACCTGGAGCTGGGCGAGACGGCCGTCGCCACGGACGTGCCCCGGCTGCGCGAGGGGCACGTGGGCGCGCTGTTCTGGTCGCTGGACCTGCCGGCGCCGGAGTGGGGCGACCGGGCCGTGGGCGCCACCCTGGAGCAGCTGGACCTGGTGCGCCGGGTGGTCGAGATGCACCCGGAGGGGCTCCGCCTGGTGCGTACCGCCGGGCAGGTCATCGACGCCCGCAACTGCGGCCGCGTCGCCGTCGTCCTCGGCCCGGCCTCCGCCGCCGCCGTCGGCGACTCCCTCGGCATCCTGCGGGTCCTGCAGTCCCTGGGCCTGCGCGTGCTCTCCCTGGCCGGTGCCGTGTGGGCGGGCGAGGCGGGGCTGACCCGGTTCGGCGAGGAGGTGGTCCGCGAGATGAACCGGCTCGGGGTGCTGGCCGACCTCTCCGGCGCCCCGGAGGCCGCCCTCGCCCGGGCGCTGGCGCTGTCCAAGACGCCGGTCCTGTGCACCCGCTCCGCCGCCGCGGCCGTACGCGCGCACCCGGCCAACCTCTCCGACGAGCTGCTCGGGCAGCTGGGGGAGCACAAGGGTGTCTGCATGGTGCCGCTGAGCACCGAGCAGACCGGGTCGACCGTCCCGGACGTCGCCGACCACCTCGACCACGTCCGCGATCTCGCGGGCCCCGAGTGCGTCGCCCTGTCCGGCACCTTCGACTCCGGCGCCGCCCACCCCCGGGACCTCGACGACACCTCCCGCTACCCCCACCTGATCGTCGAACTGCTCCGCCGCGGCTGGTCGGAGACCGAACTGTCCCTGCTGACCTGGGGGAACGTCCAGCGGGCGCTGCGCAGCGCCGACTTCACCGCCCGCGCGGCCCAGCGCCGCAGGGACCCGAACCCGCCCCGGCCCGCCGACACCGAGGCCTGATCAGCCGATCCGGCAGAGGCAGAAGGGATGCCCGGCCGGGTCGGCGAACACCCGGAAGTCCTCCGCCACCGGGTCCTCCTCCCGCCGCAGCAGCCGGGCCCCGAGGGCCAGCACCTTCTTCTCCGCCGCGTCGACGTCCTCCCAGGCCGGCCCCGCGTCGAAGTCGAGATGCACCTGCTGGGAGCCGTGGTCGGCGCGCGGCCACTCGGGCGGGGTGTACCCCTCCGCCAGCTGGAAGCACAGCCGCGGCCCGTCCGGCAGCCGCAGCACGACCCAGTCCTCCTCCTCGACCACCGGGGTACCGCCGGCGACGGCCGCGTAGAAGCGGGCCAGCGCGTACGGGTCGGGACAGTCGAGCACCACGTTGCGCAAGCGGGCGATGGACGCCATGGATCCTCCTCGGTCAGCAGGCGCAGAGACAGAACGGGTGCCCCGCCGGGTCGGCGTACACCCGGAAGGTGCGCTCCCGGTCCGCCGCGTCCAGCGGCTTCGCGCCCAGTTCCAGCACCCCCTTCTCGGCCGCGTCCAGGTCGTCCACCATCAGGTCCAGGTGGAACTGCTGCGAGTCGTCGGGCGTGGGCCACCGCGGCGCCACGAATCCGGGTGCCTTCTGGAACGCCAGCGCCTGGCCGCCGGGCAGCGCCAGGTCCACCCAGTCCCCGTCCCCCTCGACGGTGCCGCCCAGCACGCCGGCGTAGAAACCGGCCAGCGCGGACGGGTCGGGGCAGTCCAGGACGACGACACCGAGCTTGGCGAGAGCCATGACTTCCTCCTTGAAGCGGGAGCTACCTCAAGGACTTCCTAACCAAGTTCAGCCCGCCCAATCCGACGGGCGCCGTTGTGCCGGGAGTTGGTTTCCGGCAATGCGGGAACCGGCCGGCCTCGACGATCCGGCGGCGTGTCGGCTTCGATGGGCCGGGGACTCGTGTGCTTCTATCGTGACGGCTCGACGGCGAAAGCAATCGGGCGGTGCGGCCTTGTCATTCACCACCGACCCCTCCCGTTCACGAGGCCGGACTACGGCTGACATCTTTTCCACTGTGAGGGAATCATGGCAGGCGAAGACGAGAATGAGCGTGCGGGGGGATCGCGAGGAGCCCTGAACAGGCGACGCCTTCTCCAGGGGACGGCGGGCACTTTCGGTGCCGCTCTGGCATCGGCCGGCATCTACAAGATGATCGACGCGATCGCGGAACCGCCGGACCGCCAGGCCGCCTCCGGCGGTCCGCCCGTCCAGGAGCAGTACATCCTGCAGAACGAGCAGGTCGTCATGGTCGACGACTCGGCCGTGCAGAGCAGTAGGGGAACGATCGCGGTCCGGGTGCCGGCCCTGCACGATCACATCGTCACCGCGAAGCTGGACGTTCCGGCGAATGCCAAGGCCCTGCAGGAGGCGCAGCACCATCTCGAATCCGCCCTCGTGACTCTGGAACGTGAATTTCCGTCCACTCCCTCGGGAGTCGGCGTCACGGTGGCCTGGGGAATTCCCTATTTCCACCACTACATCCCGGCCCTGGGCAAGGGATCGAATTTCTTCAGGGCGGGAACGCGGTACCCGGCCTATCTGCCGGTCGACCTGGTGACCTCCAAGGCGGAGGGGCGCACCGTCCACGCATTGCAGGACGCCAGGACATTTCCCAGCGACCAGCCTCCGCCCGGCTTCGGGCCGGTCCGCCTGGAACAGAACGACGTGGCGGTGCTGCTCCGCAGCGACAAGCTCGCCCATATCAAGGCGGCCACCGACGCGATCTTCGGCTCCGGAAGCAGTCAGGCGGGCAGCCTGTTCAAGGTGACCAGCATCCGCCAGGGCTTCTCCGGGGGCGGCTTCTACGGGCAGCAGGGCCTGCCGAGCAAGCTGGCGCTGGCGGCCAACATCCCCGGCGCCCAGTCGATTCCCCGGCAGTCGCAGGGCTTCCTGGGCTTCGCCACCACCCTGGTGTCGAACATGGGACCCGACAACATCGCGAATTTCGAGACCCTGCCCGGTTTCACCGACCAATGGCCCGACGGCTACTTCAGGCAGGGCACCACCATGCATCTCTCGCACCTGTTCCAGGACCTGGAGACCTGGTACGAGAAGAGCTATCCCCAGTACGCGGACCGCGTCCAGGCCATGCTCCAACCGGGCCTGAGGCCCGCGCCCGCGCCGGATACGTTCGCCCTGCAACCGCCGGGGCCGACCGAGGCCCAGGTGGCGGAAGGGGTCAAGCGGTACCACGCCTTCGGCCACACCGGGAGCATGTCGCCGGTGGACAGCACCACCAAGCAGGAAACCAGCACCTACGGGAAGTCATATCCCTCGGGGACCACCATCCCGGTGCGCGGCGACTTCGACACGCTGGACAACCCGTTCCACTACACGTCCGATCCGGCGGGCGACCACTACAGCACGAAGCCGGCGGCCGGGCTGCACTTCCTTCAGTTCCAGCCGACGATCGGGGTCTTCAACACCGTCCGGCTCGCCATGGACGGCCACTATCCCGGCAGGACGCTCCCCGTCTCACCGCGCAGCATCCACGCCGGCATCAACTCGGTCCTGAACACGACCCACCGGCAGAACTACCTGGTTCCGCCGCGCCGCCACCGTTCCTTCCCGCTGGCCGAGTTCCTCGCCCCCTAGCGGTAGGTGTATGCGAAGGCAGCGAATGCGCCGAGCCGGTTCACCGGATGCGCACGTGCCGCGTGGTGCAGAATGCAACAAGACACCGGTTCGGCCGACTGAGCCTCGGCCGAACCGGTGTCGTTCGCCTCTTCAGGGGTGCTGGGGGAGGAACTGCGCGCGCTCAGCCCCCACGGACCCGCAGGCTCAGGCGGTCGGACGGCCCATCGCGCGATACGTCCACCCCGCCCGGCGCCAAAGCTCCGGCTCCAGCGCGTTACGCCCGTCGAGGATCACCCGCTCCGTGGCCACCTCTCCAAGCGCCGCCGGGTCCAGCTCCCGGAACTCCCGCCACTCGGTCAGGTGCAGCACGACATGGGCCCCCCGCACGGCTTCCAGAGCAGTCTCCGCGTAGCCCAGCGTCGGGAACAGCCGCAGTGCGTTGGCCATGCCCTTCGGGTCGTACACCGTCACCTGGCCGCCCTGCAGATGGATCTGCCCGGCCACGTTCAGCGCGGGCGAGTCCCGGACGTCGTCCGAGTCCGGCTTGAAGGTCGCGCCGAGCACCGCGACCCGCTTCCCGAGGAAGGACCCGCCACCCAGCGCGTCCCGGGCCATCTCGACCATCTGGCCGCGGCGCCGCATGTTGATGGAGTCGATCTCGCGCAGGAACGTCAGCGCCTGGTCGGCGCCCAGCTCACCCGCACGGGCCATGAAGGCGCGGATGTCCTTCGGCAGGCAGCCGCCGCCGAACCCGATCCCGGCACGCAGGAACTTCCGCCCGATCCGGTCGTCGTACCCGATCGCCTCGGCCAGCCTGGCGACGTCGCCGCCCGCGGCCTCGCACACCTCCGCCATCGCGTTGATGAAGGAGATCTTCGTGGCCAGGAAGGAGTTCGCGGAGGTCTTCACCAGCTCGGCCGTCGGGAAGTCGGTCACCACGAACGGCGTACCTTCGCCGACCGGCGTCGCGTACACCTCGCGCAGCAGCTTCTCGGCGCGTTCGCTGCGCACGCCGACCACGATCCGGTCCGGGTGCAGGGTGTCCTGGACGGCGAAGCCCTCGCGCAGGAACTCCGGGTTCCAGGCCAGCTCGGCCTCGGCGCCGGCCGGCGCGTTCTCGGCGAGGTAGACAGCCAGCCGCTCCGCCGAGCCGACCGGCACCGTCGACTTGCCGACGACCAGCGCGGGCCCGGTCAGATGCGGGGCCAGCGACGCGATCGCGGAGTCGACGTACGACATGTCGCAGGCGTACTCGCCGTGCTTCTGCGGGGTGTTCACACAGACGAAGTGGACGTCGCCGAAGGCGCCCACCTCGGCCCAGTCGGTGGTGAAGCGCAGCCGCCCGGAGGAGCCCTCGAAGCCCGCCACGTGCCGGCGCAGCAGCTCGTCGAGCCCCGGCTCGTACATCGGGGTCTCGCCGCGCTCCAGCATCGCGATCTTCTCGGGTACGACGTCGAGCCCGAGCACCTCGAAGCCGAGCTCCGCCATGGCCGCGGCATGCGTGGCGCCGAGATAGCCGGTGCCGATCACAGTGATCTTGAGGCTCATGGAATGCTCCAGCTCGGGGACATGGGTGCTGCTGCGGGGCCGAGCATAACCGGGCCCCCCTGCGGGCAACTTTCCCGCTGTCGCGTACCTCACGTCACCGTTCCGTGGGCCGCGCTCTAAACTTTGAGTTACTTAACAGTAATTAGCGTCAGCACCACTGCGTCTGGAGTGAGAGACCTTGGCCGGATCGGCTGACTTCGACCTGTACCGCCCGTCCGAGGAGCACGACATGCTTCGGGACGTCGTCCGCGCGCTGGTCGAGGCGAAGATCGCCCCGTACGCCGCCGCGGTGGACGAGGAGGCCCGCTTCCCGCAGGAGGCGCTCGACGCCCTGGTCGCCAACGACCTCCAGGCCGTGCACGTCCCCGAGGAGTACGGCGGGGCCGGTGCCGACGCGCTCGCCACGGTCATCGTGATCGAGGAGGTCGCCCGCGCCTGCGTCTCCTCCTCCCTCATCCCGGCCGTGAACAAGCTGGGCTCGCTCCCGGTGATCCTCTCCGGCTCCGAGGACCTGAAGAAGAAGTACCTCACGCCGCTGGCCAAGGGCGACGCGATGTTCTCGTACTGCCTCTCCGAGCCGGAGGCGGGTTCCGACGCGGCCGGCATGAAGACGAAGGCGGTCCGCGACGGCGACCACTACGTCCTCAACGGCGTGAAGCGCTGGATCACCAACGCGGGCGTCTCCGAGTACTACACGGTGATGGCCGTGACCGACCCCGAGAAGCGCTCCAAGGGCATCTCCGCCTTCGTGGTCGAGAAGTCCGACGAGGGCGTCTCCTTCGGCGCGCCGGAGAAGAAGCTCGGCATCAAGGGCTCGCCGACCCGCGAGGTCTACTTCGACAACGTCCGCATCCCCGCCGACCGCATGATCGGCGCCGAGGGCACCGGCTTCGCCACCGCGATGAAGACCCTCGACCACACCCGCATCACCATCGCCGCCCAGGCCCTCGGTGTCGCCCAGGGCGCCCTCGACTACGCCAAGGGCTACGTCCAGGAGCGCAAGCAGTTCGGCAAGCCGATCGCCGACTTCCAGGGCATCCAGTTCATGCTCGCCGACATGGCCATGAAGATCGCCGCCGCCCGCGCCCTGACCTACCAGGCCGCGGCCGCCTCCGAGCGCGGCGACGCCGACCTCACCTTCCAGGGCGCGGCGGCCAAGTGCTTCGCCTCCGACGTCGCCATGGAGGTCACCACGGACGCCGTCCAGCTCCTCGGCGGCTACGGCTACACCCGTGACTACCCCGTCGAGCGCATGATGCGCGATGCGAAGATCACCCAGATCTACGAAGGCACGAACCAGGTCCAGCGGATCGTGATGGCGAGGAACCTTCCCTAGCGGGGTTCTTGCAGGTGCCGCACTGAGAACAGCCACTGACCTGCACAAACAACACAGCCCCCGGCGTGGTGCCGGGGGCTGTTGTCGTGCGATTGCCTCGCGCACCGGTTCGGGAACGCGGCCGAACGCTCAACTCCCGTACCGGACACGGCAACCAGGACTGATCCACCTGATTGCCTCAGCTGCTGTGACGAGTCTGGTCGGGGAAGACGAACAGGGCTCCTTCCGTGGCCCCGCGCAGCCGTGTCCCGGTGGCGCTACCGGGCGGTCGGGCTTAGGAACGGAAACGTACGGGGCCTGCAGTGGGCCCTCTCCCTTCCCCTGGAGGAGCCATGACCCAGACCGGACCCATGACGGCCATGTCCAAGCAGATGCAGGAGTGCGTCAACATGTGCATGGCCACCCACACGATGTGCGAGGAGACCCTGAGCTCCTGCATGTCGATGGAGGGCGGCCAGGCCCACATGCGCATCATGCGCGCGCTCATGGACTGCTCCGAGGCGACCCGCATGTGCGCCGACATGATGATGCGGCGTTCGCCGCTCTCGCCCGAGATGTGTGCGATGTGTGCAAAGGCGTGTGACATGTGCGCCGAGGCGTGTATGTCCATGCCCGACGACCCGCAGATGAAGCGCTGTGCGGAGGCGTGTCACCGCTGCGCCGAGATGTGCCGCTCCATGGCGACCATGCCCATGTGACGCTCGTCGCGACCGAGCACGGCGATGGGGAAGGGCCCGGGCCCTTCCCCATGTGGTGCCGTTCGCCGCCGCCCGGCCTAGTTGCCGCTGACGGTGACCTTCTGGTCGTTCTTCAGCTCGTCGACCAGCGTCTTCACCTTCGCCTTGTCCCAGACGAGGTTGCCGCCGGTGGAGCCGGAGACCGGCATGTTCATCGAGACGCCGTCGCCGCCGTTGACGTCCTTCATCGCGAAGAACATCGACGCCAGGTCCCACAGGCTCATGTCCTTGTCGACGGTGAGGGAGTCCAGGCCCGCGCCGAGGGTGGGGTAGAGCTTGAAGGGGTTCAGGATCGTCGACGGCGTGGCCACCTGGTGGGCCAGGGCGGCCAGGAACTTCTGCTGGTTCTTGGTGCGCTGCAGGTCGGACGCGGCGAAGGCGTGCCGGGTACGGACGAAGGCCAGGGCCTCCTCGCCGTTCAGGGTCTGCTTGCCCGCCTTGAAGTTCGCGCCCGAGTAGCTGTCCTTGAAGCCCTTGTCGATGGTGATCGTGACACCGCCGACCGCGTCCACTATGTCCGCGAAGCCGGCGAAGCCGATCTCCACGTAGTGATCGATGTGCAGGCCGGTGTTGTACTCGACCGTGCGGACCAGGAGGGTCGGGCCGTCCTCGGCGTAGGCCGCGTTCAGCTTCGTCTGGCGGCCGGTGTTCGGGTAGACCTTGCCGGACGTGGATCCCTTGTAGGAGGGGATCACCACGTTCGAGTCACGGGGGAGCGAGACCAGGGTGTCGCCGTTGTCGCCGACGTGCAGGATCATCATCGAGTCGGTGCGCTGGCCCTCGGCCGACCCCGTGTGCAGCTTCTTCTTCTCCTCGGCCGACATGCCCTTGCGGCTGTCGGAACCGACGATCAGGTAGTTGGTGCCCTTGCCCGCCGCGGGCCGGTCGATCACCTTGGACAGGTCGACGTCCCGGTGCAGCTTGGAGTCGGCCCAGAAGTAGGTCGCGACGGATGTGACGACCAGCACACTCACCACGACGATCGCGGTCCACTTGATCCGCTTGCGCCAGTTGGGAGCCGGGCGCGGTTCGCGCTCACGCGTGCCGGAGGGACCACCGCCCCCCGGGCCGCCGCCGTAGACATGTCCGGTGTTGTAGCCGCTGTCGTAGCCGTCGTACCCGCCACCGTCGTCGTACCCGTTGTTGTACGACGGCTGCTGCGGGACGCCGGCGTAGCCGCCGCCCTGCTGCGGGG
Source organism: Streptomyces sp. NPDC104761 (assembly GCF_055583445.1). Taxonomy (NCBI): domain Bacteria; kingdom Bacillati; phylum Actinomycetota; class Actinomycetes; order Kitasatosporales; family Streptomycetaceae; genus Streptomyces; species Streptomyces sp. NPDC104761. The sequence goes on along the minus strand of NZ_JBVJNZ010000002.1, from coordinate 37,204 downwards.
CGCCGTACGGCGGTGCCGACGGCTCTCCGCGCCGTACCTGGCGCATCACGCGGGCGCCCTCGGGCTGCGCGCCCGCACTACCGCGGCCGTATTGGTTGCCGCGGTTGCCGTCCGACCATCCCTCGGGCCATTCGTTCATGGGCCCCAGTGTGCAGGCAGCCACGGTGTCTCTTACAAGGGCCGTAGGAAAATCAGGGCACCGCTGTTGCGAACCCGACACAAATTCCGTGATTGTCGCCTCGGCATAAGGTGGGGGCCATGACAGACCAGGCCCCCGAGGCGGAATCCGATATACCCGGCAAGCCGACGTCCGCGTCCCGGACCACGCTGAGCCACATCATGACCCACAGCGACACCAACCTCCTCGGGACGGTGCACGGCGGTGTGATCATGAAGCTCGTGGACGACGCGGCGGGCGCGGTCGCCGGGCGCCACTCGGGCGGTCCCGCCGTCACCGCGTCCATGGACGAGATGGCGTTCCTCGAGCCGGTCCGCGTCGGCGACCTCGTCCACGTCAAGGCCCAGGTCAACTGGACCGGCCGGACGTCGATGGAGGTGGGGGTCCGGGTCCTCGCCGAGCGCTGGAACGAGTCGACCCCCGCCACCCAGGTCGGCTCGGCCTACCTCGTCTTCGCGGCGGTCGACGCGGACGGCAAGCCGCGCCGGGTACCGCCGGTCCTGCCGGAGACGGACCGGGACCGGCGGCGCTACCAGGAGGCCCAGATCAGGCGCACGCACCGGCTGGCGAGGCGCCGGGAGATCCGTGAGCTGCGCGAGCGCAGGGTGGCGGAGGGGTACGCGGACTAGCACGTGCCGAGCCGTCGTGGCCGGCCGCGCAGTGCGCCCCTTCAGGGATGCGGGGAACTGCGCGACCAGCCCCCACCGGGCGGCAGCCGAAACACGACCCTCAGCACACCTTCTCGTCCCCCCGGATGACAGCAGCGGCCCCCTGCGGTGCCGGCTCGTCCACCCGTACCTTCCGCACCGCCCCCTTGAAGTCCGCCCCCACCGTCACCCGCAGCACCGGCCCGAGCCCCGGCACGGCCCGCAGCTCGCTGCCCGGGAGCGCCGCCGCCAGGGACCGGGCCGAGCGGTCCCACCGCGGGTCGAAGGAGACCACCGTCCGCTTCACGTCGCGGTGCGCGGCCGTCACCGGCCGGTGGTTCGTCGCGAAGCCCGTCGCCGCCAGCGCCGCGTCCATCCGCCGCGCCACCCCCGCCGTGGCCGTGCCGTTCTCCACCTGGACCCGGATCGTGGCCGGCGCCACCTCCACCGTCGCCGGCGGCGGCCCCTGCGGCTTCGGCGACGCCGCGGGCGCCGGGGCCGGCGCGGGAGCGAGCGGCTGGTCGTCGCGCAGGGACCGGAACAGCCGGTCGGCCCCGGCCCGGTCCCACTTCAGCGTCGAGCCGATGCCCTTCACGGGGTACGCAAGCTGGCCGATGGGGACGGTCGTGAACTCGGACGAGGACGGGGAGAAGTTGCGCATCGCCCGGCCGAGGTCCAGCAGCTCGTCCGTGCCGAACCCGGTGTCCGCCCGTACCGATCCCAGCACCGCCCGCGTCACGTCCCGGAACCGGATCGGGTTGAGCAGCACGCCGCTCGACGTCGCCCGCTCGATCAGCGACGCCAGGAACCGCTGCTGCCGCTTCATCCGGCCCAGGTCGCTCGCCGCGTCGATGTGCCGGGCGCGGACGTACTGCAGGGCCTGGCCGCCGCCCAGGGTGTGCGTGCCGGGGGAGAGGTTCAGGCCGGTGTAGGAGTCCTTCAACGGCAGGGCGGTGCAGACCTGGACCCCGCCGAGCACGTCGACGGTCCGCATGAACGTGATGAAGTCGACCTCCAGGTAGTGGTCGATCTTCAGGTGGGTCATGTCCTCGACCGTGCGGACGGTCAGCTGCGGGCCGCCCTCCGCGTAGGCCGCGTTCAGCTTGATGGGGTGGGCCGGGTAGGTGCGGTGCGTCGTCTCGTCCACACGGGCGGGGATCTCGGCGTACGAGTCGCGCGGCAGGCTGACCACGGTGGCCCGCTCCCGGTCCGCCGAGATGTGCACGATCATGATCGTGTCGGTGCAGTGGCAGGGCGCCCCACCCAGCCGGTACTTGCGCCGCTCCCGCTCGGTGATCTTGTCGCGGCCGTCGGTGCCGACCAGCAGGACGTTCATGCCGTGGCCGGCGGCGGGCCGGTTCTTCATGTCCTTGAAGGGGTCGACCCGGGCGATGTCCGCGTCCAGGCCGGCCATCACCGAGTGTCCGATCCCGGCCGACGCCAGCACCACCACCGAGAGTGTGGTCACCGCCCGCATGGCCCAGCGCGGCCGCCGGGGCCTGCTGGGTCGTACCGGCGGCCGCGGGGCCTGACGGGTGGGCTGCGGTCTGCGCTGCGGCGGGGCGGGCCGGGCGGGGGACCGGGGCGGGCTGGCGGACAAAGGACACCTCCGGACGAGGCCGTACGTGGGATCCGTGAGCACGGTAGGCCGATACGACCTTCAGCCCGCGGTACCGCCGATGCGGCGCGCACCGGTGTCCCCCGTTCGCGGTAACGTGAGCCTCCTATGAACGCCAAGCCCGACGTGCGGCACCCCGCAGTCTCTGTGATCATGCCCGTCCTCGACGAGGAGCGGCATCTGCGCGGGGCCGTCCAAGCGATCCTCGCGCAGGAGTACGCCGGCGAGCTGGAGGTCGTCATCGCCCTCGGTCCGTCCAGGGACCGCACGGACGAGATCGCCGCCGCGCTCGTGGCCGAGGACCCCCGCGTGCACACCGTCCCGAACCCGACCGGGCGTACCCCGGCCGCGCTGAACGCCGCGATCAAGGCCTCCCGGCACCCGATCGTGGTCCGCGTCGACGGCCACGGCATGCTCTCGCCGAACTACATCGCCACCGCGGTGCGGCTCCTGGAGGAGACCGGCGCGATGAACGTCGGCGGCATCATGCACGCCGAGGGCGAGAACGACTGGGAGCACGCGGTCGCGGCGGCCATGACCTCGAAGATCGGCGTCGGGAACGCGGCCTTCCACACGGGTGGGCAGGCCGGTTCCGCCGAGACGGTCTACCTCGGTGTCTTCCGGCGCGAGGCGCTGGAGCAACAGGGCGGCTACAACGAGGAGTTCATCCGCGCCCAGGACTGGGAGCTGAACTTCCGGATCCGCGAGGCCGGCGGGCTGATCTGGTTCTCGCCGGAGCTGAAGGTGTCGTACCGGCCGCGGCCGAGCGTGCGGGCGCTCGCCAAGCAGTACAAGGACTACGGCCGTTGGCGGCACGTCGTCGCCCGCTACCACGAGGGCTCCATCAACCTGCGCTACCTCGCCCCGCCGGTGGCGGTGTGCGCGATAGCCGCGGGGATCGTCGTCGGGGCGCTGGTCACCCCGTTCGGCTTCGTGGTCCCGGGCGGCTATCTCGCGGCGATCGTCGCCGGGTCGCTCCCGGCCGGCAAGGGGCTGCCACTGAAGGCACGGCTGCAGATTCCGGTCGCCCTCGCCACCATGCACATGTCGTGGGGGTACGGCTTCCTGACCAGCCCCAGGTCGCTGGCGAAGCGGGTCATCGCGTCCCGCCGGCCCGCGGTGCTCAGCCCGTCCTCCACGAACTGAGCACCGGCATTCCGGCGTTCACCAGGTGTAGTCCGGGTCGACGTGCATGCACGCCTTGGTGTCCGAGGCGTTGAGAGCGTTCGCCGACTTTGGGGTGGTGTCGTCGGCGGCGGTGTACTTGCTGCCCGAGCGCCAGTCGGCGCCGACGACCAGCGTGACGCCGTCGACGCCGGTGGACTTCTTCACCTGGTCGGTGGGGATGCCCAGGACCTTCGCGACCCGCTGGGCGTCGCCCGCGAGGTCCGCGCTCGGATAGCGCACCAGCGTCCGGTCCTCGCTCAGCGGCGCCGAGGTGTCGGCCGCCGCCTTCGTGAAGCCCTTGCCGACGAGCAGTTCGGTGACGGCGGCGGCCCGGCCGGTGACGGCGGTCTCCGTGCCGCTCTCCGTGCCGTTCTGCACCTGTACGGCGATCCTGTCGTCGGCGGCCGCCTGGTCGGTGACCTTCGGCGTGGTTGTCGTCGTCTTCTTCTCGTCCTTGCCGTCCAGCGCGACGTCCTCGCGGACCAGCCGCCACAGCTTGGCCGCGTCGGTGGGCTTGGGCAGGACGCGGTTGCCGTCGGAGGAGTACACGAACGGCATCGTCGTCATGGTGATGCGGTCGGTGGGGACCTTCTTCAGCTCCTTGCTCAGGTCGTAGAGCTTGGTGACCGAGCCGAGGCCGGTGTCGACCGTGAGCGCCTTGGTGGCGGTCTCGGCGAGCCCCAGGAGCTTGTCGGGGCTGGCGAGGGTGGCGTTGGAGCGCAGTTGGCGGACCATCGAGTTCATGTACATGTGCTGGGCCTTGGTCCGGGCTATGTCGCTGCCGTCCTCGAAGCCGTAGCGGGTGCGCAGCCACTGCAGGGCCTGCTTGCCCTTGACGGAGGTGGTGCCCTTCCTCAGCTTCAGACCGGAGCCGTGGCCGGTGGAGGTGTGCGAGTAGATGTCGGCGTCCACGCACACCGGCACCCCGCCGATCGCGTCCGCCATGGACACCACGCCCGAGAAGTCGACCATCATGAAGTGGTCGACGTGGATGCCGGTGAGCTTCTCCCAGGTGGCCACCGTGCAGCCCGGGCCGCCGCGTTCCAGCGAGGCGTTGGTCATCGTGTCGTCGGTGGCCGCGTACACCCTGCCGGTCTTGGCGTCGGTGCACCTGGGGATGTCCACCAGGGTGTCGCGGGGCATGGACACCACCGACATGTTGGTGCGGTCGGCCGACACATGCAGCAGCATCTGGACGTCGGCGCGGGCCGCGGTGCCGATGTCCCTGGCGCCGCCCAGCTTCTGGTTCTCGGCGGTGTCCCGGGCGTCGGAGCCGATCAGCAGGATGTTCAGCGGGGTCTGACCGGCCGCGTTCGCCTTTGCTTTCGTGGCGCGGTCCTTGGCGTCCCCGATGTTCAGGGACTCCTTCTTGATGTTGCCGTTGAGGTGCTCGTAGTACAGGTACCCGGCCGTGGCGGCGCCGGCCAGGGCCAGCGCCAGGACCGAGGCCGACCAGCGCACGATCCGGCGTCTGCGGCGTCTGCGGTCACCGCCCGCCGCCTCGCGTCTGCTCCGCCGGCCCCCGCCGTCCCGGGGCTCGGGAGACGTGGTGTCCTCGACCGACACCACGTCGGACACCTCCCCCCGCACACTGCTGCGCACCACCTTGCCCGCCCTCCCGCTCGCACCCGCCACCGCACCCGGAACTCCCGGGCAGCGGGGCACGGCGGCAGTGTCATGCAGAGGTCTAGGAGTCAGCTGTGCCTGCCTGTGCGGACCTGTGTGCTCCCGCTACCAGCGATAGGGCGCGTACACGTCCATGCACTGTTTGGTGTCCGAACCGTTGATCGCGTCGGTGTTCTGCGGCAGGTCACCGGCCTTCGGCGCGGACTGCTTCGGGTACGCCGTCCCCTCCCGCCAGTCGGCGCCGACGACGAGCGTGACGCCTGACACATCGGTGGTCTGCTGCACCTGGCTCGTGGGGATGCCCAGCGCCTTGGCGGCCGCCTGGGCGTCGCCCTCCAGGTCCGCGCTCGGGTACTGGACCACCGTCTTCTCCACCGACTCCGCGGCTCCCGAGGTGTCCGCCGCCGCCCTGGTGTAGCCCTTGGCGGCCAGCTCCTGGGCGAGCGTCCGGGCCCGGCCGGGGACCGCGGCCTCGGTGGCGGTACCGGTGGCGTTGCGCACCTGCACACCGAGGCTGCCCGCGGAGACGGACGGCTCCTTGGCGGGCTGGGCGGTCGCCGTGGTCTTCTTCTTGTCCTTCTCGGCGCCGCCGTTCTTGTCGAACGCCACGTCGTCGCGGAGCATCTGCCACATCTTGTCGGCGTTGGCGGTGTCCGGTACGAGGTGGTCCTTGTTCTGCGGGTCCTGGAGGTTCGGCATCGTGAGCGAGGTGATGCGGTCCGTCGGCACCGACTTGAGCTGCATGCCCAGGTCGTAGAGCTTCTTCGGGGTGCCGATCTCCTCGGAGACCGTCAGCGACTTGGTGGCCGCCTCGGCCAGGTCCATCAGCCTGCCGGTGTCGGTGAAGACGTTCTGCCCCTTCAGCGTCCGGATCATCGAGTTCAGGTACATGTGCTGGGCCTTGGCCCGCAGCGGGTCGCTGCCCCAGGCGTGCCGGGTGCGCAGCCACTGCAGGGCCTTCTCGCCCTTCACCTTGTGCGTGCCGGCCGTCATCTTCAGCCCGGAGCCGCCGGGCACCGCGGCCGTCGGCCGGTCCCACACGTTCTGCTTCACACAGACGTCGACGCCGCCGATGGCGTCCGCCATGTTCACCACGCCCGCGAAGTCGATCGTGATCCAGTGGTCGATGTAGACCCCGGTGAGGTTCTCCCAGGTGGCCAGCGTGCAGCCGGCGCCGCCGCGGGCCAGCGACTCGTTGATGATGGTGTTGGTCGCCGGGTACACCTTGCCGGTCTTCGGGTCCGTGCACTTGGGGATGTCGACGCGGGTGTCCCGGGGGATGCTCACCATCGCCGCGCTCTTGCGGTCCGCCGACAGGTGGATCAGCATCTGCACGTCGCCGAGCGGCGGGCTGCCCCGGTCGTACTTGGCACCGCCGAGCTTCACGTTCTCGTCGGAGTTACGGCTGTCGGAGCCGATCAGCAGGATGTTCAGCGGCGTCTGACCGGCCGCGTTGGCCGCCGTCTTGCGCGCCTTGGCGTCGCCGATGTCGCGCTCGCCCTTGTGGATGTTGCCGTTCAGGTGCTGGTAGTAGAGGTAACCGGCGCCGGCCGTACCGAGGATCACCACCGACAGCACGGTCGCCGACCAGCGCAGCACCCGCCGGCCGCGCTTCCCCCGGCCGCCGTTCGGGCCGCCCTTGCGGGGCCCGCCGCCGCTGCCGCCAGGCGTGCCCGGTGCCTTCGGTGCCCTGTGTGCCTTCGGTGCGAGGGACATCGTGTCCTCGACCGCAGGCACCTCCCCCCGCACATCGCTCTGCGTCAACGCCCTGCCCTCCCCACCCTGCGCCCTGCGCGCACAGGCCCGCCGCCACGCCCCCCGTCGGACGTCACACGGACCACACGGGTCCGCCCCGCGCCCGGTTAGACGCGTGACGGACCCATAGGGTTACCTGCTTATTCGCTGTTACTTGACGCGCGTGCGGCGTAACTCACCGTTGCAGTGACCTACTTGGCGCAGGTCACCTTGTCCGCCGTCGTCTTGCTGTCCACGTCCGGCGCCTTTGTCGGAGTGGTGAGGGAGACCCCAGCCCCCTGGAAGTCCTTGCCCAGGGTCAGGGTGATCGCGGGCAGGCCCTGGGAGTTGATCACGCTCTTGCCGGGCTTCATGGCCGACCCGGACAGCCCCATGAGACTGGCCAGTTCACGCGCCTGGTCGGCCTGGTCGGGCGCGTACTCCAGGGTGGTCCTGCTGAGTTCGGCGTCCGCGTTGCCGGCGTTCTCCGACTTGAGGACGCCCTGCTGGTTCTGCAGCCAGCTGAGGGTCTCCTGGGCGCTGCCGGGCGGGGCCCCGCCGTTGAGGATCCGCACCCGCACCGCGGAGGCCGCGGACTTGCTGCCCTCCAGGCGGGCGGCGGCCGCGTCCTTGCTGGCCTGCGCCTGCTTCTTCTTGACGGCCGTGAAGGAGACGTCGTCCTTGATCGCCTGGAACACGGCGGGGGCCTTCGTCTCGTTGAGCACGACGGTCGCCTTCACCTTCTCCGCCGGGTTGTCCAGCACCGGGATGGTGGTGAAGGTCAGGTTCTTCGGGTTGAGCTTGCCGAGCTCCAGACCGAGGTCCTTCAGCTTGCCGATGCTGTCCAGCTGGGAGTCGACGGTGAGCGCCTTGGTGCCGACCTCGGCCAGCTTCAGCAGCTTGGTCGGGCTGGTGAGCGTCGAGTTGGAGCTGAGCTTGCGCATCAGGGCGCTCAGGAACTGCTGCTGGAGCTGGATCCGGCTCAGGTCGCCGCCGAAGCCGACCGAATGCCGGGTGCGCACGAACGCCAGCGCGGTCTCGCCGGAGATGTTGTGGGTGCCCTTGGACAGCTTCAGGTGCGAGTCGGAGTCGTCGATGTCCTTGGCGAGACACACCTCGACCCCGCCGACCGCGTCGGTCAGGGTCTTGACCGCGTTGAAGTCGGCCACCATGAAGTTGTCGGCCTGGATCCCGGTCAGCTCGGTCACCGTGCGCACGGTGCAGCTGGCGGTACGGCCGTCCTGGCCGAGGCTGGTGTTGAAGCGGACGTTCTCCGTGCCCGCGATGACCTTCTCGCTCCCGTCCGACTGCTGCGTCTGGCAGTCGGGCACGTCGACGATGAGGTCGCGCGGGATGCTCAACGCGGTGGCGTTCGAGCGGTCCTTGGAGATGTGCAGCAGGATCGTGGTGTCGGCGTGCCCGACGCTGCCGGCGTCGCCGTAGCCCTCGTTGCCCGAGCCCGTCCGCTTGTCGGTGCCGATGATCAGCAGGTTGATGGCCTTGTCCTTGCTGAAGCCACCGGTGCTCGCGCCGTCGTCGGAGACGGACGTGATGTTGTCGTTGAGGTGCTTGATGTAGAGGTAGGCGGTGGCCGAGGCCGCGACCAGCACGAAGGCCATCGTCCCGCCGGTCCACAGCAGGACCTTCTTGGCCTTCGACTTCTTCTTCACCGGCTGCCGCCGCGAGCGCCGCCCCGCCGGTGGTTCGGGCTCGGCGCGCCGCCTGCGCTGCGCCGGGATCTCCGGTCCCGCGGTCTCCCGGGTGCCACCCGCGCCGGCGCCCGGCGAGGCCGGCCTGCGCGGTCCCGGTACCGGCGACTGCGGTGCGGAAGGCGTCAGTCGCAGTTCGTATTCACCGGTGTTCGGATTGAGTACCCACTGGTCTGCGGGATCGATGTTGTCCGCCCGCCCACGGCCTTGCGCGTCCACGGTTGTCCGAATCCTCCGTCGGGGCCACGCGGCGCCTTCCCCCCACCAAGGCGCTCGGTCACGTTTCGCGGTGCGCGACCCCAGGACGGACCTCGCGGCCGGATGCACCGGAGCGCTCACACTATCCGCCCAGTTCAGCGTCGAGTGACGCCAGTGACAAATTCATCCTCCCTACAACCGGGCAATCCGTCTCATTTAACTGACAACGAACGGCACGGAAGTTCGCCGCCTTGGCGCGTGCTTTACTCGCACCTGTCCTCGGCGGCGGTGTTGCCGCGAAACGCGGACGCCGAGGAGTCCCCGGCGGAGGAAGTGCTCCTCCTGGCGACCTTCACCGGCCGGTCCGCCCGCAGCAGCGTGAACAGCGCGTCGGCCTTGCCCGCCACCAACTGGTCCCGGTTGGAGTCGTACACATACGGTTCCCGCGGCACGGTGAGGAACTGCACCTGGTCGGTCGGGACGTCCCGCAACCCGCGGACCAGCTGGTACAGCCCGCGCAGACTGGCCAGCTCCGGATCGGTGGTGAGCGCGGACGTCGCGGCGTCCAGCAGCGGGTAGAGCTTCGCCGGGTTCAGCAGTACGTCACTGCTCTGCACCTTGTTGACGAGCGCCCCGAGAAACTGCTGCTGGCGGTCCATCCGCCCGGTGTCGCTGCCGTCCCCGAGCGACTTGCGCACCCGCACGTACCCCAGCGCCTGCTCCCCGTCGAGGGTGACCCGCCCGGCGGGCAGCCGCAGCTTCGCCGCCTTGTCGTCGATCGGCTTCTTCAGGCACACCGGCACCCCGTCGATCGCGTCGACCATGTCCTTGAACCCGCTGAAGTCGACGACGACATGGTGATCGATCCGGATGTCCGTGAGCTTCTCCACGGTACGGATGGTGCAGGCCGAACCGCCCATTTCGAAGGCCGCGTTGAACAACGTGAACGAGGGCTCGGTGCGCCGCCCGTCCGCGCGCAGGCAGCCGGGCACGTGCACCATCAGGTCCCGGGGCAGCGAGACCGCGGTGGCGCTGCGCCGGTCGCGGGCGAGGTGCAGCAGGATGGTCGTGTCGGAGCGTTCGGTGCCCGAGTCCTTGCCGTAGCGGCCGTTGCCGTCACCGGCACGGGTGTCCGACCCGATGAGCAGGATGTTCTGCGCGCCCCGCACCAGCGCGGTGGGCCGCTCCCGCTCGTACCGGGCGAGCTCGGCCTCGGCCGCCTCGTCGGCGGTGATGTTGTGACTCAGCTTGGCGTACAGCGCCCAGCCGCCGCCGACGGCCCCCACGAGCACCACGCCGACCCCGAGCGCCACCCCCCGCACCCAACGCCGACGCCGCCGCCGGGCAAGCCCGGACCCGGTGGCGGATGCCCCTACGACGTCGGTCACTCCTCAACAGTGCCCTGGCACGAGAGCCGAAGCCGGGGTAACTGGTCCACGCGGGTGAGCGGTCCCACCGAGGGGCGGTGGGGTGGCGATGCGGGCGGCTGGCCTCGCCGGGGGCGACAGGGCGCGGAGGCGGGCAACGGGTCTCGTGGAGCGGTTGGCCGCTGGCGGGGGTGTCTGGTCTTGTCGAAGGGGCGGCCGGCTGCTGACGCGGGGGCCTGGTCCCACCCTTTTGGGGGCGCTGGGGGTACCCCTGGCCGAAGGCTGGGGGAGGAACTGCGCGAACGGCCCCCACCCAGCCGCAGCCGAAACACCACCTCAGCGAGCGGAAGCCGTAACCCGCTCACTCTCGATCCGCTTGGCGATCCCTTCCTCCCCCAGCTCGCCAAGATGCCGGCACAGCACCACCGACCCCCCGACGGCGAGCGGCGCGTACAACCCCGCGCTCAGCCCCTCCCACGTGTCGTACCCCAGCCCCGACAGCAACCTCGACCCCGGCCCGGTCAGATCCAGCCCCGCCGCGTCCCCGAGCGCCCGCTCCACGACCTCGGCGCCACTCAGCTCCGCCCCCGCGACGATCAGCGCGGGCTCCTCCGGATCCACAGGGGAGAACGGCACGAACCGGTCCCCCTGACTCGGCACCTCGACGGCATAGTCGACGAACCCCTCCGGCACCTGCGGAAACCGCCCGCCCAGCGGCCGCAGCGCGAGAGCGACCCGCTCCCCGCGGCACGCCCGCGCCGCCTCCAGCGAGTCCGGACCGCTGACGACCACGTCGGCCGCCGCCGGCTCCCCGGCCACGTCCGCGATCGCACCTACCGACGAACAGGCCAGCAGCCACACGGCCGTCTGCCAGTGCGCGGGCAGCAGCAGGGCGACCCGGTCGCCCGGCCCCGCCGCGAGATCGGTCTGCAACAGATTCGCCGTCTTCGCCACCCAATTGGCGAAGGTGGCCACGGACAATTCGACGCGCTCGCCCGTCGCGTCGTCGTAGAAGGTCACCAGGGGGCGTCCGGGATCCGCGGCGAGCGCGGAACGCAGCAGGTCGGCAGGGGTGCGATCGGTGGCGTTCACCCGCGCAAGGGTACGCCGCGCCCGGCGCCCGCACCGGCCGACGGGGCCACCGGTTCGGCGTAGCGGTTGCCGACGGACCGTCAGTTCCCCCAGGGGCACTTTCATCTGACTGTGTTCAAGATCGGTGGCATGCGTGGATTCCTGACTTGCTCGATCGGCGTCACCTGCGCGGCGGCCCTCACCCTCCCGCCGGCCGTGCTGAACGTGCCGTCCGCGGTCGCCGCACCCGCGAACCGGGCCACGACGACCACTGCCCGCCCCGCCACCACGGTCCTCCCCGGCAGCACCCAGTCGCTGCCCCTCACCCCCCGCACGCGCGAGCGAGTCCTCGGCCAGGCCCCCGAACAGGGCGCCTACCGCACCGACGTACGGCGTTTCTCACTCGTCGGCGTCATCTGGGACAAGCCCGGAACCGAATTGCTCGGCCAGGTCCAGGTCCGCACCCGGTCCGCCGCCACCGGCGACTGGTCGGGCTGGCAGGACGTCGAGACGCACAACGCCGACCACGGCGCCGACCCGGACACGGCGGAGGCCTCCTCCGGCCGGGTGCGCGGCGCCACCGCACCCCTGTGGGTGGGCGCCTCGGACGGAGTCGACGTACGCGTACGCGCCAAGGCCGGACCCGGCCCCGGCGTCGGACGCGACCTGCTCCCGGCCGGCCTGCGCCTGGAACTCGTCGACCCCGGCGACGAGGCCCCGTCCGAGGGCCTGCCCGGTGACAGCCCGCGCACCGACACCGGGGCCGACTCGGCGGCCGCGGTCAACGCCGACCTCGTGTCCTTCGCCGCCACCGAGATCCCCGCGCTCAGCCGGGCGGACACCGAACGCGAACTGCGCGAGCTCAACGGCGGCACCGACTCGCTCGCGAAGCCGCACATCGGACCGCGCCCGAGGATCGTCACCCGCCGCGGCTGGGGCGCCGACGAGTCGCTGCGCGAGAAGGGGTTCGTCTACACGGGGAAGGTCAAGGCGGCCTTCGTCCACCACACCGACTCCGGCAACGGTTACCGCTGTTCCGACGCCCCGTCCGTCATCCGCAGTATCTACCGCTACCACGTGGTGAGCATGGGCTGGCGGGACATCGGCTACAACTTCCTCGTCGACAAGTGCGGAACCATCTACGAGGGCCGCGCCGGGGGAGCCGCGAAGGCCGTCAGGGGCGCCCACACCCTCGGGTTCAACAACAACAGCACGGGTATCGCGGTGATCGGCACCTTCGGTTCGCACAAGCCGCCCGCGGCCGCCGTGACCGGCATCGCCAGGCTCACCGCCTGGAAACTCGGGCTCTCCGGGGCCAATCCGAAGGGAAAGACATATCTGAAGTCCGGGGGTGGCAATCTCTACCCAAAGGGGAAGAACGTACGACTGAACGTGATCTCCGGCCACAGGGACGGGTACGCCACCGACTGCCCAGGCGCCAAGCTCTACGCCAAGCTCGGCTCGGCCCGCACCAGCTCCGCGCACCTGCAGGGGCGCTGAGTACGGGGCCGGCGGTCGACGCCGTCGGAGGCAGTCGGGGGAAAACCGCACAGCCGTGCCGCGTGGCACCGCGCGGCCGTCGAGGGCGCCGTCGCACGGTCTGCATACACTGGCCGGCCGACACAGAGTTCGGCCGGTCCCGGCAGGAAGCAGAGACGACAGGTGACAGAAGCGATCCTCCTGGTCGGCGGCAAAGGCACCCGGCTGCGCCCGCTCACGGTCAACACGCCCAAGCCGATGGTCCCGGCGGCCGGCGTGCCGTTCCTGACGCACCAGCTGGCCAGAGCCAGAGCCGCGGGCGTGGAGCACATCGTCCTCGCGACGAGCTACCTGGCGGAGGTCTTCGAACCGTACTTCGGCGATGGCGCGGCACTCGGCCTGCACATCGAGTACGTCACCGAGGAGGAACCCCTCGGCACCGGCGGCGCGATCCGCAACGTGGCCGCCCGTCTCCACTCCGGCCCCGACGACCCGGTCTTGGTCTTCAACGGCGACATCCTGACGGGCCTGGACATCCGCGCCCTGGTGGCCGCGCACGAGTCGGCGTCCGCCGACGTCTCCCTGCACCTCACGAAGGTGACGGACCCGCGGGCGTACGGCCTCGTCCCCACCGACGGGACGGGCAGGGTCCTCGCCTTCCTGGAGAAGCCGCAGACCCCGGAGGAGATCGTCACCGACCAGATCAACGCGGGGGCGTACGTCTTCCGCCGCTCGGTCATCGACACGATCCCGGCGGGCCGCCCGGTGTCGGTGGAGCGGGAGACCTTCCCGGAGCTCCTGGCGGCCGGCGCCCACCTGCAGGGCATGGTCGACTCCACGTACTGGCTCGACCTCGGCACGCCCGCGGCCTTCGTCCGCGGCTCGGCGGACCTCGTCCTCGGCCGCGCCCCGTCCCCGGCGGTCCCCGGCCGCTGCGGCGACCGCCTCGTCCTCCCCACGGCCCGGGTCGCTGCGGACGCCAAGCTGACGGGCGGCACGGTGGTGGGCGAGGGAGCGTTCGTGGCGGAGGGCGCGCGGGTCTTCGGCTCGACGATCCTCCCGGGCGCCGTGATCGAACCCGGCGCCGTCATCACCGACTCCCTCATCGGCAACCGCGCCCGCGTCGGCGAACGCTCGATCCTCACCGGCACGGTGATCGGCGACGGCGCGGTCATCGGCGCCGACAACGAACTGCGCGACGGCGCGCGGGTGTGGTGCGACGCGATGATCCCGGCGGGGGCGGTGCGGTTCTCTTCGGACCGGTAGTCGTGCGGCGGGGTCTGGGGCACCGCTCACGGGGGCTGCGCCCCCGGACCCCGCATGGGGCAGTCGTTTTGCCGCGGGCGCGTGGGGGCTGGCCGCGCAGTTCCGCCCCCAGCCTTCGGCCGGGGGGACCCCCAGCGCCCCTTACGGGGCTACCCCGGCCCCAGCCCACCCGCACCTCACAACCGGCCGATATCCCCCCGCGGCATCCGCGGCGCCCGCCTCGCCGGCGTATGCCCGCTCAGCAGGATCAACCGAGCCGCCCTATGCCGCTGCCCGGCATACGGCTCCAGCAACCGCAGCATCACCTCGTCGTCGGCATGCCGGTCCCCGGCCAGCGCGAACCCGACGATCCCGGGCAGGTGCAGGTCCCCGACCGTCACCGCGTCCGCCGCCCCGTGACTGCGCTGCACGGTCTCCGCCGACGTCCACGGCCCGATCCCCGGCACCACCTCCAGCCGCGCCTGCGCCGCCTCCGCCGCCATCCCCATGGCCTGCTCCAGCCGCGCGGCGACCCGCACCGCCCGCAGGATCGTCGAGGCCCGCTTGTCGTCGACCCCGGCCTTGTGCCACTCCCAGGAAGGGATCAGCGCCCAGGTGCGCGGCACCGGCATCACCCACATCGGCCGCTCGCCGGCTCCCGCCGGGCCCGGCGCGCGCTCCCCGAACCTGCGTACCAGCAACCGCCAGGCCCGGTACGCCTCGTCGGTGGTGACCTTCTGCTCCAGGACCGACGGGATCAACGACTCCAGGACCAGCCCGGTCCGCGTCAGCCGCAGCCCCGGGCGCCGGTGCCGGGCCGCCGCCACGACCCGGTGCCGGGGGACGAACGCGGACGGGTCGTCGGCGGCACCGAGCATCTCCGGCAACTGCTCCAGCAGCCACTCGGCCCCCGGCCCCCAGGCCTCCCCGCGCACCTCACCGCCGTACCCGGCGACCCGCAGCGTCCCCGGACCGGCAGGGGTGAGGCTGGCCCGCCACACGGACCCGTCACGGGTGGCCCGAAAGGTCGGATCCCCGGGCCCCCGCCGCAGCGGCCCCAGGACCAGCCCCAGATCAACAACCCCGTCGGGCTTCCACACCCGCACCCGCCCCGCCGCGACGGCCTGCTTCGGAACACCGCCGGCAGGCACGACGACCTGCCCACCCCGCACCGTCGTACGCGTGGGCCCAGAAGCAAACCGACCAGCCATCCAAAGCATCCTAGGCCTCAGGCGCCCCTGAAAGGGGCGCTGGGGGAGGAACTGCGCGATCAACCCCCACAACCCGCACTCGCCGATGCGCCGATGCGCCGGTGCACCCCGGACCGCAGGCGCAAAGCAGCTCACCGCACCTCGATGAACGCCCCCGCCTCCCTCTCGGCCCTCTCCCGCGGAGCCTGAGCAGCCTTGCCCACCGCGACCGCCCCCATCGGATCCCACTCGGCCGGAAGCGCGAGCACCTCCCGGACCACGTCCCGGCAGAACATCGTCGACGACACCCACGCCGAACCCAGTTGCTCCCCGGCCAGCGCGACCAGCAGGTTCTGGACCGCGGCACCCGCCGCGACCACGAACATCTCCCGTTCGGCCGCGTCCCGCCGTGGGTCCCCGTAGGTGTGCGACCCGTCCATCACGAGGCAGGGCACGACCAGGTAGGGCGCGTTGCGCAGCACGTCCCCGCGCCGTACCCGCTTCGCGATGGACTCCTCCGACTTGCCGTCCCTCCTCAGGTCGGCGATCCACGCGTCCCGCATCGCGTCCAGCAGCCGGACGCGCGCCTCGGCCGACTCCAGCAGCACGAACCGCCACGGCGTCGTGTGGTGCGGCGCCGGCGCGGTCACGGCCGCGGCGACCGCCCGCCGCACCGCACCGGGGTCGACGGGCTCGTCGGTGAACGCCCGTACCGTCCGCCGCAGCGTCACCGCCTCCCGGACTGCCTCGGACGTGCCGAGCCGGAACATGTCGCTGCCCGCGTCCCGGACCAGCGCCCGCGCGCCGTCCCCGTCGTCGCCGGCGTCGGCCACGACATGGGCGAGGCCCCGCACCACGGCGACCGGCATCCCCGTCGCCTTGCCCTTCACCAGGTCGCCGGCGGCGGCCAGTTCGTCGGCGGTGGCGACGACCGTCGCGACCAGCGGGTTGCCGTACGCGTCCACGCCCCCGCGCAGGTCGTCCAGCACCTCCACGCCGGCGGCGCCGATGGTGACGTCAGTGAGCCCCGCGCGCCAGGGTCGCCCGAAGGTGTCCGTGATGACCACGCCGACGTTGACGCCCAGCGCGTCCCGCAGGCCCGCGCGGACGGCGCGGGCCGAGGCGTCGGGATCCTCGGGCAGCAACAGCACGGTCCCGGCGGGGGTGTTGGACGCGTCCACGCCCGCGGCGGCCATGACCAGGCCCTGCCGGTTCTCCACGATCCGCAGGGTCCCGCGCCGGGCCACCACCCGCACCGTCTCGGCGTCGATCGCCGCCTCCCGGTCGGCCGCCTCGACGATCCGGCCCTCGGCCTTGGAGACGATCTTGGAGGTGACGATCACCACGTCCCCGTCGGCCAGCCCCGGCTCGGCCGCGGCGATCAGCTTCGCCAGGTCGTCGCCCTGCTGGACCTCGGGGATCCCGGGCAGCGCCCACACCCGGTACGCGGGCACCGCGTCGGCCGCGTCGGCCGTGCCGGTCGTACCGGCCGTGTCGCTCGCGTCGGTCATGCCCCGCGCACCTCCTCGGCCAGCGCCAGCGCCTCGCGGGCCATCTGCGCGGCCGCGTCCAGGTCGGTCATCATCAGCGGTACGGCCCGGCAGCGGATGCCGGCCGCCTCCACGCGCGCGACGCTGCCCGCGTCCACGGAGTCGACTAGCCAGCCGTCCAGCAGCCCGGAGCCGTAGTGCTCGGCCACCGCCGCCGCCGTCGACTCCACGCCCACCGCCGCGAGCACCTTGTCGGCCATGCCGCGCACCGGCGCGTCCCCGACGATGGGGGAGAGGCCCACCACCGGCACCCCGGCGTCCGCGATGGCCTCCCGGATGCCGGGCACCGCGAGGATCGTGCCCACGGAGACCACCGGGTTGGACGGCGGGAAGAGGATCACGTCCGCCTCGGCGATCGCCTCCAGGACGCCGGGCGCGGGCTTGGACTGCTCGGCGCCGACCGGGACGACCGCCTCGGCGGGAACGCCCGCCCGCAGCCGCACCCAGTACTCCTGGAAGTGCACGGCCTTGCGCTCGCCGTCGACCTCGACGGCGACGTGGGTCTCGACCCGGTCGTCGGTCATCGGGATCAGCTTCACGCCCGGCTTCCAGCGGTCGCACAGCGCCTCGGTGACCGCGCTCAGCGGATACCCGGCGCCCAGCATCTGGGTGCGCACGATGTGCGTCGCGAAGTCCCGGTCGCCGAGCCCGAACCAGTCCGGCCCCACCCCGTAGGCGGCGAGCTCCTCCTTGAGGTGGAAGGTCTCGTCGGCCCGCCCCCAGCCCTGCTCCTCGTTGATACCGCCACCGAGGGTGTACATCACCGTGTCGAGGTCCGGGCAGACCTTCAGCCCGAAGAGGTGGATGTCGTCCCCGGTGTTGCCGATGACGGTCACGTCGGCGTCCGGCACGGCCTGCTGGAGACCGCGCAGGAACCGGGCACCGCCGATGCCGCCTGCCAGAACCACAATGCGCATGCGCCAAGTCTTGCAGGCGGGTCCGACAACGCGTCACGCAGTCACGGGACGGGCCTCGCAGGCGGCGGCCGCGGCCGTGTGCATCGGCATCTCGGTCAGCCCCGGGTAGTAGACGTGCAGGCTCACCGCGGGCTCCAGGGCGTCGTTGACGACCTCGTGCGCGTACCCCGGCGCGAACACCCGTTGCGCGCCGGCGCCCAGCGCGCGCGTGCCGCGCTCGGTGCGTTCGGTGAGCGCGCCCGCCAGGACGGTCAGCACGCCGGAGGAGCGGCCGTGGTCGTGCAGCCCGCTGCCCTGTCCGGGCACCCAGGACAGCAGCCACACCTCGTAGCCGGGGCCGGTGCGCAGCCGGTGGTACCAGCGGCTCGTCGCGTCGTACTGGACGAGGTGCTCCCACTGCGCCCGGTCGGCGGCGATCGCACGGGCCAGGCCGACGAACTCGGCCACGGTGACCGGGTGCTCGCGCGGGGGCTGCAGCAGGTGCGTGACTTCGAGGATGTCGCCGGCGATCTGGAGGTCGTTGTCGCTGTTCATGGGGGTGCGGTGGTTCCTCAGTGAAGGAGGTCAGCGGGGAACGAAATGCGAAGACCGAGTCAGGGGACTCGGTCTGCAGCTGGAGCGGGAGCGGCCGGATGCGGCTGAGGCCACGGCTCAACAGCTGGAACAGCAACAGCTACAGCGAGCACGGGCAGCACCGTGGGACCCGCCGGTGCGGGTCGAGGTGGGTGCCGAGTTCGCGAGCATGCCCACAAGGACATCGGTTCACACCTCCCGTGTCAACTCGACGCCCGGTATGTGGGACACGGTTCACCTCATCCGGTTCACCTCGCTGCCGAAAGGTTTGCTCACCGGGCACCCGGGACACATGGCGCACAACCGGGCGCGCGAGCCACTTCGGAACGCGATCGAACATCTGGGCGTCCTTCTCCGTACAAGCTCTGTATGGGGTCGGAGGCCCCGAGCGGGGCCTCGTCTGCATGTCAAGGTTTATGCCGATTTGAACACTTTCCGCACGGCCTTGGTTCCGCAGAGTGAATAACGGGCCCAATAGCAGATCTCGGCTTGACTCGCCCGGAGCAGCACACTTGTAATTTCACTCGTGTCGTTCAGCCGAAATCGGTAACGGCCACGCACGGGGACGTGAAAGACAGACGAGGGGCGCACATGACCGAGCTGGTGCAGCAACTGCTGGTCGACGACGCGGACGAGGAACTCGGCTGGCAGGAGCGCGCGCTGTGCGCCCAGACCGACCCCGAGTCCTTTTTTCCCGAGAAGGGCGGCTCCACCAGAGAGGCCAAGAAGGTCTGCCTCGCCTGCGAGGTGCGCTCCGAATGCCTCGAGTACGCCCTCGCCAACGACGAGCGGTTCGGTATCTGGGGCGGACTCTCCGAGCGGGAGCGCCGCCGCCTCAAGAAGGCCGCCGTCTGACCCGCGGCGGCTGCCGTCCGAAGCGGACGTCCACACAACGCACACATCCGAGCTGCGCGAACGGCCCGTCTCCCGTGGGTTATCCACAGGCGGCGGGCCGTCGACATGCCCAGCCGATAGTGTGGGCGTTCGTCCGAGACGCCTCGCCGCCACCAGCGGGCGCAGGAGTCCACCGCAGTCCATCGAACCGGGGCCCGTACCTCGATGTCCGTGCACAGCCACACGGCAGCCGAAGCAGGCGCTGCCACAGCGGGGTTTGACCCGACCCGCCCGCCCGAGTTCCCGCGTCACGTGGTGACCGCGGTGCTCGTCTCCCACGACGGCGCCCGCTGGCTGCCCGCCGCGCTCGCCGGGCTGCTCGGCCAGGAGCGCCCGGTCCAGTACGCCGTCGCGGCCGACACCGGCAGCGCGGACGACTCCGCCCAGCGGCTCACCGCCGCCCTCGGCGACGCCAACGTGCTGCACCTCGCCCGCCGCACCGGCTTCGGCCAGGCCGTCGAGGAGGCGAGTCGCACCGCGCCCGTCCTCACCCCGGACGACCTGCCGTACCTGAAGCGGCCCAGCGGCTGGGACCCGGTCACCCGCCAGTGGCGCGACGACGCCTACGACATGCCCGAGCTGCCCCACGGCGAACCGGTCCAGTGGCTCTGGCTGCTCCACGACGACTGCGCCCCGGAACCCGACGCCCTGGCTCAGCTGCTGCGGGTCGTGGACAACGAGATGGAGCTTGGCCGCGACGACGTGGCGGTCGTCGGCCCGAAGCTGCGCGGCTGGTACGACCGCAGGCAGCTCCTGGAGGTCGGTGTCACCATCGCCAACTCCGGCCGCCGCTGGACCGGCCTGGACCGCCGTGAGCAGGACCAGGGCCAGCACGACCACGTGCGGCCCGTCCTCTCCGTCTCCACCGCCGGCATGCTGATCCGCCGCGACGTCTTCGAGGAGCTCGGCGGCTTCGACCGGCGGCTGCCGCTGATGCGCGACGACGTCGACCTGTGCTGGCGCGCGCACAACGCCGGCCACCGCGTCCTGATCGCTCCCGAGGCCGTCGTACGGCACGCCGAGGCCGCCTCCCGGGAGCGCCGCACCGTCGACTGCGCGGGCCGCACCGCCACCTCGCCGCACAAGGTCGACAAGGCCGGCGCCATCTACACCCTGCTGGTCAACGCCCGTACGGCCGCGCTGCCCTGGATCCTGCTCCGGCTGGTCCTCGGCACCCTGCTGCGCACCGTCGCCTACCTCGTCGGCAAGGTCCCCGGACAGGCCCTCGACGAGATCCGCGGCCTCCTCGGCACCCTGCTGCGGCCCGAGCGGATCATCGCCGGGCGGCGCAGGCGCGGCCGCTCCCAGCTCGACAAGGGCGAACTGCGCCCCCTGTTCCCGCCGCCCGGCGCCACCGTCCGGGCCACCGTCGAACAGGTCGCGGGCAACCTCTTCGGCGCCGACGACGAGATCTCCGCGGCCGGCCGGCACGGCGGTGCGGTCGAGTCCGGGCCAGGCGGTGACGACGCCGACTTCCTGGAGATCGAGCAGTTCGCCCGCCTCAAGCGCATCGCCCGCAAACCGGGCCCGGTGCTCTTCCTGGTGCTGCTGCTGTTCTCGCTGGTCGCCTGCCGCGCCCTGCTCGGCTCCGGCGCCCTCTCGGGCGGCGCCCTGCTGCCCGCCCCGGGCACCGCGAGCGAGCTGTGGTCGCGCTACCTGGACGCCTGGCACGCGGTCGGCGCCGGCGGCACCCCCGCCGCTCCGCCGTACCTCGCGATCATCGCCTCGTTCGCCTCACTGCTGTTCGGGTCGACCGGGCTCGCGGTCACCGTGCTCCTGGTCGCCTCGGTGCCACTGGCCGGCTTCACCGCCTACTTCGCCTCCCGCCCGCTGGTCACCTCGCGCCTGCTGCGCGCCTGGGCGGCCATCACCTACGCCTTCCTGCCCGCCGCCACCGGCGCCCTCGCGGGCGGCCGCATCGGCACCGCCGTCCTCGCCATCCTGCTGCCGCTGATCGCCCGCGCGGGCATCGCGGCCAGCGGTCTCACGCACGCCTCCGGGGCCCGCGGCAGCTGGCGCGCCACCTGGGCGTACGCGCTGCTGCTGACCGTCACCACCGCGTTCACGCCGATCGTCTGGCCGATCGCCCTGGTCCTCGGCCTCGCCGTGCTCGTCCTGCGCCGCTCCGACCTGGTCGCCTCCGGCCTGCGGCTGCTGGCCCAGCTCGGCACCCCGCTGCTGGTCCTCGCCCCCTGGTCGCTGACCCTGCTGCCGTCCGGCTTCTTCCGGGAGGCCGGCCTGGAGTACGGCTCCTCGGCCGCCTCCGCCCTCGACCTGCTCGGCGCCAGCCCGGGCGGCCCCGGCACCGTCGACGGGCTCCTGCTCATCGGCGTCGTCCTGGCCGCGCTCGCCGCCCTGCTGCGCTCCGAGCGCCAGTCGGCGGTCCGCACCGCCTGGGCGGTCGCCCTGGTCGGCCTGGTCTTCGCGGTCCTGTCCAACAAGTCCGCCTGGGCCGGCCCCGCGACCCTCGTCTACGGCATCGCGATCCTCTCCGCCGCCGCACTCGGCGCCGACGGGGCACGCTCGCGGGTCGCCGAGCAGAGCTTCGGCTGGCGCCAGCCGGTCGCCGCCCTGATCGCCTTCGCCGCCGCCGCGGGCCCGCTGCTGCTCGCCGCCGGCTGGATGATCGCGGGCGCCGACGGCCCGGTCGAGCGCCGCGACCCCACCCAGGTGCCCGCCTTCGTCGCCGAGGACAGCTCCACCACCGACCAGGTCCGCACCCTCGTCCTGGACAGCGACAGCACCGCGCGCGTGACCTACATGCTGGTACGCGGCTCCGGCGCCCGGATGGGCGACGCCGAGGTGGCCGCCGCCGACGGCGAGAACGCCAAGCTCGACAAGGTCGTCGCCAACCTGGTGGCCGGCTCCGGGGCCGACCAGGCCGACCAGCTCGGCGGGTTCGCGGTGCGTTACGTCCTGGTCCACAAGGGCGCGCCGCGCGACATCACGCGCGTGCTCGACGCCACGCCCGGCCTGTCCCGGCTCAGCCAGCAGAACGGCAGCGCCCTGTGGCGAGTCGACCAGCAGGTCTCCCGCGCGACGATCGTGGCGGCGAACGGCTCCGGTACCCCTGTGTCCGTGGCCGCCGGACCCGTCGACATCCACACCACCGTCCCGGCGGGCGCCGACGGCCGCGTCCTGCGCCTGGCCGACTCGGCCTCCCCGGACTGGACGGCCACCCTGGACGGCAAGCCGCTGACCCGCACCACCGTCGACGGCTGGGCCCAGGGCTTCGAACTCCCCTCCGGCGGCGGGAAGCTGGACGTCACCTACGACACCCCGTTCACCCACACCCTGTGGCTGTGGGTCCAGGGCGCGCTCGCCGTCGTCCTGGTCGTCCTCGCCCTGCCCGGCCGCCGCCGTGACGTCGACGACGACCTTCCCGAGGAGCAGCCGATCCCCGCCCAGGCCACCGAGGGCGAGGGCCGCCGCGCCCGCCGCCTGCGCGCCCAGGCGGAGGCCGAGGAGGAAGCTCAGGAGACTCCCGAGAGCCAGGAGTTCCAGGAGGCCCCGAAGGGCACCGACTTCCCCGCGACGGCCCCGGCGGACGAGACCCAGGCCGCCGTCCCGCACCAGCAGTCCTATGACGAGTGGGACCCGGCGTCCTACCCGCAGGCCGACGGCTACGACACCGGCTACGCCGACCAGTACCAGGGCGCCGGCACCGGCCCGTACCAGACCGGCGGCTACGACCAGCAGACCTACGACCCCTACCAGACCGGCCAGTACGACCCGTACGCCTACGGCGGTCAGCAGGGGCAGGCGGCGTACGACCCGACGTACCAGCAGGGCTATGACCCTGCCTACGACCCCGCCTACGACCCGGCCGCCCAGCACCACCACGGCACCGGCGGCGAGCACCACGACGGGAGCCAGCAGTGAACCGCACCACCCTGTCCCTGCTCGCCGGTACGGCCGCCCTCGCGGCGGTCACCGGGTTCGCCGAGCTCAGCGCGCCGGCCACCACCTCCGCGCACACCGCGGAGGCGGCCGCCCAGCTGCCGGTGGAGCGCTCCACGCTGCTGTGCCCTGCGCCCAGCCTGTCCGACATCGCGGAGACCTCGTACACGTCGTTCACGCCCGTCACCAAGGGCACCACGAGCGACGGCAAGGCCGGACTGCAGGCCGCCACCGAGCAGTCGGCGGACGGGACGGGGAGCGGCGGCGGCAAGAAGAAGGCCGCCAAGCCCGTCCTCACCCCCAAGACGCCCGGCACGCCGGCCACCGGGGACACCTCGGGCGCCGACGGGCCCGCCTACGTCGGCACCGCCGAGGGCAAGTACGCCCCCGGCTGGACGGTCCAGGAGACCACCGAGGTCGCCGCGGGCACCGGGCGCGGCCTCCAGGGGGTCAACTGCACGGCGGCCGACACCGACTTCTGGTTCCCCGGCGCCAGCACCGCCGCGAGCCGCACCGACTACGTGCACCTCACCAACCCCGACGACAGCGCCGCCGTGGTCGACGTCGAGCTGTACGGCAAGGACGGCCAGCTCAAGTCCTCGGTGGGGGAGGGCATCACGGTCCCTCCGCACGCCAGCGAGCCGGTCCTGCTGTCCACGCTCACCGACGAGCGCCAGACCGACCTGACCGTGCACGTGAGCGTGCGCAGCGGCCGGGTCGGCGCGAGCGTCCAGGCCCTCGACGACAAGACCGGCGGCGACTGGCTGGCCGCATCCGCCGATCCGTCCGGCAGCCTGGTACTGCCCGGCATCCCCAAGGACGCCACCGACGTCCGGCTGATCGCCTTCACCACCGGCGACAACGACGCGGACCTGAAAGTGCGCCTCGCCTCCCCGGACGGCACGATCACCCCGGCGGGCAACGAGACACTGCACGTCAAGGCGGGCATGACCACCGCGACCGACCTCGGCGACGTCACCCGCGGCGAGGCGGGCTCGCTGATCCTCACCCCCTCCGACCAGTCCGTTCCGGTGGTGGCCGCGCTGCGCGTCACCCGCGGCAAGGGCAGCAACCAGGAGACCGCGTACATCCCGGCGACCGCGCCGGTCGGCACGCGCGCGACGTCCGCCGACAACAGCGGCAAGAGCACCACCCTCTCCCTGACCGCGCCCACCGCGACCGCCCAGGTCAAGGTGACGGCGTCGGCGGGCAGCGGCGGCGGCACGGCGGTGTCCAAGACGTTCACGATCAAGTCCGGCACCACCCAGAACGTCGACGCCCCGGTCCCGTCCGGACTGAAGGGCACCTACGCCCTGACCGTGGAGACGGTCTCCGGCGGCCCGGTCTACGGCGCCCGCACCCTGGCGGCCACCGAGGGCGGGGTCCCGGGCTTCACGATCCAGACCCTCCCGGACGACCGCGGCACGGTGGCCGTACCGGAGGCGGACCAGGACGTGGCGGTACTGCAGAAGTAGGCGGGCTGCGGGGGACGGGGCGGGCGGCCGCCGGGGACTCAGTCCTCGCCGTAACGGGGGTCGACGGTCTCCGGGGTGAGGCCGAGCAGCTCGGCGACCTGCTCCACGACGACCTCGTGCACCAGCGCGGCCCGCTCGTCGCGGCCCTTGGTGCGGATCTCGACCGGTCGCCGGTAGACGACCACGCGCGCCCGGCGTCCCTCGCGCGCGGGAATGATGCCCCCCAGCGGCACCGCCTCGTCGTCCCAGCTCTCGCTGTGCCGGTCCTGCAGCCGGGGCACTTCGAGCACCAGGAAATCGATGTCGGCCAGCTGCGGCCAGCGCCGATCGAGGCGCTCCACGGAGTCCTGCACCAGGTCTGCGAACACGTCGGCACGGCTCGCGGCCAGCGGCACCTGAGGTGGTGCGATCGGTCCGCGCATGCCCCGCCCGTGGCGGTCGCGTCGACGAGGCCCGGGGCCGGCGGCACGGGGCGGTACACGGTTGTCCATCACTGGTGAAGCGTAGTCCTCGCGGGCTCCGGCCGCGCCGCTCCACGCACCGACACCGCCCGGAACGGCATGTCACAGGATGACCATTCCGGCCAAGGTTGGGCTCGTTTCCGTATCTCCACGAGACCGGCGAACTCAAGGCAATTGACGGTGTTTGTACCGACTCGTGACCGGATGAGGTGCCGACCGTGACCCCGGGCGATCCGTTCCGTGCAGGTCAGCAGGGCGTGTCGGAAGGGGTGTGTGGGGCGTTTCACAGTACGACACGGTGGAGTGACCTGGGGGAGAGTCGTCGCGGCCCGCTCAAGAGTGCGGTACCGTCCAACGTCGTGAGCCCTGTACGTCGCTGTTCGCGAACCGCCTGCGGCCGACCCGCCGTCGCGACGCTGACGTACGTCTACGCCGACTCGACCGCGGTCCTCGGCCCGCTCGCCACCTACGCCGAACCCCACTGCTACGACCTGTGCGCCGAGCACTCCGAGCGCCTCACCGCGCCGCGCGGCTGGGAGGTCGTCCGGCTCCTCGACGGCTCGGCTCCCGCCCGTCCGAGCGGGGACGACCTGGAAGCGCTGGCGAACGCGGTGCGCGAGGCGGCCCGCCCTCAGGAACGGGCGGCCGAAGCGGGCGGCGGCGGCCGCGGCGCGGACCCGATGGAGGTCGCCCGACGCGGCCATCTGCGGGTGCTGCGGTCACCGGACAACTGACGCACGCACCTTTCCCGCCGCCGCCCTGCCACTGCTGATCGTCCTGATCCTGCTCGGCGGGGCCCGCATGAAAGCCCATCTGACGGGCCTGAGCGGCCTTCTGGCAGCCGCCCTCGTCGCACTGCTCGCCTCCGCACGCCGCTCGGCCGGACCGCCTCCAGCGCCGCCCAGAGCGCCGCGTTCGGCCTGTTCCCCATCCTGTGGATCGTCGTCAACGCCCTGTGGGTGCACGGGTGCTGGTCGGCCTGGTCGACGGGGTGCGCGGGCTCCGCGAGACCTGGGTGGCGGCCCTGGCGTGCGGAGTCGCCTTCGCCGTAGCCCAGTTCGCCGTCTCCGACTACGTTTCCGCCCAACTCGCCGACATCTGCGCCGCCCTGGCCGGCACAGCCGCCCGGCTCGCCGACCCGGACGAGCGCGGCTGGCCGTTGCTGGACGTCGTCAACCCGAAGGGCGAACCGGTCGGAGGAAGTCACGGTCGCGGAACGGGCGGCGACCGTAAGCGAGTTGCGGTTCGCGATCCTCCCCGTGACGCCCGTCCTCGCCGTCGCCCACGTCATGAACCGCTTCAAACGGGCGGCGACGATCGGCCACTTCGTGGCGGCGGCGGGCGCGGGCCTGGCGCACCGGGACCGACGGGGCCGTTCCGGATCTGATCCGCATCGGATCACCGCAGATCACAGCCGGGTCTCCGCGACGGACCCGCCGGGGGAGCCGATGCCGGACCCGCACCCGGTACAGGTAGTTTGGGGCGACCAAAAGGATTCCAGGAGGGTTGGCCTGTGGCCGCTGCAGCTGATCTGTCACAGATCGTGAAGGCGTACGACGTACGCGGAGTGGTTCCGGACCAGTGGGACGAGGCGCTCGCCGAACTCTTCGGTGCCGCGTTCGTCCAGGTGACCGGTGCCGCCGCGATCGTCGTCGGCCACGACATGCGGCCCTCCTCGCCCGGTCTGTCCCGAGCCTTCGCACGCGGCGCCGCCGCCCGGGGCGTCGACGTCACCGAGATCGGCCTGTGCTCGACCGACCAGCTGTACTACGCCTCGGGCGCCCTCGGCCTGCCCGGCGCGATGTTCACCGCCTCGCACAACCCCGCGCAGTACAACGGCATCAAGATGTGCCGCGCGGGAGCCGCGCCGGTGGGCCAGGACACGGGCCTGACGGAGATCCGGGAGCTGGCCGAGCGCTGGTCGCAGGAGGGCGCCCCGGAGCCGGCCGCCACGCCGGGAACCATCACCTCCCGCGAGACGCTGCCGGACTACGCGGCCCACCTGCTCTCCCTCGTGGACCTGAGCTCCGTCCGCCCGCTGAAGGTCGTGGTCGACGCGGGCAACGGCATGGGCGGCCACACGGTCCCGACGGTCTTCGAGGGCCTGCCGCTGACCCTGGTCCCGATGTACTTCGAGCTGGACGGCACCTTCCCGAACCACGAGGCCAACCCGCTCGACCCCGCCAACATCGTGGACCTGCAGGAGCGCGTGCGCGCGGAGTCGGCCGACCTCGGCCTGGCCTTCGACGGCGACGCCGACCGCTGCTTCGTCGTGGACGAGCGCGGCGAGCCGGTCTCCCCCTCGGCGATCACGGCCCTGGTGGCCGCGCGGGAGCTGGCGAAGAACGGCGGCAAGGGCACCGTCATCCACAACCTGATCACGTCCTGGACCGTCCCCGAGGTGGTCCGGGAGAACGGCGGCACCGCGGTCCGCACGCGCGTCGGGCACTCCTTCATCAAGGCCGAGATGGCGCGGTCCGGCGCGATCTTCGGTGGCGAGCACTCGGCCCACTACTACTTCAAGGACTTCTGGAACGCCGACACGGGCATGCTGGCGGCCCTGCACGTCCTCGCCGCCCTCGGCGGCCAGCCCGGCCCCCTCTCCGCCCTCGTCGCCCAGTACGACCGCTACACCGGCTCCGGCGAGATCAACTCCACGGTCGCCGACCAGCAGGCCAGCCTCGCCGCGATCCGCGCGGCCTACGGCGACCGCGACGACGTCACCCTCGACGACCTCGACGGCCTCACCGTCAGCGCCGCCGACTGGTGGTTCAACGTCCGCCCCTCCAACACGGAACCGCTGCTCCGCCTCAACGCGGAGGCAAGGGACGAGGCGACGATGACGAAGGTGCGCGACGAGGTCCTGGCCATCATCAGGGCGTGACTTCCGGCGCCCCGACGGGGCCGCTGGGGGTACCCCCGGCCGAAGGCTGGGGGAGGAACTGCGCGCCCAGCCACAACGGCGCCGCGGTCGGCAGAGGACCCATCGCGGCACCCGGGCCTCCGGACCACTCCGCGCCCCGAGCCGTCTCCACCGGTCGAGTCACCCCCTGGCCCTCGCTTCCCGATCGGCCGAGTCGGATGGTGGGTGGGCGAAGGTTCCGGGGGTCCAGGGGGCGCAGCCCCCTGGGCGGTCACCTCGGCATACGGCCGCCCACCACCCACGGCCAGCCCAACCCACCCCACCGGCGGTAACCTGACCGCACGCGAACATCCACCCCGAAGGGAACCCGCATGCCGCTCGAAGCCGGCCTCCTGGAGATCCTCGCCTGTCCGGCCTGCCACGCCACCCTCAAGGAGCAGGGCCCCGAGCTGATCTGCACCGGTCAGGACTGCGGCCTGGCGTACCCGGTCCGCGACGGCATCCCCGTCCTCCTCGTCGACGAGGCCCGCCGCCCGGCGTAAGCGGCGGACCCCACAACCGCGACACACCGCGAAACACAAGGACCCCGGCAACCGGAGGCCGCTCCATGCTCGACGAAACGCTGCTCGACACCCCGGAGGCCCTCGCGGACGCCGACCGCCGAGGCCTGCTGCGCGGCGCAGCAGAGGCCGGCGCCCGCGTCCGTACCGCCGCCCGGCACGCCGTGGAGGCCGGTGTCCAGGAGCTGAAGCCGGACGGCCGCCCCCGCGCCGTCCTGATCGCGGGCCCCGGCGTCGCCGCCACCCACGCCGCCGACCTCCTCGGCACGCTGGCCGGCCCCGGCAGCCCCGTCACCCGGCTCGCCCCCACCGGCGTCGCACCGGCCGCCGGCGCCCTGCGCTGGGAGCTCCCCGGCTGGGCCGGCTCCGTGGACCTGCTGCTGATCGCCACCCCGGACGGCACCGAACCCAGCCTCTCCCTCCTCGCCGACCAGGCCTACCGACGCGGCTGCTCGGTCGCCGCCGTCGCCCCCGCCGACACCCCGCTCGCCGAGGCGGTGGCCGGCGCCCACGGCCTGTTCATGCCGATGGCGACGGCCCCGTACGACCACGGCGAGCCGCTCGCCGGCTCCTCCCCGGGCGTCCTGTGGGCGCTGCTCACCCCGCTGCTCGCGCTCGTCGACCGCATCGGCCTGCTCACCGCCCCGCCGGACGCCCTGGAGAAGGTCGCCGACCGTCTCGACCAGATCGCCGAGCGCTGCGGCCCGGCCATCGTGACCTACAGCAACCCGGCCAAGACCCTCGCCGCGGAACTCGCCGACGCGCTCCCCGTGATCTGGACCGAGGGCGAGTCGGCAGGCCCGGCCGGCCGCCGTTTCGCCGCCGCCCTCGCCGAGCTGGCCGGCCGCCCCGCCCTGGTCGCCGAACTCCCCGAGGCTCTGGCCGCCCACACCGCCCTGCTCGCCGGGCCACTCGCCGCCAGCGCCGACCCCGACGACTTCTTCCGCGACCGCGTGGACGAGCCGCCCGCGCTGCACGCGCGCGTGGTGCTGCTCCGTGACCGCCCCATCGGCGGACTCACCGCCGCACCCGCCGCCCGCGACCTCGCCCTCAGTCACGACACCCCCATCAGCGAGCTGGAACCCGAGGCGGGCGACGAGCTGGAGACCCTGGCGGAACTGATCGCCGTCACGGATTTCGCCGCCGTTTACCTCGCGCTCGCTTCGAGGGCCTGAAGTGGACACCGGCACCGGACCCGCCGGACGAAGGACGACCTGAGGGCCGTACCGAAGGTGAACCGGTGGGGGAACACACGGTGAACACGTGAGCCGTGCCGTGCCACGCCGGTGCCCACGCCCCCGCCCGCAGAGAGAACCCGCAGAGAGAAGTCATGGATCTCCTCGACAACACCGTCCGCCCCTACGCCTGGGGTTCCCCGACCGCCATCCCGCAGCTGCTCGGGGTCGAGCCGAGCGGCGAACCGCAGGCGGAGATGTGGATGGGCGCGCACCCGGGCGCCCCCTCGCGCACCGCGCGCGGCACGCTCGTCGAGGTCATCGACGCGGACCCGAAGGCCGAACTGGGCGAGGAGGCGGTGGCCAGGTTCGGCCCGCGGCTGCCCTTCCTGCTCAAGATCCTCGCCGCCGGCGCCCCGCTCTCCCTCCAGGTGCACCCCGACCTGGAGCAGGCCAGGGAGGGCTACGAGGACGAGGAGCGGCGCGGCATCCCGGTCGACGCCCCGGACCGCAACTACAAGGACGCCAACCACAAGCCCGAGCTGATCTGCGCGCTCACCGAGTTCGACGGTCTGTGCGGCTTCCGTGCCCCGGAGCGGACGGCCGAACTCCTCGACGGACTCGGCGTCGACTCCCTCAAGCCGTACGTCGACCTGCTGCGCGCCCACCCCGAGGAAGCGGCCCTGCGCGAGGTCCTCACCGCGATCCTGACCGCCGACCGCGAGGAGATGGCCCGCACGGTCGCCGAGGCCACGGCCGCCTGCACCCGCCTCGGCGGCGACTACCTGCCCTACGCCGACATCGCGCACCACTACCCGGGCGACCCCGGCGTGATCGCCGCCATGCTCCTCAACCACGTCCGCCTGCAGCCCGGCGAGGCACTCTTCCTCGGCGCCGGCATCCCGCACGCCTACCTCAACGGCCTCGGCGTCGAGATCATGGCCAACTCCGACAACGTCCTGCGCTGCGGCCTGACCCCCAAGCACGTCGACGTCCCCGAACTCCTGCGCATCGTCCGCTTCGAGGCCGGCGACGCCGGCGTGCTGCGTCCCGAGGCGGTCCCGGACGGCGAGGAGGTCTACGAGACACCGATCGACGAGTTCCGGCTGTCCCGGTACGTCCTGCCCGAGGGCACCGCGGCCCACGACCTGACCCTGGCCACCCCGCAGATCCTGCTCTGCACGGCCGGTGCGGTGCGCGTCGGCGAGCACGACCTGGCCCCCGGCCGTTCGGTGTTCGTCCCGGCGGCCGAGAAGGCGGAGGTGTCGGGAGCGGGCACGGTCTTCCGGGCCACGGTGGTCGTCTGAGGGGGCCCGTATCCCCCGTCGCGGGGGCTGCAAGAATGGCCCACCGGCAAAGCACGGGCAAAGACGGGTCCCGGCGACGAGCACCGGTCAGGACGAGTACCGGTGAAGACGAGAACGAGAAGGGGCAACGCGAACTCATGAGCGCGTCAGGCGGCACCAGAGCGATCGTGGCGGCACTCGGCGCCAACCTCGCGATCGCGGCATCGAAGTTCGTGGCGTTCGCGTTCAGCGGCTCCTCGTCGATGCTCGCCGAGGGCGTCCACTCGCTCGCCGACTCCGGCAACCAGTTCCTGCTGCTCATCGGCGGCAAGAAGGCCCAGCGGGAGGCGACACCGCAACACCCCTTCGGCTACGGCCGCGAGCGGTACATCTACGCCTTCCTCGTCTCCATCGTGCTCTTCTCGGTCGGCGGCATGTTCGCCATCTACGAGGGCTACGAGAAGATCAGCCACCCGCACCAGGTCGAACACTGGTACTGGCCGGTGGGCGTCCTCGTCTTCGCGGTCCTCGCCGAGGGCTTCTCCTTCAAGACGGCCATCAGGGAGTCCAACGAACTGCGCGGCAAACTGTCCTGGTCGCAGTTCATCCGCCGCGCCAAGGCCCCCGAGCTGCCCGTCGTCCTCCTGGAGGACTTCGGCGCGCTCATCGGCCTGGTCCTCGCCCTCGGCGGCGTCGGTCTCGCCGTACTCACCGGCGACGGCGTCTGGGACGGCATCGGCACCGTCTGCATCGGTGTCCTGCTCGTCCTGATCGCTCTCGTCCTGGCCGCCGAGACCAAGTCCCTCCTCCTCGGCGAGGCCGCCGGCACCGAGGAGGTCCGGAAGATCGAGGCCGCGGTCGTCGACGGCGACACCGTCACCGGCATCATCCACATGCGCACGCTCCACCTCGGCCCGGAGGAACTCCTGGTCGCCGCCAAGATCGCCGTCCAGCACGACGACACCGCAGCCGAGGTCGCCAAGGCCATCAACGCCGCCGAGGCCCGCATCCGCACCGCGGTCCCCATCGCCCGTGTGATCTACCTGGAACCCGACATCTACAGCGAGGCAGAAGCCGCCAAGGGCCCCGACCCGGAGGCCACCCCGGGCGGCCCGACCCCCCACCCCGCCGGCCACTGACCCCCTCGAACGGCGTGATCTGTTCGGAGGCGGACTGGGGGCGGCCCGCTCCTGCGGTGTAGCTTGGGACGGAGCCAGACGTCGCTGCTGATGGCGGTCGGGCGGTCCCAGGCGGGCCGTCCGAGGGAGAGAGGGCCTCCGACGGACTGCGCTGCGCGTACGCGGGCATGCCTGTGTCCTCTTCTCGGGCACCCCTGTGTCCGCCGCCGCGCAGACCAGCCGTACCCACCCTCGACCCAACCCGAGGAGCAGCTCGCAATGACGACTGTCGACAACCGACAGGACTTCAAGGTCGCCGACCTCTCCCTGGCCGACTTCGGCCGCAAGGAGATCACCCTCGCCGAGCACGAGATGCCCGGCCTGATGGCGATCCGCAAGGAGTACGCCGAGACCCAGCCGCTGGCCGGCGCCCGCGTCACCGGCTCCCTGCACATGACCGTGCAGACCGCCGTCCTGATCGAGACCCTGGTCGCCCTGGGCGCGCAGGTCCGCTGGGCGTCCTGCAACATCTTCTCCACCCAGGACCACGCGGCCGCCGCCATCGCCGTCGGCCCGAACGGCACGCCCGACAACCCGCAGGGCGTCCCGGTCTTCGCCTGGAAGGGCGAGACCCTGGAGGAGTACTGGTGGTGCACCGAGCAGGCGCTGACCTGGCCGGACAGCCCCACCGGCGGCCCCAACATGATCCTCGACGACGGCGGTGACGCCACCCTCCTCGTCCACAAGGGCGTCGAGTACGAGAAGGACGGCAAGGTCCCCTCGGTCGACACCGCCGAGTCGGACGAGCACCGCGTCATCCTCGAACTCCTGCACCGCACCATCACGGACGGCTCGCAGAAGTGGACCCAGCTCGCCTCCGAGATCCGCGGCGTGACCGAGGAGACCACGACCGGCGTCCACCGCCTGTACGAGATGCAGCGCGACGGCGTCCTCCTCTTCCCGGCGATCAACGTCAACGACGCCGTCACCAAGTCGAAGTTCGACAACAAGTACGGCTGCCGCCACTCGCTGATCGACGGCATCAACCGCGCCACCGACGTCCTGATCGGCGGCAAGACCGCGGTCGTCTGCGGCTACGGCGACGTGGGCAAGGGCTGCGCGGAGTCCCTGCGCGGACAGGGCGCCCGCGTGATCGTCACCGAGATCGACCCGATCTGCGCCCTCCAGGCCGCGATGGACGGCTACCAGGTCACGACCCTGGACGAGGTCGTCGACAAGGCCGACATCTTCGTCACCACGACCGGCAACAAGGACATCATCATGGCCTCGGACATGGCCAAGATGAAGCACCAGGCCATCGTCGGCAACATCGGCCACTTCGACAACGAGATCGACATGGCCGGTCTCGCCAAGGTCCCCGGCATCGTCAAGGACGAGGTCAAGCCGCAGGTCCACACCTGGAAGTTCCCCGACGGCAAGGTGATCATCGTCCTCTCCGAGGGCCGCCTGCTGAACCTGGGCAACGCCACCGGCCACCCCTCGTTCGTGATGTCCAACTCCTTCGCGGACCAGACCCTGGCCCAGATCGAGCTGTTCACCAAGCCCGACGAGTACCCGGTCGGCGTCTACACGCTGCCCAAGCACCTCGACGAGAAGGTCGCCCGCCTGCACCTGGACTCGCTCGGCGTGAAGCTCACGACGCTGCGCCCCGAGCAGGCCTCGTACATCGGCGTCAAGGTCGAGGGTCCGTACAAGTCGGACCACTACCGCTACTGAGTCCGGGACCCGGCCACCGGGAAGCGCACCCGTGCACCGACGCGCTCTCCCGGCGGCAGGTCCTCCGGTCCGCCGAGGCAGGCCCCCGCACCCCCGTGCCGGGGGCCTGCCCCTTTGGCCCGTCGACCGCCCGCACGGCCGAACCGCGGGTCGAGCGCCGGACCCACGCCCCGTCAAGCCCCAGGACCCCCATGCCCCGCGGCCGCTATTCGCTCCACGATCCGCACGATCACACCCCCCTCGGCGAAGAACACTTCCAGTGCGCCCCCGGCCCCTCCGGCTGGCGTTACGTCTCCCAAGTGACCACCCCCTCCGGTGACCACAGCGGCTCCGTCGATCTCGCCCTCGACGACCTCGGCCGCCCCATCCGCCTGGAACTCCACGCCGGGGGCTGGCAGGTCCGCGCAGCCGCCCTCGACGGCGTCACCTGGGTCCGCACGGACCCCACCGGAGCCCATGCCACCGAAGGCAATGTGCGCGCCCACGCCTTCACCGGCACGTCCCCCGCGTTCCTCGTCGCCACCGCCCGGCTCCTGCGCCTCACCCCCTCCGCCGCCGCGACCCGCGTACGCCTCGTGGCCTTCACGGACCCGGTCCTCGCGCCACGCACCGTGGACCAGTCCTGGGCCCTGCTGAGAAGAGAAGCACACGCCACTGACAACGGCCCGCTGACCGTGGACGAATACCAGGTCACAGCCCTGGACACCGGCGAACAGCACCCCGTGCACCTCGCCGGCGACGTGGTTCTGGCGGCGCCCGGAATCGAGTTGGAGGACCTGCGGTCACCGCCGACGTTCTTCACCGCCCCCGAGGACTGAGCAGCAGATCCGACGGGCGGGGCCGCGCCTAGGCCGGCGGCACGAACCCGGTGGCCGGGGCCTGCGGGACAGGCGGAGGAGACATGGGTGCGCTGGGCATGGGTGCCGGTGCCGGTGCCGGGGGCGCAGCGGGTGCCGGAGGCGCGTACGCGTTCGGGATGCCGGGGGACGGAGCCGCACGGTCGGCGAAGGCCCGACGGGTCTCCCGGGCCTGCCGTTCCTGCACCACCGCCGCCAGATACGCGGCCGGCGGAATGTCCGGCGGCGCCGGAGTACCCGTCCGCGTCGCGAGATCCCCCGCGAGCTGCACGGCCATCGCCCACGAGACCTGCGGATCCAGCTGCTGCATCCGCGTCAGGTACTGCCGGACGGCGAGCCACAGCGCGTCCGGAACGGCCGACAGGTCCAGCTCGGTGAAACGTCCCGCCAGCCAGGGCGGAGGCGGCGGAACGAAACGGGTCTGCCCGACGGGCACCCGCTCCCGCACGACCAGGGTCCCTGCGAACACGTCCCCGAGCCGCCGTCCGCGAGCCGAGACCAGCGAGGCGATACAGGCGACGACCCCGAACGTCGCCAGGATCTCGACCACTCCGAGAGCACCCCGCACCAGCGCATGCCGGAACCGGATGGGCCCGCCGTCGTCCCGCACGACCCGCAGGCCGCACGCCAACTTCCCGAGCGAACGCCCGTGACTCAGCGTCTCCACCGCGATCGGCGCACCGACCAGCACCAGCAGGAAGGCCGCGATCGCCAGGGCGACCTGCGCGGCGTCGTCCAGCGAGGCCGTGGCCGCCGCCAGACCGATCGACACACCGATGTAGACGGTGAAGGCCACGATCAGGTCGAGCAGTACGGCAAGTGCCCTGCTGGGCAGCCTCGCGGGACGCAGTTCGAGCGCCACCGCCTCGCCCGTCACCAGCTCACTCACGCCCGCCGCCTTCCCCTGGTCTGCCCTGTACGACGCAAGTCTGCCAAGCTGAGGGCGCATCGCGCCGCAGTACGACAAGCTGACAGCTGCGACATTGCTACGACAGGCAGTCGACGACCAGCCTAGGAGCAGGCAGACCCGATGGACCTCGACGTCTTCGTCTCCGCACACCGAGCCGAGTGGGATCGCCTCGACGCGCTCCTGCGCCGCCAGCGGCGCCTCAACGGAGCAGAGGCCGACGAACTCGTCGCGCTCTACCAGCGCACCGCCACCCACCTCTCCCTGATCCAGTCCAGCGCCCCCGATCCACAGCTCACCGGACGCCTCAGCCAGCTCGTGGCACGCGCGCGCAGTGCGGTGACAGGCACCCGCCGCGCCTCCTGGCGCGATGTCGCCCGCTTCCTCGGACAGGGATTCCCGGCCGCCGTCTACCGCTCCCGTCACTGGTGGGTGCCCACCGCGCTCATATCCACCGCCATCGCGATCGTGCTGGGCTGGTGGATCGGCACCCACCCGGACGTGCAGTCGACCATCGCGGCCCCCAGCCAGCTCCGCGAGCTGACCCGCCCCGGCGGCGAGTACGAGACCTACTACTCCAGCCATCCCGCGGCTTCCTTCGCGGCCCAGGTGTGGACCAACAACGCCAGGGCCGCCGCGATGTGCCTGGTCCTGGGTGTCTTTCTTGGTCTCCCGGTCCTCTGGATCCTCTTCGAGAACATGCTGAACCTGGGCGTCGGCTTCGGCCTGATGTCCTCGGCCGGCCGCCTCGACACCTTCCTGGGCCTGGTCCTCCCGCACGGGCTGCTGGAACTCACCGCGGTCTTCGTGGCCGCGGGAACCGGACTCCGCCTCGGCTGGACCCTCATAGATCCGGGCCCACGCAGTCGCCGAACCGCCCTGGCCGAAGAGGGTCGCGCCGCCGTGGCCATGGCGATCGGGCTGGCCCTCGTCCTGTTCGTCTCCGGTGCCATCGAAGGCTTCGTCACCCCGTCCGGCCTGCCGACCTGGGCGCGCATAGGCATCGGAGTGGCGGCTGAGCTGGCCTTCCTGGCCTACGTCTTCGTCCTCGGCGGCCGCGCCGCCCGGGCCGGCGAGACGGGTGACCTCGAGGAGGCAGAGCGCAGCGCGCTCGTCCCTACGGCCGCCTGATGTGCGGAGACCTGCCGTGAGCTGCTAGTCTCCTCTTCGCCCCGGAAGACCCGTTGACACGGGTGGGATGGGGAGGTAGATTCAAACAGTTGCCTAGAACTGGACAGGTTCGGGCCCGATCGTTAGAATCGATCCTGCTTCACAACGGAGAGTTCTCTCCGAGACATTGAAGCCACCCCCGATTTACTCAGAAATGAGTGGCCGGTCAGACCGGCCAGGAACTTCTGATAAAGTCGGACTCGCCGAAAGAGAGCCGAAAGGCAATCGATAAGGCAAAGGCTCTCCAACGGCCACCGGAAATGAATTCCGACCGGAAACGGAACGGAAAACGGATCTGGTAAGGTTGGAAACACCGAAGGGAAGCCCGGAGGAAAGCCCGAGAGGGTGAGTACAAAGGAAGCGACCGTTCCTTGAGAACTCAACAGCGTGCCAAAAGTCAACGCCAGATATGTTGATACCCCGTCTCTCTGAGACGAGGTTCCTTTGAAACAAAACACAGCGAGGACGCTGTGAACGGTCGGATCATTCCTCCGACTGTTCCGCTCTCGTGGTGTCGACCGGATAACCGGTA
>NZ_JBVJNZ010000001.1:1397837-1470915 GCF_055583445.1 Streptomyces sp. NPDC104761 | reverse complement strand
CGCACGACGGCGCAGCTCAAGCGGGTACTGGGAAGGACGTGCCATAACTCGATCCTCTCAAACGATCGAGTCCCTACCGAACCCGGAACGGTTCACTCTGTCTCTCGCACTGGTCTTTGACATCTCCGGTTCGGTGAGGAAGGGCGTGTTGGTGGGGGGTGCACTGCTCGGGGCGACGGCCGGAGTGTGGCGCATGGTACGGGTGTTGCTTCGGTTCGACGAGCAGCGCCGGATGGGCCGTTGACTGCCAGGCTTGTCTTCGAGGTCGGTAGCCTGCCGAAGTGGGGATCATTGAGCGGCTGGTGCCGGATGGGCTGTGGCAGTTGTTCCAGCGGGTGATTCCGGATGCTCCGTCGCGGCCACAGGGTGGTGGCCGGCGCCGCCATGGTGACCGGGAGGCGCTGGCCGCAATCGTGTTCGTGGCGACGTCCGGCTGTACGTGGCAGCAGTTGCCTGCAGCATCGTTCGGGCCGTCCGGTGCGACAGCCCACCGCAGGTCACCGAGTGGACGAAGGCCAGAGTATGGGCCAAGCTGCACCGTCCAGTCCCCGACGAAATCGGTGCCCACGGCGAGCTGGACTGGTCCCGCTGCGCGATCGACTCGGTGAACATGCGAGCCCTCTGATCACCGAGCGGACCGGTCTGCCCCTGTCGGTTGGAATCTCCGGCGCCAACGTTCACCACAGCCAGGCCCTGGTCCCGCTCGTGAAGGGCATACCGCCCATCCGGTCCCGCCGAGGCCCCCGGCGACTCAAGACTCACAAGCTTCACGCTGACAAGGGCTACGACTACCGCCACCTGCGGCAATGGCTGTCTCAGCGCGGCATCCGCCACCGCATCGCCCGACAGGGTGTCGAGACCCGGGCGACACCGCTGGACCATCGCCTGCACCCTTATCTGCTACCGCAGAATCACCAAATGAGATGACCTTTAAAGATCTCTAGAGGGCGCTACTGAACTTGAATGGGTGATGTCGGGCTGGACGGCTGCACGTGGTTCCTGCTGAGACCTGAGTCAGATGTGGGCTCTGATCTGCTTCACCGGGTGCCCGAGTGTGTCGCCGATAGTGGCCAGTTCCTCGTCGCCGAACCAGTCACGTTCGGGGTTCCAGATGGCTATCTCGAAGCGGGCGAAGCCGCACGGCCAGTCGTAGTCCAACACGTCCAGCGACGTGGCAGTGCCGCAGCAGGGCACTTCCACGGCCAAGGTGTCGAAGCCGTCCTCACAGTGGCTTTCCAGCAG
The DNA here is from genome assembly GCF_055583445.1 of Streptomyces sp. NPDC104761. Classification (NCBI taxonomy): domain Bacteria; kingdom Bacillati; phylum Actinomycetota; class Actinomycetes; order Kitasatosporales; family Streptomycetaceae; genus Streptomyces; species Streptomyces sp. NPDC104761. Next base: position 1,469,673 of record NZ_JBVJNZ010000001.1, on the reverse strand, counting down.
GTCGGCGTACCACTCGGAATCGATCGAAGCACCGCAGTGCGGGCAGCCGATCCGTTCCAGGTTGTCGCCGCAGTCGACGGGTGTGAGGGCGTCGTGCCAGGTAACGTCGATCTCGACATCCACGCCATCGGGCAGGCCAGGAGCCAGGTCTGCGGCAAGCGCGGCAGTCCGCTCGGCCGCCGCCCGGTCGGGCTGCCACTGGGGATCGGTCCGAATGATCGACAGGACGTCGTCGCTCACGGGCTCACTCAATTCGTCGGGCACAAGTGTTCGGCGGGGTGCCGCGATCGTAGGGCCACGTCGCAGGCCGGTCGTTCCCTGGGTTCGTTACTCGTGGATGGCAAGGCCAGTGCCGGCGAGGCAGCCGTCGACTATGTCCGGTCGAAACTGGATCTGCCTGAGCCTGCGCTTGACGGCCTTGGTGATCTGGGCCAGGTCGGCCGCGGCGAGGCTGCCGACCTCTCGCTTGACCAGCGACCAGATGCCTTCTTGCAGGTTGAGGTCAGGTGCGTATGCGGGCAGTTGGAAGATGGTGAGCCAGTGCACGTTCGCAGCGGCCCACTCCCTCATCCCGGCGGTCAGGTGCAGCCGCACGTTGTCCCAGACAAGCACGATCGGGCCGCCAAGCCGGAGGCGGACTCGGACAACCCGGTCCCGCAGATCGCGCCAGCCGAAGCCCTTCGGTTCGTCTTTGCGGCCGTGGTACTCGCGGACGGCGTAGATCAGCCGCGATCGTTCCCCGCGCCTGTAGCAGACCATGCCTGCCATCGAGACCCGTCCGGATCCCCGCCCGCGGATCCGCACCACCGGGGTGCGGCCGACCCGGCCCCAGGTCCTGGCACGCGGCGGCATCATCGACTGCCCGGCCTCGTCCTGAAAGACGATCCAGGCCCCGAGCGCCGCCAAGGTGCTCATACCCGCGGCCAGACCTCCTTCTTCCACAGCTCGACGGCTTCGTCATCGCGCTCGATCGCCCGCCGAGCGGGTTGCTGCCATGACCAGCCGTGCCGCTTCAGCAACTGCCAGGTGCCCTCCACGGTGTATGCGACATGGAAGAGGCGACCGATCAGGGTCTTCACCCGCGCCAGCGTCCACCGCTGATCTGCCCAGCCGTGGACCAGCGGTCCCCGCTCCAACTCACGTTCCAGCCTGTGGACCTGGGCCGCGCTGAGCTTGGGCCGTCCCGGCGAGCCTGCGGACAGCAATCCCGCCTCGCCTCGCTCCCGCCAAGCCCGGCGCCATCGCTCGACCGACCGCTCACTGACCCGCAGCGCGGCCGCGATCTCCCGGTTCTTCTCCTCGCGTTAGAAGCGCCCCACGGCCTGCAGCCTGACCCGCTCCCGGGCGGCCCTCCCCGCGGCGGTCAACCCGCCGCCCTGCGCGTACCTCACGCCCAGATGGCTACCAGCGCCGAACAGCACTCGTCAGGCAAACCGCCCCGACATCACCCGTTCAAGTTCAGTAGTACTCCAGTCTGACTTCGCGATCTTGTCGCTGACCCTGCTGGGAACGGGTTCGGCCGCTGGGCCGCAGCACCCGCTGGTGAAGACGGCCGGGAAATACGCCGTGTCCGGGCCCACTGGCGGCCTGCTGCCGGTGGACCGCTTCCCCCCTCACCCGCTCCCGCCGCGCCTGACCCGCCGACGGGGGCCGGCCCTCCGGCTTGACTTCGAGCGCGCTCCAAGTCCTAGCGTCCGAGGCGTTCGTCAGTGCTCAAGGTATCGCCCGGTCCGCCGGGCAGGAGGAGTATCCGCGCATGATCACCCGAACCACGCTCGGCTCGCCCGGTCTCACCGTCAGCGCGATGGGCCTGGGGTGCATGGGGATGAGCGAGAGCTATGGCGCCGCCGACTGGGACGGCGGCCTGGCCACCATCGGCCGGGCCCTGGATCTGGGCATCACGTTCCTGGACACCTCCGACTCCTACGGCACCGGGCACAACGAGGTGCTGGTAGGCCGTGCCGTCCACGGCCGCCGGGACCGGGTGCAGCTGGCCACCAAGTTCGGCATCGACCGCAGCGCCGGCGACCGGGCACGCCGCATCCGCGGTGCCCGGGACTTCGTGCTGCGCTCCTGCGACGCCTCGCTGCTGCGGCTGGGCGTCGAGGTGATCGACCTGTATTACGCCCACCGCCCGCCCCAGGACGTGGAGATCGAGGAGACCGTCGGGGCGATGGCCGAGCTGGTCGAGGCGGGCAAGGTCCGCCATCTGGGCCTGTCCGAAGTGGACGGCGAGCTGCTGCGCCGGGCGCACGCGGTGCACCCGATCACCGCGGTGCAGAGCGAGTACTCGCTGTGGACCCGCGACGTCGAGGCGGTTACCCCGGTGATGGCCGAGCTGGGGGTCGGGCTGGTGCCGTACTCGCCGCTGGGGCGGGGGTTCCTGACCGGCACCCTGGACCGCTCCACGCTGGGCGAGAAGGACTTCCGGCGCACCAACCCCCGCTTCGCCGGCGAGGCGGGCGAGGCCAACGAGAAGATCGCGCAGACCGTGCGCGAGGTGGCCGACCGGCTGGGTGCCACCCCGGCCCAGGTGGCGCTGGCCTGGGTGTACGCCCAGGCCGAGCGGCTCGGGGTGGCGGTGGCGGCCATTCCGGGCACCCGCAACCCGGCCCGGCTGGAGCAGAACGCGGCCGCGCTGGAGCTCACCCTGGACACCGTGGCGCTGGCCGTGCTGGACCCGCTGAGCGACCAGGTGGCGGGCGAGCGCTATACGCCCGCGCACACCGCTGAGGTCGCTCGGGGTTAGGACTCCAGTCTGACTTCACGATCTTGTCGCGGACCAGGCCGGGAACGGGTACGGCCACTGCCTGATCATCGGGGGTTGTGTGGACTCCTGAAGATCGTGCGGTGGCCGCGGGCCATAGCGTAGACCCTGCCCGCTGGTGGGCGATGTTCGACCGGGTCACGGCCCGGATCGCGGGCCGGTTCGGGCGGGTTGAGCCACGGAGGACGGCCCGCGCTTATCTGCTCGGGCAATCACGAGCACGGCGTCACGCTGGAACAGATCGCCGCCGGCTTCGGCATCCACTCGTTTTCCCTGCCAGATGCTGACGTGGCCGGCCGGCGTTACCGTCATATGGTGAAGCAGGGACGCTGTTCATGGCCTCGGCAGGCTTCCACGCCGTTCCATGTGGCCTTCGTTCACCCTCCGACGCGTCCTTGCGACGACTCCGGACAGGGAGGCCCCGGATGGCTTGCTTTCCACACCGCGATGTCGCGATAACTCTGGTGGTGGCAGCGATCGCCGCCACCACCACTGCCGCTGCGGCGCCAGGCGGTGCCACGGACACCGTGCACCAGGCTGCCCGGCAGACGAAACCCACCGTCGTCCTGGTGCACGGAGCGTGGGCGGACGCGTCGAGCTGGAATGGCGAGATCAGTTTGCTGCGCCGCGCCGGCTACACGGTTCGTGCCATCGGGAACCCTCTTCAGGACCTGACGACTGATGCGCAGACGGTTCACGACTTTCTGAAAAGCATCAAGGGCCCGATCGTCCTGGCAGGGCACTCCTACGGAGGCTCGGTTATCACCAACGCCGCCCATGGGGTCAGCAACGTCAAGGCGCTCGTCTATGTCGACGCCGCCGCGCCGGCGGTCGGCGAGACCACGGCGCAGCTCAGCGGCCCGACGTCGGTCCTGACAAAGGGGTCGCCTGCTGACTTGTACGATGCCGTGCCGTACCCGAACGCCCCGTCCAACGCGTCCGCTCTCTATCTCAAGGAGAACGTGTTCGTCACCAAGTTCGCAAGCAGCGTGCCCCATGACCAGGCGGTCAATCTGTGGGCCACGCAGCGTGCCGCCACAACCGTGGCTTTCAACACTCCTTCCAAGTACGCGGCGTGGAAGACGATTCCCTCCTGGTACTTCATCAGCAGCGGTGACCAGATCATCACCCCGGCCTCGGAGCAGAAGATGGCGCACCGGGCGGGATCCAAGGTGACGCTCTACAAGGGCGGTTCACACCTGACGCTCGTCTCGGACCCTGCGGCAGTGACCAAGGTGATCCAGTCGGCAGTCTCGTCCGTGAGCTGAGCGCGCGGGTGCGACCGAGTCAGTCACGGGTGCCGGGTGCAACCCGGCACCCGTGAGCCGCCGACGCAGTTGGCGTGCGTCGTCGTCCCGGAACGTGTGCGGTGCGCCCGGACAGACCTTGTAGATGCAGTCCTCGAAGAGTTTTTGAGGACTTGTCTCCCGCCGTGACGTTGGGGGCGTTTTGGTCGTCCTCTCCTTGGTCGATGACCACACCCGTGAGCCGCCGGCCGGCCGCCCGACATCAGCAGCGTCCTGCTCCAACGCGGACAGGATGAACCGGCCCGGCTTCTCCTCGACCAGCCAGCCCCCTTCCGCCAGCCACTTCAGCCGGGTGGCGCGCGTCGACAGTTCGAGAACACCTCACCCACCTGCTCCGATGCCGTCTCGCGGCAGGCCGGATCCCTGACCCGTGCGCCGTGCATTGCCAGCCTTCCGAGAACCGCCAGCTCATCCAGGGTGTCTCACCCCGCGGGGTCGATTCCGACCGCGCGATTTGGTCACCGTGCACCGATGCCGATCGCATGCCCGGCGCCCAGCATGGCACTCGTCGACCGCCGAGCACTCACGCCGATGCCTGCCCCGGTGAGTTCATCCCGGCCCGCAACCGCGGACGGGTCGACCTGACCATCAACGGCAGCTACTGGGTCGGGGCCGCGGTCAGGAGGCTGCGTCCTGCTGGACACCGCTTGGTTCCCCCGGACGTCGGCTGGCGGTGGCCTGGCCGTTCATTCCATGGGCAGGAGAAGGAAGCCGAGAAGATCGTGGACCGCGTCGAGTCGGAGGTGCCAGCTCGGGAAGGCATCGACCGGCTGCCGACCAGCGGGTACCTCACCGGACGGCAGCGGGCTTCGATGCCGTTCCGGGAAATCGCTCGGGTGGCGGCACAGCGCCATCCGCGCCGGACTCTGCTGAGCTTCGACCTGAGCACGATACTCAGCGGCTTCTTCGGAGTGGTCTCTGACGCGGTGCCGCGCCCGACGTTGCTCTTCGCGATCAGCAAATCATCGATCCGCTGCTGCTGGGGCGATTGCTCCGGTGCCTATACTCCGCCGGCCCGGGCCGGCCGCTGACGGGAGGGATGGGGAAGATGTCCGACAGTACGGCCACCAGGCCCGCGGCGTTCGTCTTCGACCTGGACGGGACACTCGTCGACAGCGTCTACCAGCACGTCATCGCCTGGCAGCAGGCACTGAGGGAGATGGGCATCGGCCTGGCGATCTGGCGGATCCACCGGAGGATCGGGATGAGCGGTGGCCTGCTCGTGCAGGCCATGATGCGCGAAACCGGCGTACGGCTGACGCCTAAGGAGACCGATGAACTGCAGAACGCCCATCACCGTCACTTCGAAGGCTGGATGAACTCCATCCGGCCGCTGCCCGGAGCCGCGGAGCTTCTCCGGACGCTGACGGACTGCGGCGTGCCCTGGACGATCGCCACCAGCGCCCGTCGGGACGACGCTGCACCCCTGTTCGCGAGACTTGCCGTGCCGTCTGAGGTGCCGACGGTCACCCGCGAGGAGGTCGGCCGCGCCAAACCCGACCCCGATCTGTTCCTGGCGGGCGCGGCGCGGCTCGGAATACCCGCCCGCGACTGTGTCGTGGTCGGGGACAGTGTGTGGGATCTGCTGGCCGCGCGGCGGGCGGAGGCACTCGGGGTGGGGCTGCTGTCCGGAGGATACGGGCAGGACGAACTGGAGCGGGCCCAGGCGTTCCGGGTGTACGCCGACCCCCGCGACCTGCTGGGGCACATCGACGAACTCGGCATCCGGGACGCACACAGCGCCTGAGCGCGACATACCCGTTCCCGGGCGGTCCGGCCGGCACCCGGGGCCGGGGGATCCTGTGCCCGACACCCGAATCCTGGACGGTTCCCCGTATCCGCACCGGGGGTACGGCGGGTCCACACTGGCACTCGATCGAGCAGCTGTTCATGGATGCGGGGCAGCTCGTCACCAGGCGTGACCCGGCCGACCTGCCTGCCTTCTGCGCCGCCGTCGTGGAGCAGTCCGCCCGCCCGGGCACATCACCCCATGCCCGGCTGACCCGGCGGCCTGGTCGCAGGCGGTGGGAAACAGGCGGTGCACGGTGGAAGTGGGCCCCCTGGGCCCGCTCTCCACTCCACGGGGGCCGGTCAGCCGTGGCGGTCGCCTCCGTACGGCCGCGGGCCCGTGGCGTCGCGCAGCCGCGTCGAATGTCGCCACGCCCAGGGACAGGATCGCCGCGGTGAGCCCGAATTGTCGTCCCGCCCCCTGTCCTCGCAGACCGACCGCCGGGGCCACTTTTCGACCCGCTGGGAGCAGGCGGGATGACCGGGCGAACGGCCACTCTGGAGCGTGTCGGGATCGCTCGGCGGTCCGTCGGCGTAAGGAGTGGCCATGACCGAGCAGGTCCGCAGGGCCGTCGCCATGTACTCGACGCACCAGGAGGCCGAACGTGCGGTCGATCGCCTCGCCGACCAGAGCTTTCCCGCTCAGAAGGTGGCGATCATCGGTCGGGACATGCGCCTTGCCGAACAGGTGATCGGTCGAATGGGGTACGGCGAGGCCGTCCTCCACGGCGCACCCCCGGGAGCGCTGCCCGGCATACTCGTCGGCTGGATCTTCGGGCTGCTGAACTGGGAGAAGCCGGTCGTCTCCGGTCTGCTCCCCGCCCTGTACGGACTGATCTTCGGAGCGGTCGTCGGCGCGCGGCTCGGCGCGCTCCCGCACACGGCCCAGAGCGGCCGCCGGGACTCCAGAAGCGGGCGGCCCCCGCGGCCGGTGAGGGCACAACGGCCATTGGCCATTCACTTCGCGCACCGACACCTGGGGCACTCGGCGTACCCGGCACCACAGGCACGTCCGCTGTCACGAGCCACTCGGACGTCTCCCCACGCATACGTCACAAAGAGTCCGCAGCTCGCATGACGCATGGCGGACGATGAGATCACGACAAGGAAGAAGGAGGCGATGGCGATGGCTATGCCCGTCCGGCGCCACCGTGGTGGCGGCCTGCAGGAAAGGCCCGTCTGGGCACCCACCCCTGTCAATCCCCTGGTTGAGTTCGACGACCTGCTCAACCAGATGAGCGGCCTGCTGGAGTCGACGGTGGGCGCGGCACCCGCGGTTGCGTGGACACCTCTTGCGGACGTGTCGGAGTCCGAGGACGCGTTCCACATAGAGATGGAACTTCCCGGCGTGAAGAGCAAGGACATCGACGTAGAGGCCAACGGTCCCGAACTCGTGGTCACCGGAGAGATCAAGGAACGGGAGCGCAAGGGTGTCCTGCGCCGCAGCACCCGCCGCGTCGGAGCCTTCGAGTACCGTTTGCGGTTGCCCGGAGAATTGGACACGGACAAGGTCAAGGCTGAGATGCAGGACGGAGTGCTCAGCATCACCGTCCCCAAGGCCGACGTCGCGAAGCCGCGACACGTCGAGATCACCGAGACAAGTGAGAGCACCGAGAGCAGCGGGTGAGACACGGGCGCCGCGGTTCCGGGCACCCATCCGGCACTGCGGCCGTCCCGGCGAGGCTCGACACCCCTCACGGCGGCGCAGACGCGCTGCGTGGATCCCCACGTTCTCGTGTCGGCCCATGTCCGCCAGGTCCCGCGGTCGTATGCCTGTGCGTAACGCTCGGCGTCTGGGCCGCGGGATATAGCCTCCTGTTGGAGAACATGGCCCGGCCACTCACCGCTGAGGATACCGAGGCAACCCGGCACAACGAGCCCGCGCCACAGTATGGACCCCGCGCGCACCCGGCAAGCGGCGCCGGGGGTTTCGGCCGTGCACTGCGTGAAGTCCGTACGGCACTCCTTGCGAACGGCAGCTGCGCGCCACCGGGCGGACCGGGTCGGTCCGACGGCGCACCTGACGACCCCTCGATCAACGGTGACCAGGGCGAGCAGAAGGAAGGCGGCTATGAAATACGATGGATTCCTCGCCCGTGTGCGCGAGCGAGGCGAATACAACGACCAAGACGAAGCCGCGGACGTCACCAACGCCGTGCTGGAAGTCCTGGCCCAACGGATCAGCCCGGGAGAGGTCAAGGACCTCGCATCCCAGCTGCCCGGCCCGCTGCGGCAAGTTCTGGACCACGCCGCGCCACAGCAGGAGCGAGGTTTCGGGATCGAAGAGTTCTACCGCCGAGTCGCCGAACGCACCCATGCGCGGCCGCGTACCGCGCAGTGGGACGCGAGCGCGGTCCTGACCACCGTTGCCGACACTGTCACCGGCGGAGAACTGAATCAGATCATCAGCCAACTCCCCTCCAGTTACGCGGTCCTGTTCGGCAAGGCGGACCTCTCGGATTGAGCCCGTGAGGCGCCCGGAAGGCGAGGTGCACGAACAATGATTGATACATGAGACCTCGCAGGTAAGACATGCTCCGGCTCGGCGCCGCACGGCCCTGCTCGCCGGTGCCGGGTACCGGATGCGTCACCGGCGTCCGCGCTGTTGTCGTACCGCCCACCGGGTGCGTCCGCACACCGGCGTCCCATCGGAGCGTACGTATGGCCGCACGAACGGCATGTGGTCCCCCCAGCTTGGTCGTCACGTCCCCTGTCGCACACCATGCTGGTGGCCGCCACTCACAACGGCACATCCGAGCACCCTCAACTAATCCTGTTCCCGGCCGGTTGCGCCCGCAGGGCCGGCCCGTGCCTCCCGGTTCTCCCTCGCAGGGGGCTTTGACCAGATGTGAAGGCGGCCGGGAACGGTCCATAAGGTGCGCAAGGACCGTCTTCGCCGCAGCCGGTGACACCGACCGGCGGTGGCGGACTGCGCCAACTTCCGGCACTGCCCGTGGGGATGTCACAAAGCAGCTCCTTCGCCCTGTCGAGCAGCGGGGCAGTTGCCCCAGATCTCGCGGCACGATGGTTCCACCGAGGACGTCAAACCCGGCCAGGTCGGCGACGAGCGCTGGCCGCGGACCCCGTTAGAGGACAATCAACGGGCCCACGCCGCCCCTCCCCCGGTCTGTGGCACGACTTCACCCGGGCAGGTCAACACCCGCTATCACACGCCAACTTCACCTCGTCCCTCCCCTGCGGCCAGCACGGCCTCCGAATCCCGACCGAGACGTATTGCGTTAGAGCGCACTCCAATTCCTAGGTTCGCAGGCATGCGATACACCAAACTCGGAGCGACCGGACTGGAAGTCTCCGCCATCACCCTCGGCTGCATGAGTTTCGGCGAGCCGGACCGGGGCGGTGAGCCCTGGTCGCTGGGCGTGGACGCCAGCCGGGACATCATCAAGCAGGCCCTCGAGGGCGGTGTCAACTTCCTCGACACGGCCAATGGGTACAGCGCCGGAAGCAGCGAGGAGATCGTCGGCCAGGCGGTCAGGGACTTCACCCGGCGCGACGAGGTCGTTCTCGCCACCAAGGTCTGGATGCGGATGCGCCCCGGCCCGAACGGCGCCGGGCTGTCCCGCAAGGCCATCTTCGCCGAGCTCGACGCCTCCCTGAAGCGACTGGGGACCGACTACATCGACCTGTACCAGATCCACCGCTGGGACTACGACACCCCGATCGAGGAAACCCTCGAGGCGCTGCACGACGCGGTCAAGTCCGGGAAGGTCCGCTACATCGGAGCCTCTTCCATGTACGCCTGGCAGTTCGCCAAGGCCCTGTACCTGGCTGACCTGAACGGCTGGACCCGGTTCGTGTCGATGCAGGACCACTACAACCTCATCCACCGGGAAGCAGAGCGGGAGATGATCCCGCTCTGCGCCGACCAGGGCATCGGCGTGATCCCGTGGAGCCCGCTGGCGCGGGGCAGGCTGACGCGGGCCGGGGACACCGCCACCGCGCGTGCCGAAACCGACGCGGGCGGCAACATCCTCTACCGTGACGAGGACCAGGCGGTGGCCGAGCGCGTCCACGAGATCGCGGGCGAGCGGGGTCTGTCCCCTGCCCAGGTCGCCCTGGCCTGGGTCATGCGCAACCCGGCGGTGACCTCGCCCATCGTCGGGGTCACCAAGCCGGCCCAGCTGGCCGACGCGATCGCCGCGGTGGACGTCGAACTCGACGAAGACGAGGCCGCCCACCTGGAGGAGCCCTACCAGCCGCACGAGGCCGCCTACCTGGAGGAGTCCTTCTACAAGCGGCAGCCTGTGGCGGGCTCCCGGTAGTCCGGGCTACCGCCGGGCCTTCGACGAGTCCTGGCCCCAGCCTTCGCAGCCCTGTGATCGGCCCGGCGGTGCTTGCGGGCGGTCGCGCACAACGGCATCATCCGCGCGCTGCCCGCCGGCGCGGTGAGCAGGAGGCCCCCCACCACGGCCGGCAGCAGGGCCACGCGCAGCGGAACGTGCCCGAGCGCGGGCGCCCGCGCCGGTGTGGACGGAGGCGGTGCACGGCGAGGCCGGCGGCACCGCCTTGGCCGGGCAGGTGGCAGGACGGGCAGCCGTTCCACCACGAGTGCCCGGCCGGGAGATCGGCCGGGGTGAGCGGGTGTGGGTGCGGCCCGGGTACGGCACATAGGGCAGCGCAGCACGACCTCGAAGCTGAGACTGCCCTCGCCGTCGATGTCTGTACGCAGGGCGAGGGGAGGTACTGCTGGCCGATGGGGATCTCCGCGACGCGGTCGTCCCCGTCGAGGCGGGAGCCGTCCCTCCACCGCCACAGCTGCATGAACTCGGAGCCGGAGAAGCGACGCGGCACGATCAGGTCGCCCATGCCGTCGTCGCCTCCGTAGGATCACGGAAAAGAGCAAAATTTTTCGTGCGGAAACGAGGAGATGGCATGTCCCAGCACAACGCCCAGCAGTTCCCCGTCCGCACCTTCGGCGGCCCGACTGCCCTGTTCGAGTACGGCGGCCTGCGCTTTCTGACCGACCCGACCTTCGACGGCCCCCGCGACTACGCCACCCCCGGCGCCCCGACCCTGACCAAGACCGCCGGCTCCGCCATCACGCCCGACGAGGTCGGCCCCGTCGACGTGGTCCTGCTCTCGCACGACGAGCACGCCGACAACCTCGACACCTCCGGCCGCGCCCTGCTCGCCGACGTCCCCCTCACCCTCACCACCCCCGGCGGCGGCGAGCGCCTCGGGGCGAAGGCCACGGGCCTGGCCGACTGGGAGTCGGTCGACCTGAAGCGCCCGGGCGGCGGCAGCATCACCGTCACCGGCGTGCCAGCCATCCACGGCCCCGGCCGACGTGAGGAGGTCGAACCGCTCGCCGGCCAGGTCGTCGGCTTCGTCCTGACGGGTGAGGGACTGCCGTCGGTCTACGTCAGCGGCGACAACGCCTCGCTCGACGCGGTCAGGGAGATCGCCGAGCGCTTCGCCCCGGTGGACACCGCCATCCTGTTCGCCGGCGCGCCCCGCTTCCCCGTGCTCTTCGACGGCCGGCCGGTCGTCCTGGACAGCGCCCAGGCCGCCGAGGCCGCCCAGATCCTCGGTGCCCGCCGCGTCGTCCCCGTCCACCACGACAGCTGGGCGCACTACACCGAGGGCCGCCAGGAGCTGGAGGCCGCCTTCGCCACCGCCGGCTTGACCGACCGCCTCGACCAGGACTGGCTCACGAACGCCTGAAAACTTGTTCTTTGTCCACCAGGATCTGCCAGGCCGGCCGAGGGCCTTGAGGGTCTCGGGGCGTTTGGCCGCTTTTCCGACGTCGTGGCGGAGTGCCCGGTGTCTGTTCTTGGCGCCGAGTGGCCGTCCGGCCCCGGCACCCCGGAGTTTGGGAACTCGGGCCGGGCAGGCGAGGTGAGCGCGGATGTTCCTGAACCCCCGCCGGACTCGGGCCGGGGCGAGCCGGTCGTGTCCGGCGGGTCGAGGGGCCGGCGAGCCGGAGCCGGGTGTGGGCGACGACCAGGATCCAGGTCCAGCGGTCCGTGGCTTCGGAGATACGGGGTTTCGGTGTGGTCCAGCCGAGGGTCTGTTTCGCGCATCGGAAGATGTGCTGCAGATCAAAACGGCGGAGAAATGCCTGACAGAAACGGTCCACACCGTGCGGGGCGGCGCCGGTCTTCGAGGACCATGACCGCACCCGCGGAGCGTCTCGTTCCTTCGATAGGTGCTCCACCCTTGGTCACATCAACGTGCCCTCAAACAGGGGTAGTTCACCGTCGTGGTCAAGCCAGGACGAGCGGTGACCCAGGCCAGGCGGCAGTTGGGCGACGGTGACCGCCGCCCACCCCCCCGGCCTCATCGAGGACATCGGACAAGGCCACTACTCCCTGTGACCAACTCACAGACAGCAGGCGCAAGAAGCCGTCTTCCGCAGCGATCCACTTGGGCGCCAGTTCGAGTGCGGTGACTCGGTCGCGTGATCTCCCGCTCCGACGTGGATGACGTGCAGGGCCTCCTGTCCAGCTTGGGACTGTCGAAGTCCGAACGAGTCGGCCGGGAGGCCATTTTGCCGCAGCTGTACGGCTACCTCCACCTGCCCTGCGATGTGCGCAGGGGCCGCCGTCGACCGCGATGCCGTGAGCGACAAGGACATGAAACGCCACGGTCGTCACCTCCGAGGCCGCCCTCGCGTCGGACACATCATCAGTGACGTTCGGCCCGGGTGTCCTGCGGCCTCTGCCGCGTCACGTGCAAGTGCAGGCGGCATCGATGCAACCGGCAGACGGCCTGCTGTGTTTCTCCCTGTGCGGGAGGCCGCCGAGATCGCGGACGACGTGCACGAAGTCAACAGGGCGTTCGCTGCGCGCGCCTGCGAGGGCGTGGGCCATGGCGAGTTCCGCAGTGATGCCGGTGCCAACCGTCAGGACCAGGAGCGGTCGGCCCTCCTCCGTGTCGATGACCGCATCCCCGAACGGGCCGGCGACAAGCACCTGTTCGTTCTCGCGCAGGGCAGCCGACCACGGTGACACAACACCGCCCTCGCGGTACTCCGCGGTGATGCCTCCGGGTCGATCACCTGCGCGGCCGATCGTGTAATTGCGCCGTCCCGGGGCGTCCACGTCCGTTCGGTGTACACGGAGATTCCGGCCCGGGCGTGCCGCCGCGCGAGCGGGACGCGGGTCCTTGAACTCGATGCTCGTGGTGGCGGCGGACCGGGTCACCGAGGTCACCGTTGTCCTCCTTGACGCCGACGCCATCTCCTCCTGGTCAGCCCCCGCCGCGACCCACGCCTGCTGCCGCTGCGGACTCCGACCACCCTTGACGACTACCTGGCCCATCCCCCACCTTCTGATCTCCTGCGACGGCAGGCGCGGCATCGTCGACGACCTACCGGAGGCACCTGGGCTCGACGCCGGGTGATCGCCTCCACCACCCACTTCGCGGGAGCCGCCCTCCGACTCGCGACGCTGCCCGCCCATGCGGCCACCGCATACGCCGACGCCCCGGGCCTGGCACGTCCGCCTCGTCGCTGCCCATGCCGATCAGGCGTCCGTGAAGAGCATCCTGGTAAAAGCAGGAAATCAAGGTCACCGGGTTCCGGAGGCTTCGGGACAGGCATTTATTGCCTGTGGGGCAAATCCGCTTCAGTCGCCGGCCGTTCGCCGTGAGAACTCCGTAACCCCCCCTTATTCCGGATGACCTGGTTCGGTAATCGCGGCTGGCTGAAGTGATGGTCACACGCAGAGGCGAGGGGCCGAGAACCCTGCGCCCGGCATGGAGGATGTCATGCCCGAGATGTATTTCGATGTGCGCTGGCCCGATGATACGACTCAGCGCTGCTATTCTCCCTCGACGGTTGTCGAAGAGTATTTCACGGCCGGCGGCACATACGAACTGGCCGACTTCCTGGAGCGCAGTCGAACGGCGCTCGGAATCGCCGGGGAGCGGGTCCGTGAGAAGTTCGGTTTCTCCTGCACCGGCGCCTCCGGCCAACTGGAGCAGATCGAGGAGACGGTGCGCCACCGCGCCTTCCCCGCCGGCAGCAAGGTCACGGTCGAGGCTCTTCTCGACGCCGACGGGATCCCGAGGTGAGCGCGGCGCCCCGCCTCGCCGGGGCCCACTACACGGTCGCCGTGATCGGCGGCGGCCAGGCGGGACTGTCGATCAGCCACGGCCTGCGCGAGCGCGGTGTCGACCATGTGGTCGTCGAGGCGAACCGGGTGGGACACGAGTGGCGGGAACGCCGCTGGGACTCCTTCTGCCTGGTCACCCCGAACTGGCAGTGCAAGCTGCCCGGTCACCCCTACGCCGGCGGCGACCCGGACGGCTTCATGGTCCGCGACGACATCGTGCGCTACCTGGAGGACTACGTCGCATCCTTCCAGCCGCCGCTGGTGGAGGGCGTGTCCGTGACCCGCCTTCGCCGGTCGCTGGACGGCGTCTTCGACGTCACCACCACGGCCGGGGGGTTCACCGCCGACCAGGTGGTCGTCGCGACGGGCCCGTACCACACGCCGAAGATCCCGCGGATGGCCGAGCGGCTGCCGGCCGGCGTCCAGCAGTTCCACTCCTCGGGCTACCGCAACGCGGACCAACTCCCCGAAGGCGCCGTCCTCGTGGTGGGCACCGGTCAGTCCGGCTGCCAGATAGCCGAGGACCTCCACCTCGCCGGCCGGCAGGTGCACCTCGCCGTCGGCAGCGCACCCCGGGTCGCCCGGTTCTACCGGGGCCGTGACTGTGTGGCGTGGCTGGACGACATGGGCCACTACGACAAGCCCATCGACGTGTTCGACGACGCCGACGCGGTGCGCATGCGGGTCAACCACTACGTCACCGGACGCGACGGCGGCCGCGACATCGATCTGCGGGCCTTTGCCCGCGACGGCATGCGGCTGTACGGCAGGCTCACCGGGATCAGCGGTGCGCGCATGGAGTTCGCCGACGACCTGAAGGTGAACCTCGACCACGCCGACGCGGTCGCCGAGGGCATCAAGGACGCCATCGACGGGCACATCGCCGCGCAGGGCGTCGACGCCCCCACCGAGGCGCGCTACGTGCCGGTGTGGGAACCGTCCGAGCAGCCCCGCGCCCTGGACATGACCGAGGCCGGCATCACCTGCGTCGTCTGGTCGACCGGTTTCACCCGCGACCACCGCTGGATCGAGATCCCTGCCTTCGACGGACGCGGCTACCCCATGCACTGGCGGGGCATCAGCAACGTCCCCGGCCTGTACTTCCTGGGGCTGCCCTGGCAGCACTCCTGGGGTTCGGGACGATTCGAGGCGGTGGGCCGGGACGCCGAGTTCCTCGCCGACCACATCGACGCGGGGCGCCGTACGGGCGACGTGTGCGGAGTCCTCACCGGAGCTCCCGCCGGCGTCGCCCCTGCCCTCCCGATCGGCTGAAGGGCCGTACACATCCATGGTTTTCGACGCACACCGCCACATCGGTGTCCTGCCCGCGTATCCCTTCTACGGCGGTCCGCCCGTCAACCCCGACACCACGGCCCGGGCCACGGTCAAACAGCTGATCGCCGACCTGGACGCGGAGGGCACAGAACGCGCCCTGGTCATCCCCAACTACGGCGTCCCTGACCCGGCGATCGCCTTCTCCTTCAACGAGTTGGCCATCGAGGCCGCGCAGAGCGACGACCGGATCCGCGCCGGTCTGTGGGTCTCGCCACGTCCGGAGGACGCTCAACGCACGGATCAGGCGCTGGCGTTGGCCGGTGAGCCGGGTGTGAAGGCGCTCAAGCTGAGCTTCCTGCTCGGCGGCCGCCCCACGGACCCGGCCTGCCGTCCCCAGCTCGACCGGATCTTCGCCGAGGCCGCCCGGCGCGGCCTTGTCGTCCATGTGCACACCTCTCCCGGCGCCGCCTCCGACATCGACGAGGTCGGACACCTCGTCGACTGGTACGCCGATCAAGTCCCCGTCCATCTCGTGCACTTCGGCGGCGGGATGAGCGGCCACATCAAGCTCGCCGGCTCCCGGTTCTTCGACTGGATCGACGCCGGCAAGCGCGTCTTCACCGATCTCTCCTGGGCCATCGGCTTCACTCCTCGCTGGCTGGCCCAGGAGATCGAGCGCCGCGGCATCGGCCACGACCGGGTGCTCTTCGCCAGCGACCAGCCGTGGGGCGATTTCACGGGCGAGTACGCCCGTCTCGCCGCGGCGACCGGCGGGGGCGCCCTGGGGGACCTGGTCTTCCGGGACACCTTCGCCACGCTCTACGACTGACCGCCCCCACTCCCCTCCCGTACGCACAAGGAGACAGTCATGTCCGAATCCGTCGTCACCGCCGAGCTGTCCGACGTCGAGCAGAAGTCCCTCGACGAGATCCCGCACCCCTCGCTCCCCGAAGGCACGAGCATCTACGGCTCCACCAAGGTCTTCCCCGACTACCAGGCCGAGAACGGCGAGACGTACTTCACCCTCGTCCACGGCATCGCCCACGAGTCGTCCGTGTCCTTCGTCGCCGTCCTGCAGGCCACCCGCGCCCTGCGCAAGGGCTTCGAGACCGCGATCTACTTCTACGGCCCCGGCTCCCTCAACTGCCTCGCCACCCGCGGCTTCCCGACCACCGGCAACTCCGCCTTCCCCGGCGAGCACAACATCAACAACCAGCTCAAGACGTTCATCGCCGAGGGCGGCAAGGTCTACTGCTGCCGCTTCGGCCTCTCCCTGCACGGCGCCCGCGAGGAGGACCTCATCGAGGGCGTCATCCCCACCCACCCCCTGGACGTCCAGGACGCGCTGATCCACTACGCGCGCAAGGGCGCCATCATCAACTCCACCTACCAGCTGTAGGGAGTACGACGTGAGCGTTGGCACCGGTGACAGCGGTACGGCGGTGGACGTGCGGATCATGACCCGCGCCGAACTCGCCCTGCGCGGCGTCGCGTCGGACGCGCCCGTGCGGCGGCCGGACGGCGCGGGGCCCAGCGACGACGGACACGTCCTCGTCGACGGTGCCAACGCCGCGCTCCCCCGCAACCCCCACAGTCCCTACTCCGTGCGGGACGGCAAGGTGTGGCTCGGCGACGAGGACACCGGAATCTCCTTCACAGCCGTCCAGCGACCGAAGTTCTACGATCTGACCACGGCCGACGGTGTCCGCTACGAGCAGATCGCCCGCCTGCACGGCTCCGACGTCCTGGCCACCACCGTCGTGCAGACCTGCATCCGCTACGCCGAGTCCGACCGCTGCCGCTTCTGCACCATCGAGGAGTCCCTGCGCTCGGGCGCCACCGTGGCCGCCAAGACACCGGGGCAGCTCGCCGAGGTCGCCGAGGCCGCCGTACGGCTCGACGGCGTGAGGCAGATGGTGATGACCACCGGCACCACCACCGGACCCGACCGCGGCGCCCGCACC
Source organism: Streptomyces sp. NPDC104761 (assembly GCF_055583445.1). Classification (NCBI taxonomy): domain Bacteria; kingdom Bacillati; phylum Actinomycetota; class Actinomycetes; order Kitasatosporales; family Streptomycetaceae; genus Streptomyces; species Streptomyces sp. NPDC104761. The sequence goes on along the minus strand of NZ_JBVJNZ010000001.1, from coordinate 1,452,494 downwards.
CTCGTACGGTCGGTCCGGGCTGTGCTGGAGGCCGTGCCCGGTCTGCCGGTCCAGGTGCAGTGCGAACCGCCCGGCGACCTGGCCTGGATCCGCGCCCTGCACGACGCCGGGGCCACCGCCATCGGCATCCACGTCGAGTCCCTCGACGACGAGGTGCGCCGACGCTGGATGCCCGGCAAGTCGACGGTCCCGCTGGCCGAATACGAGGCCGCGTGGGACGAGGCGGTGCGCGTGTTCGGACCGAACCGCGTCTCCACCTACCTCCTCGTCGGACTGGGCGAGGACGCCGACGAACTCGTCGCCGGGGCAGGCAGGTTGATCGACCGGGGGGTGTACCCGTTCGTCGTCCCGTTCCGCCCGATGAGCGGCACCCTCGCCGCCCGCGACGGCGTAGGGGCACCCCGCGCGGAACTCCTGACGTACGTCACCGAGCGCGTCGCCGCGAAGCTGCGCGCCGCCGGAATGAGCGGCGCCGACCAGAAGGCCGGCTGCGCGGCGTGCGGCGCCTGCAGTGTGCTCCAGACAGCGGGCGGGTGAGCGCCGTGAACCTCGACGGTTCCGTCACCGTGCCGGCCGTGGACGGCCCGCAGGACATCCTGGCCCTGCTGGGCGACCGCAGCACGCTCGCCCGCCGGCCCGCCTTCCGCATGGAGGAGGCGGACGGCACGGCGGATGTGGCCGCCTATCGGCGGCTGCGCCGTGCCGCCTTCGTCCACGAGCAGGGGCTCTTCGCCCATCACGACCTGGACGACCACGACACCGACCCGCGGACCGTCGTCCTGGTCGCGAAGGACCCGGAGGGCACCGTGGTCGGCGGGGTGCGCCTGTGCCCGGTCGACGACGGCCCCGACCTCGGCTGGTGGCAGGGCGGGCGCCTGGTCGTCGCCCGCCGGGCCCGCGGCCCGCACGGCATCGGCGCGGCGCTCGTCCGGGCCGCCTGTGCCCGCGCCGAGGCGGAGGGCGCGCTGCGGTTCGACGCGACCGTCCAGGCGCGCAACGAGCTGCTGTTCCGGCGGCTCGGCTGGCAGCGGGTCCGGGACACGACGGTCGCGGGCGCGCCGCACGTGCTGATGCGCTGGCCGATCGGCCGCATCGCCGCCCTCGTGGCGGCCACGAAGTCCCCCCTCGGACCGCTCCTCACCGCGCTGGCACCTCCCCGGGGCTTCGTCGGTGACGACGGCGCGCCCGTCCCCGGCACCGACGTGATCGCGGCGTGCGACGCGATCGTGCCGTCCATGGTCGAACGGGACCCCGAGTGGGCGGGCTGGTGCGCGGTCCTCGTGAACGTCAACGACCTCGCGGCGATGGGCGCCGCACCGCTCGGGCTGCTGGACGCGGTGGGCGCTCGCGACGCCGCGCACGCCGCCCAGGTCCTGGCCGGACTGGCCCGGGCAGCCCAGGCGTACGGCATCCCGGTGCTCGGCGGGCACACCCAGCTCGGCGTCCCGGCCGCCCTGTCGGTGACCGCGCTCGGCCGCACGGACCGGCCGGTGCCCGGTGGCGGCGGCCGCGCCGGTCACGCCGTACGGCTCACCGCCGACCTCGGCGGGAGCTGGCGCCCGGGCTACCGGGGCCGCCAGTGGGACTCGACCAGCCACCGCCGTGGCGACGAACTGCGCACCATGACCGGCGCGGTGGCCGCCGCGCGGCCCGCCGCCGCCAAGGACGTGTCGATGGCGGGCATCGCCGGCACCCTCGGCATGCTCGCCGAGGCGAGCGGCTGCCGGGCGGTGCTCGACGTGGCCGCCGTGCCCCGGCCGGGGGGTGCGACCGTGGGTGACTGGTTCACCTGTTTCCCGGGCTTCGCGATGCTCACGGCCGACGAGCCGGGCGCGCCGCCCCTGCCCGCCGGGCCCGCCACGGGTGCGGTGTGCGGGGAACTCACCGAAGGAGAAGGCGTCGGGCTGCGCTGGCCCGACGGAGAGATCACCGAAGCGGTCATGTCCACCGTGACCGGGATGGGGACCGCATGACCACCCTGCGTATGGCCGCCGTGGCCGCCGAGTTCGGCCGCGACCTGGAGGAGGACTTCCAGATCGCCGAACGGCTGATCAAGGAAGCCCGGGACGAGGGCGTACGCCTGCTGGCGCTGCCCGAGGCGTGTCTGGGCGGGTATCTGCTCAGCCTCGACGACCGCGCCGGACTCGACGAGGGCCCGCCCGCGCTCGCCCTCGACGGCCCCGAGATCCGCCGGCTGGCCTCCCTGGCCGGGGAGATGACGGTCGTCGCCGGATACTGCGAAGCGGCCGGGGAAGCCCGCTACAACAGCGTCGTCTGCGTCACCGGTGACGGCGTCCTCGGCAACCACCGCAAGGTCCACCAGCCACTGAGCGAGGACGCCAGCTACTCCTCCGGGGACCGCTTCCACGCCTTCGACACCCCGGTCGGCCGGATCGGCATGATGATCTGCTACGACAAGGCGTTCCCGGAGTCCGCACGCGCACTCGCGCTCGACGGCGCCGCGATCGGGGTCTGTGTCTCCGCGTGGCCGGGATCCCGGACGAACGCGGCCGCCCGCCTCGAAGAGGACCGCTGGAAACGCCGCTTCGACCTGTTCGACCGGGCCCGCGCGCTGGAGAACCAGATCGTGTGGCTGTCGGCCAACCAGGCGGGCACGTTCGGGTCGCTACGCTTCGTCGGCAGCGCCAAGGTCGTCGACCCCGGCGGCGAGATCCTCGCCGACACGGGCGTCGCGGCCGGCGTCGCCGTCGCCGAACTGGACGTCGCACAGGCACTGGAGACCGCCCGGCGGTCGATGGGACACCTGCGCGACCGGCGGCCCGAGACCTACGTCGTACCCACGGGAGCGGTCAGCGCATGAGCACGATCCGGATCGCGGCCGCGGCCGCCCACTTCGGCCGCGACCTGGAGTTCGACCTGGCCCGCATCGCCAAGCTCATCGACGACGCGCGCGCCTTCGGCGCCGGTCTGCTGGTCCTGCCCGACGCCGCGCTCGGCGGCTACCTCGCCGACCTGCGCCACCCCGACCCCGAGGCCCTGCCGCCGGCCCTGAAGCCGGACGACCCGCTGATCCTCCAGGTCGCCCGTCTGGCAGCCGAGATGGTGGTCTGCCTCGGCTACTGCGAGGACGGCGGCGACGAGCGCTACAACGCCGCGGTCTGCGTCAGCGGCGACGGTGTCCTCGGCCGCCACCGCAAGGTCCACCTGCCGGCCGGCGAGGTCGCCGCCTACGCGCCCGGTGACCGCTTCGACGCCTTCGACACCCCCGTCGGCCGCATCGGCATGCTCATCGACTACGACAAGACGTTCCCCGAGTCGGCCCGTTCTCTGGCATTGGACGGCGCCGAGATCCTCGCCTGCCTCTCCGCCTGGCCCACATCCCTCACCAACCGCGCCCCGCGCATGGCCCAGGACCGCCAGGCCAAGCTCTTCGACCTGTACGACCAGGCCCGCGCCGCCGAGAACCAGGTCGTCCTCGCCTCCTCCAACCAGACCGGCGCCATGGGCGGCATGCGCTTCCTCGGCCAGTCCAAGGTGGTCGGCCCGGGCGGTGACATCCTCGCCCGCACCTGGTCCAAGGCCGGCCTGGCGGTCGCCGAGATCGACGTCGCCGAGGAGATCGACCGCGCCCGCCGCATCCTGCGCCACCTCGACGAACGCCGGCCCGGCGCCTACCGGGAGGACCGCACGTGAAGATCGCTCTGCTGAGCTACTCCACCAAGCCGCGCGGCGGCGTCGTCCACACCCTCGCCCTCGCCGAGGCGCTCGCCGCGGCCGGGCAGGACGTCACCGTGTGGACGCTGGGCCGCGGCGGTGACGCGGGCTTCTTCCGGCCGGTCGACCCCGCCGTACGGCTGCGGATCGTGCCGTTCCCGGACGGCCCGCCCGAGGAGTCCGTCGGCGAACGGATCCTGCGCTCCATCGCCGTCCTGGGCAGGGCCTTCGAGCCCTTCGCGGCGGCGTACGACGTCGTCCACGCCCAGGACTGCATCAGCGCCAACGCGGTCGGGGGCCGCTGCGTCCGCACGGTCCACCACATCGACCACTTCACCACCCCCGAACTGGCCGTCTGCCACGAGCGGGCCATCGTCGAGCCGTACGCGCACATCTGCGTGTCGGCGGCCGTCGCCACGGAACTGGCCGACGGCTGGGGCATCGAGGCGGAGGTCATCCCCAACGGAGTGGCCTACGACCGTTTCGCCACCACCGAGCCGGCCGCCCGCGCGAACTGGCGGGCCCGCCTGGGCCGTTACGTCCTCACCGTCGGCGGCATCGAACCCCGCAAGGGCTCGCTGGACCTGCTGGAGGCGTACGCCCTGCTGCGCTCCGCGCACCCGGACGTACGGCTGGTGATCGCGGGCGGCGAAACCCTCTTCGACTACCGCGGCTACCGGGCCCGCTGGGAGGCACGCGCAGCCGAACTCCACGTCCAACCGGTCGTGCTGGGCCAGGTCGCCGAGGACGAACTGCCGCCCCTGGTGGCCGCCGCTTCCGCTTTCGCCTTCCCCTCCGTCAAGGAGGGATTCGGCCTCGCCGCGATGGAGGCACTCGCCGCGGGAGTTCCACTGGTCGTACGCGATCTGCCCGTACTGCGCGAGGTGTTCGACAGCGCCGCCCGTTTCGCGACCACCCACCAGGACCTGGCCGCCGAGCTCGGCGCCGCGCTCACGTACGACACCCCCGCGCGCCGGGCGAGGGGTCGCCGACTCGCCGCCCACCACACCTGGGCCACCGCCGCGGAACGCCACCTGGCGTTCTACGGCTCTCGCCTGAAAGACATCTCACGTGCCTGACTGATCGTTTCAGAACGACGAGCGCGGCAGCCGACACGCGGCAGCGCGGCTGTGCGTCAAGCGCAGTCGCGCACTTGAGCCCAAACATCGCCGCCACAGGCCCACGTCCACAGCCGGTGCCGCAGCGACGGACTCGCGTTCCTGAGGCCGTCGTGTGGTCTTCGCCCCAGCTGGGCTCCCACCCGTGCTCGTCGAAGAGCAGCACCAGGTTGTCCGCTGCGAGCAAGGAGAGTGCCACTCCGTCGTGCAACCACCCGGCACGAGATACAGCCACGAGGAAGGCAGCCCTCGAGGCGATGGCGTTCGTGCACGCGGACCGAGGAATGCCGGTCAGCCAGGTGTCCCGGCGCACGCCGGCCCGTGGTCAGCGAAGCGATCCCTGCATCGGGCCCGAAGCCCCCGCTGCCGACCTCGGTGTAGATCCGCGAAGCAGTTCCGGCAGAGGGCGCCCGATGATCCGCTCCGCGGCATCGTCTTCCTGCCGCGTGATCGGTGCGGACCACGCGGTTCTGCGGCCGAGTCGAGGGGGGACGGCTACTGCCCCCGGCTCGCCGTCGCCGGCGACCGGGTCGTGCCGCGCTCCCGTCGCGGCGAGGCACAGGAGGTACGGAGTCCAGGAGGCGTCCTGACCGGGACGCTGGCACCAGGGCGTGGCACTGCTCACGAGCCGTGGTGCGTGGTGAGCAGTCGCGTCTGCGCGGATGCTCGTTCTCTCTGGCGCCAGGTTCCAGGTGGTTCTCCGTGGTGGCGGCGGAAGGCGGCGGCGAAGGCGAAGGAGGACCCGTAGCCGACGGCGTCGGCGATCTGGGGCAGGGTGAGATCGCCGGCGCGCAGGTGGTCGCGGGCGATGGTCATGCGCCATTCGGTCAGGTACTGCATCGGGGCCTGCCCGAGCGCCTCCCTGAACACCCGCGCGAACGCGGCCCGCGACAGGCCGCTGATGTCGGCGAGTTCGGGGACCGTCCACGGGTGGGCCGCGTTCTCGTGCAGGGCTTGCAGCGCGGCTCCCAGCCGGGGATCCGCTGCCGCCCGGTACCAGCGCGGTGCGGTCGCACTGCGGCGAAAGTCGCTGCGGATGGCCAGGACGAGGAGGAGGTCCAGGAGGCGGTCCAGGACGATCTGCTGGGCGAGTTCGCTGCGGACCAGTTCGCGGGACAGCAAGGCGATCACATCCCGCAGCGGATCGTCGTCGGCGGCCGAGAGGGTCATGACCTGGGGCAGGGCGTCCAGCAGCCCGCTGCCGACATCGCCGGAGAACTGGTAGGCGCCGCAGAGGAACACGGTGGCCCGCGGGTTGTCCCCGGGGGACGTCTGGGCGTGGCGTGCCCGGAATTCCTCCGGTTCCAGGCAGGCGGCGCCCGGTTCATGTCCGATGTAGTGCTCCGGTCCGCCGCGTACCAGGGTGACGCTTCCCGGTATGAGCTCCACGGTGCTGTCGGGGGTGTTCAGCCAGAGGTAGCCGCGGCCGCGGACGACGGTGTGCACCGACAGCTGGATCGAACCGCCCAGCCGAAGTCCCCACGGAGCTTCGGCGACCGTCCGGGCGAACACCGCGCCGGTGGCGCGTGCCCGTACCAGGTGGTCAGTCAGCAGGTCCATGGGATCAGCTTGACCAGCCCGAGCATCCAGGGTCAAGGGGTGAGAGCCTCGCGTAAAAAGTAGAGCGAATGACGCATGGATTCTCTTGTTCCAGGCTTCGAGCATGGAGTCATGAACAACGAAGTGCCCATCGCACTCATCCTCGGCGGCACCGGCCGGTCCGGATCGCTGCTGGCCGACGCGCTCGCCCAGCACGGAGTCATCCCCCGTACCGCAGCGCGCAGCGGAGCGGACGTCCGGTTCGACTGGGACGACCCGGCCACCCACCCGGCCGCCCTGGACGGCGTCGACCGCCTCTATCTGGTGACACCCACCGCGCGTATCACCTACGCCGGCCAGGTCGCAGCCTTCCTGGACCTCGCCGAGGCGGCCGGCGTGCGCCACGTCACCTACCTGAGCGTGTACAACGCCGACCAGGCGCCGACGGAGGTCGACATCGCGGTCGTCGAGGCCGATCTGGCGTCCCGGCAGGGCATCACGCACTCGGTCCTGCGCACGTCGTGGGTGATGCAGAACTTCACCGACGGCCACCTCCCCGTCATCGACGGAGTACTCACGGTCCCGAGCGGCGGCGGTAGGGAGGCCTTCGTCGACGCGGCCGACATCGCGGCGGTCGCGGCCCAGACGCTCCTGGACCCCGAGACCCACGCCGGCGCCGTCTACTCGCTCACCGGCCCGCAGGCCCTCACCTTTCAGGAGGCCGCGGACATCATCGCTTCCGTGAGCGGCCGGTCCGTCGCCCACCACGACATCGACCAGGAGATGTGGATCAACGGGGCGCTCGCCGCGGGCGTCCCCGCCGACTACGCGGTGATGCTGCGCTGGCTCACCGGAAACGTCATCACCGGCAACGGTGCCACGCCCACCGGCGACATCGAGAAGGTCACCGGCCGGCCGGCCACCACCTTCCGCGCGTTCTCCGAGCGCACCGTGCGCGCCTGGACCCCGGAGGCGAAGTGAGCGCGACCGTCGACGACAGCGCTCCCCTGGTCGGGGCGAACAGCCCGTTCTTCCGCATCATCAAGGAAGGGCTGGACGGCCTGGCCGAAGGGGAGGACTACTACGACCTGCTGGCCGAGGATGTGGTCTTCGAGTACCTGATCACCGTGCCGGGCTACCCCCGGCGGGTCGAGGGACGCCAGGGGATCATCGACCTGTACAGCGACTACGGCGACTACGTCACGCTGCGCAGCGCGGACAATCTCCACGTCCACCACGACCCCAAGACCTCGACGGTCGTCCTGGAGTACGAAGTCCACGGCACATCGGCGGTGACAGGGCGGCCCTACGACAACCGCTTCGTCTCCGTCGTGACCATCAAGGACCGCAAGGTGGCACACTGGCGCGACTACCTGGATCCCATCGCTGTATTCGATGCACAGGGATGGCCGCAAGACCGCTCCTCGTAGCAGCCGGCACCCTCTGAGGCGCGGCCTCGTCTCCCAGGCGCCGAGTGCCTGAGGCCCGTCGTGCGCCCGCGTCCGCCGAACGCCGACGCGGGCGCACCGATTGCGCGTGACACCAAGTCACTCGCCGGCGAGGGCACCGTCGCCCGCGCCAACCCGGCACGCGCACCCGTGCCGCCGGCATCACCGGCGAGACGGCGAGCAGGCCCGTGCAGGCCACGATCGGTTGCAGTAGCGTCAGCCTCCAGCTCACCACCGCTGCACCACCTCCTATGACCTCCTATGACGGAAGAGACCGCATGCCATCCGCCGACGAGCTCATCGGCCGCCACGCCGTCGAAAGCCTTCTGGGCGCCGTTGAGATCGCCGCCCCGGACGCCGACCTCGGGTCGCTGCGTGCGGCGCCACTTCGGATCGACCCGCTGTCCCTGCGGGAACGCGCCGACCTGCTACGCGATGCCCTCCTGGCGGATCTGCCCGGCGACTACGCCACGCTGGCGCGGACCGTACGCACCGCCCGGGACAATGCCGCAGACTTCACCGGATGGCTGATCTGGCCGGTCACCAGCGCCATCGCCACCCGCGCGGTCCAGGAAGACACCACCGCAGCCTTCGACGATGCGATGGCGCTGCTCGCCGACCTCACCGGCCGTCTCACCTCGGAGTTCGCCATCAGGACGCTGCTGCGGCACGACCTTGACCGGGCCCTGGACATCATCAGCGACTGGACCGGGTCGGCCGACGCCCACGTGCGCAGGCTCGCCTCCGAGGGGACCCGCCCCTACCTTCCCTGGGCGGTACGGGTGCCCGACATCCAGGCCCGCCCCGGCGCGACCGTACCCATCCTGGACGCCCTCTACCGCGACGAGAGCGACTACGTACGCCGCTCGGTCGCCAACCATCTCAACGACCTCAGCCGGGACCACCCCGACCTCGTCGTCGACACCGCCCGCCGCTGGCTGGACGATTCCGACGCGGCCACCGGACGCCTCGTGCGCCACGGGCTGCGCACCCTCGTCAAACGCGGCCACCCCACAGCCCTCGACCTGCTCGGCTTCGCCGCCGCGAGGGTGGCGGTCGACGGACCTCACCTGGACCACACCACCATCCCGCTCGGCGGCAGCATCCACTTCACCGCCTCGATCCGCAACACCGGTGACACCGAGGCACGGCTGGCCATCGACTACATCGTGCACCACCGCAAGGCCAACGGCGGCCAGACCGGCAAGACCTTCAAACTCACCACCCGCACCCTCGCACCGGGCGAGCAGATCCAGGTGACGCGGGAGCACTCGTTCCGGCCGATCACGACCCGCCGCTACTACCCCGGAACTCACGCGATCTCCCTGCACATCAACGGGATCGAATCGGCCCGTGCGGACTTCGTCCTGGCAGGCACGGGCACACCCTGACTCCAGGAACTCTGGTCTGCCGCGGCGTGACCCGCCGAGCGGACGCCAGTCCGCCAGGCGGCCGCCCCCATGGGACGTCGACTTCGTCCGCGACGGCCTACGCGACTACGTGGAGAAGGTCACCGGCCCCGTGACGGCTGTCCGACTGGGGTGAGGTCCTTGGGTTCCTCGGTGTCGGTGAGTCCGACGCGGTCGTGGAGGCGGCGCAGGGGGCGCGGGGCAGTCCAGGCGTGGCGGCCGAGGAGCCGCATGGCGGCCGGCACGAGGATGCCGCGGATCAAGAGGGCGTCGAGAAGGACGGCCAGTCCGCAGCCGAGGCCGAACATCTGCAGGAAGCTGACCGAGGCGGTGCCGAAGGCGAAGAAGCTGTCGATTGCGTGGTTGGTGTCGGCGAGCCGCGCGGAGTCGCCGGTGACGAGGACGGTGGCGTGGTCCGGGGCGGGGAGCGCCCGGACGTCGCCGACCAGTTGCTGTGCGGCTGCGGAGTGGCTGGTGAGGTCGGTGGACACGGTGAGCAGGTGGGTGTCGGTGTCCGCCGCGGTGCGGCTGGTGACGTGGGCAACGTGAGGTAGGGGCGCGAGCGTGCCGGGCAGTGTGGGCGTCCGGCATGAGCGGCGAGGTGTAGGCGCCGGACACATTCATCGAATCCCTTTCTCAATGCCATAAGAAACAACTGTTGGACCTCTGAATCATCGATTCCTAGGCTCGGCCGAGCAGGCCTTCCGTACGGGAAGACCTCGACCACCTGCGTTCCACACCCGGAGGAGACGTCCGATGAAGCAACGCACGATCGGCGGACGGACAGTGTCGGCGATCGGGCTCGGCGGCATGCCGATGTCCATCGAGGGCCGCCCCGAAGCCCGCAGGTCGATCGCGACGATCCACGCCGCGCTGGACGCCGGTGTCACGTTCGTCGACACGGCGGACGCGTACCACCGCGACGCCGCCGAGGTCGGACACAACGAGGAGCTCATCGCCGGGGCCCTGCGCACGTACGGCCGGGGAGCGGACGACGTGCTGGTCGCGACGAAGGGGGGTCACCTGCGGCCCGGCGACGGCAGCTGGACCGTGAACGGTGATCCGGCCCATCTCAAGCGGGCCGCCAAGGAGTCGGCCAAGCGTCTCGGTGTCGAGGCGATCGGCCTCTACCAGTTCCACCGCCCCGACCCGAGCGTCCCGTACGCCGATTCGATCGGCGCGATCCGCGACCTGCTCGACGAGGGCGTGATCCGCATGGCGGGCATCTCGAACGCGACCGTGGACCAGATCGACGAGGCGAACCAGATCCTGGGCGGTCGCCTCGTCTCGGTCCAGAACCAGTTCTCGCCCAGGTTCCGCTCGAGTCTGCGCGAACTGGAGCACTGCGCCGAACTCGGGATCGCGTTCCTGCCCTGGAGCCCCCTGGGCGGCATCGCGAACGCGCCCGAGCTCTCGGCGCAGCAGGCCGCCTTCCGCGAGGTCGCGGACGAGGTCGGCGTCAGCGTCTACCGGGTGACCCTGGCCTGGGAACTCGCCCTGGCGCCCGTGGTGGTCCCGATCCCCGGGGCCTCCCGCCCCGAAAGCATCCGTGACTCGGCGGCCGCCACCGACGTCGAGCTCACCACGGAGCAGATTTCCCGCCTGTCGGCGGCCTGACCACCCACTCACCGAGGGACAAGGACCCGATCGTGAAAACGTTCAAACTGCCCGGCACCGACATGGTCGTGCCGAACATCGTGCTCGGCCTCATGCGCATCCAGGACAAGAGCGACGCCGAGGTCCGCGAACTGCTCGCCACCGCGATGGACGCCGGCATCACGTTCCTCGACCACGCCGACGTCTACGGCAGCGAACTGCACGGCTGCGAGCGCCGTTTCGCCGAGGCGATGCGACTGAGCCCCTCGCAGCGCGAAAAGCTGATCATCCAGTCGAAGGCGGGCATCGTCCGCGAAGGCCCGTACTTCGACTTCTCCTACGAGCACATCGTCGAGTCGGTGGACGGTTCGCTCAAGGCTCTCGGCACCGATTACCTCGACATCCTGCTGCTGCACCGTCCCGACGCCCTGGTCGAACCCGAAGAGGTCGCGCGTGCCTTCGACGACCTGGCCGCGGCAGGCAAGGTGCGGGCCTTCGGCGTCTCGAACCACACCCCCCGCCAGATCGACCTGCTGCGCCGCCATGTCAGTCAGCCGCTGGTGGCGAACCAGCTCCAGCTGTCGATCACGCACGCCCCGCTCGTCGCGCAGGGCGTCGCGGCCAACATGCAGGGCCTGGACCAGTCGGTCAGCCGTGACGACGGGCTCCTTGACTACTGCCGGCTGCACGACATCACCGTGCAGGCCTGGTCACCGTTCCAGGCAGGCTTCTTCGACGGGCCCTTCCTCGGCTCCGAGCGCCACCCCGAACTGAACGCCGTCATCGACCGCCTGGCGGCGAAGTACGGGGTGCCGTCCCTTGCCATCGCGACGGCCTGGATCACCCGCCACCCCGCCCGGATGCAGGTGGTCATCGGCACGACCACTCCGCAGCGGGTCGCGGACGCCGCCCTCGGATCGGACGTCCCCCTGACCCGTGCGGAGTGGTACGAGCTGTTCCGCGCCGCCCAGTACATCGTTCCCTGACCGTCGCCCCACCCGCACGGTGGCGAGCCGTACGCTCGCCACCGTGCGGCCGGTCCGCGGGCGCTCCGAGCCGCCCGCGGACCCTGACTGCCGACCGGTGGACCCGATCAGTAGGAGAACTGCTGGATCTGGCTGCCGTCGCCCGCGTACGTCCAGCCCGTGCGGGTGGCCGGGTCGAGCTGGACGGCGCGTTCGTGATGCGAGTCGAGCCGTCCGTTGTAGGCCCCGAACAGCGGGTACTCCACGCCGCTGACCGTTTCCACCGTCCTGCCGGTCCTCAGGTCGACTACGGCGATGCGGCCGGTGGCGTTGTTGTCGGTGAAGCCGTACTGCTGGAAGCCTCCCGTGGGTTGCAGGTCCGGGTAGCGGAAGCCGAGGAGCGCCAGGTGGTGCCGGCCGTCGACAGCGAGGGCGACGGGTGCCTGAGCCGTCCCCACGTTGACCGGGTCACCGCCGCCCAGCTGCGCCAGATACCCGGTGCCGGCGAAGTTGACGCTGATGGAGTGGTACCACGTCTCGTAGAAGTGCCCCTCGTCATCGGAGGCGAGGGTTCCGGCGCAGGGGGTTCCGCCCGGGGCCTGGGTGACCGTTGCCGTGTCCAGGTCGACCTTTGCCACCGTGCCGGAGCCGCTCCCGGCCAGGCAGTTGACGGTGGACCCGGTCTTCTGCGCGGTGAAGACACCGGTCGTCCGGTCCAGCTCCAGCAGCCCGTACGGGGCGCCGCGCACCGCGGCGGAGTCGAGCTGGAGAGGTGTGCCCAGGGTGCCGGTCGCCGTGTCCACGGGCAGGACGAAGCTCGCCCCGTCCGCGGCGCGGGTCGCCAGCACGGCGGCCCGATGGCGTTCGTCGTCCACGCGCGCGCCGGTCACGACGTACTGGTCGTCGACGCGGGCGGGACGTCCGACGGCGACACCGGTGCTCGTGTCGTAGGTCTCCAGCCACTGCTCGCCGGTGGTGGTCTGCTTGTGCAGCACGAGTACGCGGTGGGAGGAGTCGACGCCGAACACCTCGTAGACCGAGCCGTAGGCGGGGTCGCCGGTGAGCTTGCGCCCATAGGTTCCGTCGGCGGCGTCGTAGTCGTAGACCGAGCCCTCTCCGGTGGGGCTCTCGACCGACGCGACCGAGGTTCCTCCGGGGACCATCGCGAAGTCGGTCAGGTTGGTGCCGTCCGGGGCCGGTCCGTCGTCGTAGGCCAGCAAGGACGTCGGCGACGCCTGCCCGAGAATCCCGCCGCTCCTGCCGACGGCGAAGACGCGCACGTCGTAGGCGACGGACGAGGGCAGCCCGAGCGCCCGGGCGTCGAGCTGCGCCGTGCCCCGCGTGCCCTTCAGTGAACGGTGCAGCGTAGCCGGGCTGTCCACTCCGTCGTGGTCCCGGACGGTGCCGTTCTGATTGCTGACCAGGTTGTAGGAGCCGTACATGTTCGGGCCGGGGGCGGAGAACTCCAGGAGCGTGCCGGTCGCGCCCTCGACCCGCGACACGTCGTAGCTCACGGAGAACCGGGGCGCGGCCCGGGTGATCTCCAGCAGGTGCCCGGACCCGGCGGACGGGCCCCCGGACGGCTCGGCGCCCAGCGCCGGTGCGTCGGGACGCTGCGCGATGCTTGCGCCGTCGACCCGGACCGAGGCGAACTCCCCGTACAGCGGCACGCCCCTGGCGCCGCCGGTGGGATTCTGGACGACGCCGATCCCGTAGATGCCGCCGCCCGCCGTGAACGCTTCGGCCGGGACGGTGACCGTCCCGCTCGGTGCGGTCAGCGGAACGCTGTAGGAAGCGGAGAAAATGGGAGCCGCCGCCGGGCTGAAGTGGCCGACCCCCGACACGACCAGCTCGGGCGAGCTGACGTTGCGCACGCCGCTGAGGTCGTAACGCACCCGCACCGAGTGGCCCGCCCCGACCACGGGCTGGACCACCGGGGCGAGTGCCTCGGCGTATCCCCCGTCGGTGGGACCGAAGGTCAGCTCGTGGCGCGCCGCGGCGAGCACCTGGCGGCCGTGGCGCACCTCGAACGTGAGGGAGAGCAGGCGGTCCGTCGTGGAGGCGACGGGCAGACCCGCCGCGGTGAGCATCTGTGTGGGCGTCAGCCGCACCGCGGGAGTGGCGGAAGTGAACTCCCGCTTCCCGATGCGCAGCACGTACTCGAGGCCCCTGTCTCCCGTCAGGCCGGTCACGTCGGCACCGATCGTCACCGGTCCCACCAGGCCCTCCCCGGTGGCACCGGACCCCGTGCCCGGGCCGGCCAGGTCGATGCGGCCCGGATCGGTGGACTCCAGGTAGCTGCCGCCGAGGCCGCCGACGGTCTGGCGATGCGCCACGGACAGCCGCACGATCCTGGCCGCTCCGGTGCCGGCGAGTTTGCCGTCTGCCTCGGCCAGTACGGCCTGGACGGCCGCCGTGACATCGAGCTGCGGGCCCACGTGCAGCGGCCGGTCGATCTGCGGCGGCGTGGGCACGGCGCGACCGGTCCGTTCCAGCAGTGAGCGTACGTCGTCGGGTGACGGGTGCCGGCCGGTCAGCCGCGAGGTCTGCAGTACGACCGCGGCGGCCGCCGCGATCTCAGGGGCGGAGGCGGAGGTGCCGCCGCTGAGGACCTCCGCGACGGACTGCGCGCTCTGGCCCTGGTGTTCGAAGGCGGGGATGCCGTCACTGGGCGCCGAGACATCCACGCGGGTGCCGAATCCCGAGGAGAAGACACCGGAGCCGTTGAGCCGGGTGGTCGCCCAGGTGCCGGCCGTCGAGGCCGCGCCGCCGTCCTGCGGGGGCACGGACAGCGTGTCGTCGGTGGTCGTGCCGCCCGCGGCGATCGCCCCGGAATCTAGGACCCGGGTGGGCGTCGTCGACATCTGGTCGTCGTCGATACGGGTGGTGTCGGCGGGCTTGCGTGTCACGTCGGTCGGTGTGCTGCCGCCGTCCGGTCCGACGGCGGCGTTGGTGTACAGGCGGGTGCCGTCGTTCGACGAGACGACGACGGTGATGCCGTACTGCCGCACGATGGACGCGATCACCGACTGCTGGACGGGGTCGTCCTCCAGGTAACGGCCGGGCATGCCGTAGGCGTCGGTGCCGTAGCCCAGGCTGGCGGTGATCACGTCGGGCCGCGGTGTCTGCCGGGCCGCGGCCAGCAGGGCGACGGCGATCTGACTGAAGGTCGGCTCCTGCGGGACGACGAGCCGGTACTTGGCGCCCGGGGCGATGCCCAGCAGATCGGAGTCCCCGCTGCCCTGCATCCCTGGGCGTTGCGCCTCGTGCGGGAGTGGCGCCATCACGGAGAAGTCCAGGAGCACCTCGCCGAGCGCGGGGTCCTGTCCCTGGGTCGAGCCGGCCGGGTCGAGGGCGCCGGTGGCGTCGGCGGTGTAGGTGGGGATCAGCGGCATGGTGGGGACGTCCAGGTACCGGCGGCCGTCGTGCAGGACGGTCGTCGGACCGGTCGAACCGAGGTTCGGCGTCGACGCGTCGGTGAGGTCGCCGATCGAGACGTTGGTGATGGTCTCTCCGGTGCCCGGCAACTGGCCGAACTTCTGCTTGAGCAGGCTGTAGGCGCCGGTGGCGTCGACGCCGCCGGCGTTGAGGAAGCTCTGCGTCGAGGTGGCGAGGGCCGCGTTGCCGGGGACACCGTCGGAGCCGGTCGTGCCGCTGTGCCACGCCTTCGGCGTGTCCCGTCCGTCGGTGTGGGCACCGCCGGTTGCGGTCGCGGTTCCCGGCGCGCGCAGGGGTACGGCGCCGGTGTTCATCGGCGAGACGGTCTGGTCGGGTTCCGCGTAGACGACGCCCGGTGTCGCGGCCAGTGTCCGGGCGGCGGCGGTGGCGTCGCCACCGGCCAGCCGAACGACCTGGACCCTGGACAGGTCGACCGCGCCCGCGCCGAGCTTCGCCCGGGCGGCCGTGTGCAGTTCGCGGCCCTGCGCGGCGGTGAGTCCCGGGAGCAGGGGCCGGATGGAGACGGCGCGGGCGCGTCGCAGGGCGGTGTTCACCCCGGCGTCGGAGGTGAGCGGGGTGCGGACCCGCAGGTCGCTCCGCGCGCCCTTCGGTTCGCCGGTCACCTGGGCGCCGGGCCCCAGCACCACGAGGACCTGGTGGGGGCTGTCCGGCCTGGTCCGCACGGGGTCGGGCTTCAGGAAGGAGCGCAGGGGACCGAGTGCGGAGGCACCCGGCACGACTGACGGGGCGGGCGCGGCAGGCGCGTCCTTCGAGCCGGTGCCGGACGCCGTGGCAGCCGCGGCGTCCTTCGAGCCGGTACGGGATGCCGTGGCAGCCGCTCCGGACGCAGCCGCGTACTGCACGGGTGTGCCGAGCAGCAGGGCCGCGATGGCTATGGCGCCGACGCCACGAGCGACCGCTCGTCTCCGCCGTTTCATGGGCACTCCACTTCCTGCGTGAGGAGATCGGGGAAAGAGAGGGCGTCGGCTGTCTGAACGGCGCCGACGCGTGGGGAATCTGTCAATCCCTGGGGGCCGGCACAAGATCGGGGCCGTGGCGGACTTCCGTCAGCTGGCAGAGATCGGCCACGAGAGCCGCGGGACGACGCGGTCCTCCCTTGACCCAGGGGCGGACGCGGACGGGAGCGGACCGTGCGCGAGGATGGCGTGGTGGCCGCGTCGTAGCAGGTGGCGGCCGGTGGAAAGCGGACACCGGAGCTGGAGATGGAACTTGACGTCGTCGGCCTCAGCGACAGATCGCAGCTGGTCTACACCGTCCTGGTCGGGCTGCCCCGGGGCAGCGCCTCCGAGATCGCCGAAGCCTGCGGTATGGGTGCGGCGGTGGCCGGCCGTCATCTGTCCGCGCTGGTGAACAACGGCCTCGCGATCAGGTCGGCGGGCCGCCCGCCTCGTTTCACGGCCGCCGCTCCGGACGTGGCCGTCACCGAGCTCATCCGGGAGAGCGAGCGCCGGCTCGACACGGCCCGCTCCCTGGTCCGGCAGCTCGCCGAGACGCATCGCGAGGCGAACCGGATCAGCGACCCGAGCATCGCGGTGGAGCTGCTCACAGGTCACGAGGACATCAATGCGGCCTTCCAGCGGCTCACCGGGGGCGCCCAGCATCACATACGCGCCTTCGACCGGCCCCCCTATGTCAACCGCCCGGGCAGCGATCTGGAGAACCAGCGCCGGCGGCAGCACACCGGTGTCGCCCATCGCGTCATCTACGACCGGGCCGCCGTGGCGTGGCCGGGCCGGCTTCGCGACGACATCCTGCCGAGCGTGCGGGCCGGCGAAGAAGCCAGAGTGCGGGCGGAGTTGCCGCTGAAACTGGTGATCGCCGACGACCGCTCGGCGATCATCCCCTTCAGTCTCGCCACCGGCGGCCATTCCGTGGCCTATCTCATCCACCGCTCCCCCATTCTCGCCGCGCTGGAAGCACTCTTCGAGGGCGAGTGGGAACGTGCCACGCCGCTGCGGGACACCAGCCCGCCGACCGCGCGGAGCGACGGCCCGGACGCCGACACGCGTGCTCTTCTGGGCCTGCTCGCCTCCGGCTGCACGGACGCCGCCATCGCCCGCACCCAGGGCTGGAGCGAGCGCACCACCCAGCGCCGCATCCACCGCCTTATGACCGACCTGGGCGCGGCCACCCGCTTCCAGGCGGCGGCCCAGGCCGCCCGCCGCGGCTGGCTGCAGTGAGAGGCGTTCCGGCATCGCCACCGCCGGCCGCCCTTCGGCCGCCGGCGTGTTTGGCGCTACCGGAGACGAGGTCGGCGATGGTGCGGCAGGTGTCGGGCAGGCGGTCGCGGCGGTGGGTCCGGCGCGTCAGCTGTCTCCAGCGTTTGCGGTCTGCGAGGGCGTGTTCGACGGTGATGCGGTCGGAGGAGTGTCAGTGGCGGTCGCGTTCCTACTCTTCGACCGTGTGGGGCGGGACTCCAGGCCGGGGAACCCGTCGGCCAGAGTCCGTTGTCTGACGCCAGGGCGGTCGGGGACGGCGGACCCTGCTCGGCCAGGAGCGTACGTAGCTCTGCGATCGCACGGGTGATGACGGAGAGGTCGACGCCGAACATCAGGCCCAGTACCGAGTACGGCAGGTCGTGCCGCAGATGGATCAGTGTGGCTACCAGCCGGTCGACGAAGGCCAGCTGGTGGCGGGCAGCACCGGCTCCCGCGGCCCGCTTCCGGACCGCGCCTCGTGAAGCATGCCGACGACCCTCGTCCGCGACCAGCCAGGGCGCCGCCGACTTGGCCGGTTCAGGCCGAGGCCGGGCTCACTGACAGCCGGGCCGGCGCCCGCGCCCTAGGCGAATGCCGTGCTGGGAAGGGGTGCCCGCGCTCGTGATCCAGTCCCCTTCGCGCTCACCTGTCGCCAGCCGCTTCGTCGTCCTCCCGTGCCGACGCGTGACCTGTGGCTTGGTACGTCTGCTCGATGAGCAGGACCGACATCGGTGTGCCGACTGGACGAACGCGTCGGGCATCACAGGAGTGTGGGGTCCGCACCGCCGTCGACTGTGATGGTGCTGCCGGTGACGTAGGTGGCGCGTTCGGAGGCGAGGAAGGCTACGGCTGCCGCCACCTCAGCTGGTACCCCGAAGCGGCCCATGGGGATGGATTCCTCGGCCTCGGCGCGGCGTTGCTGCTCGGCGGGGTAGTGGATCTCGTTGATCTGGTGGGATTCGATGGTCCCCACCGTCACGGTGTTGACGGTGATTCCCGCTCGCGCCTCCTGCCGTGCCACGAGCTTGGAGGTGTTGAGGATGCCGTATTTCGCAATCGTGCCCATATTGAGCTGCTGGGGCGCACGGTAGGCGGCCCCGGTGACGTTCACGATGCGTCCCCACCCGCGTTCCCGCATTCCGGGCAGGACCGCGTCGATAGCCTCGAGGTGACTGAGGAAGTTGAGCTGACTGCTCGCCTGCCACTCCTCGGTCGGGGTGTCGAGTTCGGCCGGCAGGGACCGGCCGGCGTTGTTGACCAGGATGTCGATGCCACCGAGGGTGGAGATCGCGGACTGGACGGCCTCGCGCGCCTCCCCGGGCCGCCCGAAGTCCGCGGAATGCCAACCGCAGCGCACCCCGTATTCCTCCTCGACGTGCTGGGCAGTCCGCTTGAGCCGACCGGGGTCGCGAGCAGTGAGGAAGAGGTCTGCCCCTTCTGCCGCGAGGGCGTCGACCACCCCTTGTCCGATTCCCTGTGTGGCGCCGCTGACGAACGCACGTCGTCCGGCGAGTCCTAGATCCATGGCGTGATCTTCCTGTCTCTCGGTGGGAGCGTCAGGCCGTGCGGGCCACCGAATGGCGTAGCCGGCGGCGTGGGGCAGCCGACTGGCCCGGCAGCTCGTCACGGAGCGCGACTCGATCACTGGTGGCCGTGGGCGACGCACCGGGCGGCCGGGCGGTCCGCACGGCGAGCCCGCACTCATGGCGACTCGGGGACGAAGACACGACCGCGCCGGCCGGTCGGCCGGCCCGCCCGACGAACGCCGACCGGCAACCGGCAACCGGCAACCGGGCGAGCCGGTGGGTACCGGTGTGGTGGAGCGTGCCGTTCCCCCGGTGCGGCGGTTGGTCAGCAGCGTCACCGTCCTGGCGCTCGACGCGACCGGCGAGCACGCGGAGCCGGTCGCATCCGTGCCTTGCCGAGAGTACGCGAAGCCAGCCGTGCCTCCCTGCCAGGATCGCCGCATGCGTTCCGTATCGCGACTGCGATCTTGTGCATGCGGAACGGCCCTGCCAGGAGGCGGCGAAGGGGTGCTCGCGTGTCGCGCGGCAGTGGTGAGCGCTGCGTGAGGAGTGTCCACGTCCTGCTCGCACAGGGTCCACGCCCCCTTCGTACAGCCACGGTCGACTCGCCGGACGCGATCGCGGCGCGGAAGATGAGTGTGCTTGGCCGCGTAGGGCGCAGAGGATGACACATGTCCCCAAGGTTTCCTGGCCGCTCCGGTCGCTTCGGTCACCGAGTCGTCCCGTTGACGCTTCGCTGCGCCGTCGGGGCGCTCACTCTGACCGGCTGCCGAGGTGGCGGTCAGAACACCGGTTCGTCTTCAGCGGACAGCCGCAAGGAACCCACTGAGTCCCCTCTCGCCCAGGGCCGGCGGTACTGACGTGTGTGAGGAGACGCTGTGGGCAGCATGGTCGTCGTAGGGGTGGACGGCTCGTCGTCGAGTCATGCCGCGGTGGTTCAGGCCGCCCTGGAGGCTGAGCGGCGTGGTGCGGAGCTGCGTGTGGTGCACGCCTTCAGCTGGCCGGTCGGGCCCATGTACGCGCCGCTGGACCCGTCCCCGCTCAACACGCCGGCGCACGACGCCGCACAGGACGCCCGGCGTGTGGCGCCCGGGGTGGAGGTCGGCGACGTCGTGATGATCGGCGGTGCGGTGTCGGTGCTGGTGGCCGAGTCGCGCGCCGCGGACCTCGTGGTCGTCGGCCGCCGAGGCATCGGGGGGTTCGTCGGCATGCTGCTGGGCTCGACGGCGGTGGCCGTGGCCGCCCACAGCCACTGTCCGGTGCTGGTGGTCCGCGAGGAGCCGGACGGCGCCGGGCCCGTCGTGTTGGCCGTCGACGGGTCTACCGAGGGCGAGAAGGCGGTTGAATTCGCTTTTGCGGAGGTGGCGTTGCGGGGAGCCGAGCTCGTCGCGGTGCACGCGTGGCTGCCGGATCACGAACCGGCCGGTACGGGCGTGGAGAGCCCGGAGCGCCTGCTGGCCCACGCCGTCGCCGGGCGCGCGGAGACATATCCGGACGTGACGGTCCGACAGGAGGTGCTGAGTGGCGAGATTCGCGAGGTGCTGGTCCAGGCGAGCAGGAACGCGCAGTTGATGGTTGCCGGCGCCAGGGGGCGCGGTGGGTTCTCCGGGATGCTCCTGGGGTCGGTCAGCCAGGCGTTGGTGCACCACGCGCACTGCCCGGTCGCCGTCGTCCGTGGCAGGGCGTGACCGGGGGCGTGCGCACGTGCCTCAGACGAAGACGACGCTGGATGCCGCCGGTACCGGCAGGGAACCCGCGCGTTGCGGGACGCCGGTTGCGGGGTCCAGGTCCAGCTAAGTGACGTTGCCCGGGCGTTCGTTGCCGCGTACAGCCGCGTGCCGGACGGGTGCAGAACGAGATCGCGCGGCCATCGACCTGCCCGTGCGGTGCCGCACGTCCCCCGCGGTCCGCAGGCCGCCGTCGGCGGCGAGGGAGAACACGGTGACGCTGCCGGAGGCGTAGTTGGCGGTCAGCGGGTGTCCGCGCGCCACCGAGGGACGGGTGGGCGCATCCCCTTGCACGGCCACGGGGGCGCCGGGCGGGCCGGGCTCGGGACCTGCGGGTCGTGGGCGGCGACCGAGCCATGTGCGGTCTCGGAGACGGCATACAGGACCGGTCCCGGCCCCGCGTGATCGACAGTCAGGTAGGACGGGTCCGGCAGGCCATTGATGACGCCGATCTCGGTCGGCGCCCCCGTTGCCGGTTCCACGGCGGCCACCACGATGCCGCGGCCGCCCGACGACGTGACGATCCGATGAGGGCTCGATCCGTGCGCCTGTCATCGCCTACAGCGTCCTCCGCCCTCGCCGCGTGGCCCCACGCGAACAGGGGCGCCTCGCCGCCGAGGCCAGTGCCGGGACAGCGTGTCACCCGGGGCAGACCTCAACCAGGTCATCCTGCTGAACCTGCCCGCCCGCCCGCATCCTCTGGCCGGGGCCATCGTCCGGTCAGGGGATGCGGGCGGGCTCGGACCTTGCGACAGTGGCAGGAGTGACGGGGTGATGTCGAATGCCGAAGTCGATTCGACCGGCTCACGGTTGTCCGGTCAACCGGTGAGACGGGAGAGGGGGACAGGCGGATGAAGGCGTTTAAACCCGGCGGCACCATCTCCAACATCGGCTACTTCGGCGAGGGCGAGTTCATCCGCATTCCCCGTGTCGAGTGGGGCGTCGGCATGGCCGACCAGACGATCGCGACCGGGCTCTGCCCCGGAGGCAGGCTCCGCATGGAACGGCTGCTGCGCGTGCTGGAGGCGAAGCGCGTCGACCCCACGCACATGACCACCCACACGTTTGCCTTCGACGACATGGAGCGGGCCTTCGAGGTCGCGGACAAGAAGCTCGAAGACGTCGTGAAGGTGCTGATCACCCTCTAGGTGCTGTCCTTCCCGGACCTGCGCGGCGCGCCGGACGGTACGTTGCGGCGCCGCGGAAGCGAGGAGCCATGCACGACCCCGACCCCCCGTTCCGCCCGGTCCGCAGGCGCGAGGGCTACCTGCCACTGGAGGACCTCGGCCTCATCGGGGACGGCACGACGGCCGCGCTGGTCGGCCTGGACGGCTCGATCCCTTGGATGTGCCTCCCCCGGTTCGACTCCGACCCCCTGTTCTGCGGCCTGCTGGACCACGCAAGGGGCGGCCACTTCACCCTCGCCCCGCAGGACCTGGTGGAGGCCCGCCAGCGCTACGAACCCGACACCGGCGTCCTCACCACCGAGATGCGCAGTCCCACCGGCCTCGTACGGGTCACCGACGCGCTGACCGTGCGCACCGGCGCCGACCTCACCGACGACGCCCCGGCCGGACGGTGCGAGCTCGTCCGGTCGGCCGTGGTCCTCTCCGGAGACGTCCGGCTGCGGGTGGACCTGGAGCCCCGCGGCGGCGGCACGGCGCAGGCGCTGTTCAGCGGCCTGGAACTCCGGCCCTCGCGGCGGCCGGACCTGCGCCTGCACCTGCGTTCCAACCGCGCGCTGCCCGGCCTGCACAGCACCCACGAGCTGAGACAGGGGGAACACCTCGACCTCGTACTGTCCTGGGGCCGATTTCACCGCCACCACCGGTTCCAGGCCGACACGATGCTCGCCGACACCGCTGACGCCTGGCGGCGCTGGATGAAACACTTCGGCTACTCCGGTCCCCAGGAGGCACTGGTCCGGCGTGCCGCCATCACCCTGAAGCTGTGCGACGACTGGGCCAACGGCGCCCTCGTCGCGGCGCCCACCTCCTCCCTGCCCGCGCCGATCGGCGGCGTCCGCAACTGGGACTACCGTTACGCCTGGATCCGCGACGCCGCCTACGCCGTGTTCGCCCTGCGGCGCATCGGCTTCACCGGCGAGGCGGACGCATTCCTCGGCTGGGTCCTCGACGCCGTCGAGCAGAGCCGGATCCCCCGGATCATGTACAACCTCGACGGCGGCCCCGTGCCCGACGAGATCGAGGACACCGAGTTGGAGGGGTATCGCCGCTCCGGTCCGGTGCGGTGGGGCAACGGCGCGGCCGACCAGCGCCAGCACGACGTCTACGGCGAGATCCTGGACTGCGCCGACCAGTGGCTGCGCACCGACCAGTGGCTGCGCACCGGCCGCGAGGTGCAGCCCGCACTGTGGGCGGGCCTGGCGGGGCTGGCCGACACCGCGGAGCAGGCGTGGCGCCAGCCGGACCAGGGGATCTGGGAGGTGCGCAGCGACGGCCGGGTGTTCACGTACTCGGCCGGCATGTGCCAGGTGGCCCTGGACCGGGCCGCGGCCATCGGCGAACGGCTCGGCCTGCCCGGACCGACCGCGGCCTGGCGTGCCGCGGCAGACCGGCTGCGTCGGCGCATCCTGGAGGAGTCCTGGGACGAGGACGCCCAGACGCTCAGCGCGCATCTGGACGGCGGCGGCGCGCTCGACGCGAGCCTGCTCGCCCTCCCCCTGCGCCACGTGGTGCCGGCCGACCACCCGCGGATGGCGGCGAGCACCACCGCCGTCGCCGAACGCCTGTCGGCCGGCGACGGCCTGCTCTACCGCTACCTCCACGAGGAGTCGCCCGACGGCCTGCCCGGCGACGAGGGCGCCTTCGTGCTCTGCGGCTTCTGGCTGGCCGACAACCTGACCGCCCAGGGCCGGATCGACGAGGCCGAGAAGGTGTACGCCTCGCTGTGCGCCCGTGCCAGCCCGCTCGGGCTGCTGCCGGAACAGATCGACCCCACCACTGGAGAGTTCATGGGCAACTTTCCCCAGGCGTTCAGCCATATCGGGATCATCGCCAGCGGCGTGAACCTCGCCCGGGCGAAGACAGGCGTACGGACATGATCAACCGGCTCGCCGTCTTCGGCGCGACAGGCGACCTCACCGCCCGCTACCTCCTGCCGGCCCTGGCCGCCCTGCGGGCCGCGGGACACATCGACGACGGCTTCCAGCTGACCGGCGCGAGCAGGGAGGACTGGGACACCGACCACTTCCGCGACTGGTGCGCCGACCAGCTCGACCGCCACGGCGGCTCCCATCCCGCCGATGCCAGGAAGGCCGTCGCAGCCTCGGCCCGCTACCGGCGGGCCGACGTCACCGACCCCGCCGACGTCGCCGCGGTCGTCGCCGGCGACGACCCGATCGCCGTGTACCTCGCCCTTCCCCCGGCGCTCTTCCCGGACATGGTC
Organism: Streptomyces sp. NPDC104761; assembly: GCF_055583445.1. Lineage (NCBI taxonomy): Bacteria > Bacillati > Actinomycetota > Actinomycetes > Kitasatosporales > Streptomycetaceae > Streptomyces > Streptomyces sp. NPDC104761. The sequence continues at coordinate 1,428,426 of NZ_JBVJNZ010000001.1, read as the reverse complement.
ACGGCCCTGCACGAGGGGGGCCTGCCGCCGGGCAGCCGGATCGTGCTGGAGAAGCCGTTCGGCGAGGACCTGGCGAGCGCGCGCCGCCTCAACCGGCTGCTCGCCGGTCTCGTGCCCGAACAGGCGGTGTTCCGGGTCGACCACTTCCTCGCCATGACGACCGTCCAGAACGTGCTCGGAAGCCGGCTCGCCAACCGGATGCTGGAGCCCATCTGGAACAGCACCCACATCTCGGACATCGAGATCGTCTGGGACGAGACCCTCGCCCTGGAAGGCCGGGCCGGCTACTACGACGGCGTCGGCGCGCTGAAGGACATGGTGCAGAACCACCTGCTGCAACTGCTGTGCCTGGTGGCCATGGAACCCCCGATCACCCTCGGCGAGCGCGACCTGCGCGACCGGAAGGTCGACGTGCTGCGGTCCGTGCGGCTCCTGACCGACTACGACGTCGTGCACCGCACGCGCCGCGCGCGCTATCTGTCGGGCCGGATCGGTGACCGTGCCATCCCCGCGTACGTCGACGAGGCGGGTGTGGACCCCGGCCGGCGCACGGAGACCTTCGCCGAGGTCGAACTGGAACTGGACAGTTGGCGCTGGTCGGGGACGACGTTCCGGCTACGCAGCGGCAAGGCGCTCGGACAGGACCGCAAGGAGGTCGCGGTGCGCTTCCGGCCCGTGCCCCACCTGCCCTTCGGGCACGAAGGACAGGCCCAGCCCAACGTGCTGCGCTTCGGGCTGGAGCCGGAAGGGATGAGCCTCGACATGACGGGCATCGGCGCACGCGCCCAGGCCCTCGCCCAGCTCTCACTGACCGCGCGGATGGAGCCGCCCGACCTGCCCGCCTACGGCCGGCTCCTGCTGGACGTCATGAAGGGTGATCCCGCCCTGTCCATCCGGGGCGACGAGGCCGAGGAGGCATGGCGGGTCCTGACCCCTGTCCTGAGCGCATGGGAGAGCAACCGGGTTCCGCTGGAGGAGTATCCGGCCGGCTCCGACGGTCCGCCTCCCCGGCCGCACGAGGACGCCCGACGGCGGCGCAGCGACCTGCTGCATCCCGAAGCGCTACCGGAAGATGGACCGCGCTGAGCGCCGGTCCCCGTGCGTCGTCGTCACGGGCGTCGCTGGGATCGGCAAGACCACGGTGGGCCGCCTGCTGGCGCAGCGGCTGGGCGTGCCGTTCGCGGACGGCGACGACTTCCACTCCCCCGCCGACATCACGAAGATGTCGGCCGGCACACCGCTCGACGACACCGACCGTCGCCCTTGGCTGGAGTCCGTCGGCCGCTGGCTGCACCAGAGGGATGTGGCGGGCACAGGTGCGGTGGTCGCCTGCTCCGCACTCAGGCGGCGCTACCGCGACATCCTGCGAGCGGCCTGCCCGGGCGCCGTCTTCCTGCACCTGACCGCCGGCCGCGACGTGCTGGCGGACCGGCTCGGCGGACGCACGGGCCACTTCATGCCGAGCTCGCTCCTCGACTCGCAACTTGCCACGCTCGAACCCCTCGAACCGGACGAGCCGGGAGCCGAGCTCGACGCGACGCAGGCACCCGACATCCTCGCCGACCGGGCCGCAGACCTGCTGGCGCGGCAGCTTCACTGACTTCGGCGCATCAAGACGACGTCGGATCGGACGTCCGATCGGACGTCGGATCGTCGAGGGCGAGGGCATCCAGCGCTGTCCGTGGGCCCGGCGGGCCCGGCCAGGCTGCACGACCAGGGCGCGGACGTCACGGTTCGGGTTCGCCGGGAGCGGGCGGGACGAGGCGGCCGCGGTGGCCCGGCACGTACGCGGACGCCCCGACGGTTCAGGGGCGCAGCAGGGTTTTGATCATGCCGTCCTGCTTGGCCTGGAACGCCGCGTACGCCCGTGGCGCCTCCTCCAGCGGCAGGTGGTGGGTGGCGAACTCGTCCACGCCGAGAGGGTCTCCGTCGCCGAGCAGGGGCCGGATCTCCGGTACCCAGCGCCACACGTTCGCCTGGCCCATCCGGAACTGGAGCTGCTTGTCGAACATGCGCAGCAGCGGCAGGGGGTCCATGGCCCCGCCGTACACTCCGGAAATCGAGACGGTACGGCCACGCCGTACGAGATCGATCGCCGCGTAGAGCGCGCCGAGCCGGTCCACGCCTGCCTTCTCCATGAGCGGCTGGGCCAGCGCGTCGGGCAGCAGTCCGGTCGCCCACTGGGCGGCCTTGCTCACCGGGCTGCCGTGCGCCTCCATGCCGACCGCGTCGATCACCGCGTCGGTGCCGCGCCCGTCGGTCAGTTCGCGCACCGCGTCCCCGATGTCCTTCCCGTGACGGCGCAGGTCCAGGCAGGTCACCCCGTGTGCAGCGGCCCGGTCGAGGCGTTCCTTCACGAGGTCGATGCCGATGACCAGACCGGCGCCCCGGTGCTGGGCGATGCGTGTGGCCATGTCGCCTATCGGGCCGAGCCCGAGCACGGTGAGCGATCCGCCCGGGGGCACCGCCGCATACTCGACGGCCTGCCAGGCGGTCGGCAACACATCGGAGAGATAGACGAAACGGTCGTCGGGCGGGCCTTCGGGCACCTTGATCGGCAGGGTGTTGCCGAACGGCACCCGCAGGTACTCGGCCTGCCCGCCCGGCACTTGCCCGTACAGCCTGGTGTAGCCGAACAGGGCGGCGCCGGAGCCGTACGCGCGCACCTGTGTGGTCTCGCACTGCGACTGGAGGCCCTGGGAGCACATGAAGCAGGTGCCGCAGGAGATGTTGAACGGAACAACGACCCGGTCCCCGCGAGCGAGGTCACGCACCTCCGGCCCGGCCTCCTCGACGACACCCATGGCTTCGTGTCCCAGGATGTCGCCGGGCTGGAGGAACGGCCCGAGGACCTCGTACAAGTGGAGGTCGGAACCGCAGATGCCTGTGGAGGTGATCCGCACGATCACGTCGTCGGGCTGCTCGATCACCGGATCCTTGACCGTCTCCACCCGGACATCCCGCCGCCCCTGCCAGGTCAGAGCACGCATACTGCCCACCTCCTCGCTCGTCCTTCGACCATTCGTCAGGGCCGAGTAACCGCGATGAGCACCCGCAGTCGCCGCCGGCGCCCCGCACCAGCGCTTCGGAGATGACCGGGCGTCGGCTCCCCCAGCCGCTCGGGCGGCCCGGCTCGCCGTGGAGGCCGTGAATCTGGGCCAGGTTCCGCGTGCCGGTTTCAGGAGTGCTGGAGTTGGCCGGCGATGAGCTGTACGCCCCGTTCCCGAGGGATTTCGCAGCCATCCGGGACGAGCGCGCCAGGGCTGCCCGCGCCGGGGGAACGGGAGCCGGCGGAGGCGACCGGTGCACTGGCAGGGCCGGAGATCATCGCCCCGCGTCGGCCGACGCGGGGGACCTCAGCGGACCCGAATCGACGGGAACGGGGGGGAACGGCAGGAACGGCGGGGTGATCTTCGGCGGTCCGCCCTCGTTCGGGCCGACAGCGCGGGCCGCGCATGGCTCGTCGGGCGGGTGCGGACGACGAATGCAGGGGCCTGGACCGGTCGCCGTACGGGGCGGGGCTGCACGGTCGCGCGCTGAGGTTCCGCACCGGGACGGCCCTCGCCCGGAGCCTGGGGGTGCGGCCAGACGATCAGGGTGGTCCGATCCGGCGACCTCCGAGGGGGCCAGGTGGTGCGACGGCGGATGCCCGCTCGTAGGCTGCCGCCATGACCGAGATCCAGAACCCGACGCCCCGTGACGCCTTCGACCTGCTCATGGCCGGTAACCAGCGCTTCGTCTCAGGCGCCCCCGAACACCCGAACCAGGACGCCATACGGCGCACCGAGATCGCACCGTCCCAGCAGCCCTTCGCCGTGCTGTTCGGGTGTTCCGACTCCCGGCTGGCCGCCGAGATCATCTTCGACCGTGGCCTGGGCGATCTGTTCGTGGTGCGTACGGCGGGGCATGTCGCCGGTGCAGAAGTCCTCGGTTCGATCGAGTACGGCGTGAGCGTGCTCGAAGCCCCACTCGTCGTCGTGCTCGGCCACGACTCGTGCGGGGCCATCGCAGCCGCCCGTGCCGCAGCCGACGGTGGCAGGGTGCCCGGAGGATTCGTCCGTGATGTTGTCGAACGGGTGACGCCGAGCGTGCTGGCAGCCCGCGCCGCCGGACGCGACCAGGCCGACGAGATCCTGGCCGAGCACATCGAGAACACCGTGGACCTGCTGCTCGAACGCTCCCGCGTTCTGGCCGAGCAGGTGGCCGCCGGCCGCCTCGGTGTGGTGGGTCTGTCCTACCGGCTGGCCGACGGCAGTGCACAGCTCGTCGCCTCTCGCGGCCTTGATGCGGCGGTCCCTGCCGCGTCCTGACCGTCCCGGCCGTGCGCCTGTCGAGCTTGTGCCCGGCCTGCCGGCCCGGCACAAGCTCGGCCGAAACCGCCGGGCACCCGCATCCGGGAGCGGTAAGGGCACAGCGTCGGTGCCGGTCACACGGTGGTGCGGGGCCCCGCGGCGCGGCGCAGCCGGTTGGCGATCGCCAGTCCCAGCCCCTCCTCCGCCGGCAGTGACGCGACGATGAGGTCGCACTCTTGCTGGTCGAGTTCGCGCAGGAACCCGTACAGCCCCCGCGCATAAGCGGCCATCGAACCGGGGACCTGCACCACCGCGTGCGCCTTCACCTCGGCGTCGGCGAAGGGGGCAGGAAGGAAGACGCCGACGCGGTGACCCAGTTCCCGCGCCAGTTCCGCCTCGGCGACGACCTTCTCCGGCTCGACGAGGACGACCCGCGCCCGCGGCGCATAGTGCGACGGATGCTGGCCCGGCACCCGGATGCGGCTGGTGGCCGGGACCGCGAGCGGGCACCCCAGCACCGCTTCGAGGTCCTCGCGCGTCACCCCGCCGGGCCGCAGAATGGTCGGGGTCTCGCCGGTGGCGTCGACGATGGTCGACTCGACGCCGACCTCGCAGGAACCGCCGTCCAACACGAAATCGACGGCGTCGCCGAGCTCGGCACGGACGTCGTCCGCGGTCGTGGGGCTCACCGAGCCGAAGCGGTTGGCGGACGGAGCCGTGACACCGCCACCGAAAGCCGACAGCAGCGCGAGAGCCACGGGGTGGTCGGGCACGCGCACAGCCACCGTCTCCAAGCCGCCGGTTGCTTCGAGCGGCACCCGGGGACCGCGCCGCAGGACCAACGTGAGAGGCCCCGGCCAGAAGCGTTCGGCCAGCAGGCGGGCCGTCGCGGGTACCTCCTGGACCCAGTCGTCCAGGTGTTCCGCGCCACTGATGTGGACGATCAGAGGGTGCGAGGGCGGGCGCCCCTTGACCTGGAAGATGCGCGAGACGGCGGCGGGGTCCTCGGCATTGGCACCAAGACCGTAGACGGTCTCGGTCGGGAGGGCCACCAGACCGCCGGCCCGCAGCACACCGGCTGCCTTCTCGATGTCACTGGTTCTTGCCGTCACTCTCGCAATCCTAGGCGCGTCAGGGACCAGCGACGGTCTTGATCAGTCTCGGCGGGGTGGCGACGTTCGAAATGGGCGCTTGCATCGCAAGGAGCCGACGATGACGGTGGTCACCATGGTGCCCGGCCCCGACGAGAGTGGAGGCGAGTGTGTCGATGTCGACGTCACCGGCCAGGCGCCCCAACTCCCGCTCGGCAGTGAGACAGGCGATCACTGACGGTGCCTTGCACAGCCAGTGGAATGCCCGGTGGACAGCGTGTCGCGCCTCCCTGGCCGGCCGCTCATGGCGAGAGGGACGGGCCGATCTTCGGCGGGGTGGTGCCCTGCCCAGTGGTGCAGCCGGTCAGCTCTGGGCGCAAGGACCAGCCGAAGGGCTTCGGCTGGCGCGACTTCCGTGATCTGATCGTCCGGGCCCGCGGACAGTTGGCTGGCCCGATCGTGCTGAACACGGACAACGGCCGACTGCATCTGACGAAGCCGCTGTGCGAGTTCATCGACGCGAACGCCGAGTGGTTTACCGTCGTTCGCCTGCCCACCTACGCGCACGACCTCAACCCAACCGAGGGCGTGTGGTCCTTGGTCAAAGGCGACATCGGCAACCGCGCCGCCGCAAGCCTTCGTCAAGGCACCGCGCGGTCAAGCATCGGCTCAAGAAGCTTGAGTACCAGCCAGACGTGATCGACGACTGTCTCGCCGGCACCGGCTTGGCCCCTGGGCACGTGACTCTATGTGCCTGGGCCTGACTGCGTCGCTCGTCCGGTGACAGGAGACGATGCAGCCCACGCCAGCGCACGAAAGCGAGCAACTCAATGACGGATCCCGCTCCGATGGATCTGATCCACCTCGCCGATCCGGATGGCAACCGCTGCACCGTGCGCGTCACAGGACGGTCCCAGCCGGGCGTCCTGACCGGCCACGACATTCTGCACGCGGACGTGCTCGTCTCCGCGAGTTTCGTCGACGCCCGGCTCGACCTTTACCTCTTCCAGCATGACCTGGACTCCTGGGAGCAGGAACTCTCCGATCTGGGACCAGGCCAAACGGTCGGCATCGGCGGAGACCGCGGCCTGAGCCTCGACATCCACGTGCACGAAGACGGCTGGCTGTCGATCCAGATCAGCGACCCGGACCGCCTTACGACAGCCCTGCGAACCCGACCCCAGGAAGACTGGATCACCGAGCATCGCGCGCGCCTGGAACAGGTCCGACTGACCTGGCCCTGCGAGGTCATCGAGACGGCACCAGGAGCTTACGAGTGGAGCCCCCACCGCAGACGGTGACCACCTGATCCCAGCAACCGACATCACGCTTTCAAGTTCAGTCGTCCGAGTTAGTCTGTGCGACTTATCCCTTGACGGACTTGGCGGAGTTCCACAGAACGCCGCGGTTGAGCCGGTCGGGGTAGAGCGCAACCATCGCGTCGTAGAGGTCCTGGTAGACGGTGGCCTTTTCGGCAGCGGTGTCGAAGTCCTGGATGTAGCGGCGGGTGCGGGCGATGTCTTCGGGGTCGTCCGGGTCGCCGTCGCGCTTGTGTCCGGACACGACGGCGGTGGGCGCGAGCTTTTCGATGGTGTCGAGTGCGTTGAGCCAGTTGCTGCGTCCGGTGCCCTTGGACTCGGCGAGGTAGAGGTGGACGTCGCCGTAGACCGCGTCGCCGGCGACGACCAGGCCGATGGAGGGGACGTGGAGGGCCGCGGAGCCGTCGGTGTCGGCGTGGCCCAGTTCGATCGCGTGCAGCTGCTCGCCTTCGAGTTCGATCAGTGCGTCGTTACCCAGCGGTTCGGCGATCAGGTGGGTTTCGGAGATCTGGCCGGGGAAGCGGGGGTTCCAGAATCCGTCGAACCAACGCGGACCGTACTGGGCCTGCATGAACTCCACCACGCCCGGAGTCGAGACGAGCTTGGCGTGCGGGAAGCGTTCCAGGATCGCCGGGGCGCCGAAGAAGTGGTCGCCGTGCGCGTGGGTGACGAAGATGGTGGTGACGTTCTTGCCGCTGTTTGCCACCCAGTCGGCCAGGGCGCGGGATTCGTCGATGGTCATCAGCGGGTCGACGAGCACCGCGTCTCGGTCGCCGTGGATCAGGGTGGCGGCGGTGGGCGACCACATCCGGCGCGCCTCGCCCGGAGGCAGGTCGTCGGAGACCGCCGGCTTGGACGGGGTCACATACACGGAGTATGCGAGGTCTGTCATTTCTGCTCCTCGGGTCTGCGGACTCGGTTGGTTCGAGAGGGTGGGGTTCTCAGCTTTCGAGGGTCAGGGCGGTCAGTTCGGCGACTTCGTCGGCGGACAGGGCGACCTGTGCGGTGGCGAGGTTGTCGCGCAGGTGCTCGATGCTGGTGGTGCCGGGGATCGGAAGGCTCAGCGGGCTACGGTGCAGGTGCCAGGCCAGGGCGAGCTGTCGCGCGGTGACGCCGTGGCGGGTCGCGATCGTCTCGGCCACCGCCATCACCTCGGGGGTGTCAGGGCCTTCGGTCAGGGTGACCGGGTGCCAGGGTGAGAAGGCGATGCCGCACGTGCTCACCACCGTCCTGACCCGCGAATCGGGGCCTACCAGCCCAGCCGCGAGGCCATCTACGCCGTCGCCGACCCCCTCGTTCGACCGCGCCCAGCAGGCCGGCGAGGTGCGTGCCGACATCGACGCAGACGACGTCATGCGCCTGATCTTCGCCGCCACCGCCGGCACCTACCGCGACGACGCCCAACGCGAGCGAGTCGTCCAGATCGTCCTCGACGGCATCCGACCGACACAGACGACACCCACATGAACCCCTGCCGCATCCGGCAGGATCGCGCGGAGCGAGGCATTTCGAGTGATCCACCATGCGCGGTTCCTTCGCTGCGGGAGCCCGTCGGTGCCCAGCTTCCGGCCGCCGCCGGTTTCGCGGAAGGCCGCAGCTTCCTAGGTGCGCCGCACCCAGGAAGATCAGTGCGCCGACAGCCTTGCCAGCGCGCCGGCGCTCGGGCTGCCCGGTTCCGCGGTGCCGACGAGCAACTGCTGTCCAGGCGCCGCCCGCACATCGAATGTCTGGTAGGTCAGCTCGATCCGGCCGACCTGCGGATGATGGAAGATCTTGTACGCCCGGCTCAGGCCTCGCGCCGTCTGCTCCTCCCACAGCGCCCGGAACTCGGCGGACTGCGGCAGCAGGTCATCGACCAGCGACTTGATCTCGGGCGCATCAGGGTAGGCGACGACGTTCAACCGCACCGCGTGCACCGCGCGGGCGGCCACCGCCTCCCAGTCGCCGAAGATCGTCTTGGCTTGCGGGTGTTCGAACATCATCCGCAGCATGTTCGTCATTCCGAACGGTGCGAGCAGCGCCTGCGCGATCCGGTTCGTCGCCAGGATTTCGTAGGCCGGGTCGAGGACGTAAGCGGCTGCCGCCGGGAAGTTCTCCAGTAGTTGCAGGAGCGCCGGATGCACGTGGTCCCGCGCGGTCCCGAGGCGCGGCACAGGCGTCAAGCCGGCCAGCCGGAATAGATGCGCCCGAGCATCCGTGTCCAGCCCGAGTGCGTGCGCGATACCGTTGACCACCTGGGCCGAGGGGTTACGCTCCCGACCCTGCTCCAGACGGGTGTAGTAATCCGCGCTCACGACGGCCAGCACGGCGACCTCTTCACGCCGCAGGCCGGCGACCCGCCGGTCGCCGCCGGCCGGCAGCCCGACCGACGCCGGTTCCACCCGGGCTCGATGGGCGCGCAGGAAGGAAGCCAGCTCACTACCGGATGTACCCACATCGACAAGATAACGCCCCGCCAAGGCGTCCACTCACGTGTCCGCGATGCACTCTTTAAGCGCACCGGCCGGACCTTGAACCGTCAAGCTTCTTGCATGGCCCTCGGACTGAACTCCTGCCGTGGGGTCAGCGCCGTTGAACCGCCAGGGCTTCCGGCTCGCCGGGGTTCGAACGAGTGCGGCCCGCTCCGTGATCATCGTGGCGTGACTCAGTCTGATCAAGGAACAGCCTGCTCGGCCGCTACAGCGGGAGGGTTCGAGGAGCGCTTCGCGGAGCTCGCCGGACTGCTCGCGCCTGTCTTTAGCCGCTGTGACCCTCGATCGAACGTGGAGGCGTACATGCGCGCCTTGCTGGTTCCGGGCGTGGCCGGCACTGCTGGGCACTCGCGCAAGCGGTGGAACACGCTCGCCCCTACCGGCTCCAGCATCTGCTCTCGGGCGTGGTGTGGAAGGAAGACGCCGTGCGCGATCACGTCCGCGAGTTCACCGCCCGCCACCTGGGCACCGGCGGGGTTCTGATCTTCGACGAGACCGGAGATCTGAAGAAGGGCACCGCCACGGCCGGGGTCGGGCGGCAGTACACCGACCACGCCTTCGCGACCAAGGGCCAGATCGCCCGCGACCAGGCCATGCGTGCGCTGGACGGCGGGCTCCAGCCGACCTGGGCCACCGGCGACGAGGTCTACGGACGCAGCATCGAATGACGCGAGGTGTTCGAAGCCCGCGGCATCGGCTACGTGTTCGCCGTCGGGTGCGACTTCCAGCTCACCACCTGCGGTCAGGTGAAGACGCGTGCCGATCAGGCGCTGCACCTGGTCGAATCGCGGCGATGGAACCGCCCCTCGTGCGGGAACGGCTCGAAGGGACGGCGCCTGTACGACTGGGCGTGGATCGCCACCGCGCGGCTACCGCACGTGGAAACGGCACACTGCCCTCGCCCTGGCCGCCTACGCGCCGCTGGCCATCGGATCCGCGCTGGCCGAAGCCGCTCATTCCGCACCCGTCCTACCCGACGACGTCGACCGGACGGCGCCTGCCGACTGCGGCAAGACAGCGCTGACCGTCCCCGAGATCCAGCGCCTGCCGGCCGCGCCGTCACACAGCGAACTCCGCCGACCCAGAAGGTCGATTTCCATCTGGCCTCATCAGACTGGCGACGAAGCCATCAGGCCCGAGCCCGCCGGCACCACTACCGCACACGCCTCGCGCTCACGGCATGACCATGCGTATCACCCCACGAAGTCCGACTGCCGTACTAGGCCTTCGGGTTTCCGAGCCAGCCGCGTTCGTGGGCCAGCAGGGCGATCTGGAAGCGGGTCCGTGCGCCCAGCTGTCTGCCCAGATCGCTGATGTGTGTCTGAACGGTCCGGCGGCTGAGCCGCAGGGCGCGGGCGATGGCGTCGTCCTTCATCCCCGCGGACATCAGGCGCAGGATGTCCCGCGTCCGGCTGTCGAGAGCGCCGTCCTGTCTTTCGGCGCTCGCGGCGGGCGAGACGGGCCGGCTTTCCAGCGACAGGGGCACCGCACGCTCCCATACGCTCTCGAAGAGGGCGGTCAGCACGTCCAGCAGCGTCGAGGAGTGCACCACGAGCGAGCCCGCGGCCGGATCGTCTTTCCGTAACGGCATGATCGCCGCGACGGAGTCGAAGATGACCAGTTTCATGGGCAGTCCGGACAGGAGCCTCAACTCCCCTTCCGCGGCGCCCCGGAGAGCCGCCTCCAGGCATCCGTCGTCCCCGATTCCGTCGCTGTCGTACACGGACCGGAGCCGGACGCCGGGACGGACCGCGGCGCCCGCGGAGGTGGAAGCGTCGGTGGGGGCGATCCGCGAGGTCACATACGGCGGCTTCGCGAAATGCAGGACCTCCTGCCGACTGCTCCTCAGAAGGTGTGCATAGCGGGCGCCGACCTGTTCATCGCTCTCGACCACCTCGAAAAGGTCCGAGGCGATCTGCCGGCCCGGGGCCATGCGATAGACCTCGTGGAGTTGTTCCGCGTACAGCTCTGCCCTGGCCAACTCCTGTCGTTTACGGGCGAGAAGGGCTCCCAGCGAGGAGCGGGGCGGGCTGGCACTCCAGCGCGGGGGCCGTTCACTGACTCGCACGGCCAGGAGTTCGGCCTCCAGGGACCGCAGGGCGGTCCGGGCCGCCGGGGCCGGCACGCCGATCCCTGTCGCGACCGCTTCCTCGTCCGCGTCCGGATGGCCGACCAGGTACTCCAGTGCCTGCCGGGCGAGGCCGCCCAGGCCGGTGCCTGGCCACAACGCATCTAGGGAGGACACGTCCACCAGCGACTCCTCGGAAGATCGGAACGAGGTTCACGCCGATGCTACGCAAGTGTGCAACTGCGCGGGCCCGCAGGCGGCGGATCTTGTCAGGCGAGGCCGCCGAGATGAGGATGATCGCAGGTCACCGGTGCGGTGATCTCCGCTCTGACCACATGTCCGGACCGACAACTCCCGTGGCCGTCGCAGAGTGTGCGCCCTGATCCCCGGCCGCCCGCAGCCGACTGAAAATCATGACCGTGCAGAAACAGGCCCCACGCTTCTTTTATTTAGCGGCGGGGTCCGTTGGCATGGGAATTTATTTCAGGCCCGGATCACAGTCCTCTTTTGCGCTTTCGACCCAACGACATGTACATGTAACACGGCGCTTATTGTCAATTGCCCTTCAGGGTACGCCAATTGATGGTGGCGAATGCGGCTACCCGTATCCGCCGTCGACCCGGAACCGCATACGAGTCGACCCGTGCCATGCAACATGAGGAGTAACGTTTTGCGCGTCTCACCGAGAACCGGTTCAGCTTTACGCCGAAGAGCCGCCGCCTGCCTGACGGTCCTGAGTGCCGCCGCAATGACGGTCCTGGGCATGCAGATCCCGGCCCACGCGGCGCCCCCCTCCGTTGCCCCGGCGTCCTCGGCCAAGAAGGAGGTCGCCCTCGAGCCCTCCTGTTCCACGCCAAAGAAGGGCCAGGCCGCCTGTTTCGCCCTGCGCCGCACCGACACCAAGGCCGTCAAGGGCCTGCTGGCCGCCTCCGTCAGCCCCAGCGGCTACGGCGCCGGAGACCTGCAGAGCGCCTACAGTCTTCCCGCCGACGGCGGTGCAGGCCAGACGATCGCCATCGTCGACGCCTATGACGACCCCAGCGCCGAGGCCGACCTGGCTGTCTACCGCGAGCAGTACGGGCTGCCCGCCTGCACCACGGCGAACGGCTGCTTCACCAAGGTCGACCAGCGCGGCGGCACCGCCTACCCCGCGCCCGACTCCGGCTGGGCCGGCGAGATCTCACTCGACCTGGACATGGTCTCCGCGGCCGCGCCGAACGCGCACATCCTGCTCGTCGAGGCGGACCAGCCGAGCTTCGAGGACCTCGGGGCGGCCGTCGACCAGGCGGTCGCGCTCGGTGCCAAGTACGTCTCCAACTCCTACGGCACCAACTACAGCAGCACCCCGGGCAGCGGCGAGACCCCGGACGAGACGACGTACGACGCCCATTACAACCACCCCGGTGTCGCCGTGGTCGCCTCCTCGGGCGACAGCGACTACGGGGTGGCCTACCCAGCCGTCTCCCCCTACGTGACCTCCGTCGGCGGCACCTCACTGGTCCGGGACTCCGGCACCGCACGCGGCTGGTCCGAGTCGGTCTGGAACCGCAACGGCCTGGGCCCGGGATCCGGCTGCTCCCTCTACGAGCCCAAGCCGGCCTTCCAGACGGACACCGGATGCGACAAGCGCACCGTCGCCGACGTCTCCGCCGTGGCCGACCCGGCCACCGGCGTCGCGGTCTACCAGACCTACGGCGGTGGCGGCTGGCAGGTGTACGGCGGCACCAGCGCCGCCTCACCGATCATCGCCGCCGTGTACGCGGCCGCCGGGACCCCCGTCGCGGGTACGTACCCCAACTCCTACCCGTACGCCGCCGGTACCGGCCTCAATGACGTGACCACAGGCGACAACGGCACCTGCACCCCCGCGTACCTGTGCACCGCCGGTGCCGGCTACGACGGCCCGACCGGCCTGGGCACCCCCGACGGGCTGGCCGCGTTCCGCAGCGGCCCGCACGGGAAGCTCACCGGCACCGTCACCGACGACAGCACCGGCAAGCCGGTCGCCGGAGCCACCGTCACCACCCAGGGCGGCGGCACCGCGCACACCGCTGCCGACGGGACCTACTCGCTCGTCCTGCCGGTCGGCAGCTACGACATCACCGTCGAAGCCTACGGTTACGCCACCGGCACCGCCTCCGGCGTGTCCCTCGGCGACGGCGACACCCTCACCAAGAACTTCGCCCTGACCCCGGTCCCGAGCCGGACGGTCTCCGGCAAGGTCACCGACGGCTCCGGCCACGGCTGGCCGCTCTACGCCAAGATCACCGCGGACGGCGTCCCCGGCGGCCCGGTGTGGACCGACCCGCTCACCGGCGCCTTCGACCTGAAGCTGCCCCAGGGCCACGACTACACCCTGCACGTGACCAGCGCCTATCCCGGCTACACGTCGCCCACCAAGAAGATCACCGTCACGGACTCCGACCAGAGCCTGAACGTCGCGGTCCCGGCCGACCCGTGGGCGGCCGCCGTGCCCACCGGATACTCGGTGCACGATGAAGGCACCACCGAGACGTTCGACTCGACCGACTCCGCCCCGAAGGGCTGGAGCGTGGTCAACGCCGACGGGACGACCGGCGGCTGGGCCTTCGACGACCCGGGCTCACGCGGCAACACCACCGGCGGCGACGGCGGGTTCGCCGTCGTCGACAGCGACCACTACGGCAACGGCGCGCATCAGGACACGCAACTGCTCAGCCCGGTATACGACTTCACCGGCAACTCGGCACCCGAGATCGCCTTCGCCAACGACTACCAGGCCATCGGGGGCCAGAGCGCGGGCGTCGACGTGACCACCGACGGCGGTGCCACCTGGACCAGTCTCTGGTCCGCCACGCAGACCACCTTCGGCGCGCAGAAGGTCGAGCTCCCGCTGACCGACTACGCCGGCAAGGCATCGGTCCAGCTGCGCTTCCACTTCACCGGCTCGTTCGGCTGGTGGTGGAAGGTCGACAACGTTTTCGTCGGCGAGCGTCACGTCACGCCCCTGCCCGGCGGTCTGCTCACCGGTACCGTGACGGATGCCAACACCGCCACGGGCCTGGTCGGCGCCACCGTGACGAACAAGGACGACGACAAGCAGAGCACCGTCACCCTCGCCACTCCCGACGACCCCGCTCTGGGCGACGGTGTCTACGCCCTGTTCTCCTCCCTCGGCAGCCACGGCTTCACCGCGGCGAAGCCGCACTACACCGGCCTCGACAAGACGGTGAAGGTGGCGGCCGACAGTGCGGTCGGCGCGGACTTCGCACTCGGTGCCGGGCAGCTGACGCTGGACAAGACCTCGCTCACCGCGTCGGTCGGCTGGGGCGAGCAGACCACCCAGACCCTGACCGTCAAGAACACCGGCACGGCGGCCGCCACCGTCAAACTGGGGGAACAGCCGGGCGGGTTCAGCATCGAGTCCGCGGGCGGCGCCCCGCTGAAACTGGTCAAGGGCACCTATTCCCCGCTGTCGAGCAAGGCCGCCGCGACCGCCGCGGGCACCACCGCCAAGGTGGCTCCCGGAGCCGCCGGTGACGCCTGGCAGGCGGCCCCCGACCTGCCGGTCAAGCTGATGGACAACGCTGTCGCCACCAACGACGGGAAGGTCTACTCCGCCTTCGGTTTCAACGGCAGCGCCGACACCAAGGACATGTACGTCCTCGACCCGGTCGCCGGTACCTGGACCAAGCTGGCCGGCGCGGCGGACACCCGGGAGGATCCCGCCCACGGCTTCATCGACGGCAAGTTCTACGCCGTCGGCGGCTGGGGAGCCAGCGGCGACCCCGACTCCAAGCTGGAGATCTACGACCCGGCAAGCGACACCTGGACCACCGGCGCCGCCTCGCCCAAGCCCTACGCCGGCTCCGGCAACGCCGTGCTCGACGGCAAGCTCTACGTGGTCGGCGGCTGCGGGGCGGAATCCTGCGGCAGCACGGACGTCACCGTCTACGACCCGACCGCCGACACCTGGTCCACGGTGGCCGACTACCCGGAGTCGATCTCCTGGAGTTCCTGCGCCGGCATCAGCGGCAAGCTCTACTGCGCCGGCGGTCTGAACGGCAACAGCGAGGACAAGCACTCCTACGTCTACGACCCCGCCACCAACGCGTGGTCACAGGTCGCCGACCTGCCGATCACCCTCTGGGGCGCCGCCTACACCTCCGCCAACGGCCTGCTCGTCACCGCCAGCGGCGTCACCCAGAACAGCATCACCAACCAGGCCTTCGCCTTCGACCCGGAGGCCGGCACCTGGACCGCCCTCCCCAACACCGACACCGCCACCTACCGCGGCGGAGGCGCGCTCGGCTTCTTCAAGGTCGGTGGCGGCGTCGCGCTCGCGACCCCCGCAACGACGGTGGAGGTGCTGCCGGGCTACGACCAGGGAGGAACGGCCGACGTCAGCTGGCTCAGCGAGAGCGAACAGCAGCTCACCCTCCAGCCCGGCAAGAGCTCGAAGGTGACGATCACCCTGGACGCCTCCGTGGCCGAGGTGACCCAGCCGGGAGCCTTCACCGCCCGGTTGTCCGTCAGCTCCGACACCCCGTACTCCGTGCCCGCTCTCCCCGTGGAGATGCACGTCGCCCCGCCCAAGACCTGGGGCAAGATCACCGGCACCGTGCTGGGGGTCACCGCGAACGGCGGCACCGCGCCGATCGCCGGGGCCACCGTCCAGATCGACACCTGGGCCACGAGCTACACGCTGACGACGGACACCCACGGCGGGTACGCCCTGTGGCTCGACGTCCGCAACAACCCGCTCACCGTCATCGTCGCCAAGGACGGCTTCCAGCCGACCGTCGCGACGGTGAAGATCAAGAAGAAGTCCGCCGTCACCAAGGACTTCACCCTCAAGAGAAAGTAGGGAACGACCGATAGCCGGGGTGGGACGCTCCTGAACGGGGCGGCTCACCCCGGGCTTCGGCACAACCAAAGCCCTCCTCCAGGACCACCCCCTACTTGCGCACCGCCGGAAGTACCGAAACACCGCGGCATCGTAGGCCGTACGGCCAACAGCAACCGGACCTCCTTCCAAGGAACGTGCGCGGTGTGCACACACCGCACCGAACGCGCTCGGGCTCAGGCGGCGGGGTAAGGCACATACTCGCCGTCGCCTGAGAGGGTGAGTTCGGCCCGGTCGCTCCTGGGTGCCGCGCCGGCTTCTCGGGCGAAGACCTGGCAACCGTCGCGGCAGCCGCCGCCAGGAATGCCAAGGCGCTGCCGCATCGACCGGCCGAGCAGTCGGGGCCGCGATAGGGGGGAACGGCTCCGTCGCCCATGGATCTGCAGAGACCCTGGGGCTTCCGGTGGCTGAGCCGCCCCGGGCGACGAAATCGTCCCACCGCGGGGGAAGAAACTGGCCTGAGCCGCTTCGGCCTTCGGGCTCTTGGAACTCGCAACAGGATCACGGGGGGCCTTGTTCAGGCATCGCCGCAGATGAGGCTGCATGCCAAAGAGACGAAAGCGTCGTGGAGTTCGAGGCGTCCTTCCCATCGGATGGCGAGGCAACGGGGTGCTGTTCGTCGAGTAGACGGCGCACCAAGTCGTCAGAGACTGAAACCTTTTCATGACTGGCTCAGGAAGAGGCACTCAGCTTGTTATTTAACCTTTGCGGACGACTGCGCCAAGTACCGCCGCCTGCAGCGGCAAGGCGGCATCAAGCCGGTGGTCACCCGACGCGGCGTCGTCCACGGAAGCAGCCTGGGCAAGGTCCGCTGGGTGGTCGAGCGTGCCAGTGCCTGGCTGCACCAGTTCAAACGGCTCCGCATCCGTTACGAGCTCGCGCACACCTCCACCAGGGCTTGCTGGAACTGGCTTGCAGAAGAGTCACCGCTCTCCGAGTCAGTAACGAAGGCGAGCCTCGGACCCGTCGATGCGCAGCCAGCAGTCCTTGAACACCCGCAGCAAGGGCCGCCCGCCGCTGACCGGAACCACCGTGAGGTCCAAGTCGAGCAATGGCTTCACCACTGCGGCAGTCCGAGACCCATCAGGATCCGGACCGCTGAGAGCCGCCAAAGCCTCGAACAAGGGCCTCACGTTCTCCCATCCCGGCCCCGGCGAAAAGCGCGCCAAGAAGAACGGCTGGTCACAGCCGTACTCACTCAGCTCACCGAGCAAGATGTCACCCCGCAGAAGCTGCCACTGCGTCACGCCCCGCCCCCGTCCTCTACCACTCCGTCGAGAACGCATCCTCACACCACACAAACGTCGGACCAAGCACGTCATTCTGAAATGGTCAGTAAGGGCTGAACGTAAATGATCTTTGGGTCGCCGGGAATGGGGCGGTCGCGGGGGCGGTCTGCTTGCGTGTCCGGCAAGGGCGATGCCGAGCATGGCGTGGTGGACCCCGTCGCCTTGAGGCGGCAGCGTGCCGTCCACGATGAGCACGGGCTCCTTGGCGGACCGCTTGCAGGGCTGGAGCGCGAGCAGCGGCACGAGGTGGTCAATGATCGGGTCCGTCGCCGACTTTCCGTCGCCGACTTGGACGCCCCGAACAGTGGGGGAAGTTGGCGTATCGCCAGGTTTGTGCGCCCCGAAGGCGCGCGAGCTCAGCCCGGTGAACGGGGCTGTCCAAGACGGCTCCGACACCGTGATCACACCAGCCGCGCCGGGATCATCGCACCGCAGCGTGCTCCGCCGGCAGGCCTTCTCGCCTCAACGGAACCCGTGGACCACCTGGATCTCGCCGACGATGTGGGCGTTGAAGTCGTCCAGTTCCTCGGCCGGAACCCAGAGCTCGAGGATCGTCTGCCCACCGGCCTGCTGGATGGGATACCGGCTCAGGAACTCCGATTCGACCTCAAAACGAGTGACGAAGCCGGCACCATCGTGCTTTACGTTCCAGTCTCGCGCGATCCTGACCGCGTAGTCCTCGTTGAGGACCGGGTAGAAGATCGGCTGCTCGGGCAGCCGGGGCGGCCAGGCACGCCAGTTCAGCTCCCGAACCAGATCCAGCTCCTTGGGGCCGGTGGGGCGCCACAGGGTCGTCGTTGCTTGCCGGCTGGTCATCTGCATCGCTCTCTGAAGGTAGTCCGCTGGTGCGGCAGGTAGGGACAGCGGACGATACCGGCACTGCGAACTCATCAGCCACGCAGTTTCCGCACCGTGACCAGCAGTTACGGCGCAACCCTCAGAGGTCATCTCGTCGTGGCGGCGGAACGCCTTCGACGCCACACGTACAGGGCCACAGCGAGAGTGAGCAACGGAGCGCCGACGGCAACCTCGATGTAGAAACCTGGGGTGGCCCAGGCCGGCCCCGGCCACACGGACACAACGACGTCCGTCGTATCGTCAGCCGGCTCGGTGTCGTTGCTCGGATGTCCCGGGTCGCTGTCCAAGACCGTGACCCGGCCGCTCTCCCCGGCACTGTCCTTGTCGATGCGCAGGGTGAACGGAAACGTCGTTGAGGCCCCCACCGCGTCGATGCGCGCTGTGCAGACGTAAAGTCTGGCACTCGGCTGTTTGGCGGAGGCTTCGGCAAGGGGTGTCCCGTCAGCGGCGAACGCTCGGCAGTCCTGTTCGATCACTTCCTCGTCACGTTCGAAACTGTACGGCGACGCCACGACAGTGGTGCCCTCCGGAACCGTGAAGAGGACCTTGACCGCCGCCGTGAGCGCACCGGGCCCGTCGTTCCGCGCACCGATCCGCACCGTGGCGAGGCTACCGAGAGGACCGCGCACCGTGCCGGCGACCGCAGCCAGTTCACTCTTGTTGGCGACGGTCACGCGGAGCACCTGCGGATCGTCGCTGCCCGTACTCGTCGCACCGGCCTCGGCACGGGAGGCCGGAACGAAACGCAGCGGAGGCCCGTCACCCGGCCGGTAGGTCGACGCGATCGCGTCCGGGGGCACATAGTCGGTACCGACAGCATCAGCGCTGAAGTTGACGGTCGGGTACGTGGCATCCTTCGTGGCCCGCAGATGTTCGCGCGCATCCAGGCCGTACGACCGGCCGGGCGGAATGACAATGTCGTCCGCGAGGAGCCGGCACCACGCCGAAGTATCGCCTTTGTAGCGACAGTTGCGGTGCCGGTCGCTCAGGGTGATGCCGTCGTGTGCCTCCATGCGCAGCGCCACACCACGGGCCGGCACGTCACCGACGTTACGCAGCGTCAGTCGGACCGCCAAGCTCCCGCCGGGTTTCACCGGACCCGAATCCCGGTGCAGTACGACGCGCAGCTTCGGTCTGCCGATCACGATGAGGGAGTGACCACTGACGGGCTCCAAGCCGGGCGCGGTCACGCGGTAGCGCAGCACTGCGGAGTCGCCCGCCTTCGCCCCTTTCGCGGGACTCAGGTGGAAGGCCTGGATACCGCCTGAACCTGTCGGGCCTGCCTGCGTGTCGCAGTGATAGACGGGCAGGTGGACGACACAGTTGTCGAGTGCCCGCTTGACCGTGACGATGCCCTGCAGATCACGGGCGTCGAAGGTCACCCGTAGTCTGGCCGTCCCCGCGCCGACCTTCTCTTCGACCCGCAGATCCGACACGGGCTGTTGCGGATCGCGGGAAACGTAGAAGAGCGAAGGAACGGCCAGCTTCACCTCGGCGCCGTCGCTCGAGGAGCACCCCGCGAGGACGGACGTCATGGTGACCAGCGTGAGCAGGAGGCCGAAGGCAGCCTTGCAGACACGAACGACACGGTTCGTTTCCCGCCCCTGACTTACTCGAAGGCGAGGGTCGCGCTGCAAATAGTCCATGCGGCCACCCTGCCAAGTCGAGATCACGACCGCGCTTCCCTACGGTCACGGGGGCGCTTTGGCCGTCATGTCACAAGCCCGCGTAGGCAGGTGTTCTCTCCACTCCACTCACCTCACTTCCCCTCACCTCACCGGACCGAGCCCGACCGCGCGGGTAGCGGTTGACTTTGTTCCGGCGTCCGCTGCCAGCGGGCGTGTGCGACAGGCTGACGGCCGTGAGTGAGCTCGAACCCGTCGCCTTGCCATCTGACAAGTGGCCCACGGCGTCGAACTCGCCGCGGTTTCGGGCAGCGACCGGATGGACCAGGCCCTTGGCTCGCGGCTGCGGCCGGGCGCTTCGCCGAGGACGACCCTGGCAGGCGTGCAGGCCCCAACGCGGCACGGGCGGGGACAGCGAAGCCTCCCAGACGCCGCCGGCCTCCTCGCCGTACTCGGGCACGCGACGACGCGCAGTCGACTCGTGCTGTCGGGAGAGCGCGCTCTTCATGTGCAAAACGGGCACGACCCGGTGCACTCACACCTGACTGTTGATCTTTTTCTAGTGTTGCCGGCTTACCTTTCGGCTGGTCAAGATCGACGTCAGCTGAAGGACGGGCACGGTGAAAAAGCGCAGGAACCGGGGCAGGCTGTACCGGTCAGTGACAGGGGCGGTCGCAGTGGGCCTGGCGGTAGGCGGTTGCGGCACCGGTGGCGGTAGCGGTGATGCCGCCCGCGCCTCCCGGTCTGCCGTACCGGCCGACACCGTCAGCACCACGCCCGCCATGCCCGACTCCGCGGCGGCCTGGCGCAAGTGGGGCCTGACTCCGCTGCCCGCTGCCCCGCGGCCGCCGGCCGACAAGCCGGTTCGGCTCTCGGCGACCGGAACCGTTCCGGTCTTCACCCGCATACCGACCACGCAGAAGGTCGTCTTCATCACGGTGGACGACGGGCAGGAGAAGGACCCCGCTTTCATCCGGATGCTGCGGGACCTGAGGGTCCCGATCACGATGTTCCTGATGAACGACGCCGTCAAATCGGACTACGCATACTTCAGGCCGCTGCAGGCACTGGGCAACCACATCCAGAACCACACCCTGCACCACCCCGTGATGAGCGCCCTCCCGCTGGCCCGCCAGAAGGAAGAGGTGTGCGGCGACCAGAAGATCCTCACCAAGGAGTACGGCACCGCGCCGCTGCTCTTCCGGCCGCCCTACGGCGCGTACAACACCAACACCAAGATCGCGGTCGGGGACTGCGGCCCCCGCGCGATCGTGTGGTGGCGGGAGTCCATGCAGATCCGCACCATGCAGTACCAGTCAGCAGACAGGAAGCTGCATCCCGGAGACATCATCCTGGCCCACTTCCGCGGCCCGTCGGAGCTCAAGGGCACCACGATGACGCACATGTTCGCCAACCTGCTCCGGCGCATCCATGAGCAGGGCTTCACCGTGGCCCGCCTTGAGGACTACATCCAGCCGCCGACCAGGTGAACCGGCGGGTGACCCCGCTGACGTCGTCGTACAGTTCCGGGCGCGCGGGAGATGCCGTCGCGGGACATCGTCGACAGCTGACGGGCCGTGCTCAGTGACGGTCGCAGGTCTCGCGCAGGTAGCCGTCGTGACCGGCCGGTGTGACGTCCAGGTCACGCCGGACGACGCTGATCCGGTCGCCCCAGCCCGCGCAGGCCTTCCTCAGGCCCTTCTCGGTGTATTCGACCACGATGACGTGGTCGCCGAACGCGTCGACGTAGGACCCGCATTCGTCGTACTGCCCGCACTCCTCCACCACCGCGAAGTCGAGGCCGACCCGCTTGCGGTCCTTGGCGAGTTCGAGGGTGTTCTTCTGCGCGATGGCAAGGTGCCGGGAGTGCGCGTGGCGGGCGAGGAGGGTCTGGAACGCCTCGGCGTCGGCCGCGGTCAGCAGTCCGTGCGGGGCGCGGGTGTAGCTGTCGTAGTTGTCCGGCTCGACGGCGTCGAATCCCTTGTCGGCGCACTCGTCGATCCAGTCGTCCACCTTCTTCGCGATCCGCGTGCGCTTGGCCGGGGTTCTGACGTCGAGCATCGCCTCGCCCCAGTCCTCGTCCATGACGACCTTCCCGGAGGCGTCCCGTAGCAGGAGGTCGGCGTCCCACTCATGCTCCGCGTCGGGCTGGGCCTGGAACGCGTTGACGTAGCAGATGTTGTACAGGCCCGCGGCGGGCGCCGCCGTGTGGTCGCGGGAGACCACGGAGACGCCCTTCGGCGGGGTGTAGGCGCCGCCGAGCTGGTAGTCGACGCCGGCATGGACGGGCGGTGTGGAGACTTTCGTCCGCGGGGCTTTCGAGGCGCTGCCCGTTGCAGTGGTGGTGCCCGTTTCGGAGGTGGTGCCCGTGTCGGTAGTGGTGCTGGAGCAGCCTGCGGTGAGGGAGGCTGCGGCCAGGACGACGGCGACAGCGACGGCGCGGGGGACGGCGGCGCGGCTGGAGTCTGCCGGGTACGTGCGCATGACGGCCTGTTTCTGGACGGGAGAGCATGCCCCGCCTCGGACGCGCGTGGTCCTGGCGACTGGGGCCGGGCTGACGGGTCGAAAGCCCGTGTCACCGGCTGGGAATGCCATGGTTCCGCGGACCGCGACGGTGCTGGGCAGTCCGACACCGTGACGATATCAAGCCGTCGCAACCAGCTTGTGCCGCGTCCAGGCAGGACCAGGCGGGACCGAGCCGGGACCGGCCCGGGCGACAGCACGCCCGGCTACCGGAGGCACGGCGGCTCGGACGACGCGTCGGGCCATGGCCGTGGCCGCGCATCGGACGACGCCTGGAGGTCGGTGTCGGTGTTCCCGGAACGGACGACGCACACGGCAGCGGGTGACGGGCGGCGCGCGGGACCGCGGCCCGAACGGCGGTTGTGGCCGGACGAGGTGGCGCAATCGGGCGGACTCACGCGACCCGTCTCCTTGTCAACGCCCCTTTGGACCAGAGCAAGGTGATGCCGTGTGGATCCGGTCGGGGCAGGCTCCGCCGCCCCGACGCGTGCACCTTGCGCCGCTCAGCGCGGCTCGTCCTCAGCCCAGTCCGCGGGCGTCCTGCTTCAGAGCCGTGTCGACCGTCAGCGCGGTGGCCACGACCAGGCTCCGCAACGGCTCGGGGAGTTGCTGGTGGATCTGGAGGACGTAGTTGTCCGCCGTGGTGAACATGGTCTTGGCCAGGCCTTCCCAGGTCTTGGTGATCCGGGCCACCTCGGTGCCTGCCTGGTCGACGACGGCGAAGTTCCAGGCGCGCCAGTTCTCCCCCTTGATGGCGCCGATCTGGGTCCCACCGGCGTTGATGGCGAAGTTGATCTTCCCGAAGACGTTCTGCTGGACCAGCTCGCCCACCGGTTCTCCGTCCGGACGGGTGACGATCACCCGGGACTTGAATATCTTCGCGGGACGGGTCAGTCGCAGCACCGGCTGCCCCTGGACGTCCCGGATCTCCAGCTTGTGGGTGAAGTACTGGTCCCAGTCGCTGATGAAGCGTACGACCTTGCGCAGCGCGCTCTGCCCGACCTCGGCCACGGACCCGAGCTGGTTGCCGTGCTGGTCCATGACCTTGTACTCGTTGGTCAGCTCTATGAGTTTGGCCTTCTGGTTCACGACCAGAACCGGTTCGGTGAAGAGGGTGCCCCCGCCGGGACCGCTCGGGGCGATCCCGGCCTGCTGCTGCACCTGACGGCTGACCTTCGGGTCAGGGCTGTTCGATTGTGTGGTCACTGCGGCACGTTACCCCCCGGGGGCCGCGTCCCGGCCCGCCGCGTGCCGTCTCGTGGCCACACCGTGACGAAGCGCGGTCCGCCGGCTTCGACCGCATCGGCGTCGACCGCATCGGCGCAGCCCGACAGAGGAACGCGCCGGAGGCGTTCGCCGGCAACAGGCCACCTCAGGCAGCCGGCAGCGCCCACGGCTCGACGCGGGGCACCGGAGCAGACCTACGATGCTCCCAGTGATCCTCTGGGTGATCCCGCATACCTCCAGCGGGCCGGAAAGCCGTCGGCCTTGCGGGTGAGCCGGAGCGAAACGACCGACGCAACGACTGACATGGCGGTGATTCTGTGCCCTCGCGTGTAGCTCTGGTCGGCGTCGGCCGTATGGGGACGCCTCTGTGCGGACGCTTCGTCACGGCGGGGCACGCGGTCACGGCCTTCGATCTGCGTCCCGAGCGGGAAGAAGCGGTGCGCTCGTTGGGCGCCGACTGGGCGTCGTCCGTCACGGCGGCCGCGGCCGGTGCGGACGTACTGGTGACCGTCGTGCCCGGGCCCGAGGAGGCCGAGGCGGCACTTCAGGACGGCGTGTTCTCCGTCCTGGCTTCCGGGGCGGTATGGATAGACATGACGAGCAACGCCCCGGCGGTGGCGGAGGTGTTGCGGGAACGAGCGCGTGCCCATGGCGTCGATGTCCTCGAAGCACCCGTCGGTGGCAGCCCGGACGATGCCGAACAGGGGCGTCTCAGGCTGTTCGTGGGCGGTTCTCCCGAAGTCCTCGACCGGTACAGGCCCCTGTTGGAGGCCGTGACGACTTCGGACCGGATCAGTCACATGGGCGGCCCGGGAACCGGTTACACGACGAAGCTCCTCATCAACCTGCTCTGGTTCGGGCAGGCCGCGGCGACCGCCGAGGCACTTCTGCTGGGCCGCCGAGCGGGCATCGACCTCGGTGTCCTGCGCGACACACTGGCGGACAGCGCCGCCGGGAGCGACTTCATCCGCAGGGACCTGCCGGCCCTGTTCGCCGGGAACTACCTCCCTTCCTACGGACTCGACCGCATCCACGAGCAACTTGAGGTCATCACGGGTGAGGCCCGCGACCTCGGCACGCCGCACGCGATCGCCGACACCGTGCTCCACCTTCACCGGCGGGCCCTGGAACGCTTCGGACCCGTGAACGGCGAACTTCTCGCCGTAGCCCTCCTGGAGGAGGTCGCCGGCACCTTGCTGCGCCCTTGACCGGTCGGGAGGCCGAAAGGCGTCACTCGAGAGCAGGGCGGATCAACTTCGTTGCCTTGATGGTGCGTTGACAGTGGGCGGGATCGGCGCGACGGTGAGGGTTCCCGTGGGGTCCCGAGAACGGAGGTCGTCACTTGGCCGGTTCGTCAGCACCTCGCTCGGACACCGATCTCGTCGAACGCGTACGCGCGCTCCGACCCCTGCTCCGCTCTCACGCCCTGCGTGCGGAGCAGCAAGGGCGAGTCGCCGAGGAGGCCGTCGAGGCCCTCGCGGGAGCCGGGATCCACCGGATGAACGTTCCCCGCCGCCATGGGGGTTACCAGAGCTCGCTGCGGACGCAGGTCGACGCGCTGAGCGAGGTCTCCGCCGCCTGCGGGTCGGCCGGGTTCATGGCGTTGATCCAGGCCGGCTGCGCGTTCATCGCGGCCCTGTTCCCCGACAAGGCACAGGACGAGATCTTCACCCATCCCGATGTACGGGTGGGTGGCACGCTCATCCCGGGCTCGAAGGCCGTTGCGGTGGACGGCGGTTATCTGGTGAGCGGGAACTCTCCCTTCGCGACCGGCTGTCAGGACGCCGACTGGCACCTGCTGACCGCGTCCGCGGACAACGGACAGGGGCCGCCGGAGATGCTGTGGCTGGCGATCCCCATGACCGATCTCAAGGTCCTGGACGACTGGAACGTCTCGGGCCTGGCCGGCAGCGGCAGCAACACCGTCGTCGCGCAGGAGGTTCACGTACCCTCCCATCGCGTACTGCCGGTCGGGCCGTTGCTGGCGGGCGCGTTTCCGTCGGAGCGCAACAGTGCCGACCCCTTCTACCACATGCCGGTGCTGTTGTTGTTCTGCGCCTGGACGGCCGCGAACGCCCTCGGTCTGGCGCGGTCCGCTCTGACGGAGTTCGGCGAGCGCATTCACCAGCGCGGGATCACGTACACCTTCTACGAGCGCCAGCACGAGGCCCCGGTGACGCATCTCCAGTTCGCCGAGGCCGCGATGAAGGTCTCCTCCGCGGAACTGCTCGCCGCCGACTTCGTGGGGCTGATCGAATCCCGGGTGGCCGACGCAGCGCCCTACACGCTCCAGGAGCGGTCCCGGATCAGGGCGCAGTGCGGGTATCTGGCGCGGTTGTGCAAGGAGGCCGCGGACCTGGTCGGATCCGCCTCGGGTGCCTCGTCCCTGCACCGGGAGGTGCCGATCCAGCGGATCGTGCGGGACCTGAACGCCCTGAACCTGCATTCGTTCGTCAATCCCGCCGCCAACCTGGAGTTGTACGGCCGAGTGCTGTCAGGTCTCGACGCCGGGACGCCTTTCCTCTAGCACCGGCTCCCTCCAGTGCCCCGCGGTGCCGACCGGGCCGAGTGTCCCGAGTTCGGGGCGCCCTTGGTAACCGGAATGGATCGGTGTCGAGCGGCGCCTGCTGCTCGTGGTGGTGGGTCAGGAGGACCTGGCCGTCGAGAGCGTGACGGTCAGCGGGATGCCGTGCCGGTTGACGATCACCTGGTGCTGGGAGCCGGGGCGAGCGCGGAGTGTGAGCCGTCGACGGCGCAGCCATCCAGCATTGAGGGGCTTCCAGGTGCGCAGGAGGACAGCGATCTCGTCTGCGGTGCAGAGTGGGCAGATCATTTGGCCGCCGTAGTGCCCGGCTGACCGTTCACGGCAGGCGGCTCCCGTCGACCGTGTCCGCGTTGGAAGCCATGAAGTCGTTCTCAACGGCGGGAGCGATGCGGGTGAGCCAGCGCTCCGTCTCTTCCGTTCCCAGAATCCGATCAAGGCTGAGGGCGGGGATCATGTTCTGGAAGACCCGGCCGATGCCCATGCCATAGTCTCCGTTCGGTGGGTGCAGCACCAGCACGCGCGTGCCGTCGAGGGGTTTGATGTCAGCGGGCACGCCTTCCGGGTGAACGTAGGCGCCGTGGCCGTCGAAAAGGCGGAAACGCCGGATCGCCGGATTGCCGGGGCCCAGGTACGGGTCGGCGTCCGTCGCTGCCGCGACCCACGAGCGGTCGGGGCGTTCCCCCGGCACCATGCCTTGGCGGGAGTCACCGACAAGCCGGTCCGCAAGCAGGATGTGCAGCTGGAAGTTGTCCCTGACACCGCTCACCGTGAGGAGATACCCCCTACGCGCAGGGGGGTGGAGGACGAGCAGAGGCTCGTCGTCAAGGACGGCAGCCAGGTCTCTCACCCAGGCGGCGCGCTGCGACCGGTCGGCGACCGCCGCGGCGTTCTCCCGCAGTTCGGCTTTCACCTCTGTGGGCACCGCTGCCCGGAAGGGACGGTGCCCCCAGACAGCGATCAGCGCCTGGAGCCAGTCCTCCATGTCGAACCAGGACATGGCGATCCGCGTCATGTCCCCTGTATCAGGGCGCCCTTCCGCCCTGGCCAGGGCGGCAAGAGCCTGCACCATCTCCGGTGCACTGCCACTCACCTGCTCCGGCAACGGACGCCCGGGAGCCGCTTCGGCCCAGCACCCCGGGACCAGACCGTTGAGCATCATTGCCTCCGCGGCGCGCTGCGGCAACACGTCGGCCAGCGCCATCGGGGAACCGCCCCACTCGACGCACGCCCCCGCCAGGACGGCCGTCTTGGCGAAATCGCCGGCCAAACCCCGCAGCCACGGCGCGAGGGCCTCGACCGCGACGGTCAAACTCGCGGGACCTCCCGCACGCGCAGTCTCCGCCAACCGCGACAACGCCTGCCTGTAGCCATTGTCCGAACCAGACCTCATCTGCGAGACAAGGTCGTCGACAAGGCGGGGGATCTCCGAAGGCACGGCGGCACGCTAGCGGGGCGACGATCTCCACGCCGCGGTCGGTGTCCGAGCGCCGCATCAGGACGCGGTGCCCAGGTACGGTACGGGACCTATTGCCCCAACTGCCATGGCGACGCGCGCTGGTGCTCGGATGGTGCCGCGCCAGACGCTGTCTCCCTGCCGTTGCGCCACAACGGACGAACAGCTACCTGCGCGGAGCCTCCCGAACCGCTTTCCCGAGGCGGTGGGCTCGTGGGCCCCGCGGATTCCGCCGCAGCCCTCAACAGGTGGACGGCCAGCCTCGTGCAATCCGGCAGGGCCGGGTGCGGACTGCTGGTGTCGCGTACCAGCGGGTGCGGTCGCGCGACCGGCTGCGCGTCCGGCCCGGCCGCGGAGTGCCCGGTCACGTTGACACTTGCTCCCGTCGCCGGTCGTCGCCGGATGTGGCGGGGAGGGCGTTGTCGATGAGGACGGCGGCGATGGCGACGGCGGTGGGGAAGGCGTCGGCGTCGAGGACGCGGGTGCGGGCCGCTGCGCCGTCGAGGAGCAGCGCCAGTTGCTCGCCGAGCTGTTCCGGGTCGGCAGCCCCGGCTTCGCGAGCCGCGTCGGCGAGCCTCGCGGCGACGGCCTTCTTGTAGTCGCGCGCGTACTGGGATGCGGGGTGCTGGGGGTCGTGGAGTTCGACGGCCGCGGCGATGTAGGGGCACAGGGGGGTGCCGGGGGCGATGTCGAAGGCGGCGAGGAGCCGTTCGCGGGGCGTGAGGTCGGTGCGGTCGAACACGTCGGACAGAACGGAGGGGTCGAACCGGCGCAGGTACTCGGCGACGAGTTCATCCTTGCCGGTGAAGTGCTGGTAGGCCGTGCGCTTGGACACCTCGGCCGCGGCGCAGAGCTGGTCCATGCCGGTGCGGTTGATGCCCTGCTCGCGGAACAGCTGCTGGGACGCGCCGAGGATGCGCTCGCGGGCGCCCCGGCCGCGGCGCCGGCCCGTGGGGCCCTTCTCCAACTCCGTCATGGGCCCAGCGTACCGCAGCAGGGTAACGACCGGTGTACATAGTTTGCGTCCCGGCCACCGGCCCCCTACGGTAAGCACACAGGGCGGTGTACATAACACCGTCGCTCCAGGCATGCACGGCACCACCGACCCAAGGGAACGAACGACTATGGGAAAGCTCGACGGCAAGGTCGCGGTCATCACCGGCGCCACCAACGGCATGGCGCTGGCTGGCGCCAAGCTGTTCGTCGACGAGGGAGCGCACGTCTTCATCACCGGTCGCCGCCAGGAGGCCCTGGACGAGGCGGTGAAGCAGATCGGCCGCAACGTCACCGGCGTCCGGGGCGACGCCGCCGACCTGGACGACCTGGACCGCCTGTACGACACCGTCAAGCGGGAGAAGGGCAGCATCGACGTGCTGTGGGCCAGTGCGGGCGGCGGCGAGCCCGCCCCGCTGGGCGAGATCACCGAGGCCCAGTTCGACAGGTGGTTCGGCCTCAACGCCCGCGGCACCCTGTTCACCGTCCAGAAGGCCCTCCCGCTCTTCAACGACGGCGGCTCCATCTTCATGACCGGCTCCAGCGCCTCCCTCAGCTCCTTCCCGGGCTGGAGCGTCTACGCCGGCAGCAAGGCCGTTCAGCAGGCCTGGGCCCGCGTCTGGCTCAACGAGCTCAAGGACCGCCGCATCCGCGTCAACGTGCTGACCCCTGGCCAGGTCGCCACCGCCAAGCAGGACGAACTCTTCGACGAGGCCACCAAGCGCCAGTTCGAGTCCCTCATCCCCCGCGGCGAGATGGGCCGCCCCGACGAGATCGCCACCGTCGCCCTCTTCCTCGCCTCCGACGACTCCAGCTACGTCAACGGCATGGAACTCGTCGCCGACGGCGGCACCACCGCCCTCTGAACCGGACAGCACGCGATAGGGGCAGGACATCTCATGAGCAGCATCAGCATCATCGGCACCGGGAACATGGCCCGCACCATCGGCGCGCGGGCGATAGCCGGCGGCAACACCGTCGAGGTCATGGGCCGCGACCGGTCCAAGGCCGCCGACCTGGCCAAGACTCTCGGCGGCGGCACCACGACGGGAGAGTGGGGCACCGCGCCGGCCGGGGACATCGTCATCGTGGCCCTGCTGTACGACGGTGTCGTCCCGGCCGTCACCCGGTACGGAGACGCTCTCGCGGGCAAGGTCATCGTCGACATCAGCAACCCCTTCAATTCCACGTTCGACGGGCTGGCCCACCGCGAGGAGACCTCGATCGCGCAGGAGGTCGCCAAAGCGGCCCCGGCCGGCGCCGGCGTGGTGAAGGCGTTCAACACCGTCTTCCGCCATGTCCTGGAGAAGGGCCGGCCCGACGTCTTCATCGCCGGCGACAACGCGCAGGCCAAGGCCAGTGTGGAGGCGTTCGTCAAAAGCCTCGGAATGCGCCCGCTGGACGTCGGCGGCCTGACAATGGCGCACTGGCTGGAAGGAGCGGGTGTGGTCACGGTGGGCCTCGCCAACCACGGTGTGGGGAACATGGACTTCGCCCTCGGCATCACCGAACTTGGCGCCTGAGCAACGGTCGACGGAGCGTTCGCGGAGCGGCTGCCGATCAGGGGACGGAGCCGGCGTGAGGGGGCGCTGTGCAATCAACAGGGCTCCCGCACGCCGAGAAACGTGCTCGGCGTCTCGGAGGGTGTGTCACCTCCTCCTTTTGCAGGTCACGGGGCATGGAGGATGGTGGTGATCCAGTCTGCCGTTCGGTCGGGCGTCGATGGTCGCCGTTCCGAACGGCGACGGCAGCACGTTGGTCTTCAGACGGCTGCGAAGGTGGCTGGCAACGCCTCGGCCTGACGGCGGGGGCTGGGGGGGGGGGGGGGGGGGGGGGGGGGGGGGCGGGGTGGGGGGGGGGGGGGGGGACCCAACACCCCCCTCTTTTTCTCAGGGGGGGGGGGCACACAAAACGGGGGGGCCGGGGGGGGTTCACACGCCCCCTCCTAGC
>NZ_JBVJNZ010000001.1:1327472-1397827 GCF_055583445.1 Streptomyces sp. NPDC104761 | reverse complement strand
CGAATGGCGGGAGCAGCGGGTGGTCCGGCGGGTGGTGAGTAGGGTTCCTAACAACCCTCCGCCCGAAGGGGGGGGGTGACCCCGCGCCCCCCCCCCCCCCCCCCCCCCCCTCCCCCAGGTCCGTTGCGACAACGGGGTGAGCAGTACCGTGCCGAGGCAGCATGCTCCACTCCCGAAGTCCAACTCGCGGCGCGCTCTGGGCAATTCACCGTCCGGACTGCCTGGACCGACTCGGTCCTCGCCCTCGTCCGCCGCAGCCGGCGCCAGTGCCGCGAGCGGCAGGCCGACGAACAGAATGCCGCCGTCGCCTTCGCCGACGGCTTCAGCGGACCACCGCATCCGCGACACAACTCGGCCCCCGCATCGTCTCCCATGACCACGATCAGCCGCAGCCGGGGAACGCCGTCCCTGCCCATCCTGGTCAGGCGAGGTCGGTCAGGTCCTCCGCGAACACCTGCGACAGCGGTTGCGGTCCCACGTACTGCTGGCAGTTGCATCGGCCGGCCTCGTAGCGCAGCGGCCTCTTGTTCTCGTCCCAGGCCGTTGGCACTTCGACGCGTTCGTGGCACTGGCCCTGCTTGTCGTGCTTGGCGAGATGGTGCGTGCATCCACACACTGGCTCCGGCGGCTTGTGCGCCGCTTCGACGGCCAACCGTTCCTGCTTCGCCGCCTCCAGCAGCTGCAACTTGCGCTCATGCCGATTGCGCAGTGCGGTACGGACGTTCTCGGCTGCCCACGCGAAGCCGCCCGTCCAGAAGACGATGAGAACCCACCAGAACCAGTCCACCAGCTGCCCCCTTCCCCCTGTCCTGCCGTGGGCCAGCATAGATGGCTCATCCGAGGCGCTTGGTCTGGTCATGCAGACACAGCTTCTCAGCTCACCGGCAAGGTCGCCGCGCTCGGCGACAACGGCGATCGAGACCCCTGGCCTCAGCGGCCTGGCCGGCGAGCCCGGTTCCGCCGAGCAGCTGCTCAAGGGACTCGCCGCCGGGGTACCGATGAACCGACTCGGGCGCCCCGAGGAGATCGCCGAGACCGGCCTGTTCCACTCGACCCGGGGCGGAAGGCCGCGACGCGACCAGCGGCGGGCAGCCGCCCCGGCGACACCCTCTGAGGAGAAAACACCATGAACACCGTGACCGAGCTGCTCGCCGCGAACCTGCACGAAGTGTTCGGCAACCGCGACCCCGGCAGCCGCCGCGCGGCCATCGAACGGATCTACGCCGAGGACGTCGTGTTCACCGATCCGGAAGGCGTCAGCACCGGCTGGGACGGCAGGATCGCCACCGTGCTCACTTTGTTCACCGCCTGAGCGGAATCGCCCGTTGCGGGGAACGGTCCCCGGTCCCGGGCTATGTCAGGTTGAGTACGTCACCGGCCGACACCTTCAGTGAGGTGGTCGTGGTGCCGGGGAAGTACCAGCGCCAGCTGCCCGCCGAGGTGACGGTCACCTTGGTGCTCAGCTTTCCGGCGCCGTCGGTGGTCGCGGTCTTGACGGTGCCGTAGTGGGCCGCGCCCTTCTTGCGGAACTGGAGCTTGACCTGCTGACCGGCGAATCCGTGGTACTTCAGGTCTTCCCAGTTGGCCCGTGACAGCTTCCCGGTGACGGTCGCCTTGGCGCCCTTGGTGACGTTCTCGGGTGCGATCACCGTGGTGAGCCGGGTGGCCCGCTTGACCTTGTACTCGGCGATGTCGTCGGAGATCCAGTAGTCGCCGTCGTTCGCCTTGACGGTGGCGTCGACCCGCCAGACACCGGCGACCCTGTTGGTGTCGATGCTGTCGCTGTCGGGGATCCACGCCGGGTCGATGGTCATCGTCGCCCGGCACACCGATGTGGTCGCACTCTTCCTCGTGCAGGACGAGTTGTCGTCCCAGGTCGCGAAGGTGTAGGCGTTCGTCTTGTTGAAGGTGAGGACGTCCGTGAGCTTCTTGACCCCTGAGTTGTCCTTGACGGTGATGTCGATCGGGTACCGGATCGTCTTCGACGTTCCCACGATGACGTTGCCACCACCGTTGACGACGGTCTTCACGACCCGGATGTCGCCCCGCCCCTCCGCGTGTGCTCCGGTCGCCGTCGTCAGCACCAGGGCCGCTGCCCCGCCGGCCGCGGCCCAGGCCGTTCTGCCTCGCATGGTCCTCCCCTTGTCGTGCGCTTGCCAGGAGAGGCTACGTGATCACGGTTCCGGCCCTGACGGCACGGACCTCCCGGGCCCCGCGCGCAGGCAGCACGGACGGGGCGTCGTCGGCCGGGCCGGTTCGGTGCCGGCGCTCTCAGGACGGAGGGGGGTTGATCTCCTGTTCGGCCCAGACCGTCTTGCCCGTGGACGAGTTGCGGGTGCCCCGCCGGCTGGCGAGCTGTGCGACGAGGAAGAGACCGCGCCCGCCCTCGTCCGTCGGACGGGCATGGCGCAGACGAGGGACGGAGTCGCTGGTGTCCGTCACCTCGATCACCAGCACCTCGTGCCGGATGAGACGAAGGGTGAGGGGACCGGCGCCGTGGCGCACGGCGTTGGTGACCAGCTCGCTGACGATGAGTTCGGTGGTGGCGACCAGACCCTCCAGTCCCCATTCGGTCAACTGGGCGGTGGCCAGGGCCCGGGCGTGCGCGACCACCACGGGATCGCTCGGCAGGTCCCAGGTGGCGAGCTGCGAGGGCGGGAGCGAACGGGGCCGTGCCAGGAGCAGCGTGGCGTCGTCGTCCAGGGCCCGGGACGGCAGGGTGTCGAACGCTGCCGTGCAGAGTTCGTCCAGCGGGCGGTCCGGCCGGGCGAGGGCGGTTCCGAGCCGTCCTATCCCCGCGTCGATGTCCTGGTCCCGGGTCTCCACCAGACCGTCGGTGTAGAAGGCGATCAAGCAGCCCTCGGGCAGGTCCACCTCCACGGACTCGAAGGAGGCCGGTCCCACACCCAGCGGCAGCCCGGCGGGCAGGTCGGGGACGGACATGCCGCCTCGCGGCGAGATGATCACGGGCGGCGGGTGACCCGCGCGGGCCATCGTGCAGCGGCGCGTGGCCGGGTCGTACACGGCGTACAGGCAGGTGGCGCCCGACTCCGCGGCGGCGCGTTCCGGGATGTCGCTGTCCTCCACGCCGAGGCGGGAGATGGTGTCGTCGAGGTGGGACAGAAGCTCGTCCGGGCACAGGTCCAGGTTGGCGAGGGTGTGCACCGCGGCCCGGAGCCGGCCCATGGTCGCCGCCGCGTTGATGCCGTGGCCGACCACGTCGCCCACGACCAGGGCCACCCGCGCGCCGGACAGCGGGATGACGTCGAACCAGTCGCCGCCCACGCCGTGTTCCGTGTCGGCGGGAACGTAGCGGGACGCCACCTCGACGGCCGCCCCGCCGACCAGCCTGCCCGGCAGCAGGTTGCGCTGGAGGGCGAGGGCGGCGGTGCGTTCGCGTACGTACCGGCGGGCGTTGTCGAGGGACAGGGCGGCACGCGCGACGAGTTCCTCGGCCAGCCGCAGGTCGTCCGTCTCGAAGGGCACGGAGTCGCCCATGCGCACGAAGACCGCGACGCCCAGCACCGCGCCCCGCGCGTGGATCGGCACGATCATCAGCGAGTGCATGCCGTACCTGCGTACTTTCTCCAACCGTTCCTGGTCCTCGTCGAGCCAGGTGCCCCGTGCGGTGGTCAACACCGGTTCGAGATGTGATTCGCCCGAGACCAGGACCTCCGTGAAGGGGGAAGGAGCCGGCACGGACACGGTGTCCCCGCGCGAGAAGAGCGACTCCGGTGCGCCGTCGTGGACCGAGGCGACCCCCGCACGGCGGAACGCGGGCACGCGGCCGTTCGCCGCGCCGAGCCGGGCCAGGGAGTCCTCGCCCTCCGCGACGGACTCCGCCAGGTCGACGCTGACGTAGTCGGCGATGCGGGCCACGGCGAGGTCGGCGAGTTCCTGACCGGTTCTCATCACCTCCAACGTGGTCCCGATCCGGGTGCTGGCCTCGCTGAGCACGGCCAGGCGTTCGCGGGCCCGTTGCCGGTCGGTCACGTCGACGCTCATGACGCACACCCCCAACGTGCGGCCCTCTGCGTCGTCGAGGCGGAAGAACGAGGTCGAGAACGCGTGCTCCTGCTGTGGCCCCGTCGGCCTCCACGCGCGGTACTCATGGTCGACCTGCGGCTTCCCGCTCCGCAGGACCAGTCGCATCACCGCCTCGACCGACTCGGCCTCGGGTCCCGGCAGCACTTCCGTCAGCCGGCGCCCGAGTCTCTTCTCCCGCGGTATGCCGTCCTGCAGCGCCAGCGCGTCGTTGACCCAGGTGCACCGCAGATCGGTGTCGCGAACGGCGATGCCGACCGGCGCCCCGGTGAGCAGAGCCCGCACACCGGCGCCGTTCATCGGCCACGAGGGAACGGCCGTCATCTCGGTCGCGGTCACCAGCCAGCGCACCCCGCGGTCGCGCTCGGTGAGGGGATGGACCCGCAGGTACACGTCCCGCGGCGGTCCGTCGCCGCGGTGGAGGCCGACGATCCCGGACCAGCCGTCGCCGCGGCGGCTCAGGTCGGTGAAGGCAGGTGCCCTCAGGACCACCGCCGGGTCCGCCAGGAGCCGTCCGGCGAAGAGGCCGATCGCGTCGTCGGCGACGACGCCGCTGAGCCGCTCCGCCTCCGGACTCCACGCGACCACCACTCCGTGCGCGTCCACCACGGCCATCGCGGGGCCTGCGGACTGCCCGGCTTCCCGTCCGACCTCCGGCATCGTGTTCGTGGCTCCGGCCATCGGCGCCGTCCCTCCTTCAGGATGCCGACCGCGCGGCGGAGTTCGCGTCGGCGAGGCGGTCGAGCCAGTCCGCCAGGAGCGCGCCCTCGGACGGTGTCAGCGGGGTGGTGCGGTCCCGGGACAGCGCCTCGCGCAGAGCGGCGGCCCGGCTTGCCACAACGGCGCACGAGTCCTCGCCCGTGCCCTGCTCCCCCACGGTGTCCGCGGTCGTGATCATGCGCAGCGCGTGTTCACGGGCGGTAGCCGGCAGGGTCTCGTCCCGCTCGGAAGGCGGCGTGGCGATCAGGGACAGTACGACCCCCAGGCCCATGGCATGGACAAGCTGAGTGGCCCGCTCCACGCTCATGCGGAGCCGGCCGGCGGCGGCCACCCGGGCGAGGGTCTGGCGCAGGATGGCGATGGTCTCGAGCCCGCCCGGCATGCCGCCGCGATAGCGGCCCTCGCCGTACATCAGGACGTAGAAACCGGGGCGTGACAGACCGAACCCGACGTGCAGGTCCCAGGAACGGCGCAGGTCCTCGACCGGATCGTCGGTCTGCTCAAGCGCCTGCTTCTCCCGCAGGTACTGCTCGAAACCGTAGGCCGCGAGGGCGTCGAGCAGGCCGTCCTTGTCGCCGAACAGGCGGTAGAGGGTGGGCGGCTGCACACCGGCGGCCGCGCTCACGGCACGCGTCGAGACACCCGCACGACCCTGCGAGCTCAGGAGCTCCGCGGCGGCGCGCAGAACCCGCGTCTGGGTACGTACGGCCCGCTCTTGCATCCGTCCAATTTATCACCGTTGCGATTATTTTGCGTAACAGTGATATAGTTTCTGGGCCGCGCGAGGGCAACGTGGGCGTCCATGAAGACGCCGGCCGGCTCCTGGTCGGGCCTGCGTACGCGCCGACCGCCGCGGCTGACGCGGTTCCTCGCGGCCGTGGTCGGCGTCCTGATCTAAGGGCCGCACATCGGCTGGACGTCGCCCGCGGCGCTGACGCGATACGCCTGGGCTGCCGTCGCGACGGCGGGATTCGTGCGGGTCGAGTCCCGCCGGCCCGAGCCGCCGATGAACCTGCGACTCTTCCGGCGCCCGGTCGTCAGCGGCGCCGTTGTGGGCTCTGTCGCGGTCTTCATCGCCTTGAACGTGACGCTGCAGCTCTACAGCCCTCCACCTGCCCTACACCCGGCAGTGGACGCCGCTGGCCGCGGGCGTGGCGGCCCTGCCGCCGGCCGCTGGCCGCTCGCCGCTCGCCGCTCGCCGCTCGCCGCTCGCCGCTCGCCGCTCGCCGCTGGAGCGAACGTCCTCGCCCTCTGGTCCGGCCGCATGGTCGCCCGTACGGGACCGGGACGCCGACGCGAACGAGCGCGGCCAGCACCCCGGCGGCGCACTGATCACGGTCGTCGGCGCCCCGGTCAGGACCTCGGTGCGGTCACTTGGCCAGTTCGGCGTTGAACTGGGCGCCGACCAGAAGGGCCAGGTTGGACAGCCACAGCCAGATCAGGAACACGACGACGCCCGCCAGTGAGCCGTACAGGCGGTGGTAGGTGCCGACGTGCGAGGTGTAGACGGTGAACCCGAGGGAGACGGTCAGCACCAGTGCCACCGCCAGCGCGCCGCCCGGCGCCATCATCCGGACCGCGCGGGTGGGTGCCGGTCCTGAGCGGTACAGCACCAGCACCAGGACGACCGCGACCACGGCCACCACCGGCCACCGCAGCGCGTCCCACGCCCCCTGCGGTGCGGTGCCCAGGTCCAGCACCCGGCCCAGCCGCCGGGCCAGGCTTCCGGTGAGCGCCATCGCGATGGTGGACGTCAGCAGCAGGGTGACCAGGACGAGTGCGGTGGCGACGATGCGCGGCGCGGTACGCCAGACCGGCCGGTGCGAACTGATCCGGTGCATGGCGTGCAACGCCCGGCGGAAGACGCTCAGATAGCTGGACCCCGACCACAGGGCCGCCGCACCGCCCAGGACGATCACCGTCCACGCCGTCGACGACTGTCCGGCCATCTGCCCCAGGGTGCTGCGCAGCAGTGCTCGGGAGGCGAGCGGGGCCGCCTGCGCCATACGGTCGATGACCTGCGGCTTGGCCGTGGGGATGGTCAGGCCCAGGATCGACAGGACGACCAGCAGGACCGGGAACAGGGCGAGTACCGCGTAGTACGTGAGCGCCGCGGCCCAGTCCGTGATGTCGTCGTTCCAGACGGCGGCCGGGGTCCGGCGCAGCGCCCTCCACCAGCGGGCCGTACGGCCGTCCGCGCTCTCCATGGGGCGGATGTTCTCACTTCCGGCGCCCCGCCGCCCAAGGCGGCGGGGGCTGGTCACAGGAAGCGCCGGATCGGGGTGACCGCGGCCTCCTTGACGCGCTGCAGGACTGCCCGTCGCCTCCACCGGTCGAGGTCGATGTCGACGCTGCGCTCCAGGTCCGCCTCGTAGTCGCGGTCGAGTGCCGCGGTGAACCCCTCGTCCAGGACGGTGAGCATGACCTCTTCGTCGTGGTCCATGGAACGGCGGTTGAAGTTGGTGGATCCGATGAGGGAGGCGACCGAGTCCACGGTGATGATCTTGGCGTGCATCATGGTCGGCTGGTACTGGCGGATGTGCACACCCGCCTGCAGGAGACGCGCGTAGTGGTGCTGCCCGGCGAGCTGACAGGCCCGCTGGTCGGTGTGGGGGCCCGGCAGCAGGATCTCGACCCGCACGCCGCGGCGGGCGGTCTCGCACAGCAGGTCGATGAAGTAGGTGTCGGGGGCGAAGTAGGCGGTGGCCAGCCGGAACCGCTCCTCGGCGGAGGTGAGCATGACCCTGATGAGCGTCTGCATGTCCTGCCAGCCGATGCTCGCGGAACCGCGAACCACCTGTACCACCGCCGAACCGCTCTGCGGGTGTTCCGTGAAGCGGTCGCGGTCGTCGAAGAGTTCGTCGTGGCACTCCGCCCAGTTCTGGGCGAACGCCGCCGCGATGCCGTCCACGGCCGGACCGCGCACCTGGACGTGGGTGTCCCGCCACTCGGTGGGGTTGCGGGCGTCGCCGCACCACTCCTGCGCGATGCCCACCCCGCCGGTGAAGGCGGTCTCCTCGTCGACCACGAGGGCCTTGCGGTGACAGCGGTGGTTCTGCTTGAACGGGGACAGCAGGACGGGTTTGCGGAACCAGGCGACCTGCACGCCCGCGGCGTCCATGAGGTCCAGCAGCCGCCGTTCGATCTTCTGGGCGCCGAAGCCGTCGAGCAGCAGGCGCACGCGCACCCCGGCGCGGGCGCGTGCGGCCAGCGCGGCGGCGAAGTCGTGGGCGATCTGCCCGCGCCAGTACACGAACGTCATCATGTCGATGGTGTGCCGGGCCGAGCGGATCGCCCCGAGCATCGCGGGGAAGATCTCGTCCCCGTTGCGCAGCGGCAACAGGTCGTTCCCCTCGGTGGCGGCCACGCCGATCAGCCGCTCCAGGCGACGGCGCAGCCGCTGCTTGCGGACCGCCGTGTCGGATGTGACGTCCCCGTGGGCCGGAGTTGCCGGTACGTCGTCGAGTATCACGCGAATCCCCCACTGGGCCATGAAGACGGAACGTCGAGGGCTGCCGGACGATCCGAGCCCGGAAGACCGGATGCCCGGCCGCCACCGCGTTACTCCAGACCGCGCGCGCCGCCTGCGGGTCGCACGGCTGTCACTTCGTCGGCAGGCACCTGAACCCAACCGTGGCCCAGGGCGGGGACTGGTCAAGAGACCGGCGCCGGTCTCACGGGGCCCGGACAACCGCCGCCGCCGGAACCCTCTGGCCACCTAGGACCGGGCTAAGGCCTACGGCCGTCCGTGACGGGGTTCTTGCCCTCCCGAAAACCCCGCGCCTGCGCCGTCCGGGCGGTGTACGGTGGCCCGCGGACCAGGGGAAAGCGGTTGCTGCAGGTCGGGGACAGGGACAGGGGAGGATGACCGTCGATGGCGTCGACGTCGGAACGGCCGCTCGATCACCGCTACCGGGGCGAACACCCCGTCCGGACACTCGCCTACCTGCTGCGCGCGGACCGCCGCAAGCTGGCCGCGGCGGTCGTGGTGTTCACCGTCAAGCACAGCCCCATCTGGCTGCTGCCCCTGATCACCGCGTCCGTCGTGGACACGGTCGTCCAGCACGGGCCGGTCGCCCGGCTCTGGACGTCCATCGCAGTCATCATGGCGATCCTCCTGCTCAACTACCCGCTGCACGTGCTGTACGTACGGCTCCTCTACGGCAGCGTCCGCCGGATGGGCACCACACTGCGCTCCGCGCTCTGCACGCGGATGCAGCAGCTGTCCATCGGCTACCACTCCCGGGTGAGCGCGGGCGTGCTCCAGGCCAAGGTCGTACGGGACGTCGAGACCGTCGAGCTGATGGTGCAGCAGACCGCCGAGCAGGGGCTGGGCGCGCTGACCGTGCTGACCGGCGGACTGGTCATCATCGGCGTCCGCACACCGGAGTTCCTGCCGGTCTTCCTGATCGTGGTGCCGGCGGCGACCCTCCTCGTGGCCAGGCTGCGGGCGCGGCTGCGGACCCACAACGAGCACTTCCGCCACGAGGTGGAGACGCTGTCCTCGCGGGTGACCGAGATGACGCGGCTCATTCCGGTCACCCGGGCCCACGGGCTGGAGCGCAAGGCGCTGCGCCGGATGGACGGCACCCTGAGCCGGCTGCTCACCTCGGGGATGCGCCTGGACCTGGTCAACGGCCGCTTCGGCTCGCTGGCCTGGGTCGTCCTGAACGTGATCGGCGTCGCCGTCCTGGCCGCCGCCGCGCTGGTGTCGTACTACGGCGTGTGGGGTGTCACGCCCGGCGACGTCGTCATGCTGAGCGCCTTCTTGACCACCCTCACCAACTCCACCACCACGCTGACGAGTCTGGCGCCGGTCATCACCAAGGGCCTTGAGTCGGTGCGTTCGGTGGGCGAGGTGCTCCAGGCGCCCGAACTGGAGGACAACGCGGGCCGCGAGGAGGTCACCGCCGTCCGTGGGGCGGTGACGTTCGAGCGGGTCGGCTTCGCGTACGAGGACGCCGGACGTCCGGCAGTGGCGGACTTCGGCCTCGACGTGGTCCCGGGCGAGACGGTCGCTCTGGTGGGCGCCTCGGGGGCCGGCAAGTCCACCGTGCTCAACCTCGTCATCGGCTTCATCCGGCCCACCTCCGGCCGGTTGCTCCTGGACGGCACCGACATGAGCAGACTCGACCTGCGCACCTATCGGCGGTTCGTCTCGGTCGTGCCGCAGGAGTCGATCCTCTTCGACGGCACGGTCCGGGAGAACGTCGCCTACGGCATGGAGGACGAGGCGGACGAGGAGGCGGTGCGCGCCGCGCTGCGGGACGCCAACGCCCTGGAGTTCGTTGACCGGCTCCCGCACGGTCTGGACACCGTGGTCGGCGAGCGCGGCGCCCGGCTCTCCGGGGGCCAGCGTCAACGCCTCGCCATCGCACGGGCGCTGATCCGGGACCCGCGCGTCCTGGTGCTGGACGAGGCCACTTCTGCGCTGGACACCCGCTCCGAGGCACTGGTCCAGCAGGCCCTTGCCCGCCTGCTGCGTGGCCGTACGACGTTCGTGGTGGCCCACCGGCTCTCCACGGTGCGCGGCGCCGACCGCATCGTGGTGATGGACGACGGCCGTATCCGCGAGATCGGCACCCACGAGGAACTGCTCCGCCGGGGCGGCGCCTACACCGCGCTGCACGGCGGGCAGGTGGCCTGACGGGCGCGCCGACGCCGGCGCCTGGCCGCGGCATGGACCGAGCAGGGCAGGCGCCATCGGGGCTGTCGCCGCCGTCGTTCGTCCCAAGATCCGCTG
This sequence comes from Streptomyces sp. NPDC104761, assembly GCF_055583445.1. NCBI lineage: Bacteria > Bacillati > Actinomycetota > Actinomycetes > Kitasatosporales > Streptomycetaceae > Streptomyces > Streptomyces sp. NPDC104761. The sequence goes on along the minus strand of NZ_JBVJNZ010000001.1, from coordinate 1,387,320 downwards.
GTGGCGGCCAGCTGGCTGGTCGAGCCGGCCGAAATCGCCGCGTGCGCCACGGCATCGCCGGCATCTCCGTTCTGGAAACCGGCCGTCACGGCTGGGGCAGCATCCCCTGGCGCGACGGACTGAAGGCCGCGCCGCGGCGAGCGATCCGGCGCGGACCGACCGTCGGCCTCCCTCGGCCCGATGTGGTCATCCGCATGAAGAGGGGACCAGAGCCAGCCTCCGATCGGCGAACTCGCCCTATGCTGAAGCCCCATCACCGGACTGGCGGAGGGACCGAACGCGGTGAGCGGATCGTTCTTGCTGGTCTGCGATGAACTGCCGCACTCCGTAGTCCTGACTGACGCAGGTGATCGGACCACGGAGATCGTGAAACTCCTCCACCGGCGAACCGGGCAGAGTTTGTGGCACTGCACGTCCCTCATCAGCCACCTGCCCACGACCGTCCTCGAGCACGTGCCAGAAGATGTCGCCACAGCCATGGTGGCCGAGCTCCACGCAGCCGGTGCCGACGCTCACACTCAAGTGACTCAATAAGCTTCCGCACTCTCATGACCGCCGGGGCCCCTCGTCCCGTTCCTTATGGTGACGGCATCACACTGGGTCAGCGTCAGGATCGACCCTCACCCACGGCAGGCCATCGAACTGCGCGATGATCCGGCTCCAGCCACCGCTTCGCGCACCGCCGGTGGGAGCCGTATCGTTCAACCAGATCTCCGTGCCCGGCGGAAGGTCCTCCGGTCCGCGCTCGGTTGCGATGACGAGGGTGAATTCAGGGTCATCAGGACTGCTGCGGCAGTAGTACGTGTCTCCGTCGCTCCAGGCTTCCAGAGCGAAGTCCGCAAGGATCGCCCGCCCGTGGCGGCCTTCGGGAAAGAGCAGAAGCAGAGTGTCGCCTCGCACCGGCACGTCGGTGTCAGCGACACGGGCCGCCAACGCCTTGATGGACACGGCGGGCTCGACCTGGAGACCGAAGCCGGTGCGGTGCGAGCCGGACACGGTCACGATGCGGTACGACACACCGCATCTTCTCACCCCCGGGGCTTTCCCATGAGCCGGGCGCCGACGGCGGTCGGTGGGCGGAACTCGAGGCGCAGGCGCCGGCCCGCGGCGTCGGCTACTGCTTCCTGGCGAAGTTGCCGGTGTCGGCTTCAGTGAGGATGCCGGGTTCACCAGGCGCTTCTCTTCGGCCCAGGTGCCTTCGATGTTCTTCGGCAGCACTTCGCGGCCGAGCTACTCGACGGCCTCCATGCCGAGGCCGTCGTCTCGACCTGCTCTGTCACTACTGATGGGGTCGTTCAGGTGGTGTCGGTGGACAGGCGTGGCTCGGCGGCGACGATCGCGCGGACGGTTTCGGTGACCAGTCGGCGGTCCAGGGGTGCGTCGGCGAACGCCCGGTGCATCGGCCAGCCCTCGATCAGCGCGTCGAGTGCGCGGGACACTCCGGGCTCGAAGTGCAGGGCGAGGCTGTCTCTGCTGCGTTCGAGCCAGCTGCGGGTCGTGGCGGAGACCGCCTCGTTGTGGTTGGCGTAGGCGTACATCTCGAAGATGAGGGTCATGTCGCGTTCCGTGGCGTAGGCCGGGCCGCAGATCAGCTCGACGACGGCCGCCTCGGCTTCTGCCGTGGAGGACGCGGACTCCAGGGTTCGCCGGTACAGACCGGACATGGTGTCCGACAGCCGGGCGAAGGCCTGGGCGAGCAGGTCCGCCATGCCGTCGAAGTAGTAGGTGAGCGAGCCCAGTGGGACGTCCGCCCGCGCGGCGATCTTCCGGTGGGTGGTGCTGTGCACGCCGCTCTCGGAGATCACGTCCAGGGCTGCATCGAGGATCCGCTCCTTGCGTCCGGGATCGTTCGGGATCTCGCGTCGTGTACCGCTCACGTCCTCAATGTGCCATGGGTCGCCCCCTCCCGAGTGTGTACAGACGTACAGGTAAGTGTGTACGGTCGTACAGACTCGTGCACGGATCCAGCTGGAGCCACCGCTCATGACCTCTGACCTCTCCCGGCGTCGCACCGCCGTCTTCGTCCTCTTCTTCGCGCCCGGGCTGACCATCTCCTCCTGGGTCACCCGCACCCCGGACGTGCGCGACCTGCTCGGCGCCTCCACGGCGCAGATGGGTCTGATCCTGTTCGGGCTCTCGGTCGGCTCGATGCTCGGCATCCTGTGCTCGGGCGCGGTCGTGGCCCGCTGGGGTGCCCGGCTCGTCATCCTGGCCGGCACGTCGGTCGTCGCCGCCGGTGCCGTGGTGGTCGGGGCGGGGGCCGCCGCCGGATCGGGGCCCTGTGTCGCGCTGGGCCTCGGGCTGTTCGGTCTCGGCATGGGCGGCGGCGAGGTGGCCCTCAACGTCGAGGGCGCCGAGGTGGAGCGGCTGCTGGGCCGCTCCACGCTGCCCGCCATGCACGGCTTCTTCAGTCTGGGCACCGTACTCGGGGCGGTCGCCGGGATGTGCCTGACGGCGGTCGGCTTCCCGGTCCTGGTCCATCTGCTCGTCGTGGCCGCGGTGGTGCTGGGCGCGCTCGCCCTGGTCATCCGGCGGGTCCCGGCCGAGGTGGGCCGGGAGGCCTCCGCCGGACGCCGTGCGACGCGCGCGCCGCGCCCCGCGGTGTGGAGGGACCCCGCGCTGCTGCTCATCGGCTGTGTCATCCTCGCGCTCGCCATGGCCGAGGGCACCGCCAACGACTGGCTGCCGCTGGTCATGGTGGACGGTCACGGCTTCGACGCCGCGCTGGGCTCGGCGGTGTACGCGGTCTTCGCGGCCGCGATGACCGTGGGGCGCTTCGCGGGCGGACGGTTCGTCGACCGGTTCGGGCGGGCGGCGGCGCTGTGCGGGAGCGCGCTCGTCGGGGCCGCCGGACTGGCCCTCGTGATCTTCGTCGACAACCAGGCGGTCGCGGCTGCCGCCGCCGTCCTGTGGGGCCTCGGGGCGTCGCTCGGGTTCCCCGTCGCGCTCTCCGCGGCGGGCGACTCCGGTCCCGGCTCCGCCGCCCGCGTCGCGCTCGCGGCGACCGTCGGCTACGTCGCCTTCCTGGTGGGGCCGCCCTCCCTCGGCTACCTCGGTGAGCACTTCGGGCTGCGGCACGCCCTGATCCTGGTGCTCGTCCTGGTGGTCGCGGCCGCCTTCGCCACACCGGCAGCCCGTGCGCGCCGGGAAGTGGGCGAGCCGGAACCGGCGGGTACCTGAGAACGGGGCCCGCCGGTCGGTCGGACGGACAGGCACCCCGGGTGGGCCGGACGCGAAGGCATCCCGCCCCGAGGTGGGTGACGGCTCGCGGCTGTCCTGGTGGGGTTTCGGGGCCGCCGCCTCGGCGGCACGCGCCGCGCTTGCGGAGAGAGTGGCGTCCCGGACCCCGTATCTCACCCCCTTGGGCCGACCCCGGCCACCGTCCGCCCGTATACGCAAGGGAAAATTCAGTTCATCGGTCCGCAAACCGGTCGCTGGATCGGTGTAATCGGCACAGATGCCGCACCGCTCGGCGATCTAGCGTCGGAAGTGCACGGGGGCCACACGGACCAGAAAGCACCGAGGCGCACATGCCCATCCCGGATACCGACGTCATCTCCGCGACCGACTTCCGCACCGACACAGAGACCGACACCCGCATCCACACCCTCGTACCGCCCGCCGCCGCCCAGCTCCCCGGGCCCGCCGACGAACTGCCGGCCGCGGCGTCCCCGCCGGACCTCGTGCTGCAGCAGGTGCGCGACGAACTCGCGCTCGACGGCAGCGCGCAGCGCAACCTGGCCACCTTCGTGACCACCTGGATGGAACCGCAGGCACGGCAACTGATGGCCGAGACCGCGGAGAAGAACCTCGCGGACCGCGCCGAGTACCCGCAGATCACCGCCATGGAAGAACGCTGTGTGCGGATGCTCGCCCGGCTGTGGCACGCTCCGCACCCGGAACAGGTCCGGGGCTGCTCCACCACCGGCTCCAGTGAGGCGGCGATGCTGGGCGGTCTCGCGCTCAAGCGCCGCTGGCAGCAGCGCCGGCGCGCGCAGGGGAAGGACACCGCCCGGCCCAACGTGGTGATGGGTGCGAACGTCCAGGTGTGCTGGAAGAAGTTCGCCAACTACTTCGAGGTCGAGCCGCGTTACGTCCCGATGGAGCCCGGCCGCTACCACCTCACGCCGGACACCCTCACCGCCTACTGCGACGACAACACCATCGGCGTCGTCACCGTCCTCGGCTCCACCTACGACGGGTCCTACGAGCCCGTCGCCGACATCTGCATGGCCCTGGACGGCTACCAGGCCGCGACCGGCACCGACATCCCCGTACACGTCGACGGCGCCTCCGGCGCGATGGTGGCCCCGTTCCTCGACCCGGGTCTGATGTGGGACTTCCAGCTCGAACGCGTGGCGTCCATCAACACCTCGGGGCACAAGTACGGGCACGTCTTCCCCGGTCTCGGCTGGGCCCTCTGGCGCGACGCCGAGGCTCTCCCGGACGACCTGGTCTTCGAGGTGGACTACCTCGGCGGCCGCTCCCCCAGCTTCACCCTCAACTTCTCCCGCCCGGGCGCCCACGTCGTCGCGCAGTACTACAGCTTCCTGCGCTACGGCTTCGAGGGGCTGCGCCGCCTCGCGGCCGAGAACCGTACGACGGCCCGGGCCCTCGCGACGCGCATCCGGGCCGTCGGCCCCTACGAGATGGTCACCGACGGATCCGAACTCCCGGCGCTCGCCTTCCGTCTCGCGCACGGCACCCACGGCTTCACCGTCTTCGACGTCTCGCGCGCCATGCACGCACGCGGCTGGCAGCTGCCCGCCTACGCCTTCCCCGCTCCCTGCCAGGACGTCTCCGTCCTGCGCCTCGTCGTCCGTACCGGGTTCACCGCCGAGCTCGCGGGCACGTTCATCGCGGACCTGACGGAGGTCACGCGGCAGCTCCGTCTCCGCCGGTCCATGCCCGCACCGGCCGTGAAGCCCCTCGCCGTGGCGGCAGAGCCGGCGCACGCCAACACCTCCGCGTAGGCCCGGGACTTCCGCGCCTACGGCTCCGCACGGCGTTCTCAAGCAGTCATGGGTTTCTTCGGCACCGCCGGTACACACAACCAGGCCAGGCCCGCGGCGGTCAGGTAGGCCAGCGCGCCGACGGCCATGCTGACGCGCAGGCCCGTGGTGTAGTCGGTGGCGGTGGCCAGCAGACTGCCGCCGAGCGCGACGCCGGTGGCGCTGCCGATCTGGCGGGTGGTGTTGAACAGGGCGGAGGCGGCGCCCGCGTAGGCGGCGGGCGCGGCCCCCATCACCGTGGCGGTCGTGCCGGTGAGGGCGAAGGAGGTGCCGAATCCCGCGGCCATCATCGGGGCGACGAGCACCGGGTAGGCGGGGTCGGCGCCCGCGGCGGCCCACCCGGCCAGTCCGAGGGCGGCCAGGAGCATGCCGGAGATCACCAGTGGGCGGTCTCCGGTACGGCGGGCCAGGCGACCGGACAGGACGGAGGCGAACATGGTCATCGCCACCGCCGGGAACAGCGCCACCCCGGTGCCCAGGGCGCTGAAGTGGCGCTGGTGCTGGAATTCGAGGCTGGCGGTGAACACCATGCCGTAGAAGCCGAAGTTGAACAGCAGGCCGATGACGGCTCCCCCGCTCATCGCCCGGGAGCGCAACAGGCTCGGTGGCAGGACGGGCGAGCGGGCGAGTCGCTCGCGCACCGCGAACGCCGCGGCGGCCAGGACGGCCAGGCCGAGCCCCGCGAGTACGGCCGGGTCGGACCAGCCCCGGCGTCCGGCCTCGTTGAGCGCGGCGGTCAGCAGGGCGGCCGTCGCCATCACCGCGCACTGCGCCGGCCAGTCCAGGGCCCGGTCGGCGCGGCGGAGCGAGCGTGTCACGTGCCGCAGCGTCAGTACCAAGCAGGCCGCTCCGACGGGCAGGTTGACGAGGAACACCCAGCGCCAGCCGAGGGTGGAGACGAGCAGCCCGCCCAGCAGCGGACCGGCGGCGGCCGCGATGCCCGCCATCGAACCCCACAGTCCGAAGGCCCGGGAGCGTGCGGCCGTCCCCGGGTAGGCCTGTTGGAGCAGGGCCAGCGAGCCGGGCACGATCAGGGCCGCGCCGAGCCCCTCAACCAGCCGGGCCGCGACCAGGAGGGGGGCGCTCGTCGCCAGCGCGCACGCGGCCGAGGCGAGCGTGAACACCGCTACGCCCACGCAGAAGACCCGCCGGTTGCCCAGCCGGTCCCCCAAGGCGCCGCCGGTGAGCAGGAGTCCGGCGAAGACCAGGGTGTATCCGTCGGTGATCCACTGGATGCCGGTGAGCGAGGCCGACAGTTCCCGGCCGATCACCGGCACGGCGACGTTGATGGCCGTCACGTCCAGGATCACCATGAAGTACCCGGCGCACACCGCGAGCAGCGGAGCCCAGGACCGGTGCCCGGGCTCCGGAGCCTTGTCCGGAGAAGCCTTCGCCCCACCCTCACCGGCCGACGACTCCGAGAACGCCACGGCCCCAACTCCATTTCATCGACCGAGACACGACAGCGAAAGCCACAATAAGGGACATACCGGGGTTCAGGAGATCGCGCGGACGCCCATGGTCACGCGCCGTCGCCGAGGCGGACTCAAGGACATGCGGCCACGCCGGTCTCGCCGACGGTCCGAGTTCAGTCAGCAGCCGCTCGGGCCGAGCGGAGTTGGGCACGCAGGGCAGGCAGTCGAGCGCAGTCTTCCGCTTCAGCCAGGCCCTCCCCCAGGGCCAGGAACGACAGGAGTTGCACCGGCCGACGGGCCGTGGCCGCCGCCTCCAGTTTGTGGTGGCCGTCGAGGAGGAAGTGCGTCAGGCCCCAGTGCCGGTAATGGTCGGTCGGCATGCCGACGGCGGGTTCGCACACGTCCAGGGTGGAGACCGCCACGGCGGTCGGGACCGTTCCCTGCCCCATGGATTCGACGTACGCCTCGACACGCGACCTCTCGTTCCAGGTCGGGGGAACCATGGGCACGACGAACTCGTAGAGATGAGCGGACGCGTCGACCGCGGTCTCGAAGGTCCGGTAGTACGGCGTGCGCGGATGCTCCGGTAGACCCCAGAACTGATCCAGACCCCACGTGGCAACCTGCTCGCCGCTGAAATAGTCGCCTTCCTGGCCAGGGACGACCAGACGAGGTTCCACGCGCAGGAGCAGTGGAAGGTATGCGCCCCGTGGGAGCAGTCTTCCGAAGGCGTCGCTCAGGCCTTCGTCATCCGGATAGGCCAGGGTTCCGGTGAGCTGGTCCCGCACACGTTCCAACGACAGCTTCTGGGTCGCGGTCTCCAGTCGGCGGAACAGCAAAGGGCATGTTCCGCACCAGAAGCTGAGCTCGAAGGCGGGCTCCGCATCGACCACGAGCAGCCTGCGCCCTGGGCCGCCGCCGCTCCCTGCCTGCTCCGCCTCGAAGCGCAGCCGCGCCTCGGGGGCGGGGACACCGAGCACCTGCCGCTCGCCGTATGTGATCAACACGAAACCGACCGTACGGGGTTCCGTGGACCGACACCACCGGCTTTGGAGCGTACGCAGGGCCTGGGCCCGGCGGGAGATTGCCACCAAGAGGTAGGGCGGGGGCGGCCTGCTGAGTGGTCTCGGTGTCGGCGTACGCGCGGGGCCGGTGCCCGGGAGATGTGGCATCGCCGACGGTGCGCGGCCCGCCTCCTGTCATCTACTCCGGAACTAGGACGGTGAGCCACTCCGCTTCGCGTGGCCGGTACCCGTAGCGGTTCCACAGGCCTGAGACGATCGCCGGGACGTGGCCGGCGCCGTAGACGACGGCCACCCGGATCGGCTCGGCGCCGCGTTCGGTGTAGATCTCTCCGAGTGCGTCGAGCAACCGCTGGTCACGCCGGTCGGTCATCGCGTGCTCGACCGGGTTGTCGGCCATCATCTCCGCTCGGTGTGTCGACGGCAGGTCCTCGACGACCTGGTCCTCGTCGAGGAAGGCGCGGGGGCCGCGCACCGCGAACACCAGGCCCATCACCGGGGCCGCGAGCATGAGCAGGAGGTACATCCACCGGGGCAGTGTCTTCAGGTCGGCGACCGCTTCGCCCGCGGTCACATCGGGGTTGACCACCGGCACGCCTTCGGGAAGCACCCGTGCGTCGCTCTGCTCCTGCAGGCCGTTGCGCCGCCGGCGCGGGGCGAACCGGTAGGCCAGCGTGAGGGCGGTCACCCCGGCCGATCTCCCCCGGATTCCCTCGACGACTATGAGATCGCATTCCCTGAGCCGGAGGCGGACCTGGGAGTAGAACGTCGGCGATGCCACATGCAGCATCGGGAAGATCACGAATTCGAGCGGCGTCTGCGTCCGTCTCATGGTGATCACAGCAGACCGGACGGCATACCCGGTCACCTCGATGATCTGCATGGTCCCCTCCTGCACGCGCTCCCGGGTTCGCCGCACGCCCGCTGCAGGACACGAGGCCGCCGGGGTCCGTGGTTCCCGGCCGGGGAGAGGCGCCGGCCGTCGGTGGCGGCCTTCCGGCCGCAGGGGAGACGACCGCCCGAACTGCCGCCGGTGCACGGGGTATTGACGCACAGCTGGTCTAGTCCATACCGTCTTCAACCACCGATGGTTCAGCAGTGAAGTCATCGTTCAAGTGTGTGAACCCCTCCTGCCCTCAGCTCTCGAGGCTCCACCACGACACCACCTCTTTCACTTGTTGCGTCCATGACAGGAGTCGTCCCGTGAACAGATCCGCTGCCAGAGCCCTCACGGCCGTTCCCGCGCTCCTCGCGACGGCTGCCACCGTCCTCGTCGCCGCCGGCGGTTCCGCCAGCGCCGCGACCAATCCCGGCCCCGGCTTCCCCGCCCATTACGCCGCGCCGTACGTCGAGACGTGGAACTCGCCCTCGGCCATGACCAACGCCCGCAACGCCACCGGCCTGAAGTACTTCACTCTCGCCTTCGTCATCGACGGCGGCGGCTGCAACGCCATGTTCAACGGCGACACGCCCGTCACCGACGCCGGCTGGACCTCGGCGATCAACTCCCTGCGCGCCGCGGGCGGCGACGTCATCGCCTCCTTCGGCGGTGCCAGCGGCACCGAGGAGGCCCAGGCCTGTACCACCGTGGCCTCGCTCAAGGCCCAGTACAAGAAGGTCATCGACACCCTCGACCTCACTCGGGTCGACTTCGACATCGAGGGCAGCGCGATCGCCGACACCGCCGCCAACGACCGCCGGAACAAGGCCCTCGCCCAGCTCCAGCAGGAGTACGCCGCCGCCGGGCGAAAGCTGGACGTCCAGTACACCCTGCCGTCCATGCCGAACGGTCTCGACGGCAACGGCACGAACCTGCTGTCGAACGCCAAGAGCAACGGGCTCACGGTCAATCTCGTCAACATCATGACGATGGACTACTACGACGGCACCCGCGACATGGGCAAGGCGGCCACCGACGCCGCCACCGCCCTGCGCAGCCAGCTCGGCTCCATCTGGCCGGAGAAGTCCGACGCCCAGCTGTGGGCGATGGAGGGCAACACCCCGATGATCGGGGTCAACGACGACACCAGCGAGATCTTCACCACCGGCAACGCCACCACGCTCGCCGGCTTCGCCAAGTCCAAGGGCATCCAGGAACTCGCCTTCTGGGCCCTCGGCCGCGACAAGGCGTGCGCCACCAACGGCCAGCTCTCCGACTCCTGCAGCGGCACCCCGCAGAGCGCCTGGCAGTTCTCCAGCACCTTCAACACCGTGACCGGCGGTACGACCACCCCGCCGCCCACCGGCTCCACCGGCCAGATCACCGGCCTCGGCGGCAAGTGCGTGGACGTCGCGGGGGCGAACAGCGCCAACGGCACCGCCGTTCAGATGTATGACTGCAACGGCACCGCGGCCCAGCAGTGGACCGTCGGGTCCGACAACACCGTCCGCAGTCTCGGCAAGTGCATGGATCTCACCGCCGCCGGCACCGCCAACGGCACGAAGGTCCAGTTGTACGACTGCAACGGCACCGGTGCTCAGGTCTGGCAGCAGGGCAGCGGCGACACCCTGGTGAACCCCGCGTCGGGCAAGTGCCTCGATGTCACGGACAAGTCGACGGCCAACGGAGCCCGGCTGCAGATCTGGACCTGCGCCGGCGGCACCAACCAGCAGTTCCACCTGCCGGCCTGACACCGCAGAACGCCCGCCGCGGCCCGGAGGAAACGGGCAGCGGTTGTGGCGCATCTCGGCTCGGTGCGCCAGGCGCTCGGCGCCCTCGGGGCGCTGACGCGTACCCAAGCGCCCCCGGAATCCCGCCGACAAGGGCGGGCCGGCTGCCTCACAGGGCGGCCGACCGCACGAGGGGCGGTGTCCGGCCAGGGACCGGAGCGCCGGCCCGACGCTAGTCGACGTTGATGTTGAAGGTGGAGACGCTGCCGTCCGCGCTCGTCAGGGTGACAGGCCCGAAGGTGATGACGACGTAGGAGGAGTTGCCGCCGGGACCCCTGTAGTAACCGGTCGCCCCGGTGATCCGGAAAGCCAGGGCGGCAAGCGTCGAAGCCATCTGCTCGTCGGCGTCGATCTTGGGTTGAGCCAGCCCGGGATGCCCGTTGGCCTCCGCCCAGTCGCAGAAGCTGCGGGAGTCGCGGCTCATGTCGGGAAGGAGGCTCGGGTTGGCCCAGGCCCACAGCCATGAACCCGCTCCTGGAGCGAAGCTGCCGAGGATCTGAGCCGACGCTGTCGCGGTCTTGTCGGGGAAGGTCCAGGTGATGATGCCGCTCGTCTGGTCCAGGTCCCAGCGGTCCGCCGAGCCCAGGCCCCAGGACATGTGAGCCCGACCCACCTGCTCGATCATGTCTTCGCCCTGCAGCAGAAGCACGCTCAGGTCGGCCCCCTCCCCCGCCTGACCCGCACTGTCCGCCTTGTTGGACCGCTTGAACATTCCCATGCCCGCGGAGTCTGCCAGACACCTCCGACGGGTCGACGATGACCCCGCGGCGACGCTACGCCGGCGGCGCAACGAGCGTGCGGGACTGGTGCGAGCGGCCGAGGGCGTCGGCCACGAACCCCTCCGCCTTCAGTTCCTCGACCACCGTGCGCAGGAAACGTACGGTCTCAGGAGCGGACTTCCGGGGAACCCCGACGGCCTGTCGGATCTCCATGAAGCGGTCCTCGATCAGCCGGACCTGATCCGCGTGTTCTGCGACGAAAGCAGACATCGGCTGCCGGACGCCCGCTGCGGCCTCCAGCCCCTGCGCCAGGAAGACGTCCACGCCCTCGTCTCCCCGTACCAGGGTTGCGCGCTGAAGAGTACGGCTCAGATACAGGTCGTACGCGGAGCCCTGTTTGACGCCGACGCGGACGCCCGGCCGGTCGACGTCGGCGGCGGACCGGAGATCCGATTCCACGGGCACCGCGTACACGCCCTCGATCACCACGTACGGGGAGGTGAAGGCGACCTCTGCCTCCCGAGCCGGTTCGACAGCGAGGAAGCAGAGATCCGCTCGGCCCGAAGTCATGGCTGCGAACGACTTTCGCGCGGCGTCGAAGCAGACGAGTTCCACCGGCACTGCCAGACGCCGGCCGATCTCACGGGCGATGTCCACCGTGACGCCGGCGGGACGTGCCGGGGTGCCCTGCGCGAGGACGGGGTTGCCCAGGTTGATCGAAACCCTCAACACACCTGTCGGAGCGAGGTCTTCCACAACGTTTGCAGCAACGGTCCCCATGGGGGTGGAGTATAGGACGGCCGCAGGCGCCTGGCGCAGCTGCCTCGGCCGTCGTCCGTGCCTCGTCGGGCACCGTCCGCCGGGCCCGGACGAGTTGTCCGGGCAGCTCGTCCTCCCAGCCGGTCGCCGGGTCCGGGCGGACCTCGACGAGCGAACGGCTCCCTGATCCGTTCGCTCCCTCGCTACGCCGTGGTCGCCGCCGGATTCGTGGCCAGTTCGCCTCGTACGCGGGCGGCGGCACCGACCGGGACGGCGTCGGAGGCCAGCGCGGCCCGGACCAGGCGCACGGGGTGACCGCTGACCGGCGGGTCGGCGGCGAGCGCGGACTGGATGAACGGTTCCAGCAGGGGCCAGGCCCGGCTGACGCCGCCCCCGACGACCGCCGTCGTGATGTCGGCGACGCCCGCCGTGATCACGATCGCGCGGGCGATGCCCGCCCCGGCGGCGCGGTACACCGCGCGGGCGTCCTCGTCTCCGCCCGCCGCCGCCTCGGCCACCTCGCGCGCGGTGCGCCGCAGGCCGGTGCGGTCGGCGTAGCGGGCCGCGATGGAGCGGCCGGAGGCCAGCGTCTCCAGGTGCCCGCGGCCGCCGCACGAGCAGGGCAGGTCTCCGAAGCCGGGGATGTGCCCGATCTCGCCGGCCGCGCCGTGCGGGCCGGCGTACAGGGCGCCGTTGGTCCACAGGGCGCCGCCGACGCCGGTCCCCAGGGTCATGCCGAGCACGTCGGACTCGCCGTGCACCGCCCCGCGGTGCACCTCTCCGTACAGGAAGGCGTTGACGTCGTTGTCCAGGTAGGCGGGCACACCGAGGGCTTCCTCGACGGCGGCGGTGACGGTGAAGCCCGCCCAGCCCTGGAAGGAGTCGCTGGCGACCAGAATGCGGCCGCCGGCGGAGTCCACCACCCCGGCCGCGCCGATGCCCACGCCCACCAGACGGCCCGGCGTACGGGCCAGCAGCGGGGCGAGGGTGTCGAGCGCGGCGCCGATCATGGCCTCGCCGCCCTCCCGCGCCGGGGTGGCCGTCTCCGCCCGGTCGAGGACCGTCAGGTCGTCCGAGCAGAGCACCACCTGGGTGGTGGTGCCGCCGATGTCGATACCGGCGAACAGCGGCCGGAGGGAGGGGGTGTGCATCGCGAGGTCCTGCGGGGTGTGGGGGGAGCGAAGGGGTCCGGTCACGCCTGGGCCTCCGTACGGCCGGCCGCGAGGGCGGCCAGCCGCTCGGCCCTGCGGCCCCGCTGCACCACCGGGTCGGGTACCGGCACGGCGGCCAGCAGCCGGCGGGTGTAGTCGGTCTCCGGATGCAGCAGGGTCGTCCCGGTGGAGCCCTGCTCCTCGATCCGGCCGGCGCGCATCACGACGACGTACTGGGCGAAGTGCTGCACGACGGCGAGGTCGTGGGAGACGAACAGGCAGGCGAAGCCCAGTTCTCGCTGGAGTTCGGTGATCACTTCCAGGACCGCTTCCTGCACGCTCACGTCGAGCGCGCTGGTGGGTTCGTCCGCGACCAGCAGCCGGGGTTCGAGCACCAGGGCGCGGGCCAGGCTGACCCGCTGGCGCTGTCCGCCGGAGAGTTCGCGGGGTGCGCGGCGGGCGACCTCGCGGGGCAGCCGTACCTGGTCGAGGACGTCGGCGATCCTGGCCTGGCGGTCCTTGGCGGTGAGGTCGCGGCGGTGGATCCGCAGCGGCTCGGCGATGCACTCGCCGATGGTCATGCGGGCGTCGAGGGAGGCCACCGGGTCCTGGAGGACGACACCGATGCCGGCCCGCAGCGTGCGACGGGCCCGGGCGCGGGTGCGGCCCAGGTCGGTGCCGAACAGGGAGACGGTTCCGGAGGTGGGCGTGACCAGGCCGAGCGCGACCCGGGCGGCGGTCGACTTGCCCGAGCCGGACTCGCCGACAAGGCCGAGGGTCTGTCCCTGGCCGACCCGGAGGGACACCCCGTCGAGGGCGCGCACGGCGGTCTTGCCGCGGCCGAACACCACGCTGATGTCACGCAGTTCGACGACGGGTTCGCCGGACTCGGTGGATGTGTCCGCCGGTTGGGCTTCCGGACCGCGCACGGCGACCGGCTCGGACACCGGGTGGGCGCCCGGCTCGGACACCGGGTGGGCGCCCGGCTCGGACACCGGGTGGGCGCCCGTCCCGGCTCCCGGCTCCGCGACCGACAGCCGCGGCACGGCGGCCAGCAGGCGCCGGGTGTAGTCGTGGGTGGGCCGCAGCAGGACGTCCTCGACCGCCCCGGTCTCCACGATCTCCCCCCGGTACATGACGGCGACCCGGTCCGCGAAGTCCGCGACGACGCCCATGTTGTGGGTGACGAGCAGCACGCCGGTGCCGGTCTCGGCGGCGAGCCGGCGCAGCAGGTCGAGGATCTCGGCCTGCACGGTCACGTCGAGGGCGGTGGTCGGCTCGTCCGCGATGAGCAGTCTGGGTTCGTTGGCGATGGCCATGGCGATGACGACGCGCTGACGCTGTCCGCCGGAGAGCTGGAACGGGTAGGCGCGGGCCCGCCGCTCCGGCTCCGGGATGCCGACCCGGCGCAGCAGGTCGACGGCTTCGGCGGCCGCGTCCTTGGCGCTCACCTCGCGGTGGTTGCGGATCACTTCGGCGATCTGCTTCCCGATGCGGGTGAGCGGGTCGAGCGCGGTGGCCGGCTCCTGGAACACCATGGAGGCGGTCTTGCCGCGCAGTGCGGCGAGGCCGTTCTCCGGGGCGCCGACGATCTGGGTGCCGGCGACGACGGCGCTGCCGGTGGCACGGGCGTTCCCGGTGAGCAGGCCCATCGCGGCGAGCGCGACGGTCGACTTGCCGGAGCCGGACTCGCCGACGAGGGCGAGTGTCTCGCCCGGCCGGACCTGGAGGGACACGTGCTGGACCGCGGGCACGTCGCCGGTCTCGGTGGTGAAGACGACGCCCAGGCCGTCGAGTTCGAGGATCGGCTCGGCCGCCGCGGTGCGGGCGGTGGAGCCGTCGGTGGTGGCGGTCATCCGCGTCCCCTCACGTCGAAAGCGTCGCGGAGTCCGTCCCCGATCGCGTTGAACGCCCACACCACCAGGATGATGGCCAGGCCGGGCGGCAGGATCAGCCACCAGTAGCCGGAGTAGGCGGCGGTGAGGCCGGCGGAGAGCATGCCGCCCCAGTCGGTCTGCGGTGGCCGTACTCCCATGCCCAGGTAGGAGACGTAGGCGACCAGCAGGATGGCGTCGGCGACCTGGAAGGTGGCGGCGACGATGACGGTGGACACCGAGTTGGGCAGGATGTGCCGCAGGATCGCCCGGGCGTGCGTGCCGCCGATGGCGCGCAGGGTCAGGACGTAGTCCCGGTTCTTCAGGGTCAGGGTCTCGGCCCGGACCAGCCGGGAGGGCACCAGCCAGGACACCAGGCCGAGGATGAGGACGAGTCCGCCGAGACCCGGTGTGGTGATGGCGGAGACCACCAGCAGGATGAACAGGGCGGGGATCGCGATGCCGGCGTCGACGATCCGCATCATCAGGGCGTCGATCCAGCCGCCCGCGTAGCCTGCGGCGGCGCCCCACAGTGTGCCGATGCAGGTGGCCAGCACGCCCGCGGCGAGGCCGACGATCAGCGAGACCTTGCCGCCGTACATGAGCCGGCCCAGCTCGTCGTGGCCGACGGCGTCGGTGCCGAGCCAGTGGGCTCCGCTGGGGGCGAGGTTGACCTGTTCGAGCACGGTGTGGGTCTGGTCGGTGGAGTACACCAGCGGGCCGACGAAGCAGAACAGGAAGAAGAGGACCACGACGGCGAGTCCGACGACGGCCAGTCTGTTGCGCAGGAAGCGGCGGACGGCCAGGCGGGTGCCGGTGGCCTCGCGCGGGGCGGCGGCCTTCGTCGGGACCGCGTCCGGCTGGATGACGGCGCTCATGCCCGGCCTGCCTTCACTCGGGGGTCGATGATCCGCTGGACGATGTCGGCGAGCAGCGTGCCGGTGACGGTGGCGACGGCGATCACCAGGACGCAGCCCAGCAGGACCGGGTAGTCGGAGGACTGTGCCGCCGTCCAGAACAGCAGCCCCATGCCGGGGTAGTTGAACAGCTGCTCGACGACGAGCGCGCCGCCGAAGAGCACGGGGATGTAGTAGCCGAGCATGGCCACCACGGGGGTCAGCGAGTTGCGGAACACGTGCCGCGCGAGGATGGCGCGGGGGCGGGAGCCACCCGCCCTGGCGGTGCGGACGTAGTCCTCGGAGAGGTTCTCCAGGGTGGCCGCCCGCATGTAGCGGCTGAACACGGCGATCATGGAGGCGGCGCCCGCGAACACCGGCAGGACCAGTCCCTGCGGGTCGGAGAACACCTGCCCCACGGTCTCCCCCTGCGGGGCCTGCGAGGGGAACCACGCCAGCTCCTGGCTGAAGACCAGCACCAGGATCAGCCCGAGGAAGTACACGGGCGTGGAGTAGGCGATGAAGCTGAGCGTGGTGATGACGTAGTCCGTGGCCTTGTTGCGGCGCACGGCCTGCCACATGCCCAGCGGGATCGCGAGGACGAGGCCCACGAGAGCCGACAGCAGGGTCAGCACCAGGGTCTTGGGCAGCCGTTCGCCGATGAGCTGGGAGACCGGCTCGTTGAGGGTGTAGGAGGTCCCGAGGTCACCGTGCAGCAGCCTGCCGAGGTAGTGGAAGTACTGCACGGGCAGGGACTTGTCGAGGCCCTGTTCGTGGTTGAAGCTCGCGATCTGCTGGGCGGTGGCCTGGGGGCCGAGGATCCCGCGCGCGGGGCCTCCGGGGAGCGCGTGCAGCAGGCCGAAGACGACGACGGTCACGATGACGATCACCGCGACGGCCTGGAGGACGCGTCTGGTCAGGTACGAGGAAGTGCTCATGTGTTTTCCGGTCGCTTCGTCTCTGTGGCGCGCGGGGGCGTCACCTGGACAGGGGCGGCACCGCGACGTGGACGGCGGTGCGGCGCGGGTGCGCGCGGGCTTCGGGGGGCCGGCCGTGGGGCCGGCCGCCGTCGGCCCGCGCGGGCACCGTCCGGGCCTACTTGGTCCACTTCCACATGGCGGGGTGGAAGTTGGCGAGCGAGTCCTGGGCGAAGCCGCCGAGGCCGTCGCGGACCACGGAGATCTGGTAGTCGGGCTCCGGCAGCCAGATCACGGGGAGGTCCTTGGCGAGGGCGGCGCTGTAGTTCTGCACCGCCACGTCGGAGGAGGACGTGGTGGTCTGGGTGATCAGCTTGTCGACGGCGGGGTTGGAGTAGCTGCCGAAGTTGGAGCCGCCGCCGGTGGCGAAGAGCGAGTCACCGCTCGGGTAGGCGGGGAAGTACCAGCTGCCCGCGGTGCCGAAGAAGGACAGCTGCCACGAGCAGCTCGACTCGCCGGGCTTGCACTGGCCGGCCTGCGACAGCACGGAGTTGACCGGGGCGGTCCTGATGCCGAACTTGATGCCGGTCTTCGCGAACGACGACTGGAGCGCGCTCATCATGTTGTCGGTCACGGTCGAGCCGGACTGGGACAGCACCTGCATCTCGAACTTGGTGCCCTTGTCGACGCCCGTGCCGCACTGGTGCGCACCGGTGCCGGGGGCGTTGCACACCATGGTGCCGCCCTGCTCGGTCCAGCCGTGGTCGGTGAGCAGCTTCCTGGCCTTGGTGGTGTCGAAGGGGTACGGGTTGTTCTTCTGGTCGGCCGAGACGAAGGACGACTCCTGGCCCTGCGGGATCGGACC
Source organism: Streptomyces sp. NPDC104761 (assembly GCF_055583445.1). Taxonomy (NCBI): domain Bacteria; kingdom Bacillati; phylum Actinomycetota; class Actinomycetes; order Kitasatosporales; family Streptomycetaceae; genus Streptomyces; species Streptomyces sp. NPDC104761. Next base: position 1,370,020 of record NZ_JBVJNZ010000001.1, on the reverse strand, counting down.
GTAGGTGGAGACGGCACTGCCGTTGAAGACCACCTTGGAGAGGGTGGCCTGGTCGACCGACATCTGGATGGCCTGGCGGGCGTACAGCTGCTTGAACACCGCCCCCATGGCGGGGTTGTTGAAGTTGTACGGCATGTAGGTGATCGCCCAGCCGCTCCACGGCTTCACCGAGTAGCCCTTGGCCTTGAAGGCGGCCTCCTGGTTCAGGTCGGAGGCGTTGATGTAGCCGTAGTCGACGGTGCCGGCGCGGAGCGCGTTCTCCTCGGCCTCGGTGGTGGTGAACGGCAGCAGGTTGACGTTCTTGATGTTGGCCTTGCCGCCGCCGTCGTACTTGGCGTTGGCGGTGAGTTCGACCCGGCCCGCGGTGGAGAACGACTTGATGGTGTACGGGCCGCTGACCGTCTTCCACAGCGGGTCGGTCGCGTAGCCGGATATCTTCTTGGCGGCGTTGTTGAGGTACGTCCAGACCTGCTTGGCGCCGGCGGCGGTGCGGTCGAGGTCGGAGACTGCGCCCGCGTCGCTGGTCTTGTCCCAGGCGTGCTGCGGGATCGTGCGGATCATGCTCAGCTCGTTGGCGAGCATCCACTGCTGGTTGTAGGCCTTGTCGAAGGTGATCGTGAAGTGCGTGTCGTCGACCGTCTTGAAGGACGTCCAGTTGTCCGGGGCCTTGCCCGGGCTGTAGCTGGCCCAGTCGGCCTTGTCCGCCTTGACGAGGTTGAACCAGAACTCGACGTCGCGCGAGGTGATCGGCTTGCCGTCGCTCCAGTGGCGCTGCCCGAGGGTGATCGTCACGCTCCTGCCGTCGGCGGCGAACTGCGCGTCGGTGGCCAGCGAGTTGTCCTTGTTCCAGCCGACCTTGCCGGTGGAGCCGTCGTACGCGATCAGCGGCTCCCAGACGGCCTGGGAGATGGAGGAGTTGTTGGTGTTGAGGTGCGCGGCGGTGCCGATCGGGAGGATCCAGTTCGGCGTGAAGTTCGCCGGGAGCGCGTAGTTGACGGTGTCCGACGACGCCGGGCCTGACGACGAGGTGCCGCCGCCGGAACAGCCGGTGACCAGCGTGCCGGTGAGGACGGCGGCACCCGCGACGAGGGCCCAGCGGCGGCCGGCGGCCGTGGGAGCAAGGAACATGGCTCTCCTCAGAGTGGAAGGACCCGCAAACGTCATGGGAGGACCCAAACCGGCGCCGCGGGGTCGGCGCTGCGTATGGCGACAGTCAACGACGGACGTGTCGAACAAACAAACAAGAATGAATAACAACTAAGTTACTGCGATTTCGAAAAAAGGCAGAACCCGCTATCGCGGGTGCAACTGGCGTTGCATTTATGGTGTTTTGCGGGCCTTCACGGTCCATCAGTGCTCGCGATCGTCTTCATGGAACCGTTCCCCATGTGCCGGATCGGGCGTACTGTCTCCGGCACACCCATTACTGCGGAAGTTACTTCGTACATGACCGAAATAAGTGCACGGGACCGCAAGAGCAACAAGGGCGTGAATCCGAAGGGCGCCGCCCTCGCCACCCGGGTCCTCGAACTCGTCGCGTCGGGGCAGGCGTCGTCCCGCGCCGAACTCGCGCAGCTCCTCGGCACGGCTCCCTCCACCATCTCGCTCACGGTGGCCGAGCTGGTCGAGCGCGGGCTCATCGCGGAGGAGGGCACCCAGTCCTCGACCGGGGGCCGCCCCCGCAGGATGCTCAGGGCCGGCAGCGCCGACGAGTACGCCGTGGCCGCGGACGTCGGCGGCCGGCATGCCCGGATCGGTGTCGTGCTGCCGGGCAACGGCGTCCGCGACGTCGCCAACGTGCCCTTCGAGATCGCGGACGGTCCCGAGGTGGCGCTGCCGAGGCTCGCCGAGCACCTGGAGTCCCTCGCCCAGCAGCGGGGGCGCGACCGGCTCCGGGGCGTCGGGCTCTCCCTGCCCGGACCGGTGGACGTGGCCGCCGGCGCCGTCGTCCTGCCGTCCCGGATGCCCGGCTGGAACCGCTTCCCGGTGGCCGCCTGGCTCGAGGAGCGCTTCGGCGTCCCGGCCGTCGTGGACAACGACGCCAACTGCATGGCGGTCGGCGAGCAGAGCGTCCGGCCCGCCGAGCACCGCCGGACGATCACGGTGAAGATCGGTACCGCGATCGGCGCCGGCGTCATCATCGACGGGAACCTCTACCGGGGCGCGACCGGGGCGGCCGGCGACATCACCCACATCCGTATCGAGGGCGGCGCCGACATCCCCTGCTCCTGCGGCAACACCGGCTGCCTGGAGACGGTTGCGTCCGGCGCCGCGCTCGTCCGCATCCTGCACGAACGCGGGGTGGCCGTGGCCAGCACCGAGGACGTGGTCCAGCTCGCCACCGACGCAGACCCGGAGGCCACCCGCGCCGTCCGCCGGGCCGGCGACCACCTCGGCCGGGTGCTCGCCGCCAACGTCAACTTCTTCAACCCGGACGCCGTCTACCTCGGCGGCATCCTCTCCACCCTGGAGCCGTTCGTCGCCGCGGTGCGCAGCCAGCTCTACGAGAGCTGCCACCCGCTGGCCACCGAGCACCTCACCATCGAGCGGGCCAGCCTCGGCGCCGACGCCGGCCTCGTCGGCGTCGGGTTGTTCGCCCTCCAGCGCGCCCTGGCCCGCGCCCTGGGCGACGCCGGCGGCGACGCCACGAACCGGTTCCACACCGTCGCGGCCCCGAGGAAGGGCTGACACCGCGCAGAGACGTCCACCCCGCAGCACCGCCCACTCCGCACCACCCCGTACGAGGAGCCATGACGCACACCCGCACCGCCGTCGCCCGTCCCGTCATCGCCATAGCCGGCCTCGGCATCGAGTCCTCGACCTTCTCCCCCGCCCGCACCGAGGCACCCGCCTTCCATCCCGCGCGCGGCGCCGAGGTGTTCGACCGGTATCCCTTCCTCGCCTCGGGCCAGGAGCTGCGCGAGGCCGCCGAATGGCACGGCGCGCTGGTCGGCAAGTCACTGCCGGGCGGCACCGTCACCGCCGCCGCCTGGACGGCGCTCACCGACGAACTGATCGAACGCCTCGCCGCACTCCCCCGGCTGGACGGCCTCTGGTACGACATCCACGGCGCCATGACCGTCGAGGGGATCGACGACGCCGAGGCCGTGCTGCTGGAGCGCATCCGTGCCGTCGTCGGCCCGGACGTGACCGTCTCCACCTCGATGGACCTGCACGGCAACGTCTCCCGTGAACTCGCCCACCGCAGCGACCTGATCACCTGCTACCGGACGGCCCCGCACGAGGACCACCTGGAGACCAAGGAACGCGCCGTGCGCAACCTGGTCGACCTTCTCGTCTCCGGCGGTCCCCGCCCGGTCAAGGCGTGGGTGCCGGTCCCCGTACTGCTGGCCGGCGAGCAGACCTCCACCCGGATCGAACCCGCGAGGAGCGTGTACGCGGCGGTCGACGAGGTCGAGGCCACCGCGGGGGTGACGGACGCGGCGATCTGGGTGGGCTACGCGTGGGCGGACGAGCCCCGCAACCGTGCGGTGGTGGTCGTCACCGGCGACGACACGGCCGCGGTCACCGCCGGCGCCGAGCGGCTTGCCCGCGGCTTCTGGGACGCCCGCGACGAGTTCGGCTTCGTCGCCCCGACCGGCACCTACGACGAACTCCTCGACGAGGCCCTCGCCTCCGACCGGCGGCCGTACTTCATCAGCGACACCGGCGACAACCCGACGGCGGGCGGCGCCGGTGACGTCACGTGGGGGCTGACCCGGCTGCTGGAGCGGCCCGAGTTCCAGAAGGAGGACGGGCCGACCGTCATCTACGCCTCGGTGCCCGGGCCCGCCGCGATCGAGGCCGCCGTCGCCGCGGGCGTCGGGGCCACGGTCACCGTCACCGCCGGTGCCGAGGTCGACGCCCGGCACGCGGGCCCCGTCACCCTGACCGGGGTGGTGCACGCGATACGGCACGGCGACCGGGACGCCGAGACCGAGGTCGTCGTCCGGGTCGGCAGCGTGCACGCGATCCTCACCAGGCTGCGCAAGCCGTACCACCACGAGCACGACTTCACCGACCTCGGCCTCGACCCGCGCTCCGCCGACATCGTGATCGTCAAGATCGGCTATCTGGAGCCCGAGCTGTTCGACATGTCGGTCGGCTGGAAGATGGCCCTCACCCCCGGCGGTGTCGACCAGGATCTGCTGCGCCTCGGCCACCGCCGCATCCGCCGCCCGATGTTCCCCTTCGACCGCGACATGCCGGCGCCGGACCTGACGGCCCGGATCATCCCGGCCTCCGACCAGCCGCTCACCGGGGACGACGAGTGAACGCGCCCACCGTGCCCGCACTGGAGATCGCCGTCACCTCACCGGCCGGCGCCCGCGTCGCCCTGGACCACGGAGCCGATCGCGTCGAACTCTGCACCGGTCTGGAACTGGGCGGTCTGACCCCGTCGGCCGCCCTGGTCGAGGCGGTCGCCGCCGTGGGCCTGCCGGTCCAGGTACTGGTCCGGTGCCGGCCGGGCGACTTCGTCTACGACGCCGAGGAGATCGCGCTGATGGCCGCCGAGGTGCGGTCCGTGATCGCCTCCGGCGCCTCGGGTGTGGTCGTGGGCGCGCTCGCCGCCGACGGCACCCTCGACACCGAGGCCGTCACCCGCCTCGCCCGGGCGGCCCAGTGCGCGGGCCGTCGCGTCGAGGTGACGCTGCACCGCGCGGTCGACGTGTCCGTGGACCCCGTCGCCACGGCGGCGCTGCTGCCCGCGCTGGGGCTCACCCGGGTGCTCAGCTCGGGCGGCGCCGCGGCCGCCGGACAGGGGCTGGAGCGCCTGGCCGCCATGGTCGAGGCTGCACCCGGTGTGCAGGTGATGGCGGGCGGCGGCGTACGGCCGTCGGACATACCGGCGTTGACGTCCGCCGGGGTGGCCGCCGTCCACCTGTCGGCGAAGCGCCGAGCGGAGCCCTCGCGCGAAGTCGCGTGGGTTCCGCTCGGCGCCTCCGGTTCGGCGGCCGACCAGGACACGCACTTCGTCACCGACCCTGCGGTGGTCGCCGAGGCCAGGAGGATGCTGGCGACCCGGACGACGGTCTGCCCGTCCCGGTGAACGGCGGTCCGCCCCCCACCGCGGTGAGCGGCCCACAGCGCTCCGGCGGAAAGTGCGCCGGTCCGTCGACGGCGACCACGTCCACGCCGACGGACCGGTTGCCCAGGCCGGCGTGGAGGACGTGGACCCGTGTCCAGCCGGCACGGCCGAAGGTACGGAGGCCCGGACGGTGGAGGTGGCACGACGTCGACGAGCGCACCCGGAGGGCACATCCGCAGATTCGCCGACAACTCGCCCACCCCGCAGGACGGCACCCATGTCGCCGGCTTCCTCGACGGGGTGGCGGCGGCGGTCGACACCTTCGCGCGGGAGCGGCGGCTGCCGACGCCAGGAGGTCCCCATGTCGGCCCCGACCGGATCGGCGCACACCTGACGGCGGTGGTCTCGGTGAGACTCGACCGTCCCGAGTCCGAGGGCAGCCACCCACAGCACGCTGGGCCTCCCACCGGTGGAGGCGGCCCGTCGTCCCGTGACGGCCTGGCTACGTCATCCGTCGCGCCTCACCAAGGTGCCGGGGCCGGTGGCGGGACCACCGTGGGCCGGTCGTCGCAGGTGATGGTGTTCGGCAGTTCCCAGGATGCCAGCCAGGGGCCGGTCGTGCCGCCGCCGTCGTTGCCGCCGAGGTCGTTCACCGTGAACTCGGAGCCGAAGACGGGGAAGTTGAAGGAACCGCAGTTGTTGATGCCGACCGCGCCGACGTTGCGGGCGTCCACGTTCTCGAAGGTCGCCGATCCCGCGGAGCGGGCGCTGAGCACGGAGGTGCCGGTGCCGTCCACGCGGATGTCCTGGAAGCGGACGCCCCGGATCGCGTACTTGTCCTTCACCGGGAAGTCGGAGACCAGCATGATCGCGTTGTAGGTGTTGTCGAGGAAGTGGTCGCCGGTGACCCGGATGTCGGCGTCGATGTCCCCTTCCAGGGCGTAGAACCAGATGGCTCCCAGGCCGATCTTCCAGTTGAGCTCGAACGGCCCCGAGCGGACGGTGGTGTTGTCCGAGATCTTCAGATAGCCGGTGAACGGCTCCGCGCCGAACCGGGAGCCGACCTGGATGGCGCTGCCCTCTCTGATCGGGTCGGCTATGAGGTTGCCGGTGACCGTGTTGTCCGTGCCGCCGTACAGGGCGATGCCGTTGGCGAGGACCGGGGTCTGCACGGTGTTGTGGGCGAAGACGTCGCGTGCGTCGCCCGTCTTCTCCGACCACATGGCCAGACCGTCGTCTCCGGTGTTGCGGACGAAGGTGTCCGAGACATTCGAATCCGTCACGCCGGTATGGAAGTTGAGGCCGTCGGCGATCTGGTCGGCGATCTGCGTGCGGGTGACCCGCAGACGGGTCATCGGGCCGTCGAACCACATGCCGACCTTGGTGTGGTGGAGGTAGAGGCCGTCGATCGTCGAGTCGCTGAGCGCGCCGCCGATGGCGTTGACCTGGTCGGTGTCGATGCGTTCGCGTACGTCGCCCTCGACGGCGAGGCCCGACAGGTGGACGTCGTGGCTGCCGCCGTCCGCGGCGTCCCTGCCGTAGAAGCCCACCCCGGTGTGGACCGAGCCGTCGGGGGCGGGGGTGTCGAGGGTGACCTGGTGGCCCTTGACGATCGTGTACCAGCTGCCGGCCCCGACGATCGTCACGTCGTCCACGACGATGTGACGGTTCACCTGGTACGTGCCCGGCGGCAGGTACACCTTGAGGTGCCGCTTCTTCGCGTAGGCGACGGCCCGGTCGAAGGCGTCGCCCGCGTCACGCCGGCCGGTGGGGTCGGCTCCGAAGGCGACGACGTTCGCGGCATGTGTCTCCACGTGGGGCGCGCGGACGAGTTGTGTGTCGAGCAGGTCGATGACGGTCCAGGCGGCAGTACTGTTCCTGGGCGCGGTGAGGCGGATGGTGTCGCCGGCCGCGAACCGCTTGCCGAGCAGCAGCCTCTGCTCGTCGTAGAAGTGGCTCGGCCGGAACGGCTTGTCGATGGTGGGCGCCGGGGTGGTGGCGGCGGGCACACAACCGCATTCGGTGATCCACCAGTCGGGGTGCAGCAGGTCGCCCTGGGGGTCGTTGCTGAACGGGTACTGGTTGTAGAGCCAGGAGTACTGCGAGGTGAGGGTCATCGTGGTGCGGTGGCGGCCGTCCACGGCGACGTCGAGGGGTGCGGTGATGCCGCCGCCTCCGGGAGCGTCGGGGATGCTGTACCGCACGGTGAGGGCGTTGGCCGCGTGGGGCAGGGTGAACTCGACGTACTGGCCCGGCTTCAGACGCACCGCCGTGCGGCCGGACGCCTCCGAGGGCAGTGTGTAGGCGGTGCGGTCGGGGCCGATGACGGTGCCGTCCGTCGCCGCGTTCTCCGCCTCCTGTTCGTCGAAGTCCACCGCGGCGCCGCGCCCCGCGACGAGGGCGGGGTCGAGTCCTGCCCGGGTGATCACCGGGGAGCCCGCACCGCCGGCGTGTCCCGACGCCGCCGGGGCCGGAGCGCCGAGGCCGAGCACGAGTCCGGCGGTGACCGCGGTCAGCGCCACCAGGGTCCGAACCGGTCTTCGCGCACGGCCTCTCAGCCGCTCCGAAGCCACGTGCTGGGTGTACCGCGCCATCGGGTTCTCGTTTCTCTAGGAGCTCTCTAGGAGCGGAGGTCACCGAGGGCAGCTCGGTGCGCGGCGAGCACGACGGGAACGGGCCGTGCCGCTGCGTACCGGGACATTAGGGCGCGACAAGACAGCCGGACAAGACAACGGACACTTCTTTCCATGCCCAAGTGGGATTCCTGCAAGAATTTGTCGATTCCTTGCAACGTCCAGGGGTCGCTGGTCACTGTTTCCCCCCGTCGGCAACAAAAGCAGCAGGTGGCCCCGGGACCATTGCTCATCACCCTGTGACCTGCGATGATCCAGCCACGATCCGTGATCATGGGGGGAAGACGAAGCATGGGACGCTTGAGACCGGGCAGTCACAGCATCGCGCCCCGCCGGAGTGTGAGACGACCGCGCGTCGCACTCCTGGCGGCATTGGGCATCACTGCCATCTTCGTTACGGGGTGCGGTAGTTCGAGTGACGATGAAGGACTCCCGGTGCGGTTGGTCAACGACTCGGCCTGGGACACTCACGTATTCGGCTGTACGTCATGCGGAAAGCACGGTCTCGGGGTCGTGGCGGGCAGCTACGGCGGGTGGACCGAAGAACGCGCATGGCCCGTGACGTACAAGGTGGTCGTCCGAGGAGCGGAATCGGTCTGCCCGGTCATCGACCCCAAGCCCGCCAAGGCGGCCGGCGAAGTCGGCACCCGGGACATCATCTACGTGGTGGACAAGACGGGGAAGTGTGTCGCAGGCCCCGCCAGCTTGGACGATCTCTGACGTTGGCATGTGCGGGGTCGGCCGTCTCGGTGTGCGCACGTCTCACGGTTCTCCGCAGGGTCGAGAGCCCGTCTCCGCAGAGACGGGAGCCGGTGGCGCCGCTGGACTGGGGATCAGGCGGCGCCCGCCTGTGGGGCGTTGAGAGTGTAGGTGGTGCCGACGCTGGTCTGCACCCATGCGTCGGGAAGGGCCGCCGCGAGGGTGTGCTGGGCGCGCCACCCGGTGCAGTGGCCGGGGACGATCAGCTCGGGTGCGAGTTCGGTGAGCGCTGCCACCGTCGGGCCGATGACCGGCTCGAAGGCGGGCCCGCTCAGGTGAAAGCCGCCGATGAGGGCCAGCAGTCTGCCGACGCCGGTCAGCCTCATGGCGTGCCGGACGATGTTGACCACTCCGGCGTGGCCGCACCCGGTGACGACGACAAGTCCCCGGCCGCGCACGTTGATGACGAGTGCCTGGTCGTCGATGACCAGGGGGTCGTGCCGCCAGCCGCTTCCGTCCCAGGCCTGGTGGGCCCGCGGCATGCCGCGCTCGAACTCGGTGACGCGGTCCACCTCGCCGGTGATCAGGACGCCGCCGGCCAGCAGCGACGGCTGCCGTCGCTCGATGACCTCGAACCCCTCGCGCTCCAGGGCACCGCGTGACAGCGTGGGCATCTCCAGGCGTTCGCCTGTGGGCAGTTCGAGGCGGCGGCGGGTCCAGACCGCGGGATGGAGGGTCAGCGGCAGACCGGAGCGCCCGCGCAACCGGGCCAGGCCGTCGAAGCCGCCCGCGTGGTCGAAGTGCCCGTGGCTGAGCACGACGCCCTGCAGGCCGCCGACATCGATGCCGAGTCGTTCGGCGTTCACCGCCAGCGCGTCCGGGGACGCGCCGGTGTCGAACAGCAGCGTGCTGCTCGCGTTCCCGCTGCGGACGGTGACCAGGGCGGAGAAGCCGTGCTCGGCTCGCAGCCCCGCGACCGCCCCGCCGCCGGCGAACTGCGGCGCGGCGGTCCGCCCGGTACCGACCGGCGCCCGGGTGACGCCTTCGGCAGAGGCCAGCAGGGCGTCGAAGGTGTTGTCGACCATCGTCGTGACCGTGACCTCGTCGACTTCCGGCAGCGTCACCGGGTCGACAGCCGGTCCCTCCGCGACGCGAGGCGCCGACCAGGCCGCCTCGGCCGCCGGGTGCCCGTGATCGTCACACATGCCGGAAAGCGCCTCCTCACCGGTACGACCGGCCGGGGCAGCAGATCCCGGTACCGGCCACAGGCCCTCGGCGATCGCGCCGACCTGAGCGGCCGCGCGCACCGCGCGGTGTCATACTTCCACTCGCACGGGCGGGACGACGACATCGACGAGCCCGGTCACCACGTCGTACACGAGCCCCGAGACGAAGACGCCGGCCGGAAGCTTCCGTTCGAGGATGTCGACGTCGACGCGGACGGCGGCGAACGGGTCGGTGACCGCCTTGGTGTCCAGGTCTCCGGCCGGAACCTCGAAGTAGTCGGCCAGCAGGTCGGGGAACGCGGCCAGGTCGGTGATCCCGCAGTCGGTGTGGTGCAGGACCGCGTAGTGGACACCGCCCGGGCGAGGGCCGTGTGTGCGGGCCTGGACGACCTTCGAGAGCATCCCCAGCGTCCGGAGCGTCGAGGGCGTGACCCGTCCTCCGACGTTGCGGATCACCGCTGCCTCGCCGATCTCGAGACCGAGCACGTCGGACGGGTCGACACGGGGATCGACGCATCCGATGACCGTCAGACCGCCGCTGGGCATGAGCCCCAGGCCGGCGAAGGATCCGCCGTCGGCGAACCCGGCATTGCGCCGGACCAGCTCATCCGTGTCGATCACTGTGACGACACCCCTCTGCACTACGAGCCCGAACCCCGGCGATGGCGACGGCACCGCCACACACCAACCACCCTGGACCGCCCCCGCCCCGCACGCCACCCGCCCGGGCGGTACCGGCGATCCGGTCGGTCCGGGCGCCGCGGCCGTGCGTTCCTGGGGTGCGGGCGAAGGTGACCGGTGGGATTCTGTACTTCCTGGAAGGCAGGGGGCGGCAGCGCGAACCCAGGCAAGCACCGGCAGTTGCCCGAGGTGGTCGAAGTGAAGGGCATCATGACAGCAAGACGTCGACGACGACGGCCTCTCACGCCGCTGGACGCCGTCGTCGACGGCGTCCTCGCGGGCGTCACCGGGACGGTGTGCATGGACGCCACGCGCTATCTGCGGTATCGCCGCGCAGGAGGCACCGCCAGCCCCAAGGACTGGGAGTTCGCGCCGGTCGAGAACTGGGAAGAGGCACCGGATCCGGGCAAGGTGGCGAAGCGGCTGCTGGAGGGGTTCACCCAGCACGAGGTCCCTGACCGGTGGGCGTGGCTCCTGAGCACCGCGATGCACTGGTTCTACGGCTCGGCCTGGGGTGCGCTGTACGGGATCGCCGCCGGGTCGGTCCGGCGCCCGAATCCGTTGCTCGGCCTTCCCTTCGGCGCGGCTGTTTGTGCCAGTGCGTATCTGGTCCTGCCGCAGGCCGGGCTCTACCAGCAGGTCTGGACATACAGCCCCAGGACATTGGCCGACGACCTGAGCGCCCACCTCGTGTTCGGGCTGGGAGCCGGCACCTGCTTCTGGCTCATCAGCAGACACTGATGAACGGCCGGTGAAGCAGGCCGCCTTGCACGGGCCGGTTCCTCCGTCTCAGCGCAGCTGCTCGGCCAGTCCGACGATGATGCCCTCCGGGCCGCGGAGGTAGCAGAGCAGGACGCTGTCCTCGAACCGGGCGATCTCGCCGACCAGTTCGGCACCGTGCGGACGCAGCCGGGCGACGGTGTCCTCGATGTCGTCGACGGCGAACATGACGCGGTGCGTGCCCAGAATGTTGTGCGGCCGGTTGCGCGGCCCTGCGCTGATCGCCGCGGGGCTGCGGTACTTCGCCAGTTCGAGCCGGCCGTGACCGTCCGGGGTCCGGACCATCGCGATGTCACAGCGGACGCCGTCGAGTCCGGTGCACTGGTCGGCGAAGCGGCCCTCGACCTCCGCCCTGCCCTCCAGCTCCATGCCGAGCTCCACGAAGAACGCGATGGCGGCGTCCATGTCCTCGACGACGATGCCGACGTTGTCCATCCGCTGAATCGCCATGCTGGTCTCTCCCTCTCCGCATGCGGCCGGTGGCAGCCGCCGTCATCCCTGGGACGGAGCCGGCGACACGTTCTCGACATCCGCGGACCGCCGGAGCTCCGGTCTCCACCGGACAGCAGGACAGCAGATCCCGGGCGGCTGGAGGAAATCGGCCCGGGGCCCCCGCGTGAGGTTGTCGAAGACGGCGTGTCGGCGCCCGCGTCCGGGGCGGGCCGTCCCGGCCGGCCAGGACGGCCCGCCGCCTCGGGGGCCCGCCGGCAGCAGGGCGTCGAGGGCGCGTCGGAACACGTCCGCGGTCAGACCGGCCGGGACCTGCACCGGCGGTCCTTGGGAGGCGACCAGCAGGTGGGCGAGCGCGTGGCCGGCCGCGGCCTCGCCCGGCTGGTTCGTGCCGGCCGCGGGGGGGCCGAGCGGTGACGGCTCTGCATGTGACGTCTCCGCCGCTCGGGGCGGGCGCTGGTGCTGCCCGCGTCCTGGGCGCCCCCACGTCACGGTACGGGCCCGGCTTGCCGCCGGAGAGAACCTGGACGGCCTGGACCAGGCCGGCTGAAGCCCGCCGAAGGCCGGGCTGCGCGGGAGCTGAGCCGTCGCCCGCTGGCATTGTTCCGATGCCGCGGCGGTCCGCAGGACGGCCTGGGGGCCTGCCCCGCCGGATTCCGGGCCGGAGCGGGCCGTCGGCGCCGCCGACTCCGTACCCTGGCGGCATGCGCATGCGCCCCACCCTGAGCTGGACCCCTGCCGCGGATCTGCCGCCGGGCACCACCGACCTGGAACCGGTCGTCCAGGCGCTGAGCACCGGCGGTGTGCTGGTGCTGAGCGGCGCGGGGCTCTCCACGGAGTCAGGCATCCCGGACTACCGGGGCAAGGGCGGGAGCCTGACGCGGCACACCCCGATGACCTACCAGGACTTCACCGGTAGCGCCCACGCGCGGCGCCGCTACTGGGCGCGCAGCCACCTCGGCTGGCGCACCTTCGGCCGCGCCGTCCCCAACGCCGGGCACCGGGCCGTGTCCGCCTTCGCACGGCACGCCCGTGTCTCGGGGGTGATCACCCAGAACGTGGACGGCCTGCACCAGGCCGCCGGCAGCGAGGGTGTGGTGGAACTCCACGGCAGCCTGGACCGGGTCGTCTGCCTCTCCTGCGGCGTCTTCAGCCCGCGCGGCGAACTCGCCCGGCGGCTGGAGGCCGAGAACCCGGGCTTCGACCCGGTGGCCGCCGGGATCAACCCGGACGGTGACGCCGACCTCACCGACGCGCAGGTCGGGGATTTCCGTGTCGTGCCCTGCGCCCGCTGCGGCGGCGTCCTCAAACCGGACGTGGTGTTCTTCGGCGAGGCGGTCCCGCCGCAGCGTGTCGAGCACTGCCGGGGGCTGGTCCGTGACGCGTCCTCGCTGCTGGTCCTGGGCTCCTCGCTGACGGTGATGTCCGGGCTCCGGTTCGTCCGCCAGGCGCACCAGGAGGGGAAGCCGGTGCTGATCGTCAACCAGGACCCCACCCGGGGCGACCCGCTCGCCCGCACCCGGGTCGCGCTCCCCCTCGGGCCGGCCCTGACCGCCGTGGCCCACAGGTTGGGCATCCCCGTGGACGGCGGGTCCGCGGGCTGACACGGCGCCCGGGTCCGGCGGTGGTGGAAAGCGGCGCATGCGAACAGAATTGTGATCCGTAGGACCGTCTTCTCACAGCCGCGCACCGCAAGGCCGGTGTCCCGCCGACGGAGGGTGGAAGACATGCGGCACTACGACCTCGTCATCCTGGGGGCGGGCAGCGGCAACATGCTGCTGACCGAGGAGTTCGAGCATCTGCGGATCGCCATCGTCGAGCCGGACCGTTTCGGCGGCACGTGCCTGAACCGGGGGTGCATTCCGAGCAAGATGTTCGTCGTCGCCGCGGACGCCGCCGAGGGAGCGCGGGAGGCGCGGCGCCTCGGTGTCCACGCGAGTGTCTCGCCCGTCGACTGGAAGTCCGTCCGGGACCGCGTGTTCGACCGCATCGACCCGCTGCACCAGAGCGCCGTGGACTACCGCAGGAGCCAGGGCGTCGACGTGTTCACTGAGGCGGCCCGCTTCGTGGCCCCGAAGGTGCTCGAGGTCGGGGCGGAGCGGATCACCGCCGAGACCTTCGTCGTCGCCGTCGGGTCACGGCCGGTGGTGCCGGACATCCCGGGGCTGGACACCGTGCCCTTCCACACCTCGGACACGATCATGCGGATCGACGACCTGCCCGGCTCCATGCTGGTGCTCGGCGGCGGGTTCATCGCGGCCGAGTTCGGCCACGTGTTCGCTTCGTTCGGCGTGGCCGTCACCATCGTGCAGCGCGGGCCGCGCCTGCTCATGGGGGAGGACGAACAGGTGTCGCGCCGCTTCACCGAACTCGCCGCGCAGCGGCACCGTGTGCTGCTCGGCTCCGAGGCCGTCTCCTTCGCACCGAAGGGAGACGGTGTCGTGGCGCGGGTGGCGGGTCCGGACGGTGAGCACGCAGTGGAGGCCGACATGCTGCTGGTGGCCGTCGGCCGCAGGCCCAACACCGACCGGCTGCGGGCCGTCGACGGCGGGCTGGAGCTGGACGAGCACGGCCACGTCGTCAGCGACGGCGCCTACCGCACGTCCGTGCCCGGGGTGTGGGCACTCGGCGACGCGGTGAACCACTTCCAGCTCAAGCACGTGGCGAACGCCGAATCGCGGGTGGTGCGGCACAACATCCTCCATCCGCAGGAGGTGCGGACGCTGCCGAACGCGGTGGCGCCGCACGCGGTGTTCACCCACCCGCAGATCGCCGGTGTCGGCCTCACGGAGCAGGAGGCGCGGCGGCGCGGCATCGACTGCCTGGTGAGTGTCCGCGACTACGCCGACACCGCCTACGGCTGGGCCCTCGAGGACACCACCAGTTTCGTGAAGCTCCTCGCGAACCCCGCCGACCGCCTGCTCCTGGGCGCGCACATCATCGGGCCCCAGGCCGCCACCCTCATCCAGCCCCTGATCCAGGCCATGTCCCTGGGACTGACGGTGGACCGGATCGGGCACGACGTGCTGTACATCCACCCGGCCCTGACGGAGGCCGTCGAGCAGGCCCTGCTCGAGCTGTAGTCGGGCGCGGCGGGCGGTGCCGGCGCGGCCGATCAGGCGGTGACGATCAGGCGGTGACGATCAGATGGTGCCGATCAGGCGTTGACCTCGAGGACGACGCGGAAGCGTGCCTTGCCGGAGAGCATGTGCTCGTAGGCGTCCATGGCCCGCTCGAAGGGCATCCTCTCGATGGCGGGGCGGATGCCGTGGGCCAGGCTGAAGCCGAGGTTGTCCTCGTTCTCGATCGACGAGCCGGTCAGGCTGCCGACGATGCTCCGGGTACCGAAGATCAGGTCGGCGGTGGACACCGACAGCGGGTCGGGGGCGGCACCCACGACGACGAGCTTCCCGCCCGGCGCCAGACCGCGCAGCAGCGGGGTCATGGACGCGCCGCTCGACGCGGTGGCGACGACGAGCGAGGCGCCGCCCAGGCCGGCCAGTGCCTCCCCGGGGTCGGTCTCCGAGCTGTCGATGTACTCGTGAGCGCCCAGCTCACGGGCGAGTGGCTCCTTTTCCTTGCCGCGGGCGACTGCGGCGACCCGGTGACCGAGGCTGCGCGCGTACTGGAGGGCGAGGTGTCCCAGCCCGCCGATGCCCTGCACGGCCACCAGGCTGCCTGCCCTGACGGAGTCCTGCTGGAGGGCGGAGAAGGTGGTCAGACCGGCGCACAGCAGCGGGGCGGCCTCGGCCGCGGACATGCCGTCGGGGATGCGGACCAGACCGCTGGCGCGTGCGTAGGTCACCTCGGCGTAGCCGCCGTCGACGTTCGTGCCGGTCTGCCCCTGGTCGAGGCAGTTGACGAAGTCGCCCCGGCGGCACGGCTCGCACTCCCCGCAGTGCCCGTTCAGGAAGCCGACGCCGACGCGGTCGCCGGGGTGCCAGGCGGTGACGCCCGGCCCTACGGCGTCGATGACGCCCACGATCTCGTGGCCGGGCACGATCGGACTCGACGGGTCGGCGCGCAGGCCCTCCACGGCGAGGACGTCGGAGTGGCAGACCCCGCAGGTCTCCACCCGGAGGCGGACGTGTCCGGGCGCCGGATCGACCTGCTCGCGCTCGACCAGCCGCAGGTTGTGGACTCCGGTGGCCTCGAAGGCTCGGTAGGTGGTGGACATGGAGGCTCCTTGGTACCGCCCGCCGGAGGGGGTCCGGCGGGGCTCGGTGTGGGCGATGCCCTTTCAATATGACCGGTCGTCTTAGACGGCGTCAAGCCGCACCGCCCAAGGGTGCACGGCTGCCGCGTTCGGGGATTGACAGCAACCAAGACGACCGGACATATTGATAGGGAGGTGATCCGAATGGCACGTGCGTCCAAGCGCGAGGAGATCGCGCAGGCGGCACTGGAGCAGTTCCGCACCCGGGGGTTCAACGCCACCGGCATCAGCGACATCACCTCGGCCGCCGGCGCCCCGAAGGGTTCTTTCTACAACCACTTCGCGAGCAAGGAGGCCAGCGCCCTGGAGGCGCTGGACCGCTATGCCGCCGGCCTGCGCTTCGACATGCTCGACACGGCCGGGCGCCCCCCGCTGGAACGCCTCAGGGCGCACTTCGAGTTCATGGGCTCCGACACCCTGGACAGCGGTTTCGTCCGCGGCTGCCTGGTCGGCAACTTCGGCGCCGAGGTCGCCGACCACTCCGAGGAGATACGCTCGGCGGTCCAGCGCGGCTTCCGGCAGTGGGCCTCGCACATCGAGCGCGTCCTCACCGAAGCCCAGGAGTCGGGCGCGGTGAGCGCCTCGCTCGACGTGCCGGCGACGGCGCTGTTCATCCTCAGCGCATGGGAGGGCGCCCTGATCGCGGCCCGCGCCGACAAGTCGTCCGCCCCCGTCGACGCGTTCTTCCACATGGTCTTCGACGTCGTGCTGCGCTGAGCCCGCCCGTCACGGGGGAACCGCCCTGCGAGTAGCGCTCCGATGCCGTGCCGTGGTGGGGCGCTACTCGTCGTGGCTTTCTCGCTTCCCTCCTACGGCTGCGGGCGACTGCTCCAGATGACGCTGCGGTCCTCGCTTTCGAGATCGGATGCGACCGGGTCTTCTCCGCCGCGCTCAGCGGTGACGCTTCGGCACAGCACGAACCCCGATCCGCTTCCGGACCGGAGGACGACGGGCAGATGGAGCTCACTGCGCGACGGGGTGATTCCGGAGAATCCGAGAATCTCCTCGGCTTCGGTGCTGCTCGCGGCGCGGAGTTCGATCGACTTGTACTGCTGGACCAGCTGCATGGCGCTCACCCCTTCGAAACGCAGGTCCAGGCATACGGTGTCCACGCTGTCGGGAACGGCTCGAAGAAGCAGCTGGGAATGACCGACACCGTATCGCCAGACCCTGAAGGTCCGATCGGATCTGAACATCACAGCCGAACTCACGGCCGCGATCGGGCCGCTATTTGAAGGGGTTGGCATCTACGTCACCTCCCTTGTACCAGGTGATCCTGTCCCACGCTTCCGGAGACTGACTGATCTTGCAGAGCTCCCAGTTCGTCAGTTTCGCGAAGCCGCTCGGATCGACCGCCTTCCCCGCGCGGGCCGTGGCAACGGGGTCCCTGATTCCGTCCAAGTTGAACGAGATCTTCGTCGTGGATTCCGAAGAAAGGTACGCCTCGAACTTCTTGTACCACGGGCCATTGCCGGGCCAGTCGTGCTAGGTCAACGCCGCTCGACGTGCCCGAAATCGCCGCCGGTGGCGGCTCCGCGCTGCGGCAGTGGCGTCTCCCCGACCCCCCGTTGGTCCGTGAGGCGTCGGAGGACGACTACATCCCGTTGATCACGACGGCGCCCTCGCCGTACACACCGAATCGCGGCTGGTGCGGCACAACATCCTCCATCCGCAGCACGTGCGGACGCTGCCGAACGCGGTGGCACCGCACGCGGTGTTCACCCACCCGCAGATCGCCGGTGTCGGCCTCACGGAGCAGGAGGCGCGGCGGCGCGGCATCGACTGCCTGGTGAGTGTCCGCGACTACGCCGACACCGCCTACGGCTGGGCCCTCGAGGACACCACCAGTTTCGTGAAGCTCCTCGCGAACCCCGCCGACCGCCTGCTCCTGGGCGCGCACATCATCGGGCCCCAGGCCGCCACCCTCATCCAGCCCGGCGTACTCGCCGAAGCCCGGGAGTCCGGCGCGGTGAGCGCCTTGCTCGACGTGCCGGCGACCGCGCTGTTCATCCTCAGCGCCGGGGGGCGCCCTGATCGCGGCCCGCGCCGACAAGTCGTCCGCCCCCGTCGACGCGTTCTTCCACATGGTCTTCGACGTCGTGCTGCGCCGAGCCGCGCTGATCACCGGAGCTGCGCCGAAACGACGCATGCTGTCACTCTCGCGAGTTGCACGGTCACACACGGACAGATAGCGTTACTTGCAGTGAAGTACCGCGATCTGCGGTTCTCGACATGCGCGCACTCCCTCTCCGTGCCGACGAGTCGACTTATTGAAGCCACACTCCCTCCGCACAATCCGCGACTGCGGACCCACCCAGGAATTCTTCAGGGAGATCCACCGTGCCCGAGTTTCCTCGTTCGTACTCCCGCAGGAATTTCATGGCCGCGTCGGCGACCGCGGTGACCACCGCGACAGGGGCTTTGGGTCTCCGGGCCTGGCGCGATTCCGGAGAACCTGAATCGCCGAGTGAGCGGCAGAGTGTCCGCCCCTTTCACGTGAACGTCCCGGAGCAGGAACTGGATGACCTCCGTCGGCGCATCAAGGCGACGCGATGGCCCGACCGCGAGACCGTCCGCGACCAGTCCCAGGGTGTCCAACTGGCCACGATGAAGGAGCTCGCCCACTACTGGGCAACGGCATACGACTGGCGGAAGATCGAGACGAAGCTCAACTCCCTGCCGATGTACATGACGCAGATCGACGGACTCGACATCCAGTTCATCCACGTCCGCTCTCGCCACGCCGAGGCCCTCCCGGTCGTCCTGACCCATGGCTGGCCGGGCTCCATCCTGGAGTTCCTGAAGGTCATCGGACCGCTCAGCGACCCCACCGCCCACGGAGGCCGCGCCGAGGACGCCTTTCACCTCGTCATACCGTCGATGCCCGGATACGGCTTCTCGGAACGGCCGACCGCCACCGGCTGGAATCCCGACCGCATCGCGCGTGCGTGGACCGTGCTGATGGAACGTCTGGGCTACCGGCACTACGTCTCCCAGGGCGGGGACTGGGGCGCGGTGATCTCCGACAAGATGGCCGTGCAGAAGCCCTCCGGACTGCTCGGAATCCACGTGAACTTCCCGGCCACCATCCCGCCGGACATCGCGAAGAAGCTCGCTTGCGGTGACCCGGCACCCGCCGGTCTCAGCCCGGACGAGAAGGCGGCCTACGGCCAGATGGCCGCCCTCTACAAGACGGGATCCGGCTACTCGGCCATGATGGTCACCCGCCCGCAGACCGAGGGATACGGGCTGACGGACTCGCCCGTCGGACTGGCCGCCTGGATGTACGACAAATTCGCGGCATGGACATACAGCGGCGGCCACCCCGAGCGCGTACTCACCAAGGACGAGATGCTCGACGACATCACCCTCTACTGGGTGACGAACACCGCGGTCTCCTCGTCACGCCTCTACTGGGAGAACAACGCCAACAACTTCAACGCCGTGTCCGTGTCGATCCCGGCCGCCATCACGGTGTTCCCCGGCGAGATCTACCAGGCCCCGCGCAGCTGGGCGTCACGCGCCTACCACGACCTCTTCTACTACCACCGTGCCCGCAGCGGGGGCCACTTCGCGGCCTGGGAGGTCCCGGGCATCTTCACGGACGAACTCCGCGGCGCGTTCGCACCGCTGCGCGGCTCCCGGCAGTCCGCCGGCAAGTAGACGCTCCGCGGACAACTGTCTGGCGCCTGGCGAGCTGGTGGACTTCGGGGATGTCGGAGTCCGCGCACCAGGTGAGGAACTTCCAGCGGGCGTGGCCGACTTGGTGGCGGCCGGCTCCGGTGCGGGCCAGGGCGAGGAGGGTGCGCAGGTCCTCCTCGGCGATCCAGGCCGTCAGCAGCGTCTGCCCGATCTTTCCCTCGCCCAGGAGCGTGTTCCACGTGGTGGCGAACTGCTCGTCGGTGAGGTCCTCGCGGTTGCGCAGAAGCCGCCGTCTGGCCTTCCACTCCGGGTCGCTCGCCCGTCCGCGCCGGCCGCGGGTCTCGGCGGTGGTACGGCGTCTGAGCATGGACAGCATCTTGTTGGCGAGCTGGACCACGTGGAAGTGGTCGACCACGACGGTGACGTGCGGCAGGCCGATGCGGATCGCGGCGCGGTAGGTGGCCGACATGTCGATGGCGACGTAGCCGATGCTCTTTCTCCAGTCCAGGTCGGTGGTGGCGAGCCAGGCCAGGACGTCGGCGGCGGTGCGGCCCTCGACCTGTCCGAGCAGCCCGCGGTGGCCGAGGGCGTCGACGAAGCCGGTGTGCCACCGATCCCGGGTCAGGCGCCACTTGCCGGTATCCGCATCCTGTTCCCAGCGGGGCTGTCCGCGCCGGATCTCGTCGATGCCCAGGACTGCGACTTGCGGCAGAGGTGCCTCGGTGACGTCGCGGGCCTGCGTGCGGAAGGCTTCCATCGCGGTCGGCCAGGACAGATGCAGATCCCGCGCGGCCTGGATGACCGTGCAGCCGGCATTCCGTATGCGGCGCCCGGCCGCACCCCGCAGCCGGGCGGTCAGCCTGGCACCGGCCGGGATCTGCTCGGTGAAGGACCGGCGAGGCAGTCGGCCTCGCGGCACCACCGGCGGCGCTTGTGCCAGCGGAACTCCAGTCCGCTCTCGCCGTAAGGGAGATCGCGCGGCCGGGTCACCGCCGAGCCTTTCACCCGGGTGGCGAACACACCGCAGGCCGGGCAGGTTAGCCGTCTCGTCGGCCGTGACCAGGTGGCCCCTGCGCCCCCCGTCAGCCAGGCGCTCGACCCGCATGACGGACACCCCGTCCAGATCGAGCAGCAACGTCGTCTCGTTGACCAAGCCGGTGGCTCCTGCGTGATTGCTCTGCGTCGAGAACGGAAATGATCACGCAGGCCCCCGGGCATCCTGCATCCGGGGCCGTGCCCGAATGCGTCATGGCAATCGGCCGGGTGTGGTTCCCTGCTGGGGTGACTCAGGACTTGGAGATCGTCGCATTCGAATCCGCCGAGGCATTCCAGGCATGGCTCGGCGAGAACCACGCCGTCTCGTCCGGCGTCTGGCTCAAGCTTCGCAGGAAGGCCCCCGGAATCGTCGCGCTGGACTACGCCCAGGCGCTCGACGTGGCACTCTGCTACGGCTGGATCGACGGCCAGAAGGCCAAGTTCGACGACCAGTGGTGGCTCCAGCGGTTCACCCCGCGCAAGCCGCGTAGCAAGTGGTCCAAGGGCAACCGGGACAAGGCGGCCGCCCTGATCGAGCAGGGCCGGATGCATCCCCCGGGGCAGGCCGAAGTCGACCGCGCCAAGGCGGACGGCCGCTGGGAGGCAGCCTACGACGGTGCGAAGACCGCCACGGTGCCGGACGACCTCGCGGCGGCCCTGACCGCCGACCCGGCCGCGGCGGAGTTCTTCGAGACACTGGACCGGCAGAACCGCTACGCGATCCTGTACAGGGTCCAAGACGCCAAGAAGCCCGAGACCCGGGCGCGCCGGATAGAGAAGTACGTGGTGATGCTGGCGAAGGGCGAGAAGCTGTACCCCTAGTCCCGGACAGGGACCGCAGCCGGGTAGTGCCCCAGGAGTCCGGCGCGCCTGCGGCCCCGGCAGGAGCCACACATTCCCTCACTGAGCGTAACGAAACGTCAGGGACCTGAGCAGGGGCACCGCTCAAGATCGAAGACCCGGAAAAGTTCGGCCGGGACCCAGAGTTGGCGAGATGTTCGCGAAACGGGTGGAACGCCCACCGGGATGGTCACCCGGCACACCCTGGACGGATACCTGCGGTCTGCCGGGCAGGTGTGCGGTGGTCGTTGCGCGCCGGGAGCACCGGCGCGTACGACTGCAAGGACAGAACCCACATGACACGTCGCGAGAGGAGAACGGCAGTCTGCAGTCCTCGGACCCGTTCCAGTGGCCCGCGGGCGCCCAGTACCCCTGGCTCAGAGGGTCACTCCACCACGGTGGCGAAAGGCGGCATCCCGCAGTTCACCTTCGCCGACCGGCATCAAACCCGTCCACCGGAGCGCTCACCGCCCACCGCACCGGCACCGTCTCGGTGACCTCCGGCGGCGTCACGGGCAGCGCGCAGGCACCCCCTCACCGGGTAGGTCACTTGATGCCCGTCGTGGCGATTCCCTGGACGATCTGGCGCTGGAAGACCAGGAAGACGGCGATGAGCGGGATGAAACCGAGGACCGAGGAGGCCATGATCTCCGCATACTGGGGGCTGGTGGCGTCCACCAGTGAGGCGAGGCCGACCGGGATGGTCTGGGACCTGGTCTGGCTGAGGACCAGCAGCGGCCACAGGAAGGAGTTCCAGGAGCCGATGAAGGTGAGGATCGCGACGGTGGACACCGCCGGGCGGCAGATCGGCATGCAGACCGTGGCGTAGACGCGCCACCAGCTCGCGCCGTCGATGCGGGCCGCCTCGATCAGTGCCGTGGGGATGCCGCGGAAGAAGGAGTGGAAGACGAACACCGAGATCGGTGCCGCGACCGACGGCAGGACCAGCGCCCAGAACGTGCCGAGCAGGTGGAACGACCGGTACTCGATGAACTGGGGCAGCACCAGCGCCTCGGTCGGCAGCATCAGACCGGCGGTGACGACGGCCATCACCAGCGCCCGGCCGCGGAAGCGCAGGAAGGCCAGGGCGAATCCGGCCATCGAGCAGAACGCCACCGTGAAGATCACGGCGAGTACCGAGATCACCAGGCTGTTGAGGTACCAGGTGCCGATCGGGTGGTTGTCCCAGGCGGTGGAGTAGGCGTCCAGCGACCAGCCGCCGGCGAAGATCGACGTGGGGCTCTGGGTGATGGCGGCGTCGTCGCGCAGCGAGGTGATCAGTGCCCAGGCGAAGGGCACCAGCCAGATCAGGGCGAACAGGGTCAGGCACGTGGCGCAGAGCCGGTTGAAGAGCTTGGCCCCGTTGACCGCGCCCTTCGGGTCGGCGGTCCGCGGCTGGATGATGGTGGTCATGAGTCCTCCGCTCAGGCCGCGCTGCCGGCCGCGCGACGGCGCCGCAGCCCGTACCAGGCCGCCGAGATCGCGACGATGATGACGAAATACACCATGGTGGCGGCAGCGCCGTAGCCACCCCGGTAGGCGGTGAAGCCGGTGTCGTAGATGTACTCGATGACCGGCCGGGTGGACTGGTTGGGTCCGCCGCCGAGCAGCTGGTAGATCTGGTCGAACACCTTCAGCGAGGCGAGGATCTGCAGGATCAGCACCAGGCTGGTGGTCCGGCCGAGCAGCGGCACCGTGATGTGGCGGATCTGCTGCCAGGGGCCGGCGCCGTCGATCGCCGCCGCCTCGTAGACGTCCGCGGGGACGTCCTGGATCGCGGCGGTGTAGAGGACGAAGTTGAAGCCGAACGTCCACCACACGGTCATCAGCACGACGGCGGTCCAGCCGCCCGAGGTGCTGCCGATGAAGTCCGGTACCGGCAGTCCGACGGCGTCGAGGACCTTCGGCAGGAGGCCGATCTGCGGGGTGTACATCCACAGGAAGACCAGGGTGACCACCGAGGACGGCACGACGTACGGCACGAAGAAGGCGATGCGGTAGAAGAGCCGGCCGCGGCGGATGCGCGAGGCCAGGACGGCGACGCCGAGCGCGAGGATCACCAGCGGGGGCGTGGTCAGCAGCGTGAAGAGCACCGAGTGCCACATGCTCTCCCAGAAGAGGGAGTCGGTGAGCACCTCGTGATAGTTCGACAGGCCGACGAAGTCCCCGAGACCGCTCTTGACGGTGGTGGTGTTGAAGAAGCTCAGCACCACGCCGACGAGCAGCGGGCCGACCAGGAACAGCAGGTAGATCACGAGGAAGGGGGCGGTCAGCAGCCCGCCCGCCCGGCGTTCGGAACGGGTGGGCCGGTCGGTGGTGAGCTCTGCCGGGGAAAGGGCTCGTACCGGTCGCGTCGGGACGACGGTCGTCATGGTGACTGCCTCCTACTTCATCGTGACCGGCGGTCGGGACGTGGTGTACCGCTTCAGGGCGGAGCGCATCGCGGCCGCCATGCCCCCCGGCGTGATCCGCCCGGCGAGCGCCTCGATGACCGTGCCGCCGATCACGCCCTGGAAGTCCGAGCCCGCGCCGGTGTACCAGGCCACCGGGTCGTACTGGGCGTTGAACGCGGCCCCGACGTAGTTGCGTTGCGGCGACTGGTCGAGGAACGCCTTGCTGCGCTGCGTCGGCAGCCAGGCGGGGATGTGGCCGCCCTCGGCCCACACCGCGCTGCTGTCCAGGAGGCTCCTGACGAACTTCGCCGCGTTGCGGGTGCGGGTCTCGTCGCCGCGGTCGTTGCGCGGCAGGACCAGCGCGTGCGAGTCGGCGTACGCCACCGGCTTCGGGCCGAGCAGCGCGGGGAACGGCACGACGTTGAACCTGAGGCTCTTGACCTGCCGGTAGGTGGGGATCTGCCACTCGCCGTCGAAGAGGAAACCGGCCTTGCCGGTGCTGAAGAGGGCGTTGGCGCCGGCGCCGGTGAGGTTCTTCGGCATCAGGTCCGGGCCGGTCAGGCTCTGCATGAAGGCGACCGTCTCCCGCATCGCCTCCTCGTCGATGGCGATCTTCGTGCCGGAGTCGGTGACGATCGGGCCGGCGAGGCCGGAGTACACCATGCTGAAGAAGCGCCAGGCCGTGGACGGGTCGGCGGTGATCGACATGACCGCGCCGTACTGGGCGCCGCCCGCGTCCTTCATCGCCTTCACCGCCGCGACGAAGTCCTCCTTGCCCTTGAGGGGCACGAGATCGTCGCCCGCGGAGTTCAGCAGGCCGGCCTTGCGGGCGATGGCCACGTTGTAATAGAGGACGAAGGGGTGCGTGTCGAGCGGGACCGCGTACACGGTGCCGTCCACCGTGGCCTTCTTCCAGGCCGCCGGGGTGAACTTGTCCTGGGTGACACCCAGTTCCCCGAGAGGGGTCCGCTCGATCGGCTCCAGCAGGCCGGCGGCGGCCAGCAGCGGAAGCCGCGAGAGGTGGGTGATGCCCACGTCCGGCGGCGTGCCGCTCGCGATGGCCAGTGCCAGCTTCGTGTAGTACGGATTGCCCCACCCGAGGACGGTCGCCTCGACCGTCGTTCCCGGGTCGGCCTTCTCGAACGCCTTCTCCATCAGCACCATGTTGGCGCCGTCACCGCCGGTGAAGAGGTTCCAGAAGACGACGTCCGCCGTGTTCGGCTGCGAGCCCGTCAGGCCGGCCGCGAGCGGGGAGGAGCACGCAGCGAGCCCTCCGGTCAGGGCAAGGCCACCGCCGAGGGCAAGAAACCGTCGGCGCGCCATCGCTCCGCTCATGGGGGTATTCACCTCGTTAATTCGATGTGAACTCGATGGCGCAGACCCTCGCACACGTTTTGCAACGATGCAATAGATCGCCGGGAAGAAGTCTCCCCCGGCCGCCGACGCGGCCCGGGGTCACTCCTGCGCGGGCACCCGGCGCGAGGACTCGCGGACGACCAGCCGGTACGGCGTGGCCTCCTGGGGGGCCGCCACCACCGCCCCCGCCTGCGCTTCCTCGCCCGGCGCGGCCTCATCGGCCTCCTCGGGGGCCTGCATCTGCTCCTCCAGCAGGGTCAGCGAACGCTCGGCGATGGCGTCGAGGTCGGGGGCGATGGAGGTGAGCGGCGGGTGGGTGTAGGCGGACTCCTGGACGGCGTCGATGCCGACGACGGCGACGTCCTCGGGCACCCGCACCCCGGAGGCGTCCAGGGCCCGCAGCGCGCCGACGGCGAGCGCGTCGTTGAAGGCGAAGATGGCGTCGGGCAGCGGGCCGTCGCCCTCCAGCAGCGCGCGCACGGCCGCGTAACCCTGCTCCCTGGTCCAGTCCTCGACCGGTACGACCAGCCAGTTCACCCGCCGCACCCGGGCCGCCGACATCGCCTGCTCGTACCCCTCGGTGCGCTGGCGGCCGTTCTCGCTGCCGTTGCGGCCGAGCGCGACGATCCAGCGGCAGCCCTGCTCCAGCAGGTGCTCGACGGCCGTGCGCGCGGCCGCCACGTTGTCGATGCCGACCCTCGGGAACTGGTCGCCGACACTGTGCTCACCCAGCATGACCAGCGGAAAGTCCGGCTTCTTGACGCCGATGTCGCTGGCCGGCAGCGTCAGGGCGCTCAGCAGTACGCCGTCGGCGACGTTCGTCAGACCGCCCTCGATGATCCGCCGCTCCACCTCGCTGTCGCCCGCGGTCGACTCGACGAGCACCGTGATGCCGCGCCGGCCCGCGGCCCGGATCACGGCCTGGGCGAGCTCGGCGAAGTAGGGCTCGGCGAGGAACGGCACCGCCAGGGCGATGAAGCCGGTGCGCCCCGAACGCAGGCCGCGCGCCAGGTAGTCCATGCGGTAGCCCAGCTCGTCGAGCGAGCGCTGCACCTTGGCCCGGGTGTCGGGGCTGACGTGCGAGTAGCCGTTGACCACGTTCGACACCGTGCGCACCGACACCCCGGCGTGCTCGGCCACGTCCCGCATCCGCACCTTGGCCACTGGGGCCTCCTTCCCGTCGTGTCGGCGCCCGGAGCCCGCCGGCCGGCCTCGATCGGCGCCGGACCGGCCCTCAGAGTCTGCCGCACCGGGGAGCCCCGCCTCATCGTCGCATCTCACTGAGGTATTGCATCGATGCAAACGATCACTCATGATGGCAGGGCTTCGATCGTGGAAACGCCTATGCCGGGAATTCCGGAAAAGGCAGGAGGAGGGTTCGTGAAGGCGAGCGAGCAGGACGGGACGTATCCGAGGCCGATCCTGCGGCGGGAGCGGTGGCACAGCCTCGACGGCGTCTGGGAGTTCGGGTACGACGACGCCCGGGAGGGCGAGCGCGACGGGTGGTTCTTCGGTCCGGCGGCGGGTGCGTTCGACCGGGAGATCACCGTCCCGTACCCGCCCGAGGCCCCCGCCTCCGGCATCGGCGAGACCGCCGCGCACGCGGTGGTCTGGTACCGCCGCCGCATCCCCCACGAGGTCCTCGCCGTCGGCGGCGGCGACCGGGCCCTGGTGCACTTCGGAGCCGTCGACCACCGCGCGAAGGTCTGGCTGGACGGCCGCCTGGTCGCCGAACACGTCGGAGGCCAGACGCCGTTCACCGCCGACGTCACCGACGCGCTGCGCTCCGGCGCCGAGGAGCACGTGCTCGTCGTCCGCGCCGAGGACGACCCGGCCGACCTGGCACAGCCGCGCGGCAAGCAGGACTGGCAGGACCGCCCGCACGCGGTCTGGTACGAGCGGACCACCGGCATCTGGCAGACCGTGTGGGCCGAGACCGTCTCCGCGCAGCACCTCACCGACCTGGCCTGGATCCCCGATCCGAGGCGCGGCGTCGTGGCCGAGATCGCCCTGTCCGCGGTGCCCGCCGCGCCGGTGAGCGTGGAGATCGTGCTGCGTCACGACGGTGAGGTGCTCGCCGAGGCCGTCACCGCCGTCCGCACCCCGCGCGGCCGCGTCGACCTCGTCGTCCCCGCCCTGCGCAACGGGATCGACCGCGAGGACCTGCTGTGGAGCCCCGAGCGGCCCACGCTGATCGACGCGCGGGTGACCGTCCGCGACGCCGCCACCTCCGAGGTGCTCGACACCGTCGACAGCTACGTCGGCCTGCGCAGCGCCGGTGTCGGCCGGGGCGCCTTCCTGCTCAACGACCGTCCCTACTACGTACGTTCGGTCCTCAACCAGGGCTATCGCCCCGACACCCTGATCGCGAACTCCGGCACCGCGGAACTGCGCCGCGAGGTGGAGCTGATCAAGACCATGGGGTTCAACGCGGTCCGCGTCCACCAGAAGGCCGAGGACCCCCGTTTCCTGTACTGGGCCGACCGGCTCGGCCTGCTGGTGTGGGGCGAGACCGGGGCCGCGTACGAGTACGGCACCGAGGCGGTGGAGCTGCTCACCCGGGAATGGCTGGACATGGTGCGGCGGGACCGCAGCCACCCCTCGATCGTCACCTGGGTGCCGGTCAACGAGAGCTGGGGCTGCTCCGACGTCGCGAACGACCCGGCACAGCGGGCCTACACGGTCGCGCTCGCGAACCTCACCCGCGCGCTGGACCCGACCCGTCCGGTCATGTCCAACGAGGGCTGGGAGCACACCGACAGCGACATCATGGGCGTGCACGACTACTCCTCCGACCCCGATCTGCTCACCCGCCGCTACGGCGACGCCGCCGGGTTCGAGGCGCTGCTGGCCTCGCCGGGCCCGGCCGGGCGGACCCTCTCCCTGGACGCACGGCAGACGGAGCGCTGCCGCGCCGGTGACGTCCCGCTGATGGTCACCGAGTTCGGCGGGCTGTCCGTGGGCGCCGAGGAGGACGAGTTCTCCTACACGCGGACCAGCTCGGACACGCAGTACGCCGCACTCCTCGACGACGTCTTCGGGGTGCTGCACAGGAGCCCGATCGTCGCGGGCTTCTGCTACACGCAGTTCATGGACACCGCCCAGGAGGCCAACGGCCTGCTGTACGCGGACGGTTCGCCGAAGCTGCCGCTGGAGACGATCCGCCGAATCGTCACCGGGGGCGAGTCCGCCCCCGAGGAGAAGCCGGAGTCACCGGCCCCGGCCGACGAGGCGCGGTGACCCGCGGCAGACCTCGGCGCGCCGACCACGCCGAGGTCTGCCAGTCCCTGTCCTGTCACCTGTTACCTGTTATTTGTACGAGACGGCCGTGGCGGCACGGATGCTCTGCGGGGGCAGGGTGATCCGCAGTACGTGGGCGCCGGCGTCCCAGTGCCAGGCCGAGGTCGCCAACCGGGCACCGTCCGCGGCTACCTGGTTCGGTGGCTTGTCGACCCCGAGGAAGGACACCGTCCAGGTGCGGCGGCCTGCCTGTCCGGGGAAGGTTCCCCTGGCGGGTGCGATCCTCAGCAGGTGGGTGTCCTTGTGCTCGGTGTAGCGGATCCTGGTGGTTGCCGTACGAAGCGGTTGCGGGGTGGTGCCGTCGTCCTCGTAGAGGGAGAAGGCGCCGGATGATCCCGTGGCCACGGTGACGCTGACCTTGTCGAGCGGGTTCCGGGCGTCGCCGGCCACGTTGTCGGACCGGGTGGTGACGATGCCGCCCGCCCGGACGAAGACCGGCATGGTGTCCAGGGTGGTCGCGATGTCGTACGTGGCTCCACCGGCGGCTGCGGTGTAGGTGCGGCCGGTGAAGTAGTCCGTCCACCGGCCCGGCGGGAACCACACCGGCGTGGTCGTGCCGGTGCCGGGGGTGGTGACCGGGGCGACCAGCATGTCGGGGCCGTAGAGGTACTCGCTGTCCGCGCGGGTGTAGGCGTTCTCCTCCTCCGGGTACTGGAGGTACAGCGGGCGGACGATCGGGGTGCCGGTGGTGTTGGCCTGCTGCGCCAGGGTGTACGTGTACGGCACGAGCGCCTCGCGCAGCCGGAGGAACTTCTCCGCGGACTTCCGTGCTTCGGCGCCGTACTGCCACGGCAGGCGGTCGCTGTGGTTGCTGTGCAGCCGGTCGACGGGCTGGAAGGTGCCGAACTGGACCCAGCGTGCGTACAGGTCGTCGGGCAGTTTGGTGGTGCGGTGGGTCTGGCCGTTCGAGGTGTACGTCTCGGCTCCGGGGATGCCGTAGCCGTCGTTGTGACCGCCGATGTCGTGGCTGACGGCGGCGAGGCCGGTGGCGGCCGACTCCCCCGGCGTGTAGCCGACCTCGGCGCGCAGGGTGCCCCAGTTCGAGGTGGTGTCACCGGTGAAGTGAAGGGTGCTGCGCTTGTCGGCCCAGGGCCCGGTGGGCAGGCCGACGCCGCCGCTGTAGCCGCCGGCCTGCAGGGAGCCGTAGGCGCGGGACAGGACGAAGCCGCGGTCGCCGGTCTCGGAGGAGGTGAGGTCGGCGTACTGCTGGTTGATCCACGCGTCCGGGGTGACACCGGACCGGGAGGAGCGGGAGGCATCGCAGCACCAGTCGAGCCACCAGAAGTCGTTGCCGGCCTGGTCCATCGGCCGGTGCAGGTCGAGGTAGGCCTTGAGCTGGTCGGGGTCGCCGAAGTCGAAGGTGTAGCAGTCCGAGCCCGCGCTGCCCGCGCAACCACCCTTGCGCAGCCTGCCCTTGGCCGTGGCCTGGGCCTTCGCGAACTGCGGGTCGGTGCCGAGGATGCTCGGGTGCACGTTCAGGG
The DNA here is from genome assembly GCF_055583445.1 of Streptomyces sp. NPDC104761. Classification (NCBI taxonomy): domain Bacteria; kingdom Bacillati; phylum Actinomycetota; class Actinomycetes; order Kitasatosporales; family Streptomycetaceae; genus Streptomyces; species Streptomyces sp. NPDC104761. The sequence continues at coordinate 1,340,259 of NZ_JBVJNZ010000001.1, read as the reverse complement.
TGTTGTGCAGTCCCTGGCCGGTGGACCAGTCGAAGAAGCCCTTGGGGTCGGGGAACTTGGCCGGGTCGAAGTTCCAGCCGCTCCAGGTGTTGGGCGACTTGAAGTCGGTGTCCGTCACCAGCACGTCCAGGGGGACGTCCGCGGCGCGGAAGGCGGGCAGGATGGTGTTCTCGTAGTCGCTCGCGGTGCGGTCGATGTATTCGGAGTACCAGACGCCGTAGGCCCAGCGGGGCAGCAGCTGTGACGGGCCGGTCAGGGTGGCGAGGTCGGACAGGCCCTGCTGGTAGTCGTGGCCGAAGCCGAAGAGGTAGCCGTCCTGGTAGGGGCGGCCGTCATGGGCGGGACGTGCCGAGGCCTTCTCGGTGGCGGTGTCGTAGATCGCGGACGAGGTGTCGTCGAGCAGGTACCAGCCGTCGCGGTGCAGCAGGCCGGGTGTGGTCCAGGGAGCGGGGTCGTTGTCGCCGTCGAGTCCGTCGAGGCTGCGGCGGTAGCCGCCCAGCGCGAGGTGGGGTGCGGGGGCCGCCTCGCCCTGACGGCTCAGCGCGAGGGTGTCGATGTTGACGTGGCAGCCGGCTGCCTCCGGGCAGCTCAGGGCGACCTCGTCGGTGCCCGCCTTCAACCGGACGGGGATGGCGGCCGATTGCCAGGTGTCCCAGTTGTCGGTGACCGGGAGCGTGAGGGTCTGGGAGGCACCGCTGCCGGTGGCGACGTCGATCGTGCGGGCCTGGTGCAGGCCGTCGCCGCCCGTCCCGTTGGCGTAGCGCAGGTTCAGCACGTACGTGCCGTCCTCGGGTACGCCCGTGACACGGTCCGACACCCGCGATCCCTGGTTGAGTTCGGCGATGAATCCGTAGCCGGCGTGGTTCCTGTGGTCGGTCGCGACGGTCGCGGTGCCCGCCAGGAGGGCGTCCTCGGCCTCACAACTGGTCCCGAACCGGCAGCCGTTGACAGCGCTCCGCGCTCGGGAGGGGTAGTCCGCTCCGGAGGTGAGCAGGGCGAGGCTGTCGATGTTGACGCTTCCGGAGTCGGCGGCGGTGCGGTGCAGTCGCACGGTGTGCGGGCCGGCGCCGAGCGTCAGCGGCAGCCGGGCCACGCCCCAGGTGTTCCAGTCCGGCGTCGCGGGCAACGTGAACGTCCTGTCGGCGCCGCCGTCCACGCTGAGGCTGAGGGTGCGGGCCTCGTGCCGGCCGTCGCCGCCGACGGCGTTGGCGTAACGCACGGCGAGGTCGTAGGTGCCGGAGTCCGGTGAACTCATGTCCGCGGAAAGAGAGTTGTTGTCGACCTCGAATCCGGCGAGGAAGCCCTTGCCGGTGAACCCGCCGTGGTCGGCGGCGAGGCCCGGACCGTCGTACTGCTGGTCCTCGGCCTCGCACAGGGCGTCGACGGCGCACACGTCGTGGTGCCAGGGCGCCGCCAGCACCGGCGTCCGGCCGGCCTGGAGGGACGTGGTCAGGTTGTCCGCGTCGAACGGGCCGGAGCCGACCCGGTAGCGCAGGGTCATGGCGCTGGTGGTGATGGTCAGGACGCCGTCGCTCACGGACGAGGTGTAGTGCGGCGGGGTGAAGGAGTCCCGGCCGATCGCGTTGAAGGTGGCACGGTCCTCGAAGTGGCCGTCTCCGGAGTACTCGGTCCGGATCAACGTCGGTGAAAGGACCTCGAATCGGGCGTTGTCCACGCGCACCGTGGCGGTGCGGGCCCTGGCGGGCGCGGAGCCCGCCGCCGCGACGCCCGGCGTGATCAGGCAGAGCCCGGCCAACGCGCCGGCCGCCACCGCGGCGACCGGCGTGCGGCGGGATGTCGACGAGAAAAGTTTCACAGCATCCTCCGTCTCCGGCCCAGCCAGGTCTGGGCCACCACCACCACGGCCAGGAACGCTCCGCTGACGACCTGCTGGTAGGCGGAGTCGAGCGAGCCGATCTGGTTGATCACGTTCTGGATGACCTTCAGCAGCAGCACGCCGACCAGGGAGCCGCTGATGAAGCCGGAACCGCCGCTGAGCAGCGTGCCGCCGATGACCACGGCCGAGATGGCCTCCAGTTCCATGCCGTTGCCGAGGATCGTCACGCCGGACAGCAGCCAGGCCGCGTTGAGCGCGCCGGCGAGCCCGGCGCACAGACCGGAGAGGGTGTAGACGGAGATCTTCGTACGGGCCACCGGCGCGCCCATCAGGGCTCCCGCGTCCTCGTTGCCGCCGACCGCGTAGACGTACTGCCCGAATCTGGTCCGGCGCAGCACGACGGCGCCGAGCACGAACAGCGCCACGGTGATCCAGACGGGCACGCCGATGCCGGCCAGGGAGCTCTGACCCAGGGTGGCGAAGAAGGAGTCCTTGTCGACGAGATACGTCGTCGAGCCCTCGTCGGTGACGGCCAGCAGGATGCCCCGGGCGCCCAGCATCGCCGCCAGGGTGACGATGAACGGCGCGAGCCTGACCCGTGCGATGAGGACTCCGTTGACCAGGCCGATCAGTCCGCAGACGGCGAGCGGCAGCAGCAGGGCCACCGCCGTTCCGTACCGCGAGCCCCAGGCGGCGAGGACGCCACCGAGCGCGAACAGCGAGCCCACCGACAGGTCGATGCCGCCGGTGACGATCACGAACGTCATGCCGAGGGCGACCACGGCGAGGAACGCCGAGGACAGCGCCATGTTCTCCAGGTTGTCGGCCGTCAAAAAGGTGTCGAAGCTCAGCGACGCCACGGCCATGGCGATCACGAGGGTGACCAGGGCGCCGTGCTGCTGCGCGAGTCCGCTCAGCCGCTCGGAGCGGTTCGTGGGCCCGGCAGCGGCGCCCTTGCGGCTCGCGGTGTCGGCCGGCATTCCGGCCTCTTCGGTCTGCGTGGTCATCGCCTGCCTCGTTCCCGGGCCGCGCAGACGGCGAGGACGATCACCACGGCCTGGGCGATCTGGGTCCACGACGGCGGCAGATCGTGCTTGATGAGGGTGGTGGTGAGCAACTGGATGAGCACGGCACCGGCGACGGTGCCGCCGATGCGCACCCGTCCGCCGCTCAGCGGGGTGCCGCCGACGACCACGGCGGTGATGGCGGACAGTTCCATCAGGGTGCCGAGGGAGGTGGGGTCGCTCGCGGCGAGGCGGGCGGTGGCGAGCACGCCCGCGACCGCGGCGAGGGCACCGGAGCAGACGTAGACCACGACCAGGACCCGGCGTACCGGGAGGCCGGCGAGCCGGGCGGCGGCCCGGCTGTCGCCGATGGCCAGGACCTGCCGTCCGAAGGTGGTGCGGCGCATCACGAAGGCGACCAGCAGGGCGAGCGCCGCGGCGATGAGGACCAGGTAGGGCACGCCCGACAGGTCGCCGGAGCCGAGTGCCGCGAGGCCCGGGTCGTGTACGTCCTTGAGCTGAGGCAGCAGGACCAGGGCCAGGCCGCGTCCGGCGACCATCAGGGCGAGGGTGGCGACGATGGGCTGGACGCCGACGAAGGCGATCAGCGCGCCGTTCGCGACCCCGACCACGGCACCGGCGACCACCGCGACCAACGTGGCGGTCCAGGGCCCGTAGCCGAGGTAGAGCGAGAGCAGCGAGGTGGCCAGGGCCATCACCGAGCCCACCGACAGGTCGACGCCCTCGGTACCGATCGCCAGCGCCATGCCCAGGGCGACGACGAGGACGGGGGCGACCTGGACGGCCTGGGTGCGGAAGTTCTCCGCGGAGGCGAAATGGGGGGTGAAGGCGAAGTTGAACAGCAGCAGCACGAGGACGCCGGTGTACACGCCGTAGTCCTGGAGCAGGCGCAGCAGCCGGGCGCGGTCCGGCATGCCGCGTACGAGGGTGAGGTCAGTCATCGCTCCCTCCAGCTGGTACGGCGGCGATGGCGCGCATCAGCTCGCCCTCGGTCACGGCCTCACCGGTCAGCTCGCGGACCACGGCGCCGTCCTTGAGGACCACCACCCGGTCGCTGCCCTCGATCAGTTCCTCGGTGTCGGAGGAGATCAGCAGCACGGCGAGGCCGTCGTCGGCGAGTTCGTCGATGAACGCCTGCACCTCGGCCTTGGCACCGACGTCGATACCGCGGGTCGGCTCGTCCAGGAGCAGGACCTTCGGGTGCATCGCGAGCCAGCGGGCCAGCAGCACCTTCTGCTGGTTGCCGCCGGAGAGTTCACCGACCGTCTGATGCGGGCCCGCGGCCTTGATGCGGAGGCGTTTCATGAACGTCTCCACGATCCGGTCGACCCGGGCGTCGTCGACGAGGCCGAAGCGGGACAGGCCGGGAAGTGCGGCGAGCGCGATGTTCTCGCGGACCGACAGGCCCGGCAGGATGCCCTCGCTCTTGCGGTCCTCCGGCAGCAGGCTGATGCCGGCGCGGATCGCGGCGGCGGTCGAGCCCGGCCGAACCGGGACGCCGGCGACGGAGACCCGGCCGGTGTCGGTGGGCAGGGCGCCGGCGATGGCCTTCGCGGTCTCGCTGCGGCCGGAGCCGAGCAGTCCGCCCAGGCCGACGACCTCGCCGGGGCGGACCGACAGCGACACGTTCCGCAGCTGGTGCCGGGCCGTCAGGTCCGTTGCGGTCAGGACCGGTTCGGCTTCGGTGTCGTGCGAGCCGGAGAACTTGGTCATGCCCTCCGCGCGTACCTCGCCGATCTCCCGGCCGAGCATCAGGGCCACCAGCCGCAGCCGGTCGAGGCCGGCGAGCGGGCCGGTGTGCACGACGCGGCCGTCACGCAGGACGGTGATCGTGTCGCAGAGTTCGTACAGCTCGTCCAGGCGGTGGCTGACGTAGACGACCGCGACGCCGCGCTCGCGCAGCATGCGGATCACCTCGAACAAGGTCTGCACCTCGCGTGGTTCGAGGGAGGACGTCGGCTCGTCCATGATGACCACGCGGGCGTCGACGGCGACGGCGCGGGCGAGCGCGACCATCTGCTGTGCGCCGACGCCGAGTTCGCGCAGGGGCCGGTGGACGTCGACCCGGATGCCGAGTCCGCGCAGTGCCTCGTCGGCCTCCCGGTGCATGCGCCGGAAGTCGATCAGGCCCAGCCGGTTCAGCGGCTCGCGGCCGAGGAACAGGTTGCGGGCCACGCTCATCAGCGGGACGAGGTTGACCTCCTGGTAGATGGTGGAGATGCCCGCCTGCTGGGCCTGCAGCGGGGTGGTGAAGCGGACCGGCTTCCCGGCGTAGGTCACCTCGCCGTGGTCGGGCCGGTGGACACCGGTGAGCACCTTGATGAGCGTCGACTTGCCGGCGCCGTTCTCGCCGACGAGCGCGTGCACGTGTCCGGCACGCGCGGTGAAGTCGACGTCGGACAGCGCGCGCACGCCGGGGAAGGTCTTGGACAGCCCGGTGACCGAGAGCATGTCAGTAGGCCTTGCCGAGGTCCGCCCGGGCGTTGCTCCGGTCGTAGGCGCTGTCCTTGATGACGATGTCCTGCCCGACCTTCCCGCCCTGGGTGAAGGTGCCGAGGGTCTGGAAGGCGAGTGGCCCGAAGCGCGGGTTGGACTCGATGACCGCGTAGATCCAGCCGTCCACGATCCCCTGTACGGCGTTGCGGGTGCCGTCGATCGTCACGATCTTGACGTCGCCGGGCTTCTTGCCGGCGCCCTTGAGGGCGTTGACGGCGCCGAGGCCCATCTCGTCGTTCTCGGCGTAGATCCCGGTGATGCCGGGCTTGGACTGGATGAGGTTCTCGGTGACCGACTGGCCCTTCTCGCGGGCGAAATCGCCGGTCTGGCGGAACACGACCTTCAGGCCGGGTGCCTTCTCCTTGATGCGGTCCTCGAAGCCCTTGGTCCGCTCGGTGGTCACGTTGTTGCCGGCCGAGCCGAGGAGGACGGCGATCTCGCCCTTGCCGCCGGTCGCCGCGATCATCTGGTCCGCGGCCCGCTTGCCCTGCTCGGTGAAGTCGGAGCCGATGAAGCTCACGTAGTCCTTGCAGGCCGTCGCGTTGATCTTGCGGTCGATGGTCACGATCGGAATGTGCCGCGCTGCCGCGGTGCGCAGCACCGGCTCCCAGCCGTCGGAGTTGAGCGGGGCGATGACCAGGAGGTTTGCGCCCTTGGCGATGAGGTCCTGAACGTCGCTGATCTGCTTGGAGAACTGCGACTGGGCGTTGGCGGTGAGCAGTCTGACGCCCTGTGCCTTGGCTTCGGCCTTGATGGAGGCGGTCTCCGCGATGCGGAAGGGGTTGGCCTCCTTCTCCGACTGGGAGAAGCCGACGGTGGCGGTCTTCAGGTCGAGTTTGCGGCCGCCGTAGGCGTCGACGGTGCAGGTCGGGCCGGAGGCGCTGCCGGGCGAGGCGACCGCCTGGCCGGCGTCGTCCTGCTGAGCGGCAGAGGATTTGGTGTCCGAGTCGTCCTCGGACTTGGTGCAGCCGGTCGCGAGGGCGAGGCTCGTCACCAGGCCGGCGGCGAGAAGTGTTCGAGCGGAGGTGCGACGGGCAAGTGCGGTGGGCTTCATGAGTGTCCCCAAACGGCACGGCCCCGGAGCTGAGAGCGCTCTCGGGGGAGACTTGCTCTTGCGTCAACTCGGCGTGCTCGTCGTTCAGGGGAGGTTTTTACATCGTTGGAAGGGCCGTGTAAAGCCTTCCGTCCGAAATCTCGTCAGCGTCGGCCCAGGGTGCTCTCCCGCTCCACCAGCTCGAATGCGGCGGTCAGTTCGCGGCCGCCGGGCTCCGCGCGGCCCGACAGGCTGCGCAGCAGCGAGGCCACGGCCATCTTCGCGATGGCCTGCTTGTCCGGTGAGACCGTCGTCAGGGTGACGGCACCGAAGCGCCCCTCCGCGATGTCGTCGAAACCCACCACCGCCACGTCCCAGGGCACCCGCAGGCCCCGCTCGTGCAGCACCCGCATCGCACCGATCGCGATCAGGTCGTTGAAGGCGAAGACGGCGTCCGGACGCACGCCCGAGTCCAGCAACTCGGCCATGGCCCGCGCCCCGTCGTCCCGGTCCCAGCCGCCGACCGGCACCACCAGGCTGTCCGGCGCGGGCACCCCGGCCGCCGCCAGCTCCGCGCGCCAGCCGTCCAGGCGCAGGTGGGCGGGCCGGTTCACGGAGTCGGTGCGCACGCCGAGGTAGGCGATCCGGGTCCGGCCGCGGCCCAGCAGATGGCGCACCGCGCACCGGGCCGCCGCCACGTTGTCGATCGCGATGTGGTCGAAGGGCAGGCCGTACTCGCGTTCCCCGAGCAGCACCAGCGGCACGTCGCCCGGCCGGCCCCGCAGGTCCTCGGCCTCCAGGGTCAGCGGGCTGAGGATCAGCCCGTCGATCACCCCGCCCCGGAAGCCCTGGCTGACCAGGACCTCCTGCTCGCGCTCGCCCCGCGTGTGGTCGAGCAGAACGGTGAACTCGTGCTCCGCGGCCGCGTCGATCACCGCGCCGGCCAGCTCCGCGAAGTACGGGTTGCCGAGCTCGGGAACGGCGAGCGCGATGATCCCCGTCCGGCCCTTGCGCAGATGCCGCGCCGTCAGGTTGGGCCGGTAGCCGAGCTCGTCGATCGCCGCCTGCACCCGGGCGCGCATGGCGGGTGTGACGTGCGGATAGTTGTTCACCACGTTGGACACGGTCTTGATCGAAACGCCCGCGCGTTCCGCCACGTCCCTCAGGCTGACCCGCAAGGGATCTCCTCAGCGTCGATGGGTGCCCCGCGCCCTGGGATTGTCATGTCCCTGGACACAGGCCGAGAGCCGTGCTCTCATGCCAACTGCCGTTCCTTCCAACGTTGTACAGACAGAAGCAACGAGCCGCCACCCTTCCTCACCCAAGGAGGATTCGTGCGCATCAGACCTCTCGGACAACGCCTCGCCCTGCTGCTCGCCGCGGCACTGGGCCTGGCCGGCCTCACCGCTCCACCCGCCGCCACCGCGGCCTCCGCGGCCGACGATCCCGTCGAAGTCCACGGCCTCAGGGGCGACTACTACACCCAGTCCGCCCCCGGCGCCTTCGACTTCCACGAACTCAAGGCCACCGGGTTCGACCCGAACCTCGACTTCGACACCCTGGAGCCGCGCCTGGACTTCGCCACCGGCCAGTCGGACGACGTCAGCGTCCGCTGGACCGGCAAGATCGTCCCGGAGAGGACCGGCCCCACCACCTTCTCCATCATCGGCGACAACGGCTTCCGGCTGTGGGTGGACGGCCGGCTGGTCATCGACCACTGGGTGGACGACTGGGACATCGAACAGACGGCCCCGCCTGTCGAGTTGACCGCGGGCACGGCCTATGACATCAAGGTCGAGTACTTCGAGCACTACGGCGGCTCCAACCTCCACCTGCGCTGGACCCCGCCCGGCGGCACCAAGACAGCCGTACCGCAGTCCGCGTTCCGGCTGCCCGACGGCTTCGACTACGACGGCGCCGTCTCCACCGCCGTCCAGGCGAGCGGCCGTACCCTCGCCCTGGAGTTCGCACAGCCCCTCGGCAGGCCGCCGAGCGGACTCGGCGACCACCTGGACGCCGTGATCGGGGGCGCCAGGTGGCCCCTGGGCGACGCCCGGCTGGACTCCGCCGACCCCCGGAAGCTGCTGATCGCGCTCAAGGAGCCCGTCGTCGGCAACAAGACCGGCACCGCGTCCGGCCTCGCCGACGTGCGCTACGACGGTCAGGGCGGACTGGCCGGCACGAATGGCAACGTTGTCGGCGCCTTCTGGAGCAGCGGTCCCAACACGTCGACCTACGAGCTGCGCACCAAGTGGGCCGGCCAGGTCGGGCCGGGCAACGCCCACCCCGAGTACCCGAGGCCCCAGCTCACGCGCCGTGACTGGCAGAACCTCAACGGCACCTGGCAGTTCGCCGCGGCCACGGCGGGCGAGCAGCCGCCGGTGGGCAGGAAGCTCGGCGAGAAGATCCTCGTCCCCTACCCCGTCGAGTCCCAGCTGTCCGGGCTCGAACGGCACGAGGACCGCATGTGGTACCGGCGCACCTTCACCGTCCCGGCCGGCTGGAAGATCGGCTCCGGCAGGCGGCTGCAGCTGAACTTCGGCGCCGTCGACTGGCGGGCTGAGGTGTACGTCAACGGCACCAAGGTGGCCGAACACCAGGGCGGCTACGACAAGTTCAGCGCCGACATCACCGACGCGCTGAAGCCCGGCCGCACCCAGGAGCTGATCGTCGGCGTCTACGACCCCACCGATGCTGCCGACGGCGAGAACCCGCCGGTCGGCAAGCAGCGCCTGGACCCGAGCGGCATCTGGTACACGCCGACCTCCGGGATCTGGCAGACGGTGTGGATGGAGCCGGTGGCCGCCGACCACGTCGACCAGCTCAAGCTCACCCCCGACGTCGGCGCGGGCACCCTCACCGTCGAGCCGCAGGGCGTCCGCGACGGCCTGCCGGTGACCGCGACCGCCTACGAGGGCAGGCGCAAGGTGGCCACGGTCGCCGGCCGCAGCGGCACACCGCTGACCCTGCGCCTGCACAACCCCCGCCTGTGGTCCCCCGACGACCCGTTCCTCTACGACCTGAAGGTGACCGTCGGCGCCGACCGCGTCGGCAGCTACTTCGGAATGCGGTCGGTCGAGGTCGCGAAGGTGAACGGCGTCCCGCGCACCCTGCTCAACGGCAAGCCGGTCTTCATGATGGCGACCCTCGACCAGGGCTTCTGGCCTGACGGCCTGTACACCGCCCCGACGGACGAGGCACTCGCCTACGACCTGAAGATGCACAAGAGCATGGGCTTCAACGCGGTGCGCAAGCACATCAAGGTCGAGCCGGACCGCTGGTTCTACTGGGCCGACCGGCTCGGACTGATGGTGTGGCAGGACATGCCCGCGATGACGGCCGGCGTGAACCCGTCCGCGCAGGCGCGCGCCGAGTACGAGCGCGAGATGAAGCAGATGATCGACGAGTACTACAGCAGCCCGTCGGTCGTCATGTGGGTCACCTTCAACGAGGGCTGGGGCCAGTACGACATGGCCCGCATCGCCGACCAGGCCAAGTCCTGGGACCCGACCCGGCTGGTCAACTCCATGTCCGGGCTGAACCTCGGCGAGGACGGCGGCACCGGCGACATCATGGACGAGCACGGCTATCCCAGTCCGGCCCTGCCACCGCATCCCGACGGCCGACGCGCCCTGGTCAGCGGCGAGTACGGCGGCCTCGGCCTCGCCGTACCGGGGCACGCCTGGTCGGTGCAGCAGTCGTACGTGGACGTCGATCCGGCGAGCTACACCGACGACTACCTGGCCAAGCTCGCCGAGGTCCACGCGCTCGCCTGCCAGGGCGGCAACGGCGCGGTCTACACCCAGATCTCGGACGTCGAGGGCGAGCTCAACGGCCTGCTGACGTACGACCGCAAGGTGGTCAAGCCAGACGTCCGACGGCTCAGGGCGGCCCAGCAGGCGCTGATCTCCGACGCCTCACGGGCCACGCCGGCCGGGTGCACCGCCTGACGCCCGCCCGGAACCGGCGCACGCCTCCCCGCGCCGCGCCGAGTGTCCTGAACCATCCCTGAAAGGAGTGCGGTCCGCCGCCGCCCGAACGGCGGCGGACCGCCCCGTTGCTCCTGCGCACCCCCTGGACACGGCCCCCGGTCCGTGCTGTCATGCCGATTGGTCTCTACCTTCCAACGTTGAAATGCCCCAGGCGCCTCAGCGACAAGCTCGCAGGGCCCTGGTCCCGCACGTCCCGGATCGTGCCAGGAGGCTCCCCCATGCCCCTGAACCGCAGACACTTCGTCGCCGGCGCGCTCACCGCGGCCGGGGCGAGTGCCGTCCCCCTCGCCGTGGCCGGCCCCGCCCGGGCGGCGCGCGGTACCCGCACCGCACCCAGCGCGGCGTCGGCGCGCGTGGCGCCTGCCCCCGGCGGGCTCTACTCCCCCAACGCGGCACCCCTCTCCCCCACCGCCTTCCTGCGCCTGCCGCCCGGCGCGGTCACCGCGCGCGGCTGGCTCGACAACCGGCTGCGTCAGCAACTCGACGGGCTGTGCGGCCAGTACGCCGCGATCTCGCACTTCCTGGTGATGTCCGACTCGGGCTGGGTGCACCCCGAGCGCACCGGCTGGGAGGAAGTCCCGTACTGGCTGCGCGGATACGTCGATTTGGCGATCCTCACGAAGGACGCCACCGCACTGGCCGCCGTCCGCCAGTGGATCGACGCGATCGTGGCCACCCGGCAGTCCGACGGCTGGTTCGGTCCGACCGCGCTGCGCACGTCGCTCGGCGGCGGCCCGGACTTCTGGCCCTTCCTGCCGCTCACCTGGGCACTGCGCAACTGGCAGGAGTACAGCGGGGACAGCCGGATCATCCCCCTGCTCACCGGCTTCTTCCGCTTCATGGACGCGCAGGGTCCCTCCGCGTTCAACCAGAGCTGGGTGTCGGTGCGCTGGGGCGACGGCCTGGACAGCGTGTTCTGGCTCTACAACCGCACGGGCGACTCGTTCCTGCTCGCCCTCGCGGACAAGATCCACGCCAACGGCGCCGACTGGGTCGACAACCTGCCGTCGCTGCACAACGTCAACATCGCGCAGGGGTTCCGCGAGCCCGCCCAGTACGCGCTGCGCTCGCCGTCGGCCGCGCTCACCCGGGCGGCGTACCAGAACTACACGTCGGTGATGACCTCGTACGGCCGGTTCCCGGGCGGCGGATTCGCGGGCGACGAGAACGCGCGGCCCGGGTTCGGCGACCCCCGGCAGGGCTTCGAGACCTGCGGCATCGTCGAGTTCATGGCCAGCCACCAGCTGCTGACCCGGATCACCGGCGACGCGGTGTGGGCCGACCGCTGCGAGGACCTGGCCTTCAACTCGCTTCCCGCGGCGCTCGATCCGTCCGGCAAGGCCGTCCACTACATCACCAGCGCCAACAGCGTCGACCTCGACAACACCCCCAAGTCCCAGGGCCAGTTCCAGAACGGCTTCGCCATGCAGGCGTTCATGCCGGGCGTCGACCAGTACCGCTGCTGCCCGCACAACTACGGGATGGGCTGGCCCTACTTCACCGAGGAGCTGTGGCTCGCCACTCCCGACAGGGGACTGGCGGCCGCGATGTACGCGCCCAGCCGGGTCACCGCGAAGGTCGCCGACGGCACCGCGGTGACCGTCACCGAGACCACCGACTATCCCTTCGGCGACACGGTCGCCCTGACCGTCTCCACCCCGAGACCGCTCGCCTTCCCGCTGTATCTGCGGATCCCCGGCTGGTGCGGATCGCCGCAGGTCACCGTCGCCGACGCCGCCGTCTCCGCGGCGGCCGGGCCGTCCTGGACCGTGATCCGGCGCACCTGGAACGACGGCGACACCGTCACGCTGCACTTTCCGCAGTCGACGGTGCTGCGCACCTGGACCGGCGGTCACGCGGTCACCGCGGTCGACCGGGGACCGCTCACGTACTCGCTCGGCATCGGCGAGAACTACGTGCGGTACGGCGGCACTTCCCAGTTCCCCGAGTACGAGGTGCACGCCACCACGGCGTGGAACTACGGACTCGCGCCGGACGACGGGAGCTGGACGTTCAGCCGCAGCGCCGGGCCGCTGCCGGACGATCCGTTCGGCAGCGGCGCGACGCCCGTCCGGATCACCGCGCCCGCGCGGAGGATCGCCGAATGGCAGGCGGACGAGCAGCACGTGGTGTCCCCCGTACAGGACTCGCCGGCACGCAGCACCGCTGCCGTCGAGACCGTGACGCTGATTCCGATGGGCGCCGCCCGGCTGCGGATCTCCGCGTTCCCCACCGCCTCACCGACGGGCCACCCGTGGCAGCCGGTCGCCGTGTACCGGCTGATCCGCAACAGGAACTCCGGCAAGGTGATGGGTGTCGACCTGATGTCCACCGCCGACAGCGCACACGTCGTCCAGTACGAGGACAACGGGACCGCCGACCACCTCTGGCAGCTCATCGACAA
>NZ_JBVJNZ010000001.1:1248884-1327375 GCF_055583445.1 Streptomyces sp. NPDC104761 | reverse complement strand
CAACGGCGACGGCTGGTACCGCATCCGCAACAAGAACTCCGGCAAGGTCCTCGGCGTCGACCTCATGTCCACCGCCGACAGCGCACACGTCGTCCAATTCGACGACAACGGCACCGCCGACCACCTCTGGCAGCTCATCGACAACGGCGACGGCTGGTACCGCATCCGCAACAAGAACTCCGGCAAGGTCCTCGGCGTCGACCTCATGTCCACCGCCGACAGCGCACACGTCGTCCAGTACGACGACAACGGGACCGCCGACCACCTGTGGCAGTTCGGGTAGGGCCGGTTGTCCGGCCTGTTTCGCTGCCGTCGTTCACATCACTGGAGGTCAGGTACATGACATTGCGGTCGGTAAGACCACTGCGCGGCAGATGGAGAAGGACCCTCGGTCTCATTCCCGTGGTCGCGCTCATGGTGGCGGCCACCGTCACCGGCTCGCTCACCGCCCAGGCGGCCGTGCCCCCGACGCCGGCGGGCTTCTCGCTCACCTGGAGCGACGACTTCAACGGCGCGTCCGGCACCGGCATCGACCAGAGCCTGTGGAAGTACGACACCGGGCCGGGCAGCAGTTTCGGCACCGGTGAGATCGAGACCATGACCAGCAGTACCTCGAACGTCTACTACGACGGTCAGGGCCACCTGGTGCTCCAGGCCCTGCACTCCGGTTCCGATCCGCGCAGCGGGTGGACCTCGGGGCGCGTGGAGACCCAGTCTGCGTCCTTCGGAGCTCCGGCCGGCGGAGTCGTCCGCATCGAGTCCGTCCTGCAGCAGCCCAACGTCACCACCGCCAACGGCGCGGGCTACTGGCCGGCGTTCTGGATGCTCGGCGCACCGCTGCGCTCCGGTGTGACCTGGCCGAAGTCCGGCGAGGTCGATGTCATGGAGGACATCAACGGCCGCGGCTCCGTCTTCAGCACGATCCACTGCGGGGTGAACCCGGGCGGCCCGTGCAACGAGTCGACCGGCATCGGATCGGGTGAGCGCGCCTGCTCCGGCTGCCAGACCGGCTTCCACGACTACGCGGTGGAGATCGACCGCTCGGTGTCGCCGGAACAGATCCGGTTCTACCTCGACGGGAACAACTTCTTCACCGTCAATGCCAACCAGGTGGACGCGACGACCTGGTCCGACGCGATCGACCACCCCTTCTTCATCATCTACGACCTGGCGATCGGCGGCGGGTTCCCCGACGCGTTCGGCGGGGGCCCGAACGCGGCCACGGTCTCCGGCGGCAAGCTGGTCGTCGACTCGGTGGCCGTGTACAACAAGGGTCCCGGCTCCGAAGGTGGCGGCGGTTCGGTGACCGGCCAGACGATCACCGGTCCTGGCGGCAAGTGCGTGGACGTGTCCGGTGACGACACCGGCGGCGACGGCACCGCGGTCCAGCTGTGGGACTGCCAGTCGGCGGCCAGGGACCAGCACTGGACGTGGAGCGGCCAGACCCTGCAGACCCTCGGCAAGTGCCTGGACATAGCGGGCGGCAACAGCGCCGCGGGGACCAAGCTGCAGCTCGCCACGTGCAACAGCGGCGGCTACCAGTCGTGGGTGCGGCAGGCCGACGGCACTCTTCGCAACCCGGCCAGCGGCCGGTGCATCGACTCGCCGTCGGGCGCCACGGCCAACGGCACCCGGCTGCAGATCTGGGACTGCAACGGCTCCGGCGCCCAGCAGTTCGCCATCGGTACCCCCATCTACGGTCCGGGCGGCAAGTGCGTGGACGTGGCCGGTGACGACACCGGCGGCGACGGCACCGCGGTCCAGCTGTGGGACTGCCAGCAGGCGACCTCGCTCGACCAGAAGTGGACCTGGAACGGCCAGACCCTGCGCACCCTCGGCAGATGCCTGGACATAGCGGGCGGTGTCAGCACGGCCGGCACGAAGCTCCAGCTGGCCACCTGCAACGGCGGGGGCTATCAGAACTGGGTCGCCAACGCCGACGGCTCGCTGTACAACCCGACCACCGGCCGCTGCGTCGACTCACCCTCCGGCGCGACCGCGAACGGCACCCGGCTGCAGATCTGGGACTGCAACGGTTCCGGCGCCCAGCAGTTCGCCCTGGCATGAGCCGAACGTGCGTGATCCCCGCAGCCGGCGGGGTTCGCGCACCCGCCCCCGGTCCTGGACGGCACTGGTCGCGGCGGTGTCACGGAGCGATCCGCAGGCTCGCGATCAGGCCGTCGCGCAGGCGGAAGGTCATGGGGCCGGTGCCGTTGTACCCGTTGCCGGTCACGGTCAGGGTCGCGACATAGGTGTCGGCCGACGCGCCGGGCTCGATCGCGTCCAGCGTGAAGTGCGCCTGCACGCCGATGTTGTCGGTCCGGTCCCAGGCGCGCACACCGTCGCGGCCGCGGTATGCGCGGCCCCAGTCGTCGAGTTCGGCGTCGTGGGTGAACGCGGCGGCGAACGCCTCGGCGTCGCCGCGGTTGGTCGCCTCGATGAACGTCTGGATGGCGGCCGGGGTTTCGATGGTGGTCATGGTTATTGCCCCGGTGGTGTGGGGAGCCGGGACGGGGAGGGCTGACGTCCCTCGCCCGTCCCGGCTCGGGGTGTCAGCGCTGGACGGTGAGCAGGTCGGCGAGGCCGATGCGGGTGAGGAATTCACGGCGGATGCGGTCGGCAGTCTCGGAGACCTCCTTGGATCCGTCGTCGGCGGGGTCGATGTGAACGCGGAAGGGGCGCTGTCCGGCGGGCAGGGCGATGATGCGGGCGATCTCGTCGGAGACCAGCGACGCGGTCGCGCCCTCGGGGGCGAGGGCGGCGAGCTTGGTCGCCACCTGGTCCATCAGGCCGGCGTATCTGGTCTCGTACTCGGCCTCCACGGCCGTGTCGTCGGGGCGGCCGGAGTGGGCGAAGTGGTTGGTGCCGCTGGTGAACGAGCCGGGGACGATGATCGAGGTCTCCACGCCCCAGCGGGCGAGTTCGCCGGCGTAGGACACCGCGAGGGAGTCCATGGCGGCCTTGGCCGCGAAGTAGGGGGCGAGGTAGGGCGGGGTGCCGCCCTTGACGCTGCTGCTGGACACCCAGAGCACCAGTCCTCGCCTGCGCCGGCGCATGCCCGGCAGCACGGCGCGGTTGACGCGCTGGGTGGACAGGACGTTCACGTTGTAGAGCTCGGCCAGCTGCTCGGGGGTGAAGGCCTCGGCGGGCCCGGTCACCATGTGCCCGGCGTTGTGGATCAGCACGTCGATGCGGCCGTGCTCGGCTTCGATCCACTTGACGGCGGTGTCGACCGAGTGCTGCGAGTTCACGTCGAGTTCGACGGACCGCAGGTCGACGTGGTGCTCGTCGGCGTACTGGGCGGCGGCCCGGACCTGGGGCGCGTTGCGGCCGGTGGTCTGGCGCATGCCGGCGTAGACGGTGTGGCCGGCGTCCGCCAGGGCACGGGCGGTGAGTGCTCCGAAACCGCTGGAGGCGCCGGTGATGACGACGATGGTGCCGGTGGTGGACATGGGCGTGGTTCCTTTCCGGGATGACAGTGCGGGGGGGGCGGGGTGGTGCGCGCGGCGGGGGTCAGGCGAGTCCGCCGTTGGTGTAGAGGACCTGTCCGTTGACCCAGCGCGCGGGACCGGCCAGGAACGAGACGACCTCGGCGATGTCCCCGGGCTCGCCGAGCCGCTCCAGCGGGGTCGCCTTGGCGAAGTTCGCGATGGTGGCGTCGTCCTTGCCCTCGAGGAACAGTGGTGTGGCGGTGGGACCGGGTGCGACGGCGTTGACGGTGATGTCCCGGCCGCGCAGCTCACGGGCGAGGATGAGGGTCAGGCCCTCGACCGCGGCCTTGCTGGCGACGTAGGCGCCGTAGCCCGGCAACTGGGTGCGGACCACGGAGGTCGAGACGTTGACGATCGCGCCGCCCGGGCGGACCCTGCGTGCCGCCTGCTGGGAGACGACGAAGGTGCCGCGGATGTTCGTGCGGTGCATCCGGTCGAGGTCGGCGAGGTCGAACGTCGCGATGGGGGCCAGGATCATGATGCCGGCGGTGTTCACGACCACGTCGATGCCGCCGAAGGCCGACTCGACGGCGTCGAAGGCCGCGCTCATCGCGCTCTCGTCGGCGACGTCGCCGCCCACCGCGAGGGCCCGGCCGCCGGCGGCGGTGATCGCGGCCACGGTCTCCTCGGCCCTGGCCTTGTTTCCCGCGTACTGCACGGCGACCGCGAAGCCGTCCCGGGCGAGCCGTTCGGCCGCGACGCGGCCGATGCCGCCCGAGCCTCCGGTGACCAGTGCGACACGGTCGATGGTGGGGGTGCTCATGAGGGTCTCCTCTTCTGGCGCGCCTAAATGAACGACTCGTTCATATAATCACGAAATGAACGCGCAGTCCATATCTCTTGACGAGCGTGTCCTCCGCGCGTCCGCCCCGGCGCCCCGCGCGGGCGGGCGGCGGGCCCACGACCGGGGCGACGACGCGCACTTGCCCGGGCGTCGATTCCCGCTAGCGTGAGGGCGCCAGGTCAGCAGGTCCCGCCCCTCCCCTCACCTCAGGAGGCTCCGTGCCCATCCGTCCCAGCCGGCTCGCCGTCCCCGCCCTGCTCACGGCTGCCGCCCTCGCCGTCGCGGCTCCGGCCGCCCAGGCCAGCGGCACCAAGATGACCCAGTCGGCCGCGGCCGCGAAGCTCTCCGCCGCGGGCATCACCTGGAGCTCCAGCGGCAACTGCACCACTCGCTCCAACTCGACGTGCACGTCGTTCGACCAGATCAACTCCGGCACGGTCGACGCCATGATCACGCTGAAGCGGGCCAGCGGCTGCGCCATCAACATCACCGGCGGCACGGAGGTCGGCCACGCGTCCGGCACCTACAGCCACTACAACGGCTACAAGGTCGATCTGGCGCACAACTCGTGCCTGGACGGCTATGTGCACAACAGCTTCACCTACATCGGCTACCGCGGCGACGGCTACCCGCAGTGGCAGGCCGCCTCCGGCAACCTCTACTGCGACGAGGGCAACCACTGGGACGTCACGGTCTACTGAGTCCCCCGCCGGGGCACAGGCGAGTCCCCTGCCGGGGCGCGGGGCTCCGGTGAGCGGCAGAGCGGGCGTCGCCGCGCCACGGCGAGGGCGACGCCCGCGGACCCAAGTCTCATGACGGCCTCCGAGGATGCGTCAAGAAAGCCGCCGCAGCGCTTAGTTCACATCTTGATTTAACTTGTGATACCCAACGTCCGGCAAGCCTTGGGGAGTTGAAATCTTTCCGGGCCCTCTTCTGCCGGATCCCTTGACACCTCGATGACACGGCCTCAACACTCCTCGGCGGGAGAGCGCTCTCCCGAACGTCTCCCGGCGCCCCCTCGCGTCAGCCCCGCCTGACGTCACGTCACGGGGTCGCCCGGCGACGGCCTCTGCCACCCCCACCGTTCAGGAGGAGGTCTCCATGCCACGGAGATCGAAAGGCCTGTCAGCCACGCTGATCACCGGCGCGCTCCTGCTGACCTCGCTCGGCCTCGGCGGCATCGCCGTCAGTGCCGGGCCGCCCGCACCGCACAGCGCCGCCGCGCGGTCGTTCGCGGCCACCCATTCCGGTCACGCCATGGCCGCGTCCACGGCCACCTCCCCGGAGGATCCGGACGGCGACGGCTACATCCTGGCGAACCCGCAGGTCACCGGCGTGACACCGTCCACCCAGGACCCGCCGCACCGCTACTTCCACGAGTTCCAGGCGAACTGCTCGGTCACCCGCACCAGGCCGGACGACCCCATCGTCTACCCGCAGCAGCCGGGCAAGTCCCACGACCACACCTTCATGGGCAACACCACGACCGACGCGTACAGCACCACCGCCTCGCTGTCGGCCGGCGGCACCACGTGCAAGGCCCCCGGCGACCTGTCCGGCTACTGGATGCCCACCCTGTACAACGGCGACCAGCAGATCCTGCCCGTCGGCCCGCAGGTCATCTACTACAAGGCAGGCGTCACCGACTACACCAGCGTCCGGCCCTTCCCCAAGGGCCTGCGTTTCGTCGTCGGCAGCCCCCTGCAGAGCGCCGACGAGTTCCGCAGCCACCCCGGCTTCGTCGAGGGCTGGGAGTGCGGTGACAGCTACTTCAACACCGAGTTCCCGGCGAGCTGTCCCAACCGGGCCGATGTCCAGCTCAACATCCGCTTCCAGGCTCCCAGTTGCTGGGACGGCAGGTACCTCGACACGCCCGACCACAAGAGCCACATGGCCTACCCCGTGGTCAAGCCCGGCACGAACGACAACATCTGCCCGGCCGACCACCCGGTGGCCCTGCCGATGATCGAGTTCAAGATGGCCTTCCCGGTCAACGGCGACATGTCGAAGGTGCGGCTCTCCAGCGGGACGGGGCACAGCTTCCACTACGACTTCTTCAACGCGTGGGACGACCGCACCCTCCAGGCGCTGGTCGACCACTGCATCGTCGGCGGGCTCCAGTGCGACGCGCGCGGCTACGACGAGACCCACCCGGAGGCGGGCGCCGCACTCGACGAGCACTACCGACTGCCGTGAGGAGCTCGCTCATGACCCCACGACCCCGCACCCGCACCGGTTCCCGCACCCGCCGCATCGCTGCACCCCTGACCGCCGGTGTCCTGGCCGCCGGATTCCTCGCCGCGCTGCCCGCCGCCCAGGCGCACGCCGCGGGCAGTGTCGTCAAGGTCACCGGCAGCCAGGGCGCCTGGCAGCTGACCGTGGACGGCCAGCCGTACCAGATCAAGGGCCTGACCTGGGGTCCGAGCGTCTCGGACGCCGACAAGTACATGCCCGACCTCACGTCCATGGGCGTCAACACGATCCGCACCTGGGGCACCGACGCCACCAGCAAGCCGCTGTTCGACTCGGCGGCCGCGCACGGCATCAAGGTGATCGCGGGCTTCTGGCTGCAACCGGGCGGCGGTCCCGGCAGCGGCGGCTGCGTCAACTACCTGACGGACACCGCCTACCGGAACCAGGTGCTCGACGAGTTCCCCACGTGGGTGCAGACCTACAAGGACAACCCCGGCGTGCTCATGTGGGACGTCGGCAACGAGTCGGTCCTCGGCCTGCAGAACTGCTACAGCGGTGACGAACTGGAGAGGCAGCGCGACGCCTACACCACCCTCGTCAACGACATCACCAAGAAGATCCACGCCATCGACCCGAACCACCCGGTCACGTCCACCGACGCCTGGGCCGGCGCCTGGCCCTACTTCAAGAAGAACGCGCCGGACCTCGACCTGTACGCCGTGAACTCCTACAACGCGGTCTGCGACGTCAAGGCCGCCTGGCAGCAAGGGGGTTACACCAAGCCCTACATCGTCACCGAGACCGGGCCGGCCGGCGAGTGGGAGGTCCCGGACGACGCCAACGGGGTCCCGCTGGAGCCCTCCGACCAGGCGAAGGCCGACGGCTACACCCGTGCGTGGAACTGCGTCACCGGGCACCAGGGGGTCGCGCTCGGTGCCACGATGTTCCACTACGGCACCGAGTACGACTTCGGCGGCATCTGGTTCAACCTGCTGCCCGCCGGCCAGAAGCGCCTGTCGTACTACGCCGTGAAGCGGGCCTACGGCGGTGACACCGCCCACGACAACACCCCGCCCGTCATCACCGACCTGACCGTGGAGGGCGGCGCGGGCCAGGTGCAGGCCGGACGCGACCTCGTCCTGTCCGTGAAGGCCGGCGACCCCGACGGCGACCGGATCTCCTACGAGGTCCTCGACAACAGCATGTACATCGACCAGAGCAAGAACCTGGCCTCACTGCCCTTCACCGACCTCGGCGGCGGCCGCCTGAGGTTCACCGCGCCCGACCGGCCGGGCGTCTGGAAGGTCTACGTCAAGGCGACGGACGGGCACGGCAACGTCGGCGTGGAGACGCGCTCGATCCGCGTCGTACCGCCGGTCCCGTCCGGCACCGACGTGGCACGCGGCAGGCCCGCCACCGCCTCGTCGTACCAGGCGAGTTACGGTGACTGCCCGTGCACGGCGGCCAACGCGGTCGACGGCAACCAGGCCACGCGCTGGGCCAGTGACTGGAGCGACCCGCAGTGGCTCCAGGTCGACCTCGGAACCCGCACCACGTTCCGGCACGTCCAGCTGTCCTGGGAGGCCTCGTACGCAAAGGCGTACACCATCCAGACCTCCGACGACGGCCAGAACTGGCAGACCGTGCACACCGTGACCGACGGCAACGGCGGGATCGACGACTTCGACGTCACCGGGACCGGCCGCTACGTCCGCGTCAACGGGACCGCGCGGGGCACCGGTTGGGGCTACTCGCTGTACGAGTTCGGCGTCTACGCCTGACGGACGCGGCTCTCCCGGAGCGGCGGAGCCCGTTCCGGGAGAGCGCTCTACTGAAGGCTTCGCAGGTCCGTTAGGGTGCCTGCATGAGCAGACGGGCCCCGACGCTCGAGGACGTCGCCCGGGAGGCCGGTGTCTCCCGGGCGACCGTGTCCCGGGTCGTCAACGGCATCCGCAACGTGGATCCGGAGATACAGGAGATGGTCCGCGGGGCCATCGAACGGACGGGTTACGCGCCCAACCGGGCCGCCCGGTCCCTGGTGATCCGGCGGTCCGAGACCGTCGCCCTGGTGGTCTCCGGCGCCGGGGACACCACGGACGCCGGCCAGAACGCCTTCGCCACGTCGGTGTTCGCGGATCCCTTCTTCGGGCGGGTCGTCAGCGGGATCGTCGGCTTCCTGCGCCCCCGTTCGATGCACCCCGTCCTGATGTTCGCCGAGTCCGCCGAGGCCCGGGAGGAGGTGGTGACCTATCTGCGCCAGGGCCGCGCCGACGGCGCCCTCGTGGTCTCCACCCACGCCGACGACCCGCTGCCGGCCCTGCTCGCCGACGCCCGGCTTCCCGCGGTGCTCTTCGCCCGCCCCTCCCGTCCGGTCCCGCTCAGCTACGTGGACCTGGCGCACCGGGACGGCGGACGCCTCGCGGCGGAGCACCTTCTCGCGCGCGGCTGCCGCCGCCCCGCCACGGTCTGCGGCCCGCTGGACGTGGAGGCGAGCAGGGAGCGGCTCGCGGGTTTCCGTGACACGCTCGCCCGCCACGGCCACCCCTACGTCCCGGTCGCCGAGGGCGGGTTCACCCTGGACAGCGGTCTCGCGGCCACGTCGGACCTGCTGGCCCGGCACCCCGACACGGACGGCGTGTTCGCCGCCAACGACCTCATGGCACAGGGCGCCTGCCAGGTCGTACGGGAGCAGGGGCGCCGGGTGCCCGAGGACGTCGCCGTCGTCGGCTTCGACGACTCCGGCATCGCCGAGACCTGCCGGCCCCGGCTGACCACGATCCGCCAGCCGGTCGAGGAGATGGCGGCCGAGATGGCCCGCCTGCTCGACGAGCACATCCACGGCGCCCGCACCGACGCGACGTCGGTCGTCTTCGACCCGAAGCTCGTGGTGCGCGACTCGGCGTAGCGCCGGGGCTGCACACGGACCCGCGCTCTACTCGTCCAGGAACCCGTACGCCCCGCTGACGTCCTGGACCACGACGGTGCCGTCGCGGACCTGCCACTCGCTCATGCCGTCGACCTCGTGGCTGACGAGAAACAGACCGTGGATCAGGTCGTTGTCGTCGTCGGAGGCCGGAATGCACGCCAGGCTTTGCAGCCGCTCCAGGAATGGGTCGACGGACTCGGCGCGCATATGGGCCCCGAAGAAGACCCAGTGGGCGAAGTTGTACTGCCGCGGCGGAAAGGCCCAGCCGCCGCCGTACGTCCGGTCGGGATCGTCCGCTTCGACGATCCTTCTGACCTGGGCGAGCTGTCGCTCGTCGCACTCCAGCCAACCCCTGACGGCCACGAAGACACCCACGGCGATCGCTCCCCCTGTGGGCGCCCTCCGAGAACGCCCGTTCCGACCGTCGGCACGATAGACGTGACCGGATCGTCCGGCAAAGCATTTCGGCCACGCAGACCCCCTAGGCGTACCGACCAGTCGGTACTACCCTCTGGCCACGCTCCCGGAGCCGGGCCGGCGCGAGGCCTCGTCGCGCCGACGCGCACCACCCGGTCTCCGGAATCCCCGGGAGGAGCCGCATGTCCGCTGCCACGACACCGCCCACCGCCGACAGACCCGCACCCGATGCACCCTCCGCCGCCGGCACCCCGCTGGCCCGGCTGTACCGCCGCGAACTGACCGACTATCCGCCCACCGGCCGCCGGATGGCGTACCTCGCGATCGTGGTCGTCACCACCGTCGTCCTGTACTACATGCTGTACATCCAGTACGCGGTGGCGACGTCGATCATCACGCACTTCGGCATGACGTACCGCTACTTCATCTGGGTCTCGGTGATCGGCAACGCGGTCGGGGCCTTCGCCTCGCTCGTGGCGGGTCTTGCCGACCGGTGGGGCCGGGCGAATCTGGTGGTCTACGGACTGCTGGTCGCGGCGCTGCTGGTCTTCTTCGGCCTGCCGAACGCGGCGAACAAGACCACCTACCTGGTGCTCTTCGCGCTCGTCAGCTTCATCGAGGGCATCGTGCTGGTCGCCACCCCGGCGCTGATCAGGGACTTCTCCCCGCAGCTCGGCCGGGCCACCGCGATGGGGTACTGGACGATGGGCCCGGTCATCGGCTCCCTGGTGGTCACCGTCGTCACCAGCAACACCCTCGACAGCGCCACCTGGCAGGACGAGCTGCGCTATTCGGCGATCGCCGGGTTCGTCGTCCTCGTCGTCGCCGTCGTCGCGCTGCGCGAGCTCTCCCCGGCACTGCGGGACCAGATCATGGTGACCCTGCGGGACCGGGCCCTGGTCGAGGCACGCGCCAAGGGGCTGGACACCGAGGCGCTGCGGCGCGGCGAGTGGCGGCAGATGATGCGCCTGGACGTGCTGGGCTCGGCCTTCGCCATCGCCGTGTTCCTGCTGCTGTACTACGCGGCGGTCGGCAACTTCGTCGTCTACTTCTCGACCGTCTTCGGCTACAGCGAGCAGCGCACCAACGCCCTGGCCAACTGGTACTGGGGAGCGAACGCCATCGCCCTGGTCCTGGTCGGCCTGGTCTCGGACCGGCTGAAGGTGCGCAAGCCCTTCATGATCGTCGGCGCGGTTGGCTCGATCGCTGTGACCGCGGCCTTCGCCACCCGCGCCACCCATCCGACGACCGGCTACTACACCTTCGCCTGGCTGTTCGTCGGCATCGGAGTCTTCAGCGGCATCGCCTACGCGCCCTGGATGGCGAGCTTCACCGAGACGGTGGAGAAGCACAACCCTGCGGCCACCGCGGCGGGTCTGGCGGTGTGGGGCTGGACCGTGCGCATCGTGGTCGCCGTCTCCGCGGCCTTCATCCCGGTCCTGGTCACCTCCGTGACCCCGCTCGTGGAGCACGGCGCCGAGGTCAAGGCCGCCTCGGCGCAGGCGGCACCCGCGCTGGCGATCGTCGATGCGCATCCGGGCCTCTTCGCCGAGCTCGACAAGTACACCCCCGCCACCACCCCTCCCGCACTGAGCGCCCGCGCCGTCAAGGAGGTCGGCGCGGACGACCTCGCCGTCGTACAGAAGGCCGGGCCGCAGCTGAAGCTGCTGCAGGAGTACGGCGCCAAGGTCCAGAAGGCGTCGAAGGACGGGCCCGGCGAATGGCGCACGTGGTGGTGGATCTGCGTCGGCGGCCAGGTGGTCTTCCTGCCCTTCGTCTTCGTGATGGCGGGCCGGTGGAGCCCGAAGAAGGCGCGCATGGACGCCGAGGCACACCAACTCGCCGTCAACCGCGAGCTGGCCGCCCTGGCCGCCGCCGAGGAGTGACCGGACGCGGAGCCGGGGACGGCGGGCAGGGGTTCCCTGCCCGCCGTCCCCGGTGACGTGCCGGCTCTCCTCGGTGCACGCGCACCAGTGCGGCCCGCGCTGCCTCACATCCGGGATCTCAGCACGTCGACCTCACAGCCCGGCGCGGACGGGTCGAAGCCGTGCTCCACCAGCCAGCGCACCCCCAGCAGGCTTCGCAACGACCACCACGCGCGGATCACGTCGAGGTCGACGTCGGTGCCGTAACCGGCGATGACGTCGCCGAGGTGCTCCTCGTGTCCGAGCGTCAGGGTGGCGAGGTCGAACAGGGCATCGCCCCGGCCCGCTTCGGACCAGTCGATGATGCCGGTGACCTCGTCGCCGTCGACAAAGACGTGCTCGGCCTGCAGGTCGCCGTGCGTGAACACCGGGGTCCACGGCCGGATCGCGGCCTCGGCGACCTGGCGGTTGCGGGTGACCAGGTCGGCGGGCAGGATGCCGTGCGCCACGAGCGACGCGCACTCGCCGTCGAGTTCCGCCGCCAGCTCGTCGGGACCCCGGCGGCGCCGGCCGGGCCAGGGCGGCAGCGGCGCCTCGTGCAACTGCCGGACGGCGGCACCCGCCGCGGCCCATGCCGCCGGCGATGTGGTCGACGGCTGACCGAGCCGGCCGAGAGCCGTCCCCGGGACGGCGGCGAGGGCGAGCACGGGCGGCCTGCGCCACAGGACCTCCGGAGTCGGGACCGGCACCAGGGCCATCGCCTCGACCTCGACCTCGATGCGCGCGTGATCGGCGTCCACCTTCAGGAACACGTCGCCGACGCGCAGCGTCGCGCGCTCGGAATGGGCGACGACGACTTCGACCTCGTCCATGGGCACCCAGTATTCCGGGGATGATCGCCGATGTCGCCGGAATTGTGGCGCGCGGTGACCGGCCGACCGCCGCACGGCGGCGGTGACGGCGTACGTGCCCTGCTTCGGGATCACGCGTGGGGCGTCTCCCTGGGTCCGCCGGGAGTCGACGGCATCTTCGGCCCGCACACGTGGCGCAGACTGCGCAACGGGTGAGCCGGCCGGAAAGCAGGCCGTGGGAACGGCGCCGAGGCCGGGCCGGGTTCTGGGCCGGGCTCGGCCGAGTGGCCGTGCCGGTGTGCCGGGCAGGGCGTGGGCGCCCCGCCCGGCATCGGGCCGTCAGGGGCGGTCCACGCGGAAGTGGTAGCAGCCGTATTCGACGGCACGGACGTGGACCTGGGCGGTCCCGGGGTCGGCGAACGCCTCGGCCAGTGCGTGCTCGAAGGCCGCGTGGGGATCGTCCGGGAGCTCCAGCATGCGGCCGCCCGTGATGCGGCCTCGCCCGTCGTAGCGGCGCAGGACGCGCAGGGCGCCGGGGCGTGCCCAGGGGTAGCCGGGGTGCTCGTCGGACGGGCCGCCGCAGTCCTCGGCGTGGATGAAGACCGGCCCCTGTTCGTCGTACGCCCCGGGATCGGCGTCGGTCTGCGCCGCCCACCGGCGCAGCGGGGCGTAGGACACCAGGGCGATCCTCTCGCCCCGGGTACTGGACCGCAGGCAGCAGCGCAGCGGTGCGCCGCCTTCGTCGTCCGGGTACGGGCGTGGCGGGTTCCCGGCGTCGTCGTGGACGCGCAGTTCCTTCAGGGCCTCGGCGGGGATGGGAAGGGGAGGGAAGGCGGGATTCATGTGTGCAGCGTGACGCGGGCCTGCCCGGGACACCGGCGGGATCCGGACGCCGTCCTCGACGCCGGAGCCGCGGTCCGGTCACCAGGGTGGGGCCGGGCGCGGCAGGAAGGGGCGTCCCCGCCGGGGGCGCCCCTTCCTTCACCGCTGTTCGGGAGCTACTCGATGTTGATCTTGAAGGTGGTGGTCGTGTTCCTGATGTCCTGAGCGTTGCCGCTCATCCGCAGGTTGCGGAAGGTGGCCTCGCCGACGGCGGGACCCTGACCGGGTTCGGGCAGTTCGTTGGCCCAGATGCCGAAGCCGGACTTGGCGTCGAAGGCGTCTGCGCTCTTCTTGGAGTTGGTGATGGAGATGTCGGTGAAGATGGTGTCCTTCACCGGGAACTGCGGCTGGCCGCCGACGTAGTTGGTCTGGAACATGACGCCTCCGTAGGTGGAGTCGTCGATGTCGACGTCGTTGACCCGGATGCCCTGGAAGACCTTCGAGGCGGAGAACGCCCAGATGGCGGGGAAGACCTGGGAGCCCCAGAAGTGGCCGCCGGTTCTGTCCAGGGAGACGTTCTCGATCGTCGTGGGATCGGTGCCGAAGCCGTTCATCGGGTAGCCGAAGTCCAGCGAGGAGATCGTGATGCCGGAGTATACGAGGGTGTCGGCGACGCGGATGTTGCGGAAGGTGTTGTCGTAGCCGCCGTAGACGGCGATGCCGGCCGCGCGCCAGGTGAGGGTGGACGTCAGGTTCTCGTAGAGGTTGTTCTTCTCGTCGGCGCCGCCGGCGTCGATGGCCGAGAAGAGGGCGAAGCTGTCGTCGCCCGTGGCGCGGGCGTCGTTGTTGACGACGTGGTTGTCCGTGGAGCCGTTCGTCATGTTGATGCCGTCGGCGAACGTGTCACGGATGCGGGAGTTCGAGATGGTCATGTTGTCGGTGTTGGCGCCCCAGTAGAGGCACACCATGTGCTCGGCCCAGATGTTGTCGATGGTGATGTTCGAGACGTTGGAGAAGTCGAACACCTTGCCCGGGCCGTCGATCCGGGACGTGTAGTTGCCGAAGTAGGCGAAGCCGGAGAACGTCGAGCCGTTGGCCGTGGACTCGGCGCGGAAGCCGACGTCGGTGTTCTCCTGCGAGGCGGGCGCGTGGAAGCGGGTGAACCAGGGGCCCGCTCCGACGACCTTGACCGCCTTGCCGTAGACCTGGAACTTGCTGGAGGTGTCGTAGTCGCCGGCGGGCAGGTAGACGCCGACGAGCTTGCCCGTGGTGTCCATGCGGACCTTGTCGAGGGCGTTCTGCACGTCCTGCTGCGTGAAGCCGGCCGGGACCGTGTAGGCGGCCGGGTCGGGGTTGGCGATCGCGGTGGCCTGTTCGGTGTTGATGAAGTCGACGGCGTAGTAACTGGCGGTGTTCGCCGCGTCCTTCTGGAGGCGGATCTTGGAACCGGCGGGCACGGTCTTGCCGAGGAGCAGGTTCGCCTCGTCGTAGATGTGGCGCGGGGCGCCGGAGCCGGGTGAGTTGCCGGGCGCGGTCTCGCTGCCGTAGAGCCAGGCGTACTTCGAGGTGAGGTCGATCGCCTTGAGGAACTGGCCGTCCACGTAGACGTCGAGGGTGGCGTCGGTGCCGTCCGGGATCGCGAATCGGGTGACCAGGGTGTTGGTCGCGGCCCGGGTCGTCCACTCGACGTACTCGCCGGTGGCGTCGAGGGTGACCGCCCTGCGGCCGCTGGCCTCGCCCGCGACGTCGCCGATGGTGCGGTTGGGGCCGACGACCTTGGCGCCGCCGCCCACCGTGCCGTCCTCGGCCTCGTACATGTCGTACGGCATGTCGGCGCCGCGGCCGACGAACAGGTTCTGTGTGGTGGTGTTGTTGGTGCGCTTGACCGGCAGTTCGTTGGTGTCGTCGGCGATGACCGTCTTCACCGTGTACTTGCCGTTGACGGCCGTCCAGGAGCCGAGGCTGATCGGCGCGGTCGTCTGTCCGGAGGCGATGGTGCCGTTGTAGGAGCCGCTGAGCGTCTTGACGGTGGCGCCGTTCGCGTCCTGGACCGTGAGGGTGACGCCGTGCGCGCCGGAGGCGGAGTCGATGGTCCCCTGGTTCTTGAGGGCCACGGTGAAGGCGACGTTGTCGCCGGCCGAGGCGCTGGAGGGCGTCCAGGCGACCGGTGCGGCGACCAGGTCGGAGCTGGATACGGGCTTGACGACGAGAGCGTCGGAGCGGGTGAAGGTGTTGTTGCCCTCGTTCTGCTCGATGACCTTGTTGGACGGGTCGACCTCGGCGCCGACCGGGTAGCTGCCCGCGTCCCGGGTGCCGATGCTCGCGGTGACCGTCGCCGAGGCGCCCGCCGCGAGGGCCGGGACGTCGGCGGTGGCCGCCTTGGTGCCGCCGAGCGTGAAGTTCAGGTCGGTGGCCTTGGACGCCTTGCTGCCGCTGTTGGTGACGGTGGCGGAGAGGGTGATGGCGTCCGACTCGACCGGGGCGGCGGGCGAGTTGGTGATGCCGGTGACCTTGAGGTCCGGGTTGGCGGCCGGGGTGCCGATCACCTGGAGCTCGCCGACCTGCCCGCCGGGGGCGCCGGTGTTGGAGGCGAACTTGAGCTGGATGTCGGCGGCGGCGCCGGAGACCGGGATGGTCACGGTGTTGCCGGTGGCCGGGTTGAACGTGTAGTCCTTCGCCGCGACGAGGCTGGTGAAGGTGGTCGCGTCCTGGTCGCGGCCGAGCACCTGGATGTTCTGGGTGCGGGTCGACCAGGCCGGGTCCGGGTTGAGCTTGACGACGACCTGGCTGAGATCGGCGTTGGCGCCCAGCTTGGTGGTGAGGGTGGCCGGGTAGGCGCCGCCCGCGCTCTCCCAGTAGGTGCCGATCTGGCCGTCGTTGGCGTTCGCGGCGACGTAGGTGAAGGTGTACGAGGAGGCCTCGATGGGCTTGCCCTGGGCGAGATCGGAGCCTGCGCCGTTCCCGGGCCGGGTGACGCTGTTGCTCGCCACCGACACGTTCCCCGCGGCGTCCTTCGCCTTCACGTAGTAGGTGACGGTGGCCGTCGCCGACGGGGTGTCGGTGTACGTCGTCACGTCGCCGGCCACGGTCTTGACGAGCTGGTCGTTGGCGTAGACGTCGTACCCGGTGACCGCCACGTTGTCGCTCGACGCCTGCCAGGTGAGCTTCACGTCGCTGCCGGACTGCGTGTAGGCGAGATTGCCGGGCGCCGTGGGGGCCTGGGTGTCGCCGCTCGCTCCCTTGCGGGTGACGCTGTTGCTGTTGGCGGAGACGTTGCCCGCGGCGTCCTTGGCCCGCACGAAGTACGTGATGTCGGTGCCGGCCGGCTGGGTGTCGGTGTAGGTCAGGACGTTCCCGGCCACGCTCGCCCGCAACTGGCCGTTGGCGTAGACGTCGTACCCGGTCACGCCGGTGTCGTCGGTGGCCGCGCTCCAGGTCAGCTTGATCTGCCCGGAGGCCGGCTCGGTGTAGGCCAGGTTGGCCGGCGCGGTGGGTGCCTGGGTGTCGCCGGTGGCCGGTCCGTAGACCTCCAGCTCGGACGCCTGCCCGGCGGGCCAGCCGTCGTTGGCGGTGAAGTACGCCCGCACGTACCGCGTCGTGGTCGTGTCGAAGCTGATGGTCGCCGACTGGTCGTCGGAGCTGTTGAAGGCGTACGCCTTCGACGCCGACAGGTCGGTGAAGTTCTGGTTGTCCGTGGAACCCTGGATCTTGAGGGTCTGGTTGCGGCTCGGCCAGCCGCTGGGCAGTCGCAGCGTCACCTGGTTCACCTGGACCGAGGAGCCGAGGTCGACCTTGAGCCACTGCGGGAAGGCGTTGTTGGTGCTCTCCCAGTAGGTGTTGCGGTTTCCGTCACCGGCGTTGGCCGCGCCGTAGACGTCGGCGTGCCCGCTCTCGCTGAAGGTCTTGCCCAGGGCGAGGTTGGGCGTCGAGGCGGCGGTCGTGAGGACCTGCATCTCGGCGAGCTGGGCGGTGCCCGTGACCGAGTTGGCGCTGAAGTCGGCCCGCACGTACCGGGCGAGGGTCGCGGGGAAGGAGACCTTCACCGTGTTGTCGTCGCCCGGGCTGAAGACGTACTGCGCCGTCGACTTGAGGGTGGCGAAGCTCTTGCCGTCGGCGCTGCCCTGGAGCGCCAGCGTCTGCTTGCGGGTCTGCCACTGCTCGGGCAGCCGCAGCACGACCTCGCGGACGCGCTGGGTCCGCCCGAGGTCGGTCTGGACCCACTGGGCCGACTTCTTCCCGGCCTGCCAGTAGGTGTCGGTGTCGCCGTCGGTGACGTTGACGGCCGCGTGTGCGGCGCGGGCACTGCCTGCCGTGGTTCTGGCGTTCGCGGCGGCGTTCGGACCGCCGGCCGCGTGTGCGCCGACGGCGGGCAGGCCCAGAACCATGACGGCGGAGGCGAGCACAGCGGTCGCTGTGCGCCGTCTCCAGGATCTCGGCTCGTGTCGAGTCATGCGGGGGTCACTTCCTGCGGAGGCTCGCACGCCGGAGGGGGCGGCGAGGGCGGCTCGTTCCTGACGGAGTGGTGCAGAAAGGTGCGGTGCGGTGCAGTGGGGTGGCACGAGAAGCAAGGCGCAGACTTTTGCATTGTTTCATCGAAATATTACAGAGCGATGTGTGCTCGTCTACAGCCAGGACTGCACAAATTTCACCAGAAGCACCCAGGCATCGGTGACGGTGAGGGCGCAAACCCCGCGCCAGAGCCCTCACGATGCCCAAAGAGCGGGCTGGATAGGCAACTTCGCTGGGGAGTGCTCGAGCCGGCCCCACACACGAGTCGCACACTGCACTTGCACCCCGCGGCGCAAGTGGACGTAATTCACGCAAGTTTTTGCGTTGCCGTGGCGCCGTGGTTCGACGGCTCAGGACGGCTCAGGGTGAAGAATGAGGCGCCTCGGGCGCCACGTCGTCCGACGGGCAACATGCCGACACGCTCGTGTTCCTGACGGTGCGCACGCCGTGCTCGGCGGCGGCCCGCGGAGCCCGGACGATCATCACGTCGTCTTTCGCCCGCTTGCGGACGGCGAACGCCCCCGGACCTCGGCGGGTCCGGGGGCGTTCGAGTTGCTGCCGGTTGCGTTCCGGTCAGCCACGCGGGCGTTCGAAGGTCAGGAGCAGGCCCTCGACGGCTCCGGGACCGATGCGGCCCTTGACGTCCGCGGAGGTGATGGCCTTGAGGGCCCAGCCGTCCTCGGCGTGCTTGTTGAGGACCTTCTCCAGCTTGTCGCTGTCCAGCGCGTCGCCGATCAGCGACTCCCGGAAAGTGACGACCTTGTATTCGTAGGCGTAGGCACTGCTCATGACTGCGGGGTCCTCCTGCCGGCGGAGCCGGATCGGGTGGGAATCGGCCGGGGCCAGCCAATCATCCCCGGGTGCCGCGGCGCAGCGCCGGGCCTCGGTTTTTCTGCTTCAGGGGCGGGACTTGCACGTTCTCCGCCTCAGGGGCGGGACGTGCGCGCCGGAGCAGCCCGCACGGCAGCGCCCACACCAGGCCGAGCAGCGCTCCGAGGGTCGCGATCCACAGGGTGGGTCGCAGGCCGGTCGCCGAGGCGAGCCAACCGCCGGCCAGGGCGCCGACGGGGCGGATGCCGTAGTTGAAGAGGCGGGCGGCTCCCGCGGCGCGGGAGCGGAGGCTGTCCGGGATCAGCGACGCGGTCAGGGATCCACCCGCGATGTCCAGGAGCATGACGCCGAACCCGGAGCCGAACTCCGGCCTGTCCGGTCCAGTAGCGGCGGAACACCGGCTCGCGCAGCAGGGCGGGTAAGCGCCCGGACTCGCTCACGGGTGCGGCTCTTCCGCCTCGCCCCGCGCCGGTGTACCGAACTCCCGCGCCGGGTGCCCGAAGTGGACGTACGACACGCGGCGGGCCGCGGCCGGGCGCAGTTGCGGGCTGTCGGTCCGGCGGGCGTAGGGCTGGAGCAGGTCCCACACCTTCTCGCCGAGATCCTTGAGCTCGGCGGCGGTGACGAAGATCGTGGCGTCCCCCAGTGGCGCCGCCTCCTGCCAGTCCGGAGACTCGGTGTGCCGGTTCTCCAGCCAGTGGGTCGCCTCGGTGAAGTACCGCTCGACGACCGCGAGGCTGAGGGCGGTGGCGGCTTCCTGCACCTCGGGGTCCGCCGTGTAGCCGGGCCAGGAGGTGGACGGCGCCGTGGCCCGCCAGGGCTTCTGCCGGCCCTGTCCCTCCCCCGTCTGTTCCGCGAGTCCGTACTTGGCCAGCATCCGCAGGTGGTACGAGCAGCCGGCCACCGATTCCCCCGTCAGCTCGGCCGCTCTGGTGGCGGTCATCGCGCCTTCCCTGCGCAGCAGTCCGATGAGCGTCAGGCGGAACGGATGGGCGTACGCGCGCAGGGCGCGCGGGTCGGTGAGCTGTCTGCGGTCCATGATGTAAAGGTATCTTTCTAAAGAAACCTTTACAAGCAGCAGGACCTTCCCGAGCGGTGGCCGTCGGGGCCGCCTGCGGCTTGTGTTGTTTTGATCACTTTTATCCCTTCGGCGGGCAGGGTATTTGTGTTACCCATGAGATGTGCGGGAGGTTCTCGGGGCCTGCCCGCATGGACTCGGGAAGATCTGCCGGTACGCCGGAGTCAGCGAGCTGTGTGAGCTGCATGGACCCCACACCCTCCTCTGCTTCGCCGTTCGACACGGTCAGCGGCGCCCTGGGGGATTACATCCCGAAGGGCGGAAAGAAGGCGGTGGACGAGGAGCGCGCCCCGGGGGCCGAGGGCGAGACCGACGACGGGGAACGGATCCTCGGGGTGGTCGGTCTCGGCCGGGATCTGCGGATCAGCGGCTCCAACCTGGACGCGGCCCCGTTCGCCGGGGTGAGCGCCGCGCCGGGGACCGCTTTCGCCGACCTGCTGCCGCCCGAGGACGTGCCGACGGTCACGAAGCGGCTGCTGCGCGTCCTCGAGACGCGGGAGGCGCATGTCGCCCGGGTGCAGCGCGTGCGGCGCTCCGACGGGTCGGAGCTGGTGGTCTCGATGAGCATCCTGCCGGCCGCACCCCCGCAGGACGGTCTGACGGTCTCGCTGATCGCCATGGCCAAGCGGCTGCACCTGTACGCCTCGGCCACGGCGATCGGCACGTCCCTGGACATCGGGGAGACCGCACAGTCCCTGGCCCAGTCCCTGCTGGCCTGGGGGGACGTGGCCGCCGTCAACCTCGACTACGCCGTGTGGACCGGCGAGGCGGTCACCGAGCAGGCGCAGGACCGCATCCGGCTGCGGCGGGCGGCCCTGGTGCCGGACCGTGCGTGGCCCGAGGGATACCTGACGCCCGGGGACAACCTCCCCCGTGAGGCGAGCCGCCTGCTGGCCCATGCGGTCATGCGCGACGACGTCCCGCAGGCCGTCGTCATCCCGGACCGTGCGGCGATCGAGCGGGCGCTGGACGATCCGAAGCTGGTGCGCGCCCTGGTGCCCGGGGACCGGCCGGTGAGCGTCGCCTGCATCCCGCTGGTCGTGGAGGGACCGGAGGGCACGCCGGGGCCCATCGTGCTCGGCGTGACGGAGGTCTGGCGGCGGCCGGAGTGCCGCTTCAACGGCGCCGAACTGCTCGACCTGCAGGAACTCGTGGCGAAGACCGCCCGGCACGTGGACCTGGCCCGCCAGCACCAGCGTGAGCACGCCCAGGTGCTGGCGTTGCAGCGCCGGTTGCTGCCGCGGGCGGGCAGCGACACGATCGAGGTCGCCAGCGTCTACGAGCCCACCACCCCGGACAGCGCGGGTGTCGGCGGTGACTGGGTGAACAGCTTTCCGCTGCCGGGTGACAGGACCGCGCTGGTGGTCGGTGACGTTGTGGGGCACGGCCTGGGGGCCGCGGCGGCCATGGGCCAGCTGAGCATGGAGGCGAGGGCGCTGCTGTCGGCGGGGCTCGGCCCCGGGGAGGTGCTCGAGCGCCTGGACGAGACCGTCACCATGCTGGACGACACCGACGCGGGCCTCGCGGCCGGATACAGCGCGCTGGGGTCGACGTGCTGCATCGCGGTCTACGATCCGGTCGACCACCGGGTGCTGGTCTCCAACGCCGGCCACCTGCCCCCGGTCCTCGTGCTTCCCGACGGCTCCGCCGGGACCCTCGCGGCGCAGCCGCACCCGGCCCTCGGTGCGGAGTTCGTCGTACGGGAGCCGTTCGAGGTGCACGAGTTCGCCGCGCCGCCCGGCTCGCTTCTCGTCCTCTACACCGACGGCCTGGTGGAGGATCCGGCGGCCTCCATCGACGACGGCATCGGCAGGCTGACGGACGTGGTGCGCGAGGTGCATCCCTGGGACGACCTGCAGCAGGCCGCGCGTCGCGTGGTCGCCCGGCTGGGCCCGCCGGAGCCGCTGCGCGACGACGTCACACTGCTGCTGGCCCGGATGGCCGGGCGGCGCAGCCGGGACACCGCCACCTGGCGGCTGCCCGCCCGTGACGACACCGCCGCCCGCGCCCGCACCCTGACCGCTCCCCTGCTGCGGCGTTGGCACCTGGGCGAACAGGCCCGGGACGGCGCCCTGCTGGTGCTGAGCGAACTGGTCACCAACGCCGTGCGGTTCGGCACCGGGCCCGTCACGGTCCGGCTGGTGCGGGCCGGATCCCGGCTGACCTGCGAGGTCGGCGACAGCGGCAACGGCCGGCCGCGGCTGCGCCGCGGTGACCTGCTCGACGACGGCGGGCGGGGTCTGCACGTCGTCCACAAGCTGACCGCGCGCTGGGGCGTGCGGTGGACCGACACCGGCAAGGCCGTCTGGGCGGAACTCGAGGGGTAGTGCCGGTGCCGCGACGACAGCGGCGGTCCTGCGCTACAGCCACTCCCCTTCCAGCGCGGTGGCCGTCAGCCCGGGCGCGGCCGCGTACAGCACCGTGCGGCTGCCCGGCTTCTGTCCCGCGTCGTGCGCGCGGCGCAGGATGTCGAGTACGGCGGCGCCGCCGCGGTTGCCCGAGGTGTAGCTGTCACGGCTGTAGGCCAGCAGCCCCTCCGGCCAGCTGTCGGGCATCGTCTGTTCCATGTACTCCAGCACCCGCGTGCCGCCGGGATGCGCGAGCAGCAGATCGGGATGCCAGGAGTGCCCGTCGTCCTGGTGGCGTGCGCGCAGCCACTCCCACATCGCGGCCACTGTCTGCTGGACCGCGCGCGGCCCGCGGCGGTCCATCACGAAGTGGGTGCCGTCCTCACGGGTCTCCAGCCGGTGCAGGTCGGTGGTGCCGGGCAGGGTGTGGTGCCAGGCCGCGTCCAGGCGCAGCACCGACTCCGGCCGGGGGCGGCCGGTGACCACCACGGCGACGGCGGTGTCCGCGAACAGGAGCCGCACGATCAGCGACTCCAGCGTGTCGTCGGCGGGCTGGTAGGTGGTGCTCAGCGCCTCCGATATCACGACCAGCACCACCCGGTCGGGATCCGCGGCGACCAGGTCGGCCGCCAGTGCCAGCGACCGGGTGCCGGCGATGCAGGCCCACTGGGTGGCCGGCAGCAGCAGTACGTCGTCGCGCAGTTCGAGGCGGTTGAGGAGGGAGAGGTCAAGTCCCGGCAGGGCCGGGGTGGTGGAGTGGCTGGTGATCAGGCAGTCGACGTCGGCGGTGTCCAGTCCGGCGGCCCGGAGCGCGTCACGGGCCGCGCGTTCCCCGTACGTCTGCACGGCCGCCCAGGCCGGCGCGGTGCGCTCCTGGACGGTCTGCGGGGCCGGTATCGCCTCCAGCGCGGCGATCGCGCGGTTCACCTCGTGCTCGGTGAACCCGCTGCCGGCCAGTGCCGTACGGGCCTGTCCCGCACGGGGAGTTCGCAGGCCCGGCCCGCCGCCGGGGGCCGCTGCCGTCTCCAGCGGCAGCATCCACCCGCGGGAGTCGATCCCCGTGCTCGCGGCGATGCCGTCGATCCGGGAGAGCCACGGCGCCTGCGGATGCCGGCCGCGCACCTCCGCGAGGATCTCGCCGGTCTTCACGTCATGTTCGCCTTGTAGTACGGCTGGAGGAGTCAGATAGGCACCCATAGCGCGCATCTTTCACAGAAAGACATTAAATGAGTGAAGTGTCCGAATCACCCCTGATTGCAGGAGCTTGAGGCTCAAGACACTGCCATTGCAATGTACTTCGCATTCGACAACTCCCCCGTGGCCCCATGTCCCGCGAATGCCACGAAAGTTCCTTCCGGCCCCTGCCCGGCAGGGACCCATGACCACACCACGGAGATCGTTGCGGAGCAAATTGCGTACCGTTTACGGAAGTTGAAGGGCGTACGGATCGGGCCGCCGGACGAGACCCACGCCACCCATGAGGTGCGTCACAGCCGCGCCCCGCCCGGGCCGGCCAACCGCCGCGCGGCCCGGGGCTCATGAGGTGTGCGACGGCGCACTTCGGGAAACAATCGCGCCACCGCGCGCTCCGCCCATGCTTCATCACCCACTGGCAGAGATCCCGACGTCAGCCCCGCGCACCAGGGGCCGCCCCCATCGACTCCCGCCGCACCCCTGGCGGACGGCGCCCACGCCGGAGACCATGGCGCTTCGCCCACCCGACCGCTCCCCTATGAGACGACGTCCCGGACGACCGGCGCACACGGCTTCCCACCAGCCCCCGGCCGCACGGCGTCCGGCCGGCCGAACCGCCCTCCCCGCTCGTGGCCCGTCACGACCGGCCCGGTCCCCACCGAGGAGTTGCCGAAATGTCCTATGATGTGCCCGATTTACCCTCGGGCCGCTCCCCTTACGGCCACCCGTCCCCGTACGACCGCCCGTCCCCGGCCTGGTCGAGCGGCGAGGAGCCGTACGGCACCCCGGCTGCGAACCCTCGCTCCGGTGCCCACCGCACCCTGCGCCTGCTGCGGCGGGCCTACCGCTGGCAGCGGCGGGTGGCGACCATCACCGCGCTCGGCTACTTCGCCGCCTTCCTCACCCTGACCGTCAAGGCGCCCGCCCTGATGACCCGCCCGGGTCCCGGCGGCCTGCCCACCGGACTGGTCCTGGCCCTCGTCCAGATTCCGGTGACCTGGCTCGCGGTCCTGCTCCACGAGGCCGCCGCGCACCGCTTCGTGGATCCCCTGGCGCGGCGCGCCCGCCGCCAGACGGGCGGGGCCGTCGCGGACCGGGAGCAGGCGCCGTGACCGGGTTGGGAGGCTCCGCCCAGTCCTGGTCCCTCGTCGCGTTCTGCGCCGTCGTCGCCCTCACCCTGCTGCTGTGCGTGCTGACCGGCCCGGAGGCGGACGACCTCGCCGAGTTCTACACCGGGTACCGGTCCCTGTCGCCGTTGCGCAACGGGCTGGCCGTCGCGGGCGACTACATCTCCGCCGCCACCGTCCTCACCATCGGGGGGATCATCGCCCTGTGCGGCTACGACGGCATCGTCCTCGCCCTCAGCGCCCTGCTGTCGCTGCTGTTGCTGATGTTCCTGCTGGCCGAACCCCTGCACAACACCGGGCGCTACACCATGGGCGACGCGCTGGCCCGTCGCCACCCTGCCCGGTCGGTGCGTGTCACGGCCTGCCTGGTCACCCTCGCGGCCCTGGTGCCGATGATGGTCGTCCAGCTCGCCGGGGTCGGTGAACTCCTCGCGTACGTGCTCGGGTTCACCGACACCGGCATGCAGAACGGGTGCGTGGCCGGGGCCGGGGTCCTCATGATCAGTTACGCGGCGCTCGGCGGGATGCCCGGCACCGCGCTGGTCCAGATCATCAAGACCGTGGCACTGCTCGGCTCGGGGCTGGTCGTGAGCGTGCTGATCCTGCGCGCGTTCGACTGGCAGCCCCAGGCGCTGTTCCACGCGGCGGCCGCGCGCAGCGGAGCGGGGGACGCCTATCTGACCTGGGGGCTGCAGTACTCCAGCAGCCCGCATCCGGCGCTGGACATGGCCAGTACCCAGGGCGCCATCGTGCTGGGCGGCGCCTGCCTGCCGCACGTCACCATGCGCATGTACACGGCGGGCACGCCACGACAGGTCCGCCGGGCCATGTCCTGGGCGGTCTCCTCGGTGACCCTCTTCATTCTGATGCTCACCCTGATCTGCACCGGCGCGACCGCGCTCGTCGGTCACGACCGCATCGCCGCCGCCGACGCG
Organism: Streptomyces sp. NPDC104761; assembly: GCF_055583445.1. Classification (NCBI taxonomy): domain Bacteria; kingdom Bacillati; phylum Actinomycetota; class Actinomycetes; order Kitasatosporales; family Streptomycetaceae; genus Streptomyces; species Streptomyces sp. NPDC104761. The sequence goes on along the minus strand of NZ_JBVJNZ010000001.1, from coordinate 1,302,004 downwards.
CACGGCACGACCGCCTACCTGCTGGGTGCCCGCGCCGCGTTCGGAACCGGCCTGTCCCGGCCGGAGAGCCTGCTCTTCGCCACCGTCACCACCGCCGTCTTCCTCACCCTGCTCGCCTCCGTCGCGAGCATGACACTGGCCTGCGCCAACACACTCGCCCACGACCTGACGGCATCCCGCGCCACTCCCCCGGCACCGGCCCGTGAGCTCGCCCTCGCCCGGTGCTGCGCCCTCGCCGTGGGCGTCCCCACCATCGTGCTGGCCGTCCTCGCCCAGCACCGCAGCCTTCAGCCGCTGGCGACCGTCTCCTTCACCCTCGGCGCCTCCGCCATCGCCCCCGCACTCCTCTACACCCTCTTCTGGCGCCGCTACACGCGCACCGCGCTCCTCGCCACCCTCGTCGTGGGCTCACTGACCGTGCTCGCCCTGGCCCCCGGCACCACCCTGGTCTCCGGAACGCCACTGTCCGCGTTCCCGGACGCCGACTTCGCCTGGTTCCCCTACAACACGCCCGCCCTCGTCTCGGTACCCGCGGGCTTCCTCACCGGCTGGCTCACCACCGTCCTGGCGGGGCGGAGGTCCGCCGACCGTGAACGCAGCCGCTACGAGTCCCACGAGCGCCACCTGCTGACCGGCGCGCCCCCCGGCCCCTCGCCCCGGTAGAGCGGTCCGGCACGGCGGTTACGGGCGGGACAGGCCGCCCCCGGCCGACGGGTCGCCGCCCGACCCGGCCGCCGGGAACGGACCGGGTCGGAATCGGACGGACCTGTGCGACGGACGGACCCGACGGGCGGCCCGGTCTACTTGGCCGGGGGCCGGTCCTGCATGCCGGTCGCCATGGACGAGGCAGCCGCGTTGAGACCCGCCACCGCGGCCTTGGGCAGCGCCCCGGCGACCTTGGTGGCGAGGTCACGGGAGGGGCCGGGGGCGGTTCCGTCCGCGTGGGCCGGGGCGGCGAGAGCCACGCCCGTCAGGGCGAGCGCGGCGGCAGTGATGATCCTCTTCATGCCCTGAGGAACGACCGTCCCCGCCCCGGGGACACGACCGGCGGCGGCTCCAGCCGAAAAACGTCCCGGATCCCCGAGTGGCGGCACCGGCCCGGTGGGACCAGGCTGGATGCCGGACAACCGGGCCGGGGCCGCCGTCGCCGCGCGGCCCCTGCAACGGCTGCCGGGCCCGGTGTTTGCCGCGCTCGGGCCGGGTCACCCGCCACTGCGGGGCGCGGCCGCGGGTGTGTGAAACGGCCGCCGGCCCCGGACACCGCAACGACCCCAGTATCCGCAGGAAACCGGCACCCACTGCTCCGCGCGGAGAAAGGCAGAGTCATGACGCAGAAGCCACCCCTCACCACGACCGACTCCGGTGCCCCCGTCGAGAGCGACGAGCACTCGCTGACCGTGGGGCCCGGGGGACCGGTCCTGCTGCAGGACGCCTATCTGATCGAGCAGATGGCACAGTTCAACCGGGAGCGGATCCCCGAGCGCCAGCCGCACGCCAAGGGGAGCGGCGCGTTCGGCCACTTCGAGGTGACCGAGGACGTCAGCGCCTACACCATGGCTGGCCTCTTCCAGCCCGGCGCCCGTACCGACCTGGTCATCCGCTTCTCGACGGTCGCGGGTGAACGCGGCAGCCCGGACACCTGGCGCGACCCCCGCGGCTTCGCAATCAAGTTCTACACCGGCCAGGGCAACTACGACATGGTCGGCAACAACACGCCGGTGTTCTTCGTGAAGGACCCGATGAAGTTCCAGCACTTCATCCGGTCCCAGAAGCGCCGGGCGGACAACAACCTGCGCGACCACGACATGCAGTGGGACTTCTGGACGCTCTCCCCGGAGTCCGCCCACCAGGTGACCTGGCTGATGGGCGACCGCGGCATCCCGCGGACCTGGCGCCACATGAACGGCTACACCTCGCACACGTACATGTGGATCAACGCCAAGGGCGAGCGGTTCTGGGTGAAGTACCACTTCAAGACGGACCAGGGCATCGAGTTCTTCACCCAGCACGAGGCGGACCAGATGGCCGCCGTCGACACGGATTACCACATGCGCGACCTGTTCGAGCACATCCGTGACGGCCAGTTCCCCAGCTGGACCCTGTACGTCCAGCTCATGCCGTACGCGGACGCCGCGGGTTACCGCTTCAACCCGTTCGACCTCACCAAGGTGTGGCCGCACGGTGACTATCCGCTCGTGCCGGTCGGGCGGATGACCCTGGACCGCAATCCGACCGACAACCACGCCGAGATCGAGCAGGCGGCGTTCCAGCCGAACAACTTCGTTCCCGGGATCGGGCCCAGCCCGGACCGCATGCTGCTGGCCCGGCTGTTCTCCTACGCGGACGCCCACCGGCACCGGATCGGCGCCAACTACCAGCAGCTCCCGGTGAACGCTCCCGTCGTCGACGTCCACACGTACTCCAAGGACGGGGCGATGGCCTTCCGCAAGACGTCCGACCCGGTGTACGCCCCGAACTCCAAGGGCGGCCCCGCCGCCGACCCCACCGCCTTCGGCCCGTCGCCCACCTGGGAGGCGGACGGCGAGCTCGTCCGCGCCGCGTACGTCTCCCACCCCGAGGACGACGACTGGGGCCAGCCCGGCACCATGGTCCGGGAGGTGCTGGACGACGCCGCCCGTGACCGTCTGGTCGACAACGTCGTGGGGCATCTGCTCAACGGCGTGAGCGAACCGGTCCTCCAGCGCGCGTTCACGTACTGGTCGAACATCGACGAGACGATCGGCAAGCGCATCGCCGACGGCGTCCGCGCCAAGGGCGACGAGAAGGACCCCAAGGCGGCCGAGCAGGGCAACCCCGCACGGAGCTCCATGCAGGCCAAGGCCTGACCCCGTCCGCGCACGGCGGACGCCGAACGGAAAGGGTGCCGTGCGAGCCATGGGCTCGGACGGCACCCTTTGCGCGGATGCCGGGGGGGCTCGCGAGCGCAGGTGGTGGCCGCCCCGTCACGACGCGCTCAGGACCGTGCGGCTGATTCTGAGCCCCTGGCATCCGCCCGGTCCCGCAGGCAGGCGCTGTACAGCTCCTGCGAAGTGCCGACCAGCCGGCGCTGCTCCGCGCGTGAACCGACCATGGGGCGGGAGCCGCGCAGCGGGACCTGGGCGCTCTCCGGCAGGAAGCGGACGGTCAGCAGACCGATCGCGCCGGCCAGCATCAGGTAGTAGGCGGGCATCAGCTCGTCGCCGGTGACGTTGACCAGGGCCGCGGTCACCAGTGGAGTGGTGCCGCCGAAGGCCGCGACCGCGATGTTGAAGCCGATGCCCATCGCGGCGTAGCGGACGGCCGTGGGGAAGAGGGCCGGGAGGGTCGCGGCGCTCGGCGCTGCGAAGCAGGCCAGCAGGGTGGCGAGGAGCAGGACGCCGAGGACGGGTGGCCAGGTGCCGTGCATCCTGATCAGCTGGAAGGACGGCACCGCGAGCAGGATCATGGCGGCCGCGGAGACCCCGTAGACGGGACGCCGTCCGATCCGGTCGCTGAGCCGCCCGACGAAGGTGATCAGTACGACGATCCAGACCATGCCGATCAGCACCAGGAGGTCGGCCGAACCGCTGGAGCGGTGCAGGGTCTCGGTCTGGTACGTCGGCAGGTACCCGGTGACCATGTAGTTGGTGACGTTGTACAGCAGCACCAGGCCCATGCAGACGAGCAGCGCGCGCCAGTGATGCGTGACGACGGTCCGGAGTTCGCTGTCTGCCGACTCCTGGGCGAGGTCCTTCTCGTGGTCGTCGAGTTGCTGCTGGAAGGCCGGGGACTCCTCCAGTTTCAGCCGCATGTAGAGGCCGATCACGCCCAGCGGACCTGCGATCAGGAAGGGCAGGCGCCAGCCCCAGGTGAGCATCTGCTGGTCGGTGAGGAGCACGTTCAGCACGGTGACCAGGGCCGAGCCGAGGGCGTAGCCGACGAACGTGCCGAAGTCGAGCCAGCTGGAGAGGAAGCCGCGGCGCCGGTCCGGGGAGTACTCGGCGACGAACGTGGTCGCGCCGCCGTACTCCCCGCCGGTGGAGAACCCCTGGACCATGCGGGCGACGAGGAGCAGGACCGGAGCGGCGATGCCGATGGTGGCGTAGCTCGGGATCAGTCCGATGGCGAAGGTGCCGAGCGCCATCATGATCATGGTGGTGGCGAGCACCTTCTGCCGGCCGACCCGGTCACCGAGCGGCCCGAAGAAGAGTCCGCCGAGGGGCCGTACGACGAAGGCGGCCGCGAAGGTGGCGAACGAGGAGATCACCTGGGCACCGGCGGAGGCTCCGGGGAAGAAGACCTTGCCGATGGTGGCGGCCAGGTAGCTGTAGACGCCGAAGTCGAACCACTCCATGCAGTTGCCGAGCGCGGACGCGCCGACCGCGCGCCGCAGCAGCGGGCGTTCGACGACCTGGACGTCGTCGCTGCGGAAGGCCCGGTCGTTCCGTCGGAGCCTGCGGACGAGCTCGTCGCGGACCTGCCGGGGCAGTACGGCTCCGGACACGCTGCCTCCCCGTTCCACCGTCGAAGGGTTTCACCGGCAGAGGTTCGCCGAAGCGAACTCCGCGGCGGGTGCGAACACCTCGCACCACAACCTGCTGCCCCGGAACGGCGAGGCCACACGCGTGGCCTGTGCTCCTGCAACCGCCGCCGCCCGCCATGCCTGGTCTGAACCAAAAGAAGGAAACAAATATTGACGGACTCGAACAGCGTGCGTAAGTTCCGGGCCGAGCCGATCTGAGAGCTGTGCCGCCGTACCTCGGTGCGACCTCCCCCCGTTCCAGCTTCGAAGGGACGCGCATGCCTGGATCTCCGTCCGTCCGTAATGTCATGACCTCGCCAAGATTCTGCTTACGGCGGCCGCAGGCCGTGGCCGTACTGGCCTCCCTCTGTCTCGCGCTCGGGCTGCTGCTCGGGTTCCCGGCCGCCTCGCAGGCCGCGAGTTCGCTGCCCTGCGACATCTATGCCGCGGCGGGTACCCCCTGCGTCGCCGCGCACAGCGTCACCCGCGCGCTGTTCTCCTCCTACGCCGGCCCGCTGTACCAGGTGACCCGCGTCTCGGACGGGGCCACCGCCGACATCGGGCTGCTCACTCAGGGCGGGTACGCCGACGCGGCCGCTCAGGACGCCTTCTGCGCCACGGACGGCGGCTGCCGGATCACGAAGATCTACGACCAGAGCGGCCGGCACAACGACCTCACGCCCGGGCCCGCCGGCACCGCCGGCATGGGTGCCGACCGGGGTGCCGACGCGTCCGAGATCGCCGTCACCGCGGGCGGCCACAAGGTCTACGGCCTCTGGATCTCGCCCGGGGTCGGCTACCGCTACACCGGTGTCGCGTCGGGTGTCGCCGTCGGCGGCCAGCCCGAGGGCGCCTACATGGTGGCCAGCGGCACCCATGTCGGATCCGCCTGCTGCTTCGACTACGGCAACGCCGAACGCACCCCCGCCGACACCGGCAACGGCCACATGGACGCCGTATCCATCGCCACCACCTGCTACTTCGCGCCGTGCACCGGAAACGGCCCGTGGGTGGAGGCCGACCTGGAGAACGGCATGTTCCAGGGCGACAACGGCTCCAACACGGCGAACCGGGGCAACGGCTCCACCTTCGTCACCGCCGTCCTGAAGAACAACGGGCAGACCCGGTACGCGCTCAAGGGCGGTGACTCCCGGTCCGGCAGCCTCTCCACCTGGTGGGACGGCGCGCTGCCGACCCGGGGCGGCTATCAGCCCATGCAGCAGGAGGGCGGCATCATCCTGGGCATCGGCGGCGACAACAGCAACTGGAACCGCGGGACCTTCTTCGAGGGCGTCATGGTCTCCGGCTATCCCACCGACGCCGCCGAGAACGCCGTGCAGGCGAACATCGTCTCCGTCGGCTACAACGGCGCGACGGACGTGCCGAACGGCCCGCAGGGGACCATCACCGGTCCGGGCGGCAAGTGCGTGGACGTCGCCGCCGACGACACCGGCACGAACGGGGCCGCCGTCCAGCTGTGGGACTGCCAGACGTACGCCGAGGACCAGCACTGGACGCACAACCCCGACGGTTCGCTCTCCACCCTCGGGCGGTGCCTCGACATCGAGGGCAACGGTACGGCCGGCGGCGCGAAGCTGGAGCTGTGGGACTGCAACGGGGTCGGCGGCCAGAAATGGGTCCAGCGGGCCGACGGCTCCCTCCTCAACCCCCAGTCCGGACGCTGCCTCGACTCCCCCAGCGGCGCCACCGCCAACGGCACCCGCCTGCAGATCTGGGACTGCAACGGCGCCGCCGCGCAGAAGTTCTCGGTCAACGGCGGCGGGGCGGTCAAGGGCCCGGGCGGCACGTGCGTGGACGTCGCCGCCGACGACACCGGCACGAACGGGGCCGCCGTCCAGCTGTGGGGCTGCCAGTCGTACGCGATCGACCAGCACTGGTACCACGGCTCGGACAACTCCCTTGCCACGCTCGGCCGTTGCCTGGACATCGTGGGCAACGGCACCGCGAACGGCACCAAGGTCGAACTGTGGGACTGCAACGGGGTCGGCGGCCAGAAATGGGTCCAGCAGGCCGACGGCTCCCTCCTCAACCCCCAGTCCGGACGCTGCCTCGACTCCCCCAACGGCGCCACCGCCAACGGCACCCGCCTGCAGATCTGGGACTGCAACGGGTCCGGTGCACAGGCCTTCGGCCTGACCTGAGCGCCGCTCCGGGCGCGCCCTGCCGACGGCGGGGCGCGCCCGGCGGAAGGTCCGGGTCTTCCCGCATCGTCCACACCATGCGCGCGAGGTTCATCCCTCCGAGTGAACCCGTGAGCGTGGCCGCGTACCGGGGCCCGGTCATTCGCCGCCGGGGGTGTGCGGGTCCTCCATGCGGGCCAGCCAGGTGGTGAGCAGGGTTTCGAGCGACTCGGCCTCGGCGGGGGTCAGCAGGTCGACCAGGCGCCGTTCGTTGCGCATGTGGTCGGTGAAGGCACGGTCGACGAGTTCACGCCCCGGGGTGGTGAGGGCGACGATGCGGCCGCGCTGGTCGTCGTCGGAGCGGCGGCGGGTGACGAGTCCGGCCCGTTCGAGGCGGTCGATCCGTTTCGTCATCGCGCCGGTGGTGACCATGGTGTGCGCGGCGAGTTCGCCGGGCGCCCTCTCGTAGGGCTCCCCCGCACGGCGCAGGGCGCACAGGACGTCGAACTCCCCCTCGCTGAGGCCGTAGCGGCCGTAGACGAGGCAGAGTTCCTCGGTGAGCCGGCCGGCCAGACGGTGCAGCCTGCCGATCACCCCCTGGGGGCCGACGTCGACGTCGGGCCGCTCGCGGCGCCAGTCGGCCTGGATGCGGGCCACGCGGTCGATGGGTCCGTCGTGCTTCATGCCTCCACAATACCTTCCCGGGAAGCTATATTAGTTTCCATGGAAGCTAATTTGCGCTGGGTGGCGGTCACCGCGGTGGCGCCGGTGGCCTGGGGTGCCAACTACTACGTGACGCACGAGTTCCTGCCCGCCGACCGCCCGCTCTACGGGGCCGCCCTGCGGGCGCTGCCCGCGGGTCTCGTCCTGCTCGCACTGGGCAGGCAGCGGCCGCGCGGTGCGTGGTGGTGGCGGTCGGCCGTGCTCGGGCTGCTCAACATGAGCGTGTTCTTCGTCCTCGTCTACACGGCCTCCCAGCTGCTTCCGACGAGCGTCGCCTCGACCGTCATGGCGGTGTCCCCGCTGACGATGATGCTCATGGCCTGGCCCCTGGTGTCCGAGCGGCCCCGGCCCGCCCAACTGGCCTGCGCGGTGCTCGGACTCGGCGGGGTCTGCCTCATGCTGCTCACGGGGGTGGAGGGCACGAGCGTGCCGGGAGTCCTGGCCTCGGCCGCCGCCATGCTGGTGTCGGCCTTCGGGCACGTCCTCACCAAGCGGTGGAACGCCGGTACCGACGTGCTCGCCTCGACCGCCTGGCAGCTCACGGCCGGCGGCCTCCTCCTGCTCCCGGTCGCCGCGGCGGTGGAGGGCCCCCCGCCCGCGCTCAGCGCACCGGCGCTGCTCGCGTTCGGCTACGTCTCCCTGGTCGCCACCGCACTGGCCTTCGTCGCCTGGTTCACCGGGCTGCGGCACCTGTCGGCGGGAACGGTCGGGCTGATAGGTCTGCTCAACCCCGTCACGGGCGTCCTGCTCGGCACGGCGGTCGCCGGGGAGGTGCTCACCGGCCGGCAACTGTGCGGACTGGTGCTGGCCCTGGCCGGAGTCGTCCTGGGCCGGCCCAGGCGGGAGGGGCCGCCGCCGCTCCCGGAGGAGCACCGGCGACCCTCCCGCCGCGGGTCACAGCGCCGTGGTCGTCTGCTGTCCTGACGCGCTGCCCGTGAGCCACTGGTCCCAGCTCAGGTTGAAGTCGGCGTAGCCGTTGTCGGCCGGGGCGTTGCCCCGGGGCGAGCCGGTGATGGTGACCGGGTCGCCCTGCTTGACCTGGCCGTAGAACCACTTGGCGTCGGACAGCGAGAGGTGGACGCAGCCGTGCGAACCGCGGGCGCTGCCGCTGCCCGGGTTGGGATCGCCCGTCGAGTAGTGCACGTAGGTGCCCGACTGGGTGAGGTGGACGTCCCAGGGCAGCGTCAGGTCGTAGAAGTTGGGGCTGCCCTTGTCGCAGCTGATGCCGACGCTGCAGGAGGTCATGTGGACCTTCGCCTGCTTGTCGATCACGGCCATCGTGCCGTCCCACGTCGGGTACTGGGCGCTGCCCGCGTTGATCGACAGGGTGCGCACGGTCTGGCCGTTGCGGGTGACCTTCATGGTGTGGCCGGTCACCGAGACGTCCGCCCGCACGTCGTCGCCGATCGTGAAGGTGTGCGTGTAACCGTGCACGCCGTAGCGCCCGTTGCCGTTGCTGACGCCCGTCATGTCGGCGTCGATCTTCACCTTCGTGCCGGAGGGCCAGTAGGTCTTCGGCCGCCAGTCGGCGCGCCGGTCGCCCATCCAGTGCCAGGCCCCGACCACCGGCTGGGAGGTGCTGACCTTCAGGTGCTTCTCGACGTTCGCCCGCGCCTTGGCCGCCACCGGGTTCGTGAAGATCACCGAGATCGGCATGGCCACGCCGACCGTGGTGCCCGTCTGCGGGGTGATCGTGTCCAGCAGCATCGGCGGGCCCGCGGGCTTCGTGGGACTGGGCGAGGCGCTCGCGCTCGGCGTCCCGGACGCCTTCGCGTCGCCCCCGCTCGCCTTGTCGCTGCCGCCCCCGCCGCCGCAGGCGGTCACCCCCACCAGCATTGCGACCGTACCGACTGCGATGCCTATGCCGCCCTTGCGCCGTCCCACGCCCTGCCCCACTCACTCGTCTCGCTCTGCGGCCTCTTCAGGCCCCACTGTCCGTCAGACTGCTGCAGTACGGGTTCCAGTTCCCCGGGGGACGTAAAACATGGATCAAGAATCCGCGGCCGGCGACCGGCGCGGTCCGGCCGGCGCGGCGCGGGGAGATGCGCGGCAGCGAATCGGGCGTGCCGGCACCCGTCATGGGATCCCTCGTCATGGGCCGCACGCCCGCCGTGGTACGCGCGGCCCGGACGCGCACGATTCATGTAGCAGCCATCGTTCTATAACGTCTGGCAACACCCGTATGTCCAGCGAGTGTTGGACGTAACGAGTCGGCACGTTCCCTCCGCGCGTTGGCCCGGAGTTCACCAGCCGCACCTGACGCACCGCACCGGCCGGGGCCCACAGTGAACGACGGCCCGTCCTCGTGGCCGGGCCTGCCGTCACTCCCGCAAAGACCTTCCTGCCGGAAGGCCCGAGAAAGGAGCAGTCATGGCCGAACTGACCCGTCGCAGACTCCTGGGCTCCGCCGCCGGCGCGATCGGCGGCGCCGCGGCCCTGTCCCTCCTGCCGCCCAGCGTCCGGAAGGCCGTCGCCGCCGGACCGCCGCGGAACGGCTCGCTGCGCGACATCGAGCACGTCGTCATGCTGATGCAGGAGAACCGGTCCTTCGACCACTACTTCGGCACCCTCTCCGGCGTCCGCGGCTTCGCCGACCCGCACGCGCTGAGGCTGGACGACGGGCGGTCCGTCTTCTACCAGCCCGACACCGTCAACCCCAAGGGCTACCTGCTGCCCTTCCACCTCGACACGCACAGGTCGAGCGCCCAGGCCATCCCCTCCACGAGCCACGCCTGGTCCGTGCAGCACCAGGCCTGGAACAACGGCAGGATGGACCAGTGGCTGCCCGCCCACCGCAAGGCCGACGGCGTCAACGGCCCCTACGTGATGGGCTACTACACCCGCGAGGACATCCCCTTCCAGTTCGCCCTCGCGGAGACCTTCACCATCTGCGACCACTACTTCTGCTCGGTGCTCGGCCCGACCTGGCCCAACCGCCTGATGTGGATGACCGGCTCGATCGACCCGGGCGGCACGCGGGGCGGTCCGGTCATCAGCAACGCGGCGCCCACGCCGTACCGCTGGACCACGTACGCCGAGCGCCTCCAGGCCGCCGGGGTCAGCTGGAAGGTGTACCAGGAGGAGGACGACTACGGCACCAACCTGCTGGAGCAGTTCGCGTCCTTCAGGAACGCGCGGCCCGGCTCCGACCTGTACGAGCGGGGGGTGCGGCCGCAGGCGCACGGCGCGTTCGAGGACGACGCGCGGGGCGACCGGCTCCCGACGGTGTCGTGGATCTGCCCGACGAGCTACCAGTCGGAGCACCCGGACTACCTGCCGGCCGCGGGTGCCCACTACGTGGCGTCGAAGATCGAGGCCATCGCGTCGAACCCGAAGGTGTGGCGGAAGACCGCCTTCATCCTCAACTACGACGAGAACGACGGCCTCTTCGACCACGTGGCGCCGCCGACCCCGCCGGCGGGCACGAAGGACGAGTTCGTCCAGGGGCTGCCGATCGGCGGCGGGTTCCGGGTCCCGGCCGTCATCGTCTCGCCGTGGACGGTGGGCGGCTGGGTGGCCTCGGAGGCCTTCGACCACACGTCGGCGCTGCAGTTCCTGGAGCGGTTCACCGGTGTCGAGGAGCCGAACATCAGCGACTGGCGGCGGGCGGCCTTCGGCGACCTGACCACCGCGTTCCGCTTCCGCGACGCCCGCCCGCGCGCGCCCCTGCTCCCCGACGACACCGCGGAGCAGCTGGAGAAGGCGCAGGAGGAAGTGGCCACGCTGCCCAAGCCGACCCTGCCGGGTGCCGACCAGTCCTTCCCCCGCCAGGAGAAGGGCCGCCGCCCGCACATCTGACGACCTGAGCACACCGGTCCTTGGCACGACGACCAGCCGCGCTATGGCCCGCCGCACGGCGACAGGGCGGAGGGCGGACCGGCCCCGCCCGCCGGTACGAACGGTCCGGCGGGCCGGATGCCGGGGTCGGGGGCGCTACGCCTGGGCGGCCGGTTCCAGTGCCTCGACGGCCGCGGCGGCCGCGGACGAGTCCTGGCCGTAGAAGATGTCGATGTCGACCTCCTCGCCGCCCATCGTCAGCGTGTCCCAGGCGCCGCTCAGGACGAGCATGCGCAGGGTGGCGGGCTGCAGGGTGCGCAGGCGTTCCAGGATCGCCTCGTCGTCCGGCATGCCGGGCAGGCGGAGGGCCAGCCGGTCGCGGATGGCCTGCATGCGCTCCAGCAGGGTCTTGGTGTCGGCCTCGCGGTCCGGCTCCTCGGGGATCCCGTCGATGCCGTGGCCGATGATGTCCTTGATCGCCCAGGTGACGCCCCGGTCGTCGGTGGTGACCATCGCCTTCCAGGCCCGGCTCTTGTGCCGGTACTGCAGCATCGACATCGCCGCCTCGTGGCGGAGGAAGTCCGCGTCCCGGAACGGCCTGCCGTTCCATGCCCCGTTGAGGGAGCGGGCCAGGGAGATGGCGGACGCGAGGCCGCTGTTGAGGCCGCGGCCCGGCCAGAAGTGGATCGCGTTGGCTGCGTCGCCGAGCAGGAAGCCGTACGTGCCCGGCGAGGTGGTGGTGGGCGGCAGCAGCTCGGCGGAGAACCGGGGGCGTTGCACCATGTCCAGGCGGAAGCTGGTGACCGCCGAGAGGTCGTCGGTCTCGACGCCGAACAGCAGCAGCCCCTCCTGCACCCGCCGCCACAGGGCCGAGCCCTTGACCAGGGCGGGCAGGAACAGCGTGCCGTGCGTCGAGCACTGGAAGTCGCCGTACTCGTCGCGGTCCATCAGGCACGGACGAGAGGCGATGCACTCCTCGAAGACCCGGCGGACCGGGTCCAGGCCGATCACCTCGGCGGCCTCGGCGTCGGTCAGCCGCATGTTGAGGAAGCCCTCGCCGCGCAGCGAGTTGAGCAGGAAGCGGTTCTGGGCGACCGTCAGCAGGACCGCCATCGGGTCGGTCAGGCCGGACTTCACGCGCAGGCCGAGGACGACGTCCTGGAGGTGACGGCCGTCGAGGGAGTAGATCGACTCGTCGGCCTTGCCGAACCGGGCGGCGAAGTGCTCCCGGGTGCGCGACCGGCCGCCGTCGCAGATCGCGAGCACGTGCTGGGAGGCGAGCGCCTCCTGCTGCTCCGCCGGGTCGAACCGGGCGGGTACGAGGCGTATCCGGTCCCGCTTCTCGTTGGCCAGCTCCAGCAGCTGGTCCTCGATGTAGGCGATGCGCATGTTGCGCGGGCTGTGGTCGCCGACCGAGTCCGGGCCGGAGGGCCACATCTCCGTGTAGTGCTCCGGGTCGAAGAGGCGGGCCTGTACCTCCTCGGGCCACGCGAGGTACTGGCGGCTCTGCACCGTCACCACCTGCTGGCGCCGTACGTTGCCCTCGTCCTGGCTCTTCCAGACGACGCCGCGGCCCTGCCTGCGCCACCTGCCGTCGTAGACGGTGATCTTCACCTGGGGCCCGAGGAAGTGTTCGAGGAGCAGGGCGAGGGACAGCCCGACGGGGCCGCCGCCGGCGACGGTGACCTGGAGTACGGGTCCCTGTTCGCTCTTCTGCCCGGCATGTGTGACCGACCGGGGCAGCGAGAGCGCCATCAGCGTCTCCATGGCGTCCGCCACCTCGAAGCGGAACTCCTGGTCGCCCAGGGTGATCTCGTCGCCGGACTGCAGCAGCCGGGACTCCACCTCCTCCCCGTTGACCAGGGTGCCGTTGCTGCTCTCCAGGTCACGCAGCACGTAACCCTTGTCCTCGTCGAAGACGATCTCCGCGTGGAAGCGGGAGACGCTGAGGCTGGAGATGACGACGGTGTTCTCCGAATTGCGCCCAAAGGTGACGCGGGTGTCCAGGACCGGGATGCGCTCCCCCGCCAGCAGACCTTCGAGTCCGACCAGCACCGGTGCCACGGCACTTCCTTCCAGGAGTGATTGACCTCGACATCACTGCGGCACCGCCGGACACTGCCACGCACGTCCACGCCGGGCGGCAGTCAACCGGCGGAACAGCGACACGCTTGACATGGTGACGAACCGTGAGATCGATCGAGTACGACGACGCCACGGTTCTGCCGGCGGCGTCCGGTTTTCCCCACCAATTCGCCCCCGTCCGGGAGCTTATCCTTGCGCCGCCGAGCAGTTCCAGTGGGCGCCACGCTGCGATGTCGCCTGCGTGCGGCGGGAGTTCGCCGTTTTCGGCCAGTGGTCCCGGCAGGCGCCGGGGAGACCGGCGAGGGCGGCGCGCAGTCCGGTGCCGTCCAGCCAGGGACCCCCTCTCGGGCGCCACGGTCAAGCTGCACACCGAGGTCGGCGAGACCGTCGACCTCGCCCCGGCCGGCACCGGCGAGGCCACGGTCCGGCACGAGCCGTCCCAGCCGGCCGAGGCCGCGACGACCACCTCGCTGACCACCGGCTTCGAGAGCATGGGCTGACGCCGGGGATCCGGGGCCGGGCGGTGCGGGCCGGGCGGTTGCCGCCCGGCCCGCTCTCCTGCCGGCAGCGGGATCAGCCGGCGTGGCCGTCGGAGCGCTTGCGGTGCAGGCTGAAGGTCTCGAAGACCGACAGGTCGCCGTTCGGCTTGTTCACGTTGTAGTAGGTGACGTGCATCCGGGTGGTGTCACCGGGGTGCCGGCCGGGGTCGACGGTGAAGGCGGCGAAGCCGTAGGGGTGTTCGACGTCCCGGACGCCCACCCACACGGCCTTCTCCTGGACGTAGGTGGAGGTGCGCTTGCCGTTCGAACCGGCGGTCGCCGACACGGCGGTGATCACCTTGCCGGTGCCGTCGTTGAAGAACTTCTGGTTCGTGGTGCCCGAGACACCGCCGCCGCCGAGGATCATGTGCACGGTGCCGAGGTCGGCGTCGATGTCGTCGGTGGCCTGGGAGACCGGGTTGGGCGTCAGCGTCTCGCTGCCGTTCACCACGCCGCGCACGGCCAGCGAACGCTCGTAGTTGTGCTCGTGCCCGCAGAGCACCAGGTCGACGCCGTACCGGTCGAACAGCGGGCCGTACTTCTCGCGCAGGCCGAGGTCGGCGCCGTTGGCGTCGGAGGAGCTGACCATGACCTGGTGCATGGCCACGACCACCCAGTCGACGTCCTTGGAGGAGCGCGCCGCCTTCAGTTCCCTCTCCAGGAAGGCGAGCTGGCGGCCGCCGGAGTAGCCGCTGATGTAGATGTCACCGCCGTCCTGGAGGCAGTTGTCGTCGTTCTGCAGCACGATGACCCGCACCGAACCGGCCGTGAACGCGTACCAGAGGCCGGCGAGTTCGGCGTCGGTCTCGGTGGAGGGCAGCGAGAAGTACGTCTGGTAGGCGCCGAGGCCGAGCGGGCCGTTGGCCTTCTCGATCTCGTGGTTGCCGGCCGCCGGCATCCAGGGGCGGAAGCGCGCCGAGCGGGTGTTGTTGGTGAAGAAGTTGTTCCAGGTGCGCACCCGGTCGACGTCCAGGTTGGCGTAGCAGAGGTCGCCGTTGAGGAGGTGGAACAGCGGGGCGACCTGCTCGATGCCGGTGACGATGTCCTTCGTCGCGGGCGTGGAGTTGGCGTCCAGGCCGACGGATCCGTCGGCGGCCCAGGTGACCTGCGGGGCGGACTGGTCGCCGAAGCTGGTGAAGGTGACCGGCCGGCGGCCCTGCGGAGCCGTGCGGAAGGTGCCGCTGTCCGGGGTCGCTCCCTCGTGCGTGGCGAGGTAGAGGTAGTCCGTGTCCGGGGTGAGCCCCTTGAGCAGGGCGTGGTGGACGTAGACGGTGCGGTTCGAGGTGCCGTCGACGTACGTGACGGTCCGGGCCTTCTTGCTGGAGCCGAAGCCGTGCTCCAGGGTGCCGTAGCGCACGACGGGCTTGGTCACCGGACGGTCCGTGATCCACGACACCGTCATCTGGGTGCGCGGGTCCGCCCCGAAGGTCAGGTGCAAACCCTGGACGGGGGGCGCGCCGGAGGAGTCCGCGGTGAGATGGAAGGCGGGAGCGGCGAGCGGTGCGGCCTGGGCCGTGCCCGCCCCGAGGAGGCCGGTGGCAGCCGCACCCGCCCCCGCGGTCCCCAGCAGGCCCAGCGCGTGGCGGCGGCTGAACCCCTCCGGGCCCTCCGCCGATCTGTCCTGTGCGGACTCTGTGTGTGTGGTCATGACGCCCTCCCGGCGAGCAGCTGAGCAGACAACGACCGCACCCTTGCCCAGCCCAACTGCTGTCACATGAACACCACATGACCACCTGGCCATCACATGTCAGGGATCTGGCCGACACGACCGGCTCCTGCCCGTGCCTTTACCGGGCGCGGCCCTGCCCTTGACCTCCAGGGGTTCCGACACCCCGGCCCCGGCCGTGCGCGGGCCGGGGCCGGACCGGCTTGTAGCATGCTGGTCCGACCCTGGAGGACATGGATGCGCGCCGGTGACCACGCCGACTCCCTCGACCGCGCGACGAAGGAGTTCGTCACGGCGCGTCCGCAGCTCTTCGGCATCGCCTACCGCGTGATCGGCAGCGCCGTGGAGGCCGAGGACATCGTCCAGGAGGCGTGGGTGCGGTGGCAGAACACCGACCGTACCGATGTCCACGAGCCGGCCGCCTTCCTGGCCACGGTGACCACCCGGCTGGCGATCAACTTCACGCAGTCGGCCCGGGTGCGCCGGGAGTCGTACGTCGGGCCCTGGCTGCCCGAGCCGGTCGACACGCGGCAGGATCCGCAGCTGGGCGCCGAGCGCGCGGAGGCGCTCGACATGGCGGTGCTCTTCCTGCTGGAGAAACTGAACCCGGTCGAGCGGGCCGCGTACGTGCTGCGGGAGGCGTTCGACTACACCTACCGGCGGATCGCGGACATCGTGGAGACCAGCGAGGCCAACGCCCGCCAGCTGGTGAGCCGGGCCCGCAAGCGGCTGGCCGCGGAGCGCAGGGAGCCGGTCGGCTCCGCCGAGCACCGGCGTTTCCTCGAGGTGTTCCTCGCGGCCGCGCAGAACGGCGACCTGTCGGTCCTGGAGGAGGTCCTCACCGAGGACGTGGTCAGCTACACCGACGGTGGCGGCATCCGCGGGGCGTCCAGGATCCCGGTGTCCGGGTTGCCGCACGTCTCCCGGTACCTGGTCGCCTTCGCCCCGCGGTTCTGGCCGCGGGCCCAGGTGCGGTGGGTCGAGGCCAACGGCAGGCCGGCGGTCCTGGTCTCGGCCTCGGGAACCGCGGTGGCGCTGCTGTCGGCCGACGTGTCGGCGCGCGGCATCGAACGTCTCCTGTGGGTGATGAACCCCGCGAAGCTGGCTCCCTACGTGGCGTCGCTGGAGGGGTGACATACCCGCTCCCCGGATTCCCGGAGCGCGTGTCACACCTGAGGGGGCTGTCCGGTCTGTTCTGTCGGAAGCAGCAGAAGGATCGCGAGAGGAATCCCGTCATGAAGGTCGTAGTCATCGGTGGCACCGGGCTCATCGGCTCGAAGCTGGTCCGCAGGCTCGGCGAGCAGGGGCACGAGGCGGTCGCCGCCGCACCGAGCACCGGCGTCGACACCCTCACGGGGGAGGGCCTGGCCGAGGCCCTGGAGGGCGCCTCGGTCGTGGTCGACGTGTCCAACTCCCCCTCGTTCGAGGACCGGGCGGTCATGGACTTCTTCCGTGCCTCCACGGCCAACCTCCTCGAGGCGGAGGCCGAGGCCGGGGTGCGGCACCACGTGGCGCTGTCCGTGGTGGGCACCGACCGGCTGCAGGGCAGCGGGTACTTCCGTGCCAAGCAGGCCCAGGAGGAGCTGATCCAGGCGTCCGGCATCCCCTACACCGTCGTCCACGCGACCCAGTTCTTCGAGTTCGCGAAGGGGCTCGCCGACGGGGTCACCGAGGGCGACACCGTGCGGCTGCCCGCCGGCCGGATCCAGCCGATGGTCTCCGACGACGTGGCCGCGGCCGTGGCCCGCGCCGCGACCGGCGCCCCGGTGAACGGCGTGGTGGAGACCGGCGGCCCGGAGAGCTTCGAACTCGAGGAGTTCATCCGGATGGGGCTCGCCGCCCAGGACGACCCCCGCAAGATCGTCACGGACCCGCGGGCCACGTACTGGGGTGCCGAGCTGCAGGAGGACACGCTCCTGCCGGGCCCGGGCGCGGACCTCGGCGAGGTCACGTTCGCCGACTGGCTGGCGGGACAGGAGTAGGCCCGGCCTCACAGGGGGTCCGGCGCGGCCGCCGGGCCCCTGCCCGGCGTTCCGCCGGTCTACGACGCGCCGACCAGCACCGCGGTGACGCACAGCGCCATCGCCGCGGTGACCAGGAGCATCGCGGTGAGCGTGCCGCGCAGCCACCGTCCGAAGCGGGCGTGGTGCCGCTGTTCCACCGCGCTGACGCTGGCGGCGATGTGCTCCGTCACCATGTGGGCCACGTAGGCCTGTTCCTGGAGGTACCAGCGCTCGATGTCCGCCTTCTGCTCCCGGGTCAGCCCCGGCTCCCGGGCGACGAACGCCGAGACGCGCCGGCGTGCCGCCCGCAGATGGGCCTGCTGGTACAGGAAGTCCTGGATTTCGGTCAGGCCGCGGGCGGCCTCCTCGCTCGTGTCCATGATGTGCTCCACAGGTGAGGCGGCGGCTGTCCGGCCGGTCGCGGTGTACGCGCATCGGCGCCGGGAGGGAGAGCTGCGCGCACGAACGTATCGAGCCGGGACTGGTCGGGGCCGGCGGTCTCGCGAACGCCGTAGAGCGGGAGCAAGCGGTGCGAACGTCCAGCGTGACAACTTCCGCACGCGCCCGCAAGGGTGTCGGCACCTTACGGTCACGGCGCCCGTCCACGTCGCCGCGTGCGCGCCCGGCAAGGGTGAGCCGGTGAGCTCCCCCCTTGCCGAGCCGCCGCCCCGTGCCCGCCGGTAGCCGTATGCCGGCGGCGGTGTTCCGGCGTGGGTACGGGCGTAAGCAGTGGTACTGGGCATCGTCGCCCGCCGTCTGAACGGCAGCCGGGTCGGCTTCCTCGGCGCACACCGGTCTCAGGAGGGGACGTTCTTCGAACGCGGCGGGGTGCCCGACCACCGCGTACGGCCGCTCGACGCGTCCGCGGATGTCGCCGCTGGCCTCGCAGCACTGCCACACGGTGTACGCCACTGCCGAGCCGACGTCCCACTGGAGCCGCGAGTGGTCCGGGAGCCAGTGCCCCGAGCGGGGGTTCAGGTGCAGTTCCTGGGACTCCTCGCGGCCGTCGCTGCCGCTCTGCCAGGGATACAGCGCACCGTGTCGGCCCAGCGCACGCGCGGCCGCGCAGGCCTGGTCCCGCCGCCGGTACCGGTAGCGGAGCAGGGCGCGGGAGACCTCCGGCACCGGCGGTGCACTCGAGCCGCTCACTTCGGCTCCCTCCGTGCGGGGCGCCCGCCTCTGCGGGTGGGGACAGGTGCAACGATCACTCCGTCTGCGGTACCACCGCCACCGGGCACTTCGCCTGGTGGAGCAGTGCGTGGGCCACCCGGCCGAGTTGCAGACCGACGTGTCCGTGCCGGCGCCTCGCGCCCACGACGACCAGGTCGGCGGCGGCCGAGCGGTCCACGAGGATCCGGTGGGCCGGCCCCTCGGCCGTCACGCTGCGGACCTCGACCTTCGGATGCGCGGCCATGGCTTCGCCGAGCAGTGCGTCCAGCAGCGCCGACGCCTCTCCCTCGTGCTGTCGGGCGACCTCCCCGAGCGCCACCTGGTTGCCGACCTCGTGGGCGCGGCAACGCCAGGCGCGGACGGCGTACAGGACGCAGGCACGGGACTCGGCCTCACGGAAGGCGAAGCGTACGGCCTCGTTCTCGGTGACGGGCTCCGCCGCGCCCAGCAGGATCCGCTCGTGGCCGCCGGCCAGGCCGGTCCTGTCGCCCCTGACCACGATCACCGGGCAGTGTGCCTTGGCCGCCACGGCCAGGCCGACCGACCCGAGCAGCAGCCCGGTCAGCTCACCCCGGCCGCGGGAGCCGGTGACCAGGGCATGTGCGCTGTCGCCCGCGCGCAGGAGGGCGTACACCGCGTCGTCGGGGAGGATGTCCACGGTGACCTTCACGTCCGGACAGCGCTGTGCGGCGCGCTCGGCGGCGGAGGCGACGATGTGTTCGGCCAGCACGCGTTCCGAGGGGCGTTCCGTGCCCTCCGACGGCACTCCGGCCTCGTAGCGCTCCCATCGGGAGGCGTACACCAGCCGCAGCGGCAGGTCGTGGCGGACGGCCTCGTCCACCGCCCAGTCGACCGCGCGCAGGCTTCCGTCCGATCCGTCGACGCCTACGACCAGGGGAGGTGTCATCGTCCCCACCGCCTTTCGTCGGACTGCCACGTCGTGCAGCAGGGGGCTCCGATGTCACCGTGCCACCTTCCGGCGAAGGGGCGGAGGGGCCACTCGGCCCGTTCGTGTGCCCGGTCAGCCCCTGCCGGGGTGGCGCGGCCTGCCGGACGCTGGGGCCGGGCCCACCCGGAGGGGAGGGCTCCCGGTACGACCCGCCAGGGTCCTTACGGCCCGTGGCGGCCGGGTCCGCCCGTACCCACCCTGGGATCAGGGCCCTCGGGCCCGACCGTCCTTCGGAGGAGGACATGAGGGGTCCCGGGCACACTCCCCCTGAGGGTCGGCCGGTCCGCACCGGGATGGTCCTGGTTCCCGTCTTCTCCTCCGGGACCGGGACCGGGACGTTCAGCACGCCGTCCGTGTACTCCGCGGCTGCCTCGTCAATGCTCATCTCCGGCCTGGCGAACGGGCCTGGGAACAGCCGTGGGCCGACCGGCCCTGTCCTGGCTCCGGTCGGCCCTCTGCTGAGGTCATCCCTTGCCGCCGCTGAAGTTCCGCCACTGGGGGCCGATCCGTTGCCATTCCGCGTCCCATTCCGCGAGGCGGCGGCGCATCAGGCGGCTGCGGACGGCCCAGCCTGCGCCCCAGACCGCGGTGGCGGCGAGCGGTGCCACGAGGACGGCGGCCGCGACGGAGTCGAGGATCGTCTCGCTCCGGCCCGTCGGTGGAGCGGCCACCCGTTCACCGCGATCCACCCAGACCGCGAGCCGGCTGCCGGCGGTGGCCGTGGGGGGCGCCTTGGCCAGGCCGGTGTGCACGGAGCCGTCCGCGGCCGTCCAGCGCACCGTGACCCACACCTTCCCCGCGTCGTAACCATCCACGACGGGCGAGCCTCCCGCAGAGGGGGTACCCCCAGTCCCGTTCTCGGTCAGCTCGGCGGACACCACGTGGAGGGCGGCACGCCGCTCGGCGAACGCGTGGTCCACGGTCGCGCCGGCCCACCATCCGGCGAGCAGCCCGCCGACGAGGGTCACAGTCCAGAGGGCGAGTACGACCCAGCCCTCCACCATGTCGCTGCGGCGCCGCAGCGGGTTGCGCCGCCAGCGCCAGAACGGTCCGCCGGCCAGGCGTCCGCGGCTCGTGCCGGTCATGGTCCGCCGCCTCCTTCCGGGGTCCGGGACGTGCGGCCCCGGCCGGGCGGGACGTGACCGGCGTCGGGAAGGTCGGGGTCGAGGACCGGGCGGCGGGGCGGACCGGCGAGCGCGCAGTCCACGGCGACCACTCCGTCGACGCCCCGTACCCACCCGGCGGCCACCGGGACCAGCGCGGTGTCCGGGACCCGGCCGGTGAGGGTGACGACACCGTCGCGCACCCGCACGCACACCGGCTCGGCCGAGTCGGGGAAGAGGTGCGGGAGGATCTCGCGCCGGATCTCCTCGGCGATGTCCTCGTCGTCCCGCAGGAACACCTTCAGCAGGTCGGCACGGCTGACAACCCCCTGCAGCAGTCCGTCCGCGTCGACCACCGGAAGCCGCTTGACGCCGTGCCGGGCCATCGTGCGCGCGGCCTCGGGCAGCGGGGCCTCGGGGCGGACGGTGACGGCCGGAGTGGTCATCAGTGCCGCAGCCGTGACCGACGCCGCCTCGGCGACGGCGGACCTTGGCCGGAGCTGGCCGTAACCGACCTCGCTGCCGGTGCGGGCCTCCTCCTTGCGCAGGAGATCTGCCTCCGAGACGACGCCGACGACACGTCCGCCGTCGTCCAGGACGGGGGCCGCGCTCACCTGCCACTGCTGCAGGGCCTTCACGATCTCCTTGAAGGCGGCGCCGTCGCGCAGCGCGAGGACCGTGTGGGTCATCACATCGCTCACGACGTGTGGAGTGCCGGTCATGGCGACCTCCAGGTTTCGGCAGCCGTGGTCCGACACTCCCAGGATCGGCCATCCGCCCCCGGAGGGCATGAGCCGAACGGTCCCCTTCCAGGTCCCGGCCCGGTCGGCTGCGGCGAGGCTTTCCGGGGAGCCGTCCGGGCCCAGGCCCTCGGGGCGGGCCTATACGGGGCGCAGGCAGCACCGGGGCAGCCGGTCGCTTGTGCATCGAGGGCCATCGGGAGCCTCCTCCGGTGTGCACCGGCGGTCTCGTCCGTCCACCGTTTCGCCCTGCCTGGGTGCGTGGCTATTCCGGTGCCCGGCCCGGCCCGGATCCGACCGTGATACGGCGCCCGGTCACGGAGCGGGGCTCGATCCGCACCCACAGGTCACGCTCGCCGCCCGCCCACGGGGTGCTGTAGGCGGAGAAGGTGAGCCGGCGCACCTCCTCCGCCTTGCTCACGCGGATCGCGGGTCCGCGTACCAGGACGCTCCAGCCCTCGCCGAAGGCGTCGTCGATGCGGTCGACCTCGAAGGCCACCTGACGGCCCGGCGCCATGGACGGTGTGGTTTCGTCCGCGGTCCTGAAGACGATCGTGCCGTCGACGACGCTGTAGTTGACCGGGACGATGACCGGGCCCGAGGCGGTGTCGACGCCGAGGCGTCCGACGCCGTGCGAGCCGAGCAGCGCCCTGCACTCGGCCGGGCTCAGTTCGGTGAACGCGGGGCGGTATCCCGCCCGACCGGGTCCGGGCGGGGTGTCCAGGTCGCCTCCGGTGAGGTGCGACACGGTGGTGTGGAGGACGTCGGCGAGCCTGAGCAGGGCGCCCGTGCCAGGTGCGGCCTCGGGATGTTCCTCCAGGTACCGCAGGTAGCCGGCCGCGATGCCCGACCGTTCGGCCGTCTGTGCGCGGGTGAGGCCCAGTTCCTTGCGGCGGGCCGCCACGCGGCGCCCCAGGTCTCCCAGCGCCGGTCCTTCTGCCGTGTACGGCCGTAGCTGTTCGGCCATGACGGTCACGTCCTCTCGTCGGTCAGGTCCCGCGGACGGCGAGCTCGTGCTGCTCCCCGCCGAGCACGACCTTGAGCGCGCCGGTGTCGGCGGCGCCGGCGAAGACGTCGTACGCCTCGGCCATGTGGTCCAGCGGGAAGGTGTGGGTGACCAGCTGGGCGGTGGGCAGCCGGCCGGCCGCCGTCATCCGCAGCAGGGTGGGCGTGGAGTGGGTGTCCACCAGACCCGTCGTGATGGTGACGTTCTTGATCCACAGGTCTTCGAGGTGGAGCGTGGCCGGCCTGCCGTGCACGCCGATGTTGGCGACGCGACCGCCGGGCCGGACCATGCGGGTGCACAGCTCGAAGGTCTCCGGCACGCCCACGGCTTCCATGACGACGTCGGCGCCGAGTCCGTCGGTGAGGTCGGCGATCAGTTGCTCCGGGGCCTCCCTTGCGTCCGCCACGGCGTCGGCGCCCAGGCGCCTGGCCGCTTCCAGCCGGGCAGGGGCCAGGTCCACGGCGACGATCCGCTCGGGGGAGAACAGCCGTGCCGTGGTGATCGCCGCGAGACCGATGGGGCCCGCGCCGACGATGGCGACGGTGTCGCCGGGACGCACCCGGCCGTTCAGCACGCCGACCTCGTAGGAGGTCGGGAAGATGTCCGCGAGGAGCACGGCGTCCTTGCTGTCGACCGTGCCCGGCAGCGCGTGGACGGACAGGTCCGCGAAGGGGACGCGGACGTACTCGGCCTGGGTGCCGTCGATCAGGTGGCCGAGGATCCAGCCTCCGCCGCCGCGGCACTGGCCGTACATGCCTTCCCGGCAGTAGGTGCAGCGCCCACAGGAGCTGATGCAGGAGACCAGCACGCGGTCTCCCGGCCGTACGGTCCGGACGTCGCTGCCGACCTCGACGATCTCGCCCACTGCCTCGTGGCCCAGCACCGTGCCGGGCTGCACCTCGGGCACGTCGCCCTTCAGGATGTGCAGGTCCGTCCCGCAGATCGTCACGGCGTCCACGCGCACGACGGCGTCGGTGGGTTCCTTGATGGCGGGGTCGGGGGCCTCTTCCCAGGCGGACTGCCCGGGGCCGTGGAAGACGAAGGCCTTCATGGGTTCGCTCACCGTCCTCGGTCCGCTGCGGGGCACGGGGCCGGCGGACGCCGGCGGCGGGTGCCGGGCCGGACGTCGGTACCTCGCCGGAATCGCCCCGCACAGCCAGCTTGTCCTGTCCCGGACGGGTCCGCTTGGGCCGTCCGGCCCTCATCACCCGCCGGACGGCCGTGTCCCTCCCTCCGCGGCCCTGGACGACCTGACGGCCCGTGCGGAGCCCGCAGTTGTGAGGAGAACGCGTGACGCTCCGGTCCCGGACCGACGGATCAGTGGTGCGCCACGACGGCGACGGGCGCGCCCGTGTGATGCAGGGCGGCATGGGTGACGTGACCGATGTGCGCGCCGAGTGAACCGGTACGGATGCGCCGGCCGACGACGGCCAGGGACGCGTCGCGGGAGCCCAGGGCGAGCAGTTCGGCGGAGTCCGCCGCCTCGCAGAGGGCGTCGGGCACGGGACCCGTCAGCTGTTCGGTGAGCACCTCAAGACCGGAGTGCCGCAGACGAAGCCCCTCCGCGGCGTCGCCCGGAATCTGCCGCATCCAGTGCTGACGGGTCTCGGGTCCCACCAGTGGAGCCTGCGAGACGAGTGCGGGCGCGGGCTCCGTGACGTGCACGATCTTCAGCGGCAGGCCGAGGGTAAGGGCCGTCCGTCCCCGGCAGGACCGACCGGCCCACCCGCACGCCCCCGCCGGGACGCCGACCGCCGGCGCATGCTGGAAGCAGTCGTTCCGTTCTGCCCCGGACCCTGCGGAGTCCGGTCCGCCTCGGCGACCTGTTCACGGCGTGACATCGTCCCGCTTCGCTTCCCGTCGCGGACTGGGACGTCCCCGTGGGCATGCCCGCCGGCTGGGGTGATGGATGGCGACCGTGTAGGGACCAATGGCCCCTGGTCCGTCGGCCGCACCGCCAGCTGCAATGGAACGGGAACCGGCGGCGGCACTCCCCGGCGCCGCCGCAGGGAGGAGGCGAGGCCGATGCCCGCTCCCGCATCAGCGAGGCAGACCGACCGGGCTGCAACGAGCACCGCGCCCTGGGCGACCGGCACCCCGATGCACGCCCATGTCGGCGACGAGATCCCCGTACGCGGTACCAGGGCCGGAGCCGTCGCACGGGACGGCGAGGCCGTCGGCCTCCACCATCCCGACGGCAGCCCGCACTCGGCGGCTGCGGTGGACCTGGCGTTCGAGGAGGCCGCGCTGCGCGGTGCCGGCGTGCGGGCACTCTTCGTCCGGGAGCCCGGACCGCTGAGGATCTTCGACGAGTACGAACCGGAGCAGGAGGCCCGGCGGGTGCTCTCCGAGATCGTGGCCGGTCGCGGCGCCCGCTACCCGCAGGTGGTCCTGCGGTACGAACTGGTCACCGGACACCCCGTACAGGTGCTCACCGACGCCTCCGCCCACGCGCTGGGTCTGGTGGTGGGCACCCGTGGCCGGGGCGGATTCACCGGCATGCTGCTCGGCTCGGTCAGCCAGGGGGTGCTGCACCACGCGCGGTGTCCGGTCATCGCCGTGCCGTCCGGGCCGATGTGATCCCCGCGGACGAAGCGAAGGGAAGCCGCCATGACCGCACAACCCGTCGACGCGCGCACCGTCGAGACGCTGGTGGCGGATGCCGTCGCCGCGCCCTCGCAGCACAACGCACAGCCGTGGAGGTTCCGTTACCTGCGCGACATCGGTGTGCTGCGCCTGTACGCCGACCTGATGCGCACCCTGCCGCACACCGATCCGCAGCAACGCGGTCTGCACGTGAGCTGTGGAGCCGCGCTGCTCAACCTACGGGTGGCCGCCGCCGCGGCGGCGCTGGCGCCGGTCGTGCGGCTGCTCCCGGAGCCGCGCCACCCGGACCTGCTCGCCGAGGTGCACCTGTGCGGCAGCAGTCCGCCGGACACCGCGCTGGCTCTGCTGCGCCCCGCGGTCGGCCGCCGTCACTCCAGCCGCTACCCGTTCCAGGACGAGGAGGTCCCGGCGGCGATACGCGAGGGCCTGTGCGAGGCGGCTGCCACCGAAGGCGCGCAGTTGCTGTTCCCCGGCGGCTGGCACGTGCGGTCGGTCCTGGAACTGGTGCGGGAGGCCGAGGAGTGGGAGGCGCAGGACGCGGGAGTGCGCGGTGAGACCGCACGGTGGGCGCATGCGGAACCGCCGGGGGCCCAGGCGCCGTCCGACGGCATCCCCGCCGAGGCGTTCGGCCCGGCACGCCGTGCTGGCGACGCTCCCGTGCGCGACTTCGCCGCCGGACGCCCGATGCCGGACCGTGCCCGGGCGTCGTTCGAGAGGACGCCGAACATCGCCCTGCTCGGCACTGCCGACGACGGCCCCCTGGACTGGCTGCGCGCCGGGCAGGCGCTGGAGCGGGTCCTGCTGCGGGCCACCGCGGACGGGCTGGTCGCGTCCGTGACCTCCCAGCCGCTCGAATGGCCGGACCTGCGGTGGGCGGTCCGCGACCCGCTCTCCGCCATGGGCCACGTGCAGATGGTGCTCAGGCTCGGCCACGGCCCCGAAGGGCAGCCGAGTCCTCGGCGGCCGCTGGACGACGTGCTCGACATCGTGTGAAGCCGGCGCCCCGCCCCCGCTCGAACACTCCCGCACCACGACCGGACGACCGACGAGGAGTATCCGCATGAAGGTGTCCGAGGTGATGACCGCGCCTCTCGTGCACGTGGACCCCGCTGTCTCCCTGAAGGAGGTCACCGGGTGGATGGCCGAGCGCGGCGTGGGCTCCGTCCTCGTCGTGAAGGACGGGGAGCTGTGCGGCATCGTGACCGACCGCGACCTCGCGCTCCGCGGCCTCGGTGGCGGCCTGGCGCCGGAGTCGACCGTGGACGCGGTGATGTCGGCCGCGGTCGTCACCGTCGACGCCGACGACGATCTGCGGGCCGCCTACCGCACCTTCGGCCGCGCGGGCGTGCGCCGGTTGCCGGTCCTCGACCGGGGCCGGCCGGTCGGGATGCTGACGATCGACGACCTCTTCCTCGACGTCTTCCGGCAGCTGGCCGACCTGCTCGGCCCCGTCGCATGGAGCGTGCTCCAGGAGCCGCCCGGTCCCCCCTCGGCCGGCGGCGGTCCGCACGAGTCCTGAACCGGGTCGATCGGGGACGACCGCGCTGCTCGCCTCCGGCGGGAAGCAGCCGGAGCGCCTTCTCCGGGGCCGGACGGCGGTACGGCAGGGACCTTCGGCCCTGTGAAGGGGATCCGAATCCGGACGATGGTGAACGAACAGAACGAACTTAACTAACTGCACGAACAGGGCGGGCTCCGTCCTTGCGGACCTGAGGAGGAAAGCTATGCACACGGCGCAGTGGAAGGTGAACCTCCACCTCTTCGAGGAAGACGACGGAACGACCAAGGCGCGCGTGGTGCTGGACACCGGAACCACGTCACTCACCGCCCACGGGACCGCGCACTGCCGCCCGACGGACAGCAACGTGCCGGAGATCGGCGACGAACTGGCGGCCGGCAGGGCCATGAACGACCTGTCCCAGCAGCTTCTGCGCATCGCCGAACGGGACATCCAGGGCGTGGGATCCTGAGGGGAAGGCGGCGACCATGCGAGCTCACCTCGGCGACCAGCTCGTCATCGAAAGCCCGGCGACCGGCGCCACCCGGCGCGACGGGGAGATCGTCGGCCTCCACCACGAGGACGGCACGCCCCCCTACGACGTGCGCTGGTCGGATTCGGACCAGGTCACACTCCTCTTTCCCGGCCCTGACGCACACGTCCACCACCTCGACCGCGGACGGCCGGAGTCGGATGCGGTGAAGACCGGGACCGTGTCTCCGCCACCCAAGGCGGCCAATCCCGGAGACATCGGCCGGCGGGTGGCCGCGGCGCGGCTGCGGCTGGGGCTCAGCCGGGAGGAGACGGCCGCCCGCGCCCGGATGGCCCCCGCGTACCTCGCCTACCTGGAGGAGCAGCCCGCGGCTCCGTCCCTCGCGACCCTCATCAGGCTGGCGGACGCGCTGGGCACCAGCGTCGACGCGCTGTACGGCGGCGGTGTCGGCCTCCCGCCCGGGCAGGGGCACGCCCTGTTCCACCCCCGGCTTCTGGAACTCGGCCCGGAGGAATGCCGGGCCCTGCTCGCCACGCACGGGGTGGGACGCGTCACGCTGTCGACGCCGGACGGCCGGCCGGCGGTCGTCCCCGTCAATTACGACGTCATCGACGGCGCCATCGTCTTCCGGACCGCCCCCGGCTCCGTCACCGCCCTGACCGTGGACGAGGACGTCGCCTTCGAGGTCGACCACGTGGACGAGGCGCTGAGCCAGGGCTGGAGCGTCCTCGCCGTCGGGCACGCGAACGTCGTGACCAGGCCTGAAGTGGTCCGCGGACTCGTGGAACGCGCTCACACCACTCCGTGGGCGGGCGACGAGCGCGCGATGTGGGTGTCGATCCGGCCCAGGAGCCTCACGGGCCGCCGCATCACGCCGGCGGAGGAGTAGGCGACCGTCGGGGAGGGGCCCGCCGGTCCACGCCGGTCGTGCCGGGGCGGGCCTCACCGGGACGAACCGGTGAGACCCGCCCGGCGAACCCGGTCAGTTCTTCAGCTCCGCGGCGCTCCCGGACGCCCAGGCCCGCACGGCGTCGAAGTCCCGGAAGTCCCCGCCCTCATCTCGGTTCCCTCCGCGGTCCTCAGCGAAGCCGGCGCAGATACGGGTCCTGAGGCCGGCGCGGCAGCAGGCGTACCCGGGCGTCGAGCACGGTGACGCCGTCCGGTGTGGCCAGGACGGGGTTGAAGTCGGCCTCGGCCAGCTGCGGCAGGTCCGCGGCCATCCGGGACAGCCGCTGGAGCAGTTGCTCCAGGGCTTCGAGGTCGACGGGCCCGTTGCCGCGGGTGCCGAGGAGCAGGGGTGCGCAGCGCGGGGACGTGATCAGGTCGTGCACGTCGTGGTCGGTGAGGGGCGCAAGGCGTGCGGCATGGTCGGCGAGGATCTCGGTGGCCGTGCCGCCGAGCCCGAACAGCACGAGCGGGCCGAACACCTCGTCCTGCACGACACCGGCGAAGAGCTCGATGCCGCGCCGGGCGAGCGACTGCACGACCACGCCGGTCATCAGGTGGTTGAAGCGGGTCTTCAGGTCCCGGAAGGCGGCACGGACCTGCGGCTCGCCGCGCAGGTCGAGGTGGACCGCCCGCTCCTCGCTCTTGTGGACCAGGCCCAGCCACTGGGCCTTCATGACCACCCGTCCGTCGGCGCCGCTCAGCCGCTCGGCGGCGCGCACGGCGTCGTCCTCGGTCTCCGCCCAGGCCCAGGGGATCTGCGGGATGCCGTAGCAGGCGAGCAGGTCGGCACACGTACGCGGGTCGAGCCAGCCGCCGTCCGGGCGCGCGGCAAGATAGGCGTCCGCGATGGTGTGGGCGTGCTCGGTGTCGACGTCGTCGAGGGCCGGCACCGTGCCGGCCGGGCGGCCCAGCCAGGCCGCGCGGTCGGCCGCGTGGGCCAACGCCCGTGCGGCCGCCTGCGGTTCGGCGTAGGACGGGACGGTGCCGCCCTCGTCGGCGGCCGGCACCAGCTTCACCGGCAGGTCCTGCTCCAGGCAGACGGCGAGGACGGGCTTGGGCCTGCGGCCGGGCGCCCCGGTGAGGGCACGGATCAGGTGGTCGCCGGTCGCGGTGGCGAGGGCGGTCGGGACCAGGGCCACCAGGACGGCGTCGATGCCCGGGTACTCCATGAGCGCGTCGACGCACTCCGTGAGCTGTTCCTCGGTCACGGCGGCGGTGGCGTCGACCGGGTTGCCGATGGCGGCCCCTTCGGGCAGCACGGCGAGCAGTTCGTCGGTCATCACCGGCGTGAACGGCGGCAGGGCGAGTCCCGCCTCGGCGCAGGCGTCGGCGGCCAGGACTCCGGCGCCGCCCGCGTTGGTGACGATGGCGACGCGCCTGCCTTCCGGCAGTGTCTGGGAGTGGAGCAGCGCGGCCGCTTCGAGGAGTTCGCCGACCGAGCGGGTGGCGGTGATGCCGGCCTGGGTGAACAGGGCCCTGCGGGTCATGGTGGGGGTGGCGGCGGCCGCGGTGTGCGAGGCGGCGGCCCGGCGTCCGGCCGTGGACCGGCCGGCGTCCACGGTCAGCACCGGCATCCGGCGGGCCACCCGGCGGGCGGTACGGGAGAACGCGCGCGGGTTGCCGAACGACTCCAGGTGCAGCAGGGCGAGGTCGGTACGGCCGTCGGTCTCCCACCACTGGAGCATGTCGTTGCCGCTGACGTCGTACTTGTCGCCGAGCGAGACGAAGGAGGACACGCCGATGCCGAGCCGGGACAGGCCGTCCAGCAGGGCGATGCCGATACCTCCGGACTGGACGGCGACGCCGGCGCTCCCGGGGCGGGGGTGGCCGTCGGCGAAGGTGGCGTCGAGGCGCAGCCCGGGGTCGGGATGCGAGATGCCGAGGCAGTTGGGGCCGACCAGGCGCATGCCGTAGGTGTGGCAGGCGGAACGGAGTGCCTGGGCCTGGTCGGGGCCGAGGCCCGAGGTGACGACCAGGAGGGCGCGGACGCCGGCCTTGCCGCACTCCTCCGCGGTGACCGGCACCGCCGCCGCCGGCACCGCCACGACCACCAGGTCCGGGGTCCTGGGCAGGGCGCTGACGGACGGGTAGCAGGACACTCCGAGGACCGAGGTCACGCTGGGGTTCACGGCGAAGAGGCGACCGGTGTAGCCGCCGGTGTGGATGTGGTGGAGGATCGCCCGGCCGACCGAGCCCGGTGTGCGGCCGGCGCCGACGACGGCGACCGCCTCCGGGCACAGCAGCGGCCGCAGGCTCGCCACGTCCGCGGCGCGGCCCCGCGACTCGACGGCGGAGAGATAGGCATCGTCCTCGTCCAGGTGGATGGTGCAGCGCGTCTCCACGCCCTCGAAGCGGCGGGAGGTACGCAGGCCGAGGTCGGCGAAGAGCCGCAGCACCTCGCCGTTCTCGCTGAGCGCGTCGGCCGTGAAGACGGTGATGCCGTCGGCGCGGGCCACCGAGACCAGGTGCTCGACGAGGAGGGTGCCGACCCCGCGGTGGTGCAGTCCGTCGGCCACGGCGATGGAGATCTCCGCCGAGTCCTTGCCGCCCCCTGCGGTGTCGTACTCGGCGAGGCCGAGCACCCGGCCCCGCGTCTCGGCCAGCAGCGCCCGGTAGCCGGGGCGGGCCGGGGCGCATGCCCGGTCGGCGGCCATCGCGGCCGAGCGCCGGCTCACCGAGAAGAACCTCAGGCGGAGGTTCTCCGCGGACATCTCGTCGTAGAACGCCTTCAGCTGGTCGTGGTCGCCAGGAGCCACGGGCCGGATGCACACGGTGGTCCCGTCCGCGAGCAATGCGTGGGCGGGGGACCGTTCGAGCAGGAAGTCGGTCATCGCGGTTCTCCTCCAGACCGGTCGGCACTATGAGCATCCGGCGCGGCGGGGCCCTGTCCCATGGGCTGTCCGGGGCGACGTGGGGGCCGATCGGCCCTGATCTGGAGGACTGGTCGGGACGGCGGCCGCGGAACGCGGCGAGGACGTCGTGGCCGGCATCCGCAACACCGTGTCGCTGGCCGGCCTGGAGGGCGCCGCGCGCGACCTGGCCGGCGGCGCTCCCCACCGAGACCACCCGGCGTCCGCGTAGGTCCATGAGTCCCCACGGGCCGGCCCGAGAAAGGGCCTGTCGGCCCTACGGCCGCGCACTCGCCGGCGGGAGTATGGGCCAATGCTCCGGAACGACGGCTTTCGTACACTCGACCGCCAGGAGTGCCTGCGCCTGCTGGCCAAGGTGCCGGTCGGTCGCGTGGTCTACACCGAGCAGGCGCTGCCGGCGGTCCTCCCCGTCAACTTCTCCTTGGACGCGGATGCCTCGGTGTTGCTGTGCACTGCCGCGGGTTCGGACCTGGTCCGCGCGATCGGAGGTGTGGTGGTCGCCTTCGAGGCGGACGAGTTCGACGCGGAGAACCGGTCCGGCTGGAGCGTGGTCGTCACCGGACGCGCTGCCGTGGTGAGTGATCCCGGGGAGCACGCACGGCTGTCGCAGGCCGGTCCCCGCTCATGGATGCCGAAACGGGACGCGGTGTTCGTCCGGATCGAATCCGAGATGATCACCGGGCGCGAACTGGGTCGAGCCGACCGGCCCGGGGCTCCGTGGGAGCAGCGACCGGACGGCTGACGCCGCCGGCCGGCGGCCGCGACACGGGGCTGCGGCAGGTGCGGGCTGTGGTCGCTGA
The DNA here is from genome assembly GCF_055583445.1 of Streptomyces sp. NPDC104761. Lineage (NCBI taxonomy): Bacteria > Bacillati > Actinomycetota > Actinomycetes > Kitasatosporales > Streptomycetaceae > Streptomyces > Streptomyces sp. NPDC104761. The sequence goes on along the minus strand of NZ_JBVJNZ010000001.1, from coordinate 1,270,385 downwards.
CCTCGACGGTGAGGTCAATGGCGGTAGCCGTCGAGGGTCTTCGCGAGGATCGCGTCCCGGGACGACTCGACGAGCGCGGCTCGTCCGGTGGCCTTGCGGCCGCTGACGTCCCGGACGGCGGCGGAGACCGGCAGTCCGTCCGCCGTCTCCTGGCGCTCCCGGGAGCCCGCGTCGTGAACCCCGGGGCCAAGTCCGGGGCACGGCTGCCGGCCCCGGGTTCCCACGACACAAAGCTGACAAGAAGCTGTCACACGCGGACCGGAATGCGGCCTCGTCAGCCCTCGTTCTGACTGGTACGGCTGTTGCAGAGCCTCGCCCGACGAAAGAGGACGGACGCATGACGACTGAGGCCACCACCACGGAACTCCAGCTCTTCACCGAGAGCTGGCAGGACTGGCACCGCGCCCAGGAGGCCCGGATCTCCGCTCCGCACGGGTTCCTGGCCATCACCGGGCTGCACTGGCTCGACGACCGCCCGCAGCGCTTCCCCGACGCCCCGGGCGCCTGGCGTACCGGTCCGGACGGGGTCGTCGTCACCCTGGACGACGGCGAGGAACTGGTCGTCGACGGGACGCCGGTCCGGGGCGAGCACCACTTCGGCGTGCTTCCCGAGCGCGGCGGTGTCGACGCGGTCTGGGGCGACGCCGTCATCGAGGTCGCCAAGCGCGGCGGGAACGACATCGTGCGCCCCCGGCATCCGGACGCCCCGCTGCGCACCGCCTTCACCGGAACCCCCGCCTACGCCCCCGACCCGCGCTGGGCCGTGACCGGCCGGTACGTCCCCTTCGACGAGCCGCGGCCGACCACGGTGGGCGCCGCGGTGGAGGGCCTCGAGCACGTCTACGACGCCCCGGGCCGGATCGAGTTCCAGCTGGCGGGGCGGCAGCTGTCCCTGACCGCGTTCCCCGGGCACGGTCCGGGCGGGCTGATGGTGCTGTTCACCGACGCGACCTCGGGGGTCACCACCTACGCCGCCAACCGGTCCCTGTCCGTCGGACCGCCCGCCGCCGACGGCACCGTGGTCCTGGACTTCAACCGCGCGGCGAACCTGCCGTGCGCCTACACGGACCTGGCCACCTGCCCGCTGCCGCCCGCGGAGAACCGGCTGCCCGTGGCGGTCGAGGCCGGTCAGAAGATCCCGCGCGAGCGCGGCGGATCCTGACCGGGACGGCGGGGCTCGGCGCACATGATCCACTGGGCTACCAGTGCCCATGCCCGAGCGTCCCCCCGCGAGTACGCCGAAGGACGGCGAGCGCCCCCTGCGGCGCGACGCCGCCCGCAACCGGGAACGGATCGAGCACGCGGCGCGGGAGGTCTTCGGCCGGCGCGGCCTCGGAGTGACCCTCGACGACATGGCCGAGCACGCCGGGGTCGGCGTCGGCACGATGTACCGGCGCTTCCCCACCAAGGAGGCACTGGTACGAGCCGTGTTCGAGCAGGACCTCGCGATGCGGCAGGAGTCCGCGGAACAGGCCCTCACCCACCCCGATCCCTGGCAGGGGCTCGTCGACTTCCTCATGACGATGACGGCCGACCTCGCCGAGAACCGCGGCCTGCATGAGGTGATCCTGCTGGGGAGCCACCGTTCCGAGCCCTTCGAGACGGCCCGCGGGGGCATGCTTCCCCACCTGGAGGCGCTGATCCGGCGGGCCCAGGAGAGCGGGCAGCTGCGCACGGAGGTGACCGCCTCCGACATCCCCGTCATGCAGCAGATGCTCATCGCCGCCGCCCGGTTCACCCAGGGACGGCGGCCCGACATATGGCGCCGCTACATCGAGATCCTCCTGAACGGCCTGCGCCGGCGCCCGGGCGACCTTTCGCTGACCACGCCCAGCCTGGACGACGAGGTGGTGGAACAGGTGACGGGGCTGGTGCGGCGGGATCCGGCGCGGGACCAGCAGCTCCGCCGGAGGTGCCGCGACAGGCCGTCAGCCGGCTGCGGCGCCGTCGTGGCCGGTCACGCAGTTCCCTCCCCCAGCCTTCGGCCAGGGGTGACCCCCGGCGCCCCTTGCGGGCGCTCAGCGGGCCTGCCACAGGTCGCGGAGCAGGGCGATCTCGGCCATGTGGTGGATGAGTTCGAGGTTGGTGTTGCTCACTACGTCGACAAAGGGGTCGTCGGGATCGGAGCCGGACGGGTACTGGGAGAAGCCGACGGTGTCGAGCTGCTCGTCGGTCACGGTGGCGACGTCGGCCCGCCAGCGGTCCACGTCCGCCCAGAAGCGCTCGAGCGCCAGGGCCGCGACGGGTGTGAAGTCGACGAGCTCTGCGGGGTCCCGCCGCCGGGTGCCGAAGGTCCACTCCCAGCGGGCGGCGAAGCCCGAGTGCAGGTGCCCCAGCCGCCAGGCGATGGTGGTGACCGCGGTCCGGTCGGGCTCCGGCGGGGCGGTGTCGGCGAGGATCTCCTCGACCCGCTGCACACTGACGCTCCAGTCGTCGGCGATCTTCGCGACCGTCATGCCCGCGGCGACCTGCCGGGCCACCTCGGCGTACTCGCTCGCCGGGATGTCGGGCGCGCCCTTGTCGAGGACCCAGTCACCGGGGCCGTACGCCCTGGGCGTCGCCGCCTCCTTCCGGCGCCGGATCGACCAGGAACCGGGCACCGGCTCCCACAGGTACTCCTCGTCGCCGAGCCCGGTCAGCCGCACCTGGGCCCGTTCCCTGGTGGCGTCGAACTGGTCCAGCAGCACGCCCAGTCGGCCGGTCCCCATGCCTGGCTCCCTTCACGGTCAGCCGTTCGGCTGCGCTCGGGCGGAGGCTATCGGCCGGTCCGAGCGGGGCGCCACGGATTTCCGCGCCGGGGCCGGTCAGCTGTCGTAGTCGACGGTCAGCGACTCGGAGACCGGGTAGGACTGACAGGTCAGGACGTAGCCGGCGTCCACCTCGGCGGGTTCCAGGGCGTAGTTGCGGCGCATGTCGGCCTCGCCGTCCGTGATGCGGGCGCGGCAGGTTCCGCAGACGCCTCCCTTGCAGGCGAAGGGGAGGTCCGGGCGGAGGCGCGCGGCGGAGTCGAGGATGGTGCGCTCGCGCGGGAGGCGCGCGGTGGTGGAGCGGCCGTCCAGGGTGACGGTGACCTCGCTTGCCGGGCCGGTCGCCACCGCGTCCTCGTGGCGGACGGGCTCGATCGGCTCGTCGGCGTAGAAGAGTTCCTGGTGGACCCGGCCGGCGGGGACGCCCAGTTCGGCGAGCACCTTCTGCGCGTCGACGACCATCCCGTGCGGGCCGCACAGCCACCAGTGGTCGGCGCCCTCGATGTCGACCAGGCCGTCGATGAGCGCGCCGAGGCGGCCGCCGTCGAGGCGGCCGGAGAGGAGTTCGGCCTCGCGGGGTTCGCGGGAGAGGACGTGGGCGAGGTGGAAGCGGGTGCGGTACTCGTCCTTCAGGTCGGCGAGTTCGTCGGCGAACATCACGGTGTCGGTGCGGCGGTTGCCGTAGAACAGCGTCACCGTCGAGCGGTCGTCGGCGGCGAGGACCGACTCGGCGATGGACATCATGGGGGTGATGCCGGAGCCGGCCGCGATGAGCACGTGGTGGCCGGGGACCGTGAGGTCGGGGGTGAAGGCTCCGGTGGGGGCCATCACCTCGACGGTGTCGCCCGGGCGCACCTCGTGGACCAGCCAGGAGGAGAAGAGTCCGCCGGGCACCTCGCGGACGCCGATGCGGGGCGCGGTGCCGGCCGGTGAGCAGATCGAGTAGGAGCGCCGCTCGTCACGTCCGTCGACCTCGCGGCGGAGGGTGAGGGACTGGCCGGGGCCGAAGGCGAACTCCGCCGCGAGGGCGTCGGGGATGTCGAAGGTGACCGCCACCGCGTCCTCGCACAGGGGCTGGACGGCGGCGACGCGCAGGGGATGGAAGGCAGGGCGGCGCCGGCGTGCTGTCGTCGCGGGGGCACCGGCGGTCGGTGCCGTCAGCTCTGCCATCAGATCTCCTTGACGTACTCGAACGGCTCCTGGCAGCTGAGGCAGCGCCACAGCGCCTTGCAGGAGGTGGCCGCGAACCGGGAGGTCTCCTCGGTGGCGGCCGATCCGCAGCGGGGACACGGGACCGTGCGCCGGGTCGGCGACAGGTCCAGCGGGACGGGACCCGCGAGGCGCCGGGGCGCGGTGTTGGGCGGTGCGATGCCGTGGTCGGCGAGCTTGCGGCGCCCTTCGGGGGTGATCCAGTCACTGGTCCACGGCGGGTCGAGGACCGTCCGGATCTGCACGCGGCCGAAGCCGGCCTCGCGCAGGCGGGCGGCGACCCCGGCGCGCATCTCGGCCATGGCGGGGCAGCCCGAGTAGGTCGGCGTGAGCTCGGCGACCACCGTCCCGTCCGGCTCGACGGTGACGTCCCGCAGCACGCCGAGGTCGGCGAGGGTGAGCATGGGGAGTTCCGGGTCGGGCACCTGTTCGGCGATGTGCCGGGCCCGCCGGGCGTCGGTCAGGACGGTCACCACGTCGCCTCCGGGTGGGCGCGGGCCACGCTCTGCAACTCGGCGAGGAGCGGGGCGAGATGGCCGGTGTGCTCGCCTTCGCGGCCCTGGCCGGGCAGCGGCGGGACGGCCGGCACGGGGAGTCCGGCCGCGTCGAGGACCTGGTGGAGATCGGCCAGTACCGCGTCGCGCACGTCGTGGGCGGCGAACAGCTCCTCCCAGTAGGGGGCCTGCGCCTTGAGGGCGGTCAGCATCCGGGCGTGCGACTCCTCGGTGCCGTCGCCGAGGCGTACGACCCACTCGGCGGCGTACTGCCGGTGGTAGGTGAGCTCCTTGACGCCCTTGGCCGCGATCGCCGCGAGCACCGGGTCGGGTGCGGTGGTCAGTCCGGTGAAGTGGGCGAGCCGCCAGCTCGCGAACACCAGGAGCCGCAGGACGGAGAAGGCGAAGTCGCCGTTGGGGAGTTCGGCGAGGCGTACGTTGCGGAACTCGGCGGGGTCCCGGAAGTAGGCGTAGGCGTCCTCCGTGCGGCCGGTGCCGTCGGTCTGGCCGGCGCGGGAGTAGAGCAGCCGGGCCTGGCCCAGCAGGTCGAGGCCGATGTTGGCCAGCGCCACCTCCTCCTCCAGCTCGGGAGCTCGGGTGACCCATTCGGCGAGGCGCTGGGCCAGGACCAGGGCGTCGTCGCCGAGCGCGAGGCAGCTCGCGGCCAGTGCGGCGGCGTCGACGCCCACGGGCACGGCGGTGTCGACGCCGTGCAGCGGGTCCTCGAAGCCGGTGCCGAACGCCCAGCGCGCGTCGCTGTCGTCGTTCCCTTCGGCCAGGCTCAGGTAGACGTGGTCGTCGCTCATCACCGGCTCCTAGATGTGCGGGACATCGTCGGGGATGTCGTAGAAGGTCGGGTGGCGGTAGACCTTGTCGGCGCTGGGGTCGAAGAAGGGGTCCTTCTCGTCCCGGGTGGAGGCGGCGATGTGCTCGGAGCGCACGGCCCAGATGCTGACGCCTTCGTTTCGGCGGGTGTAGAGGTCGCGGGCGTGGGTGAGGGCCATCTGGTCGTCGGCTGCGTGCAGCGAGCCGACGTGGACGTGGTTGAGGCCACGCTTGCCGCGGATGAAGATCTCGTACAGGGGCCAGTTCCCGGTGTCGCTCATGCCACCGCCTCCTCGCGGGCTCGGGCGGCCTGCTTGGCGGCGTGGGCACCGGCGGCCGCACGCACCCAGGCACCTTCCTCGTGGGCGGACCGCCGGCGCTCCATGCGCTCCGCGTTGCACGGGCCGTTGCCGCTGATGACTTCCTTCAGCTCGGAGAAGTCGGGGGTGCCGAAGTCGTGGTGGCCGCGCTCCTCGTTCCAGCGCAGCTCGGGGTCGGGCAGGGTCACGCCGAGCCTGGCGGCCTGCGGCACGGTCATGTCGACGAAGCGCCGGCGCAGTTCGTCGTTGCTGTGGCGCTTGATCTTCCAGGCCATGGACTGGGCGGAGTTGGGCGAGTCGTCGTCGGGCGGGCCGAACATCATCAGGGACGGCCACCACCACCGGTCCACGGCGTCCTGCACCATCTCCCGCTGGGCGTCGGTGCCGCGCATCATGGTCATCAGCAGTTCGTAGCCCTGCCGCTGGTGGAAGGACTCCTCCTTGCAGATCCGCACCATCGCGCGCGCGTAGGGGCCGTACGAGCTGCGGCACAGCGGGACCTGGTTGCAGATGGCCGCGCCGTCCACGAACCAGCCGATGACACCGACGTCCGCGTAGCTGAGCGTCGGGTAGTTGAAGATCGACGAGTACTTCTGACGGCCTTCGAGGAGGCGCTCGGTGAGCTCCGCGCGGTCGATGCCCAGGGTCTCGGCGGCCGAGTACAGGTACAGACCGTGGCCCGCCTCGTCCTGGACCTTGGCGAACAGGATCGCCTTGCGGCGCAGCGAGGGCGCCCTGGTGATCCACTCGCCCTCCGGCTGCATGCCGATGATCTCCGAGTGCGCGTGCTGGGCGATCTGCCGGATCAGCGTCTTCCGGTAGCCCTCCGGCATCCAGTCGCGCGGCTCGATCCGCTGGTCCCGCGCGATCGTCGCCTCGAAGTGGGACTCCAGATCGGGCCCGGTGTCCCTTCCGGCCGCTTCAGTCATCTCCACCAACTCCCAACCGACCATTCGTTCGGTTCATCATAAGGTGCGCCCTCCCCGGTCTGGCAAGGGGATACGCCGATCAGTGCGGTGCGCCCCACGGCTGCCGTGGGGCCGGCCGAGGGACCGCGGGCAGCCGCGGTCACCATGTGTAGAAGCCCTGACCCGTCTTGTGTCCGAGTTCGCCGCGGGCCACCTTGTCGCGCAGCAGCCGCGGCGGGGCGAAGCGGTCACCGAGCGTCGCGTGCAGGTACTCGGCGATGGCGAGCCGAACGTCGAGCCCGACCAGGTCGGTCAGGCGCAGCGGGCCCATGGGGTGCTTGTAGCCGAGCCGCATGGCGTCGTCGATGGCCTGGGGCGCGGCGACGCCCTCCTCGACCATCCGGATCGCCTCCAGCCCGAGGGCGAGCCCGAGACGGCTGCTGGCGAAGCCGGGCGAGTCCCTGACGACGACGTCCTGCTTGCCCAGCGCCGCGGTCCATGCCAGGGCGGACTCCACGGTGCCCGGGGCGGTGCCGGGGGCGACGACGATCTCGACGAGGGCGGAGGCGGGCACCGGGTTGAAGAAGTGCATGCCGAGGAAGCGCTCCGGGCGCCGGAGAACCGCGGCGAGGTCGGTCACGGACAGGGAACTGGTGTTGGTGGCCAGGACGGCGGTGTCGCCCACGGCTTCCTCGGCGGCCTTCAGGAGGCGGGCCTTGAGCGCCGCATCCTCGGGCACGGCCTCCACCACCAGCTCGGTGTCCGCGGGCAGCGCCGCCACCGTGGGTACGGCGGCCACCCGGCCGGCGACCTGCTCCGCGTCCTCCCTCAGGTGGCCCCGCTCCGCGGCCCGCCGCAGGCTGCCGCCGATCCGCTCCAGTGCGGCGGCCGCGGCTTCCGTGCCGCTCTCCACCACGGTGACGGCCGAGCCGGCGGTGGCGAAGGACTGGGCGATCCCCGCGCCCATCCGGCCGCCGCCGATGACCGCGACGGTCCTGGGTGCCGATGTCATGCGCGGCTCCTCTCCTGCTCCGGGTCCTGCTGCGGGTCCTGCTCCTGGCTGTCCGACGTGTTTGCGGACGCGTTCCTGCCAGCGCTCTTCGCCAGGAAGCGCGTCATGCGGTCCCCCCTCGAAGAGCACGGCCTGCGCCAGATCGTCGGCGACCGGGTGGGCGCCCGGCGAGTCGACGACGAGCTTCGTCAGCCGCAGGGCGGTGGCCGAGGAGCGCGCCATCCGGTCGAGCAGCGCGTGGGCCGCCGCAATCAGCTCTTGCGCCGGGACGACGTCGATGACCAGGCCCGCGGCGAGCGCGGCCGGTGCGTCGAGGGTGCGTCCGGCGAGCAGGACCTGTTTGCCGACTGACTCCCCGACCAGTTCGGGCAGCCGCCGGCAGGCGCCGGCCGCCGCGAGGATGCCGAGGCCGGGCTCGGGATTGCCGAAGACGGCACCCGGGCCGGCGATCCGCAGGTCGCAGGCGTAGGCCAGCTCGGCCCCGCCGCCCAGGGCCCAGCCCTCGACGGCGGCCAGCGTGGGCATCGGCAGCCGCCGGACCCGCTCGAAGAGGCGGCTGTTGATGCCCTGCAGCGCCTGGTCCCGGCCGCGCTCCAGCAGCTCGGCGATGTCGGCGCCGCCCGCCAAGACCCCGCCGTCGCCGGTCAGGAGCAGCAGTCTGGGGTCCCGCTCCAGCCGCTCGCAGACCTGGTGCAGTTCACTGATCATCCGGCCGCTGATGGCGTTGCGGGCCTCGGGCCGGTGGAGGGTGACGACGACCCGGTCGGCGCGCTCCTCGACCAGGAGGGTGTCGTACTGCGCAGCCGTGGTCACACCCGCTCCACCAGGAGTGCCACGCCCTGGCCGACTCCCACGCAGAGCGTGGCCAGGCCGCGGCGGCCGTTCTCGCGTTCGAGGCGGCCGAGCAGGGTGAGCAGGATGCGGGCGCCTGAGCAGCCGAGCGGATGGCCGAGGGCGATGGCGCCGCCGTCGGCGTTGACCTTGTCCTCGTCGAGCTTGAGTCGGCGGATCACGGCCAGTGCCTGGGCGGCGAAGGCCTCGTTGAGCTCCACGGCGTCCAGGTCACCGGTCTGCCAACCGGCGCGGGCCAGAGCTTTCCCGGTGGCGGGGACCGGGCCGAGACCCATGAGGTGGGGCTGGACACCGGCGGAGGCCGAGGCAACGATCCGGGCCCGCGGGGTGAGGCCGTACCGCTCGACCGCCTCGGCGCTCGCGACCACCAGGGCGGCCGCGCCGTCGGACAGCGGTGAGGAGGAGCCCGCCGTGACGATGCCGTCCGCGCGGAAGACGGTACGCAGGGAGCCCAGCTTCTCCAGGGTGGTGGAGGGGCGGGGGCCCTCGTCCCGGGTGACCTCGCCGTCCCGGACCGGGACGGGCACGATCTCACGGTCGAAGCGGCCCGCCTCCTGGGCGGCCACGGCCCGCTGGTGGCTGCGCAGGGCGAAGGCGTCGGAGTCGGCGCGGGTGATGCCGTCCAGGGCGGCGACCTCTTCCGCGGTCTCCCCCATGGACAGCGTGACCCTGACCGCCTCGGGTCCGGCGTCCGCGGACACGTCCCGGTCGGCGGCGGTGAAGCGCGGGTTGGTGAAGCGCCAGCCCAGGGCGGTGTCGTGCACCTGCCCGGGCTTGGCCCAGGGGGTGCCGGGCTTCTCCATCACCCAGGGCGCCCGGGTCATGGACTCCACTCCCCCGGCGACCACCAGGTCCGCCTCCCCGGCGCGGATCGCCTGGGCGGCCGAGGCGACGGCCGTGAGGCCCGAGGCGCACAGGCGGTTGACGGTGTAGCCGGGCACGGTGTGCGGCAGCCCGGCGAGCAGGACCGCCATCCGGGCCACGTCCCGGTTGTCCTCGCCCGCCTGGTTCGCGGCTCCCAGCACGACCTCGTCCACGGCTTCGCCGGGGACACCGGAGCGCCGGACGGCCTCGCCGACGACGAGGGCGGCGAGATCGTCCGGCCGTACGGCAGCGAGCGCGCCGCCGTAGCGGCCCTGCGGGGTGCGGGCCCCGTCGATCAGGTAGACGTCGGACATCGGGCGGTCTCCTCGGCTTCGGGGGCACGGTCCGCCGCGGCCGCGGGACGGCGCGGCGGACCGTGGCGAAGGGGTCTCGGACAGGGGGGCGCGGGCACGTCCGCGGCCTGCGGTCCACCTCTTGACATGCAGGTTGTGTTGCTGGATTACTTGACCACGCCGCACGCTAACCGAATGTTCGGTCGGTTCACAAGGTGGTGGAAATGACGACCCAGGTACCCGGGACGACACCTGGCCCCGTCGAGACGATGTTCGCCGCGGACGAGGCCTCCAGGCGGCTCGGGATCGAGTTGCTGGAGCACGGCGAGGGGACGGCCGTGCTGCGGATGACCGTGACCGCCTCGCAGGTCAACGGACACCGGATCGCCCACGGCGGGCACGTGTTCCTGCTCGCCGACACGGCGTTCGCCTGCGCCTGCAACAGCCACGGCCCGGTGACGGTCGCCGCGGGCGCCGACATCGACTTCGTCGCACCCGCCTACGAGGGCGACGTCCTCGTCGCCACCGCGCGGGAGCGGGTCCGGTTCGGCCGCAGCGGTGTCTACGACGTGAGTGTCGTGCGCGGCGACGAGGTGATCGCGGAGTTCCGCGGCCGCAGTCGCACCCTGCGCACGCAGAATGAGGAGCCGCAATGAGCAGCGAAGTGATCGCGCCCGAACCGAGGGGCACCCGCCGGGGAGAGCCGCTTCCCGAGGCCCTGCTGGACGAGGCCGAGCGGATGTCCCGCGAGGAGGTCGAGGCGCTCCAGCTCACCAGGCTGCGCACGACGCTGCGGCACGCGTACGACAACGTGGAGCTGTACCGCAAGAAGTTCGACGCGGCCGGTGTGGGTCCGGACGACTGCCACACCCTCGCGGACCTCGCCCGCTTCCCCTTCACGACCAAGGCGGACCTGCGCGACACCTACCCCTTCGGCATGTTCGCGGTGCCGATGTCGGAGGTACGGCGCGTGCACGCCTCCAGCGGCACCACCGGCCGCCCCACCGTGGTCGGCTACACCGACAACGACCTGTCCATGTGGGCGGACGTCGTCGCCCGCTCCATCCGGGCCGCCGGCGGCCGCCCGGGGCACAAGGTCCATGTCTCCTACGGCTACGGCCTGTTCACCGGCGGCCTGGGCGCCCACTACGGCGCCGAGCGCGCCGGCTGCACGGTGATCCCCGCCTCCGGCGGCATGACCGCGCGCCAGGTGCAGATCATCCAGGACTTCCGGCCCGAGATCATCATGGTCACGCCCTCCTACATGCTGACCCTGCTCGACGAGTTCGAGCGCCAGGGCGTCGACCCGCGCTCCACCTCCCTGCAGGTCGGCATCTTCGGCGCGGAACCGTGGACGGAGGAGATGCGCCGGGAGATCGAGGAGCGTCTGGACATCCACGCGGTCGACATCTACGGGCTGTCCGAGGTCATCGGACCCGGGGTGGCGCAGGAGTGCGTGGAGACCAAGGACGGGCTGCACGTCTGGGAGGACCACTTCTACCCGGAGGTCGTGGACCCGTTGACCGACCAGGTGCTGGCGGAGGGCGAGAGCGGCGAACTGGTCTTCACCTCGCTGACGAAGGAGGCGCTGCCGATCATCCGGTACCGCACCCGCGACCTGACCCGGCTGCTGCCCGGCACGGCGCGTCCCGGGTTCCGCCGGATCGAGAAGATCACCGGCCGGTCCGACGACATGATCATCCTCCGGGGCGTCAACGTCTTCCCCAGCCAGGTGGAGGAGATCGTGCTGCGGACGCCGGGGGTGGCGCCGCACTTCCAGATCCAGATCAGCCGGCGCGGGCGGATGGACCACATGACGGTTCGGGTGGAGGCGCGGGCGGATGCCGGCCCCGCCGACCGCGAGGCCGCCGTACGGACCATCACCCAGGGCGTCAAGGACGGTGTCGGGGTCTCCGTGGAGGTCGTGGTCGTCGACCCGGAGACGCTGGAGCGCTCGCTCGGCAAACTCCGCCGGGTGAAGGACCTGCGCACGCCGTAATTCGTTGGCGGGCCGACGGTGGGGGTGCCTACCGTCCTCGCCATGCCCGAACTCCAGTTGCTCCGCATGGAGCACGCGCCGGCGCTGCTCGCCTTCGAGCTGGCGAACCGTGCCTATTTCGCTGCGTCGATCCCCGACCGCGGCGACGACTACTTCGCCCGGTTCGACGAACGGCACCGGGCGCTGCTGGCCGAGCAGGAGGCCGGGACCTGCTACTTCCATGTGCTGGTCGACCCGGCGGGCGAGGTGCTGGGGCGGGTCAACCTGGTGGACGTCGCGGACGGCGCGGCCGACCTCGGGTACCGGATCGCGGAGCGGGCCGCCGGGCGGGGGCTGGCCACGTGGGGGGTACGGGAGGTGTGCCGACGTGCCGTCGACGTCTACGGGCTGACCACCTTGCGGGCCGCCGCCGACGTCCGCAACGCGGCGTCACGGGCTGTCCTCGCCCGGACGGGGTTCACGGTGACCGGTGAGACGCGGCTGTCCCGTGGACCGGGACTCACGTATGTGCTCCGCCTCTAGCCCAGAGCGCTCCGCCGTCGTGCGTCTGCGGCGCCGCCGTGGCGGGTCGCGCAGTTCCTCCCCCGGCCTTCGGCCGGGGGTACCGTGCGGCCCTTTCGGGGGGCTGCCGAGCCACCTGCTGCACGGCAGCCGCCCCACAGCCAGGGTCAGCCGGTCACCGGCCTCCCGCGCCCCCAGGCCCAGGCGAGGCGGTCGGCGCCGGACTGGTTGGTGGTGGCGAGCCAGGGGCGGGACGCGTTGCCGATGAGCTTCTGGATCGAGTACGTGTCGTCGGTGCGCAGGCCGGGCCAGTACACCGAGCCCATGCCGAGCTGGCGGAAGGTGTCGGTGTCGGCCTGGATGAAGTTGACGGAGTTGTCGTCGGGAGCGGGCTTGTCGTAGTCGAGGCCCGTGGTCATGGGGGCGCCGAACTCGTCGGCGACCGTGCGGTTCGCGCAGTCGCCGAGCCGGTCCTTGAGGTCGGCCACCCACTGGTCGTAGGTGGCGTAGCTCTTCCAGAAACCGTAGTGGTGGAGGGAGAGGTAGGTGCCCTTCAGGCGCGGGTCGGCGCAGACGGTGGTGACGTGGTCGTTGTAGCCGGCGCCGCTGACGAAGACGCGGTCGCGCGGGACGGCCGGGTAGGTCGCCAGCCACTTCGCCGCCAGGTCGGCCCACTGGGCGTCGGTGTAGCCGTGCGGCTCGTTCATCGGCTCGAAGTAGACGTGCGGGTCGTGCCGGTAGGCCGTCACGACGGTGTTCCACATGGGCCAGTAGGTGGCCTCGTCGTCGATGAAGCCGTCCTTGTCGGCGCCGGTGCCCTCCCAGTAGGAGACGATCACCTTGAAGCCCTGCGCGGAGGCCGCGTCGATGACCCCGCGGTACGACGTCCAGTAGGAGCCGTTCACCGTGTACGGGTTGATGGGCAGTCGCACGGTGTTGGCCCCGAGGTTGGCGCGGAAGGCCGCGATCACCCGGGTCGCCTTGGCGTAGGTCCGGGCGTAGCTGTCGGAGAGCGACAGGCCGGAGAGGACCACGGGGTCGTCGGCGTAGTTGTCGCGTGGGTCGGCCCAGTTGACGCCCCTGAACTGGCTGGTGCCGTGGCCCGGTGCGGCGGCGGAGGCGGCGGCCGGGCTGCCGGTGAGGGTCGTGGCGCCGACCGCGGCGATCGCGACCGCCGCGAGGGCGGCACGGGTACGGGGGGCGATCCGGGTTCTGGCAGAGGTCTTGCGCATCAACGTGCCCTTTCGGAAGACGGCGGCTCGACGCGGGGGCCCGCGGGCCCGACCGCATGTTCACGTGAACATCGACGCGGCATGTTCACGTGAACATCGCCTCCGCCGACCTGCCCGCGGGATCTCCGCCGGGGCTGGTCACGGGGCGATGTTTACGTAAACTCGAAAGCGTCGGAATCGTGGCACCCGCTCCTCGGGCCGTCAAGATTCCCGGTCCCGACTTCCCGTGCATGAAGGAGATTTGAGGGGTGGGGCGATGGTCCTGAACGAGCCGGAGCGGCCGGCCGCACCGGCGGGGGGCGATGCGCGGCGGGGCGGTTCCGGGGTGCCCGGCGGACGCCGCAAGCAGCGTGTCTCCATGGCGGACGTCGCCGAACTCGCGGGTGTCTCCTCGCAGACGGTCTCGCGGGTCTCCAACGGGCATCCCGGGGTGGTCGGTTCCACCAGGGAGCAGGTGCTGGCCGCGATGCGGGAGCTCGGCTACCGGCCCAACAGCGCGGCCCGCGCCCTGCGTTACGGCCGCTTCAACACCATCGGCGTCATTCTGTTCAGCCTCTCCTCCACGGGCAGCAGCCGCACCGTCGAGGCGATCGCCACGCATGCGGCGGCCGAGGGCTACGCGATCACCCTCATCCCCATCGACGTGGCCACGCAGGACAACGTGCTGGGTGCCTTCACGCGGATGGGCGAGCTGGCGGTGGACGCCGTGATCGTCATCATGGAGATCCATCTGCTGGACACCGCCACCGTGCAACTGCCGCCCGGCGTCCATGTGGTGGTCGTGGACTCGGATGCCGGGGACCGCTACGGCGTGGTCGACACGGACCAGGCCGACGGCGCGCGCCGGGCCGTACGGCATCTGCTGGACCTGGGCCACCGGACGGTGTGGCATGTGGCAGGTCCCGAGTCCTCGTACGCGGCCCAGCGCCGTGCCCAGGCCTGGCGGGAGGTGCTGGCGGAGGCCGGGTGCCCGGATCCGGGGCTCCTGCGCGGCGACTGGTCGGCCGAGTCCGGTTACGCGGCGGGGCTCGCGCTCGCCGGGGAAGCGGCCTGCACCGCCGTGTTCGCGGCCAACGACCAGATGGCCCTGGGCCTGCTGCGCGCCTTCCACGAACGGGGCCGGTCCGTGCCCGCGGAGATCAGTGTGGTCGGTTTCGACGACACCCCGGACGCGGCCTTCTTCATCCCGCCCCTCACCACCGTCCACCAGGACTTCGCCGAGGTCGGCCGCCGTTGCGTGGAGGGCGTCCTGCGCCAGATCCGCACCGGCGACGACTCCCGCCCCGGCACCGATCTGGTCCCGGCCCGCCTGGTCGTCAGGGAGAGCACCGCCGCGCCGCGCAGGACGTGACGGCGGTCAGGGCCTCGCGCAGGGCCGGGCCGGCCGGTGGGGGTGCGTCCCAGCGGGCGGCGATGTGACCGTCGGGGCGGACGAGCAGGGCACCGCCGTGCGGGCTCAGGCCGTACCGGCAGGCGTGGTCGCCGGGCAGCGGTTCGACGCGCAGCGGCCAGGGGCCGGTGGTGTGCCGGCGCCAGCGGCCGGGTTCCGGGGTCAGTACGGTGAACCACTCGCCGAGCGCGTCGAGCGTGGAGCGGTCCGGGGTGAGCCAGTGGTGCGGCAGCCGGTGGCCCGGCCGCGCGGCGGGCACGTACGCGGTGCCGGGGACTGCGATGCGGCCGGCGCCGTCTCCGCCGCCGTCTCCGTCGCCGCCGTCTTCGCCTTCGCCGAAGACGGCGGCGGAGTCGTACACGGTGCCGAGCACCAGGCCGAGCTGTGCGAAGTACCTTTCCGACCAGGGAAGTTCGACCGGTGCGGAGGAGCCGCTGCGCAACTGCTCCCTGCGCAGGTTCTGCACCTGGAGCAGGAGGTGGGTGTTGGCGACCGCCTGGCGCAGGGTCTCGTGGGCCACCGGCAGGCGCTCGGTCTCGTAGGTGTCCAGCAGGGCGGGTCCGGCCCAGCCCTGCAGCACGCCGGCCAGTTTCCAGGCCAGGTTGTGCGCGTCCGCGACGCCGGCGTTCATACCGAGGCCGCCGATCGGCGGGACCGCGTGCGCGGCGTCGCCCGCCAGCAGGACCCGGCCCCGCCGGAGGCTCTCGGCGACGTGGCCGGTCATCGACCAGTGCTGGACCCGCACCACGTCGGCACGGACGCCGGCACCGGCGCCCAGGGCGTGCGACACGCGGCCGGACCAGTCGGTCCGCCCGTCGCCGTCGGGCGTGGGGCCGAACCAGGCCCAGCCGCCCTCCGGGTAGAGCGGGGTGAAGGTGCCGAACGGGGTGAAGTAGACCCCGGCGGGCTGGTGGGCGCACCAGGGGGCCAGGTCGGCGTCGAACACAACGGTGGTGTAGTCGCCGAGTGCTCCGGGGCCGGTGGTGGCGATGCCCAGCCGCTCGCGGACGGTGGAGTTCGCGCCGTCGGCGGCGACCACGTACCGGGCCCGGACGCGGGTCCGCGCGCCGCGTGTGCCGTCGGCGAGCACGGCGACGACACCCTCCGCGTCCTCCTCCAGGGCGACCAGTCCGGTGCCGAACCTCACCTCTCCCCCGGCGGCGGCGAGCAGGGTGGGCTCCAGCCGGTCCTGCGAGGTGACCACCCCGACGACCGGGCTCTCGGCGACCGCCGCGCGTACCCCGACCATCGCGGCCCCGGCGAAGTCCGGGGCGCACAGGGTGTCCCGGAAGCGCACCCGGCCGTACTCGGGTGCGAACGCGTCCGCCGTGATCCTTTCGGCGACCCCGAGCCGGCGGAAGATCTCCATGGACCGCACGTTGACCAGGCGGGAGCGCGGAAACGGGGACAGTTCCCGGTGCTTCTCGACCAGCAGGGTCGGCACTCCCCAGCGCCCCAGCAGCGCCCGCGCGGTGAGCCCGACAGGTCCCCCGCCGACGATCAGCACCGGCACCTCTGCGTCCGCTCCAGGCATGGCTCCATCATCGGGCCCCGGCGACCGCCCGCCGTCCCCGGGCGCGGGCATCCACCCGAACGGGTTCCCGCCCGCGCGGACGGGGACGGGGGCTCGGCGGCTCGGCTGCGGATGAAAAGGGGCCGTGGCGGGTACCCGGGCCGGAACCGTGGTGAAGGGCACCGCGCGGGCGTCGGGAGTTGTCCTGTGTCCATGGCGCATCCTGCCGAACGCTCCCGCAACGGGCGGGGCTGGTTCGAACGGCTGGCCGAGGCGACCTCGAACCTCACCAGCTCACTGGCGTTCATGTGCTTCTGCCTGGCCCTGGTCGCCGCCTTCGTCGCCGTGCACCTCTCGGGTCTCGCAGTCAGCTGGCAGCTGCTCGTCGGCGACGTCATGACCTCCGTGAACCTGCTGCTGCTCGCCCTGCTCAAGAACTCCGAGCGCCGCGCGGAGCACGCCATCCAGCGCAAGCTCGACAGCATCGCCGCCGCGCTGCTCGACCAGCGGGAGGGCGACCGCCCGGAGGAGGCCGCCGAGGAACTGCACCGGGCGATCCGGATGGAGGAGGAGCTCTGACCCGTCCGCGGCCGGCGGGCGGGCCGCACCGGGCGCGGGCCGGGTGCTCGTACCCTGTTCGATGTGCCTGCCGTCCGTCTGCATCGCGTCGCCGTCCTTGTGCTGGAAGGGGCGAAACCCCTGGACGTCGGTATCCCGGCGCAGGTGTTCACGACCCGGGCGAGCATGCCGTACGAGGTCCGGGTGTGCGGTGCGGCGCCCGGTCTGGTGACCGGCGGCGACGGGCTGTCGTACCACGTCGCCGACGGTCTCGACGCGCTGGAGTGGGCGGAGATCGTGTTCGTGCCGGGGTACCGGTTCCCGGACCGGGAGGACCCGCCGCCGGCCGTCGTCGAGGCGCTGCTCGGCGCGCACCGGCGGGGCACGCGGCTGGCCGCCATCTCGACGGGGGCCTTCGCGCTCGCCGCGACCGGGCTGCTCGACGGCAGGCGCGCCACCACGCACTGGCACTACACGCGCGCCCTCGCCGAGAAGCATCCGCTGGTCAAGGTGGACGAGAACGTGCTCTTCGTCGACGAGGGCAGCGTGCTGACGTCGGCCGGCGCGGCCTCGGGGATCGACCTGTGCCTGCACATCCTCCGCGGCGACCTCGGGGTGGCCGCCTCCAACCACGCGGCCCGGCGGCTGGTGGCGGCGCCCTACCGCAGCGGCGGCCAGGCGCAGTACGTGCCGCGCAGCGTGCCCGAGCCGCTCGGTGAGCGGTTCGCCGCGACCCGCGAGTGGGCGCTGCACCGGCTCGGCGAGCCGCTCGGCCTCGACGCGCTGGCCCGGCACGCGGGGGTGTCGGCGCGGACGTTCTCGCGGCGGTTCGTGGAGGACACCGGGTACACGCCGATGCAGTGGGTGATGCGCGCCCGGATCGACCTGGCCCGCGAACTCCTCGAACGGTCCGAGCGCAGCGTCGAGCAGATCGCGGCCGACGTCGGCCTGGGCACCGGGGCGAACCTGCGGCTGCACTTCCAGCGGATCCTCGGTACGACGCCGAGCGACTACCGGCGCACCTTCACCAAGGGCGAGTAGGGCCGCCCGGGTGACACCTGGCGGGATCCTTTCGAACCGTGGCGTTCTCGCCGCTGTCCCGGCCGCTGACGGGCCGCGAACCTGGTGGCGTAGCGAAGGGACACCACTTATGACTCGTATCGCCGTCAACGGATTCGGCCGCATCGGACGCAACGTGCTGCGCGCCCTGCTGGAGCGGGACAGCAGCCTGGAAGTCGTCGCCGTCAACGACCTCACGGAGCCGGCCGCCCTCGCGCGGCTGCTCGCCTTCGACTCCACGGCCGGCCGCCTCGGCCGCCCGGTGAGCGTCGACGGGGACGTCCTGGTCGTCGACGGCCGCCGCATCAAGGTCCTCGCGGAGCGCGAGCCGGCGCAGCTGCCGTGGGCCGAGCTCGGCGTGGACATCGTGCTGGAGTCGACCGGCCGCTTCACCTCGGCGAAGGCGGCCCGCGCCCACCTCGACGCGGGCGCCCGGAAGGTGCTGGTCAGCGCGCCGTCGGACGGTGCCGACGTGACGCTGGCGTACGGCGTGAACACCGACGCGTACGACGCGGAGCTGCACACGATCGTCTCCAACGCCTCGTGCACGACCAACGCGCTCGCGCCGCTGGCCGCCGTCCTCGACGAACTCGCCGGGATCGAGCACGGGTTCATGACCACGGTGCACGCCTACACGCAGGAGCAGAACCTGCAGGACGGCCCGCACCGCGACCCCCGGCGGGCCCGTGCCGCCGGTGTCAACATCGTGCCGACCACGACGGGCGCCGCCAAGGCGATCGGTCTGGTGCTGCCGAACCTCGACGGGAAGCTGTCGGGCGACTCCATCCGGGTGCCGGTGCCGGTGGGTTCGATCGTCGAGCTGAACACCACCGTGTCGCGTGAGGTGACGCGCGACGACGTGCTGGCCGCGTACCGTGCGGCGGCCGAGGGACCGCTCGCGGGCGTCCTGGAGTACTCGGAGGACGCGCTGGTGTCGTCGGACATCACGGGCAACCCGGCCTCGTCGATCTTCGACTCCGCCCTGACCCGCGTCGACGGCCGCCACGTCAAGGTGGTCGCCTGGTACGACAACGAGTGGGGCTTCTCGAACCGGGTGATCGACACGCTGGAACTGCTGGCGCGCTGACGGGTTCCGACGGGGGCGCAGGGGTCGGCCACCGGACGGTGGCCGACCCCTGCGTGCGGTACGTCAGCTCGCGGCCCCCGCGGGATGCGCCGCGGCCTCCGGTGCCGCCTGCGGGGCGCGCGCCGGACGGATCCCGATGAGGACCGCGGCGACGACCGCGGCCACCAGCATCCCGATGCCGCCGACGAGGGCGCAGGTGTGCAGGGCGTCGGTGAAGCTCGCGCCGTAGGCGGCCTGCGCCTGGCCCGTGCTCGCCGGGGTCTTCAGGTGCAGGAAGGCGCCCGCCTGGATGCCGACGCCGGAGACCAGGCCGCTCACCTGGCCCTGGTCGGCGGGACTGAGCCCGGACGAGGCGAGGTGGCCGGGCAGGGTGGCCAGGGTGCGGTGGGTGAGGATGACACCGAAGACGGCGGGCCCGAGGGCACTGCCGATCTGGCGCAGCGCGCTGTTGGCTGCGGCGGCGGTGCCCCCGAGCCGGTGCGG
Organism: Streptomyces sp. NPDC104761; assembly: GCF_055583445.1. Lineage (NCBI taxonomy): Bacteria > Bacillati > Actinomycetota > Actinomycetes > Kitasatosporales > Streptomycetaceae > Streptomyces > Streptomyces sp. NPDC104761. Next base: position 1,251,039 of record NZ_JBVJNZ010000001.1, on the reverse strand, counting down.
CAGGGCGTCCATGGCGATGGCGGTGATCGGCGCCATGGCGAGCGCGATGCCGACGCCGAGGACGCCGATGACCAGGGCGGCCTCGCCGGTGCCGGTGCCGGCCTGGAAGGCGTTCATGAGCAGCGCGCCGATGCCGCCGACGACCAGTCCGGTGACCAGGAGCAGTCCGGGCGTGGCCCGGTTCATCAGCCGCCCGACCAGCGGGCCGAGGACCACCGTGAAGCCGTTGATGGCGATGAGCCGGATGCCGATGTCCAGCGTCGAGGCGTGGTGGACGAGCCCGAAGTACTCGCTGAGCGCGAAGACCAGGCCGACCTGGGCGAACAGGGTGACGGCCATGACGAGGGCCGCGCCGGAGAACGCCCGCGACCTGAACAGGCGCATGTCGAGCATCGGGCAGGCGGAGCGGAGTTCCACGAGGACGAAGCCGGCCGCGCCGAGGGCGGCGGCCACGAAGGCGATCACGACCTGGGCCGAGGACCAGCCGGCGCTGCCGCCCTCGATGACGCCGTAGACCAGGCCGGTGATGGCGACGACGGCGAGCAGCTGGCCCGGGAGGTCCAGGTGGCGTTCGCGGTCCGAACGGGAGTCGGTGAGGACGACGGCGCCGAGCACGGCCGTGACCACGGCGAGGACGAGCGAGGGCAGGAAGATCCACCGCCAGCTCGTGTGCGCCACGATCACGCCGTTGACCACCGGGCCGAGGGTCAGTCCGAGGCCGAGGGCGGCCGTCCACAGGGCTATCGCGCGGGCGCGTTTGCGGGGGTCCGGGATGACGTGGCCGATCAGGGCGAGCGTGGAGGGCAGCAGCGCGGCGGTGCCGACGCCGGTGAGGGCCTGGCCCACACAGACCTGGACGACGCTGCCCGCGGTCAGGCAGACCAGGCAGCCGAGGCAGAACAGCGCGAGCCCGGCGAGGTACGTCTTCTTGCGGCCGTACAGGTCGCCGACCATGCCGCAGGTCAGGAGCAGGGCCGCGGTCGGCAGGATGAAGGCGTCGGTGATCCACTGCAGGCCCTCGGTGGAGGCGTCGAGGGCCTGTTGCATGACCGGCAGCGCGACGGAGACACCGACGACCGGCAGGTAGGACACGAACACGCCGAGGCAGGCCAGCACGATGGTGGCCGTGATGTGCCGGGGGCCGGTGTCGGGCGGTGCGGACGACGGGGACGAGGCAGGAGAAGACATGGCCACAGGGCACCTCGGGGCAGTGGAGTGACAGGGCGACGTACGGGGGCGGCGCTGGGTGACCTGTCGACTCCCGATCGACGGGTGCACCGCGGCTCTGCCGCCGGGCCGACAGCGGGAGCCGCGTCAGGGCGGTTCCGGCTGCTGTCCGCGCGGCGCCTGCGCGGCGGGTTCGGCCGGAATCTCCGTTGACGTGAGCCACTTCTGACGGGGCAAGCGCTTCGGACCGTATACCGACGTGCCGCCTGCGGAGATGCCCTTGGACCTGCAACCTAAGGTGAACGGCGCTGACGGCTGACCGGTCAGTTTCGGAGAAGCCCCCGGGTGCGGCGGACTTCTGGCCTGGACCTCATCAGGTCCCGCAGGAGAGGAATCCCGACATGAAGCGCACGCAGACCTCCGCCACCGCTGCCGACGAGAAGTACGACGGGTTCACGGACGAGGAGCGCGGTGCGATGAAGGAGCGCGCGCGGGAGCTGAAGGCGGCGGCTCGGCGCGGTTCGCGCGCGGACAAGGCGGCGGAGGCGGTGAGCGAGGTGCTGGCGAAGATCGCCGAGATGCCGGAGGCGGATCGTGTCCTCGCCGAGCGGATCCACGCCATCGTCACGTCGAATGCCCCGGACCTGGCCCCGAAGCTCTGGTACGGGATGCCCGCGTACGCCAGGAACGGCAAGGTCGTCTGCCACTTCCAGAGCGCCGAGAAGTTCACGTCGCGCTACGCCACGCTCGGCTTCAGCGACCAGGCACACCTCGACGAAGACGTCCTGTGGCCGACGGCCTTCGCTCTGACCGCCCTGACGCCGGCCGCCGAGTCGAGGATCGCGGAACTGGTGAGGAGAGCGGCGAACTGATGCCGGGCGGGGGGGCCGTGCGGTGCTCGACGGGACCCCCGCCCCCAGTTTAGGAAAGGAGGGTTCAGGTCTGGTTGGGGACTCCCCAACAAGACCAAATCTCTAGCCGGGTGTCG
>NZ_JBVJNZ010000001.1:1217097-1248874 GCF_055583445.1 Streptomyces sp. NPDC104761 | reverse complement strand
AGCGGGGTGGGGGGGGGGGGGGGGGGGGGGGGGGGGGGGGGGGGGGGGGGGGGGTGGGGGTTGGGGGTTTCTCGGTTCCCCCCCCCCCCCCCCCCCCGCCCGCGGTTCAGGACGGGAGGGTCCAGTTCTGGTTGGCGCCTCCCGAACAGGACCAGATCTGCAGCCGGGTGCCGTTGGCCGAGCTCGGGCCGGTGGCGTCGAGGCACTTGCCCGACTGCGGGTTGACGAGGGAGCCGTTCGAGCCCGCCCGCCAGACCTGTGAGCCCGTGCCGTTGCAGTCGTAGAGCTGCACCTTGGTGCCGTCGGCGGTCCCGGCGCCGGTCACGTCCATGCACTTGCCGAGGGCGCTGAGGGTGCCGGAGCTGCCGACCGTCCAGTTCTGGGCGCTGGTGCCGTTGCAGTCGTAGAGCTGTACGGCGGTGCCGTTGGCGGTGGCCGCGCCCGCGACGTCCACGCACTTGCCTCCGTACCCGTGGATCGGGCCGGTGGTGCTCGTGGGCGGGGTGACCGGACCGGACTGGCCGGCCGCCCACTTGATCTCCTGCAGCAGGAGCTGGTTCTGCTGGGCGCTCGCGAACGTCGACGACAGCGCCGTGTTGGTCGAGTAGTCCATCGCGTTGTGGCCGAAGTTGTTGTAGACCATGTGGTAGTTGCGGTTGGACCAGACGATCGGGTAGTACCCGCTGTACCAGGTCTGGTTGGGGTCGGTGCCGACAGGGAACGTGGACGGGGCCATCGAGGCGAGGATGTCGATGGCCGGGTTCTGCCGGAGGTCGTTCTGCCAGCTGTACCACTCGCTCACCGAGGACGTGATGGTGGACGGGAGGTTCGCGGTCGCCGGGTGCGAGGGGTCGTCGATCTGCAGGGTCTCCTGCGTGGGTCCCCAGGAGTTGCTCCTGAAGGTGCCGGTGCCGAGGAAGGTGTTGTGGTACCAGGGCCAGTCGCTGGTGTCGTCGTTGTACGCCGAGACGTGGAAGCCGATGAACCCGCCGCCGCCCGCCACGTAGTTCTGGAAGGCGGTCTGCTGGGACGCGGTGTGGGGATAGTCGTCGAGGAACATGACGACCTGGTAGCCGGCCAGGGTCGAGGCGTTGAGCCGGCTCCAGTCGGTGGTCGCGGTGTAGGTGAAGCCGTTCGCCGCGCCGGCCTGCGGGAACCAGCTGTTGGCCTCGTGGTCGAAGCTGATGTGTGCCGCGTCGTACGTGCCGTCGTAGAAGGCGATCACGTTGACGGTGGTGGCGGCGTGGGCGTCGTGGGCGGGACCGGCCTGGACGCCGAGCACGACGGCGACCAGGGCGAACAGTCTTAACAGGGTGCGGGGCCAGGCGAGGTGCGGGTGGGGGGCGAGCATGCGGGGGCCTTCCTCATACATGACCGTCGGATACATATGCGGTTGAGCCGCATTGAAGGCCCAGGTGCGCGTACATGTCAATGGTGCAGACCAACCCGGCGCCCGGGTTCGGAGATCCGCGGGCCACGTGCCGCACGTGCTGCCTCCCCGGCGCCTCGGGTGACACCCTGAAGATCGGGGCCGAGAGCGAGAGGAATGCGGATGAGGATCGCGATCCTGGACGACTACCAGGGCGTGGCGCTGAGCCTGGCGGACTGGGACTCGCTCCACGCCGACGTGCACGTCTTCTCCGATGCCTTCGGCGGCGAGGACGAAGCCGTGACCGCGCTCACCGGCTACGAGGTGATCGTGGCCATGCGCGAACGGACTCCGTTCCCCGCGTCGGCCCTGGAACGGCTGCCGCGCCTGAAGTTGCTGGTCACCACCGGGCCCGTCAACGCGGCGATCGACGTGGACGCCGCACGTCGGCTGGGGATCACGGTCTGCGGCACCGGGTATTTCTCCCACCCGACGGCCGAACTCACCTGGGGCCTCATCCTGTCCGCGGCGCGGCTGATCCCGCAGCAGGTCGATTCGGTGCGGCGGGGCGGCTGGCAGCAGGGGCTGGGGACGAGTCTGCGGGGCGCCACGCTGGGGGTGCTGGGCCTCGGCCGGCTCGGGACGGCGGTGACGGAGGTGGGGCGCGCCTTCGGCATGCGGTGCATCGCCTGGAGCCGGCACCTGACGCCGGCGGACGCGCAGGCGAAGGGGGTGACCTACGTGGGTCGGGACGAGTTGTTCGAGCGTTCCGACGTGCTGAGCGTCCACGTCGTGCTCAGCGAGCGCACCCGGGGTCTGGTCGGGGCCCGCGAACTGGGCCTCATGAAGCCGACGGCGATCCTGGTGAACACCTCCCGTGGGCCCGTGGTGGACGAGGCGGCGCTGATCAGCGCACTGACCGGGGGAAGCATCGCCTCCGCGGCACTGGACGTCTTCGACCGCGAGCCGCTGCCCTCCGGCCACCCGCTGCGCACCCTGCCGAACGCCGTGGTGACCCCCCACATCGGCTATGTCAGCCGGGATCTGTACGAGGTGTTCTACCGGGACGCGGTCGAGGACATCGCGGCATGGCGGGCCGGGACCCCGGTGCGGACGCTCACGGGCTGAGCGCACCGCGTGCGGTCACCGGGGTCCGCTCAGCCGTCGTACGGCATCACCTTGACGACCTTGCCCCGGCTGTCCGTCTGGAAGTACCCGGTCTGGCTGTACTTGTTGCTGAGGTAGACGGACATCCCGGCGGGGTCGCCGAAGGCGTTGCCCGGCAGCACGAGGACCAGGTAGCGGCTGGTCGGATCGGGCACCTCGAGCCTCTTGCGGGCCTGGGCCAACAGCGAGGGGACCTTGTCCCAGGCGAATCCGTCGAGGCGGACGGGCGTCCCGTCGTCGGTCAGGCTGCCCGAGGTGATGTCCTTCTGCACGCCCTGGCCGGGGCGGTAGGTGTACGCGTCGTACGCGGTGTCGCTGCCCTTCACCATCAGGTAGGCGACGACGTAGTCCGGGTACACCGTGAGCTTGCCGAAGCGGTCCCGGCCGGTCTGCTTCGCGAAGGCCGCGACGGCGGTGCGGATGCCCTGCGGGGTCAGCAGGTCGGTGCCTGCGGCCTGCCGCGCGGCCGTGGGTGAGGCGGTGCCCCCGGCCGGGGGCGAGGTCGTGGCGTGGCCACCGAGCCGTGCCACCAGCTCGAACCGCCCGTCGACGATCCGTCTCGCGGGGTCGTCCCTGCCCTCGTCGTCCATGCGCGGGAGCTCAGTTGGCCGGTACGACGGCCTCTCACGCCGCTCAGTAGGTGGACCCCAGCGTCTGCGTCGTGTAAGCGCACTCCGTGTAGACGTAGCCGTAGCGCAGCTTGGCGGTGTCGGAGCCCGGGGTGGCCGTGCTGTCGTTCTTCGGCTTGTGCACGAAGTACGTGGTGCCGGGCGGGAGGCTGATCGTGCGCTGCGGGTAGTTCCTGCCGCTGTCGCCGCACGGCTGCCAGCCGCTGATGAGCGAGCTGGCGAACGAGTACGCCTTGCAACTGCCGCACGCCTTCAGGGTGAAGCTGCCGGTGACCGGGCCCGTGTACAGGACGGTGATGTCGTCGGGGCTGTCGTTCTTGACGGTCACGGAGATGCCGCCGCCGGAGGCGGTGCTGGGGAGCTTCTTGCCGGCGGCCGGGAGGGTCTCGGCGACCTCGGCACCGATGGCGATCTTGCGGGCGCGGTCGCGGTTCTTGTCGTGCGGGTTGTCGGTGACGAACTTCTGCATGGTCTGCTGGGCCTGCGCGTAGTCACCGTCCTGGTACTGCCTGACGCCGCACTGGTACTGCCCCGCGGCACCGCCGCGGCCGGCCCGGCCGGCGACCTTCGTCAGACCGTCGGCCTGGGCGCCCGCCCCGTTCGACAGCTGGAGGAGCTGTGTGTTCAGCGTGTCCAGCTGCTCGACGGCGCCGCACGGATCCTTCCCGGAGACCGCCTTCGCCGCCTTCTTCTCGGCGGCGTCCACGGCGGGTACGACCTTGGCGGCCTGGCCGGAGTCGGGGAAGGTGCCCAGCAGGTCGCCGAACTGGGTGACCCAGCCGGTCCCGCCGTCGGCGAGGCCCTTCGCGCCGCACTCGTACAGCGAGGTGGCCAGCCGGTCGTCGGGCCAGTGGGCGAGCGTGCCGAGCTGGTCCTTGGGCATGGAGTCGGGCACCGTCCGCAGGAACTGCAGCGGTGCGACGGCCGCGCAGTAGTCGCGGTGGCTGTAGGCGGCCGCGACCGTCGTGTAGTAGGTCTTCAGGCGGTCGGGAACCTGGGCGGCGGCACGGGAGCCGGAGTGGTGGACGGCGAGGTCGCGGTAGACGGCCAGGGCGTTCCGGTACCCGGACCTGGCCGTGCCGAAGTCCTGCCCGGACGCCACGCTCACCTGCCGGTCGGCGCGGTCGAGACGGTCGAGGAGGGCGCGTTCGACGGCCTCGTCCTGTGCGCTGCCGTACCAGAGCGCGCCGCCCACCGGGACGGCGAGCAGGGCGAGGCCCAGGACGAGTGCGACGGGCCGCCGTCCCGGCCACGCCAGGCGGGTGCGCAGGCCGGCGAACCAGCCGTGGACGGCGGCCAGCAGGAGGAGAACGGCGTACAGCACCAGCGCGGTCCCGGGTACACCGTCGGCGTCCGCGGGCAGGGCCACGAGCAGCAGGGCGGCGGTGGCGGCCAGACACACGGCCAGCGGGATCCGTCTTCGCAGCAGCAGGTAACCGAGGCCGAGGCCGCCGAGGTTGAGCAGGGCGACGGCGGTGGCCCGCAGGGCGTCCGGCGGGGCGGGCGGCGGGGCCGACGGCATGGGCGGCACGAAGGGGCCCGCGGTCGGGAAACCCGGGCCCGGGGCTGCCTGTCCGGGGAACCCCCGGTGCGGCGAGCCGTGACCGGGCGGCCACTCGTGCCGAGGTTCCTGGTGCGGAGGTTCCTGGTGCGGACCGTACGCGTCCCCGGACATGGCGGCTCCCCCAATTGCTGCCGAATCCTTCGGAATTGACAGCGTACGGCCATACATGCGAATACGACAGGGCACGAGGACGGCCGGTACCGGACCGGTCACGCTCCGGGGACCTCCTGCTCGGCCCAGATGATCTTGCCTTCTCCGGTGTAGCGGGCCCCCCAGCGGTGGGCGAGCTGGGCGACCAGGAAGAGGCCGCGGCCGCCCTCGTCGGTGCTGCGGGCGTGTCGCAGCCGGGGTGCGGTGCTGCTGCCGTCGGCGACCTCGCAGGTCAGCCGGGCATCGCGCAACAGCCGTAGCCGGATGGGCGGTTCGGCGTAGCGGATGGCGTTGGTGACCAGTTCACTGACGATGAGTTCGGTGGTCGTCGCCAGTTCGTCATAGCCCCAGGCGACCACCTGGCGTACCGCCTCGGCGCGGACGTCGGCGACGGCCGCCGGGTCGACGGGCACGTCCCAGGAGACGACATGGCCGGCGCCCAGGGCGTGGGTGCGGGCCAGCAGCAGGGCGATGTCGTCGGGTTGGGGAACGGGGACCAGTTGCTGCACGGCCGACGTGCACAGCGTGTCCAGGTCGGTGCCGGGGCCGGCCAGCGCGTCGCGGAGGCGGGCCATGCCCCGTTCGACGTCCTGGTCGGCGCCTTGGATGAGGCCGTCGGTGTAGAGGCCGAACAGGCTGCCCTCGGCGAGTTCGATCTCGGTGGCCTCGAAGGCCATGCCGCCGAGCCCGAGCGGCGGTCCGGCGGGGATCTCGGGAAAGTCGACGTGGCCGTCGGGTGAGACGACGACCGGTGGCGGGTGTCCGGCGCGGGCCATCGAGCACCGCCGGGTCACCGGGTCGTAGACCGCGTACAGGCAGGTCGCCCCGACGAACGTGTCGGAGCCGCCCTCCGCCGCCGCGCCCGTGCTCTCCTCGTCCCCCAGCCGCAGGACGAGGTCGTCGAGGTGGGCGAGAAGCTCATCGGGGGGCATGTCCATGTCGGCGAGGGTCTGTACGGCGGTACGCAGCCGGCCCATGCTCGCCGCCGCGGTGAGGCCGTGCCCGACGACGTCACCGACGACCAGCCCGACCCGGGCACCGGACAGCGGGATCACGTCGAACCAGTCGCCGCCGACCCCGTCCGACGCGTCGGCCGGCAGGTAGGAGGAGGCCACCTCCAGGGCCGTGCCGCCGGTCAGGGCCTGGGGCAGCAGGCTGCGCTGGAGGGTGACGGCCGCCGTGTGCTCCCTGGTGTAGCGGCGGGCGTTGTCGACGCAGAGTGCGGCACGCGCGACCAGTTCCTGCGCGAGCAGGACGTCGTCGGGCTCGAAGGAGAGCGGGTTCAGCGAGCGGGCGAACGTGGTGAGGCCCAGGACGGTGTTGCGCGCCCGCATCGGGACCGAGATCAGGCTGTGCAGTCCGAACTCCCGGATGCGGGCTGCCCGCGCGGGCTGTGCGGCGGCCCAGTCGGGGTCGTCCGGGTCGAGTTCGGGGATGAGGACCGGCTCGCCGCTGATGAGCAGGTCGAGGCCGTGCGGCGGGGGCAGGAAGTCGACCTGGTCGCCGATCCGCGCGACGGCCTCGGGGCTGCCCTCGCGGACCGTGCGCAGCGCGGCGCGCCGCATCACCGTCCGGGCGGGCGCCGGGCCGGCGTCGGGCAGCCAGGTGCCGTGTCCCTCGTTGCTGAGGACGGGTTCCAGGAGGTCGACGATGACGAAGTCGGCGAAGCGCGGGACGGCGAAGTCGGCGAGTTCCTGAGCGGTGCGCAGCACGTCGAGGGTGGTGCCGATGCGAGTGCTTGCCTCGTTGACCATCGACAGCAGCTGCCGGGCGTTCCAGCGTTCGGTGACGTCCGAGACCATGTAGCAGACGCCGGTCACCGTGTCGTCGGGATCGACGAGCGGAAAGAACGACGTCGAGTAGGCGCGCTGCCGGTGCGGATCCGACCAGCTCCAGCCGAGGTACTCGTAGTCGGTGACCGGCACCCGGGTCGTCAGCACCTTGCGCATCAGGCCTTCGATGGTGCTCCCCTGCAGACCGGGCAGCAGTTCGCTCAGCCGGCGGCCCAGGCGCTGTTCGCGGGGGACCCCGCCGAACTGCTCCAGGGTGTCGTTCAGCCAGACGTACCGCAGGTCCAGGTCCATCACGGCCATCCCGATCGGTGACCGGGTGAGGAACCCGTCGAGGACGGACTGGCCCATCGTCCACTGCGGGCGCTGCTCGCGCGCCGAGACCAGGAAGCACTCGGTGCCGCCGATCCGGAAGGCCGCGGAGACCCGCAGGTCGACGACGAGGCTGCGGCCGTCGAGGTGCCGCAGCGGGACGAGGCCGCTCCATCCCATGCCGGAGCGGCAGCGCTCGGCGACGCCCTCGGCCCGGGCCGGGTCGACGCGCATGGCGAGCAGCCGTGCGGCGCGGCTGCCCAGTACCGCGGCGGCCGGATGGCCGAGCAGGGCCTCGGCGCCGCGGGTCCAGCCGATCACGTCGCCCTCGCCCGACAGCACCGCCGCAGCGTCGCTGGAGGCGTCCAGGAGGTCGTGCGGCCCCACGGTGGTCTGCACGTCGACATCTTCTCGCGGAGAATCCATTGGCTACATCCTGTACGTACCCCAATGTTCCTGCTTGTCCACTCGTGGTGCAGCGGCCGCGACAGGGACGCGACGGACCGGGACGGACGCCTCGAGACGGTGCGTGAGACCGGACCCCGTGCGGGGTACCCGGCCTGAAGTTGGGCGAGCCGCACACCGGGGGCAGCATGGAAGGGCCGTGGCAGCGGCATCGGCATCGGCCCGGCGGCCGGTGGAGGTGGTTGAGGGATGGTGGTGGACTCCCTGCAGTCCGGTGACGCCGAAGGTTCCGGCGGCTCCGGCGGCGCGGACTACAGCTCTGGCATACCGCGTCCGACCGGACTGCTCGACCTGCTGAGCGTGGCCGCGGTGGCGCTGGACGTCCAGGGCCGGATCGTGTTCTGGACCCCGCAGGCCGAGGAATTGTTCGGCTACACGTCCGAGGAGGCCCTCTGCCGGAACGCGGCGCGCCTGCTCGTCCCGCCGGAGCATCTGAAGTCCGCGGTGAAGGTCTTCACGGACGTGCTGGAGACCGGGCACAGCTGGGCCGGGGCGTTCCCGGTCCGGCACAAGGACGGCAGCAGCCGGCTGATGGAGTTCCGCACCATGCGGCTCCTTGACGACCTGGGCGACACCTACGCTCTGGGCATCGTCGCCGACCACACCCTTCTCCAACGGCTGGAGACCGACCTGGCGCTGTGCGAGCGGCTGATCAGCCAGTCCCCGATCGGCCTGGCCCTGCTCGACCACGATCTGCGCTATCTCCTGGTGAACCCGGCGCTGGAGCGGATCGACGGCGTCCCCGCCGAGGAGCACATCGGCCGCCATCTGCGGGAAACGCTGCCCCTGCCCGACATCGACACCGTCGAGTCGGCGCTGCACCAGGTGCTCACCACGGGCACCCCGCTGCTCGACCAGTACCACGTGGGACGTCCACCGGCCGACCCGGAGCACGAGCACGCCTGGTCGCTGTCGTTCTACCGGCTCGAGGACCCCGGTGGCCGGGTCCTGGGTGCCGCGATCTCCGTGGTCGACGTGACGGAACGGCACCGCGCGGCCGCCGAGGCCGACCGGGCCCGGCGCCGCCTCGCCCTGATCGCCGACGCCTCGGCCCGGGTGGGCACGTCGCTGGAGGTGGAGCGCACGGCGCACGAGCTGGCCGCGATCGCCACCCCGGTGCTCGCGGACGTGGTCGCGGTGGACGTGCTGGACGCGGCCCTGGCCCTGCGCCGCTCGCGCCGCCCCGACAACGGCTCGGAGCTGTTCCGGGCCCTCGCCCTCAAGGCCGCCCAGCCCACGGTCGCCCTGCGGGCCGCCGACGCGCCCGGTGACCTCGCCTCCTACGAGGGCGACCGGCTGGTCACGCTGTGCGTGCACACCGCCCGCCCGGTGCTGGTCCCGCGGGTCGGCAAGCAGGACCTGCCGCGCATCGCCCGCAGTCCGGAGGCCGGGGCGCTGCTGGAGGAGGCGGGCGTGCACTCGTATCTGGCGGTGCCGTTGATCGCGCACGGCGAGGTACTGGGCGCCCTCGACCTCAAGCGGACCCGCAATCCGCTCCCCTTCGACGAGGACGACGTCGTCCTCGCCACCGAACTGGCCGGGCGGGCGGCCGTGGCCATCGACAACGCCCGCTGGTTCCAGAGCGTGCGCAACACCGCCCTCACCCTCCAGCGCAGCCTGCTGCCCGACCACCCGCCCGAGCACACCGGCCTGGAACTTGCCTCCCGCTACGAGCCGGCGCAGGCGACGAGCGAGGTGGGGGGCGACTGGTACGACGTGATCCCGCTGTCGCAGGACAGGACCGCGCTGGTCGTCGGCGACGTGATGGGCAACGGTATCGACGCGGCCGCCACGATGGGCCGGCTGCGGACCGCCACCTGCGCCTACGCGGACCTGGAGCTGCCTCCGGACGCGGTGCTCCGGCACCTCGACCGGATCACCTGCGACCTGGAGCACTACATCGTCACCTGCCTGTACGCGGTGTACGACCCGCACACCAGGAGCTGCGAGATCGCCAACGCGGGCCACATGCCGCCCGCGCTGGTGCGCTCCGACCGCCCGCCGGCCCTCCTTGAGCTGCCGACGGCCGCCCCGCTCGGCGTCGGCGGCATTTCCTTCGGGACCACGACCATCGCCCTCGACCCGGGTGACCTGCTGGTCCTGTACACCGACGGCCTGGTCGAGACCCGTCGCCATCCCATCGACGACCGCCTCGACGTCCTCCTCGGCTTCCTCGACGAACCCCACCGTCCCCTGGAGGAGACCTGCGACCTCCTCCTGCACGGCCTGCGCCACCCGGACGACCACGACGACGTGGCCCTGCTGGTGGCTCGGGCCCTCTGAAAGCGCCCCGAAGGCGCACTGGGGTGTACCCCGGCCGAAGCCCGGGGGGAACTGCGACGCTCTCCCCGGGCCGGTGACCGGGGACCGGCGGTCTCAGGACCAGGCGATCTCGCCATGGCGGTCGACGAAGCGCCCGGTGCCGGCACCGGGACCCTCGGTGGCGAGGGCGACGATCGCGTCCGTGCCTTCGGTGAGGGTCTGGGGGCCGCTGTGACCGTTCATGTCGGTCGCGGTGTAGCCGGGGTCGGCGGCGTTGACGCGCATGCCCTTGAGCCCTTTGGCGTACTGCGTGGTCAGCATCGTCAGCGCCGCCTTCGAGGCGGCGTACAGCGGCACGACGACGTGCGACTCGGACCGGCCGGGGTCGTGGGTGAAGGCGAGGGAGCCCATGCCGCTGCTGACGTTGATGATCGCGGGGTCGTCCGAACGGCTCAGCAGCGGCAGGAACGCGGTGGTGGTGCGGACGACGCCGACGACGTTGACGTCGAGGACGGCGCGGGCGTCGGCGCCGGTGAGGTCGCCGGGATCACCGAAGGGACCCTGGACCCCCGCGTTGTTGATCAGGACGTCGATCCTGCCCTCGTGCTCGGCGACGTCCGCGGCGGCGGCGGCCACGGACGCGTCGTCGGTCACGTCGATGGGGACGAAGCGTGCGCCCAGCGCGGCGGCCGCCTCCGCACCCCGCTCACGGTCACGGGCTCCCAGGAGAACGGTGTGACCGCACGCGATGAGGCGGCGGGCGGTCTCGCGGCCGATGCCCTTGTTGGCTCCGGTGATGAAAGTGATCGTCATGCCTTCGATGGTGGCCCTGGCGAGGAAGCCGGACCAGGGACGCTTCGACGGTGGGAAGACCAGTACCACCCTCGCGCCCCCGCATGCGATCGGGGACGCGGGAGGATGGCGAGCATGACGACGACACCCCCCGGAGCCGGACTGGGCGCGATGATCCGCACGTGGCGGAACCGGCTGCCCCCGTCGGCCGCTGGGCTGCCGGTCGTCCGCAAGCGCCGGGCTGTCGGGCTGCGGCGCGAGGAACTGGCCGACCTGGCCGGAGTGTCGGTCGACTACGTCGTGCGCCTGGAGCAGGGGCGGGCCACGACACCCTCGGCGTCGGTGGTGGCGTCCCTGGCGCGCGCTCTCCAGCTGTCCACCGCCGAGCGGGACCACCTCTACCGGCTGGCCGGGATCGTGCCGCCGGCGGACGGCACGATCCGCGACCATCTCCCGCCCGGTATGCAACGGGTACTCGTCCGCCTCGGAGACGTACCGGTGGCCGTGTTCGCGGCGGACTGGCAACTGGTGTGGTGGAACCACGGGTGGGCCGCACTGCTGGGAGACCCCCTGGCCGCGCCGCCACGGATGCGCAACTTCGCCCGCGACAGGTTCCCGGTGGACGCCGATCACACGCACCTCGCGCTGTGGCCGGTCACCGAGACCGACCCCGACACCGCCGACGCCGCCGTCGTCTCCGATCTGCGCCGCGCCACCGGCCGCTTCCCCCGGGACAGCCGCCTGGCCGCGCTGGTCCGCGACCTGAACGCGGGCAACGAGAGGTTCGCCGAGCTGTGGGCGACGGGAGAGGTGACGGCGAACCGCGAGGTCCGCAAGAGGATCGATCACCCGTCGGTGGGCCCGGTCACGGTGGACTGCGATGTCCTGACCGACGGCGACACGGAGCTCAAGATCGTCATCATGACCGCCGCGCCGGGCAGTGAGGACGAGACCAAACTCCAGCTCACCACCGTCGTCGGCCCACCGGCCGGCACGCGCAACTGACCGTCGTTCCGCCTGCCCCCTCCCTCGGACAGGCCGACCCGGTCGACCAGCCAGGGCCGGGCGGACGCCGGCGGAGGCTCACTCCGTCCGGCAGAAGCACGACGCCTCGACCGGCACGTCCGCCACAGCCGCCGCCAGCCTCAGCTGCTGGCCCACGATCCGCGCCTCGCCCTCCCGGCCGAGCCGCCGGAGGCACTCGTGGAAGCCGTGCAGCGCCCACACGTTGCCCGGGTGCTGCAACGCCCGGGGCAGGGTGTCGTCCAGCCCGAGGTCGGCCCGGTAGACCGCCTCGGCCTCGGCGATCCGGCCGCGTTCGAGGAGCAGGGCGCCGTAGGCGTGCCGGGTGGGCTGCATCCAGCCCCAGGGTTCGTCGTACGGGAGGTTGTCGTCCAGGTCGACGGCCCGGCGCAGCTCGGCGAAGGCCGTGTCGAAGTCGCCCCTGCGGTAGGCGAGTTCGCCGTCGAGCATGGCGGAGGCGATCGCCAGGATGTCCACGCAGGTGTTGTTGAACAGCATGCGGGACTCCGGGACGGCGGCGACCGCGTCCCGGAAGCGGGCCCGGTCGGTCACGGCCTCGGCGATCCGGCCGGTGGCCGCGTGCGCGACGCCGCGCGCGTAGTGCAGCATCGCGGTGGTGACGCAGTAGAGCCGCGGGTCCGCGGGCAGGGGCAGGCGCAGGATGTCGTCCCAGCGGCCGAAGCGGACGAGTACGTGCACCCGCATGGCCAGGAAGCCCTCCAGCCAGTCGGCCATCGGGGGGCTCTGCACCCGCAGCAGCTCCTCCGGTACGGCGGCTTCGAGCCGTTCCGCCGTGGCGAGGGCGTCCTGGAGGCGGCCGAGGAACATGGCGCCGTAGATACCGAAGTGCAGGTTGTGGCAGCGGTAGAGGGTGTAGAAGTTCATGGCGCCGGCGCGGGCGAGGTACTTCTCGTCGGCGGCGACGGCCGCGGCGTTGTCGGAGACGACACGCCGGTAGTCGCCGCAGAGGACCTCCAGGTGGGAGGGCATGTGCTGGAGGTGTCCGGCGTCGGGCACGAGGTCGCGGAGCCGGTCGGCGACCGGCAGGGCGAGCTCGGGCGTGGGCGACATCTCCATGAGGTGGATGTAGAGGTGCAGCAGCCCGGGGTGCCCGGCGCCGGCCTCGGTCCCGAGGGCCCGCTCCAGCACGGCCTTGGCTTCCTCCGTGCGGGCCCCGTCGGCCGGGCGTCCGCTGCGGATGTCCCAGAGCCGCCAGGGGGTGAGGTTCATCAGGGCGTCCGCGTACAGGGTCGCGACGTCCAGGTCGTCGGGCGCCAGTTCGTAGGCGGTGCGCAGGCTGTCGGCATAGGCGGTGTTCCACACCGAGCAGGCCGCCGCGTCCGGGGCCGCGGACTGCGGATAGCGGGCGCGCAGCGCCTCGATCAGGGCGCGTTCGACGGGGGTCGCGGGCGCGGCCTTGGCGTGGGCGCGTTCCACGGCGGCGTGGGTCCGCTCCACCGTGCCCGCCAGTTCGTCCGGGCCGTAGAACTCCCAGGGTTTGTTGTAGTTGGGGCCGAGGGCGTAGGCGATGCCCCAGTCGGCCATGGCGCAGTCCGGATCCGCCGCGCCGGCCGCCTCGAAGCAGCGGACGGCCTCCTCGTGGTTGAAGGCGTAGGTCCAGTTCAGCCCCCGGTCGAACCAGGTCTGCGCGGAGGCGGACGAAGTCGTCACGCGCCGGCCGTGACGGCCCAGGTCGTAGTAGTCCACGGGGGCGAACCTATCGACGCGGGGCGTACCGGTGATCGCCGTTCATCCGAAGTCATGAGAGTGGCGCGGCGGTTGACGGGCCGTCGCGCCACTCATGCCGGCGTGGTCTCAGGGTGCGACCGCGCGGCCGGTCTGCGGGGAGATCCGCCCGGAGCACAGCCCCTTGGCCGCGAGAGTCTGTGCGATGCGCGGGATCGCGGCCAGGGTGTTGGCCGGCCACTCGTGCATGAGGATGATCTGGCCGGCGGTGAGCCGGGAGACGGCCTGCACGATGGCGTCGGTGCTCGCGCCGTTCCAGTCCTGGGAGTCGACGTCCCAGATGATCTCGGTGAGCCCGTACTTGGCCTCGACCGCCCGCACGGTGGCGTTGGTCTCGCCGTACGGCGGCCGGAACAGGACCGGTGTCCCGCCGCCGGCCGCGGCGACGGCCGACTGGGTGCGGGAGATCTCCGAGTCGATCTGTGCCTGGGTCTCCTGGGTGAGGTGCGGGTGGGTGTAGCTGTGGTTGCCGACCCACATGCCCGCGCTGACCTGGGCCTTGACCTGGGCCGGGTAGGCGGCCGCGTACTGGCCCTCGTTGAACATGGTGGCGCGCAGCCCGTTCGCCTTCAGGGCGCTGAGCAGGCCCGGTGTGTGGGCGGTGGACGGCCCGTCGTCGAAGGTGAGGCCGACGTAGCCGGCGCAGGTGGCGGAGTGGGCGGGGGCGGCGCCGACGGCGAGGGTGCCCGCGGCGGCCAGCGCGACGGCGGCGGCGGTCGCGACCAGGGGACGTAACGAGCGTTCCGCTGCGGCGTTCATCACGCGACCGTGATGTTCGAGCTGCCGCTGCTCTGGTAGCCCTCGGTCGCGAGGATCTGGTAGTAGCTGAAGCTGCCCAGGGGCATGCCGGCCCTGCCCCAGGCGTCGAAGTGGTTGCCGGTGGTGATGGTGCCGCCGGTCCGCTTGGACTGGCGAACGCTCCAGTACTGGTTGAACGTCTTGGTGCCCTCGACGGACGGGGCGTTGTACCGCGTCGTGAGGTAGATGTCGTAGGTGCCGCCGTCGGTGGTGACGCTGCCCTTGTACGTTCCGGTGGGCCGGTAGGTGCCCCAGTTGTCGACGATGTAGTACTCGACGAGCGGGTTCGAGGTCCACCCGTAGAGAGACAGGTAGCCGTTGCCGGACGGGCTGAAGCTGCCCGAGTAGGTCACGTTCCGGCGGGCGCCGGTGCTCCAGCCCTTGCCGCAGACGAAGTTGCCGGTGTTGCGCCAGCTGGTGCTGTAGTTGCCGCCGGAGCCGAGGGTCATGGAGACCGTGCCCTGTGCGTCGGTCCAGAACGAGTAGTAGTAGCCGTTGTTCGTGCCGGTCTGGTTGGTGGTGACGACGGTGGCGGCGCGGGCGGTGCCGGGCAGGGCCAGCCCGGCGGCGGCGCCCAGCAGAAGGGCGCCGGCACTCCTGCGGCTCAGGGCGTGGTCGAGCGGGTTCATGGGATGCCTCCTCGTGTGGCCTGTGCGGGTACGGCCTGGTGGGGAGTGTTGGTCTGGGCATGTCACCTGTCAACAGTTTCGGTGATTATTTCGAAACCTTCGACCCATGGAGGGTAGGCATCTTCGCAGCTGAAGCACCTAATGAGCCACTTGAAGAACATCGCCTCTGACGTCGGATGACGATGAGATCATTTCACGGGTCTCAAATCTCCGAATGTTTCGATGCATGGCTCGAATGCTGCTGCGGCTTCGGAACATGCCGCTGAGTGGAGCAATCACCGGCGTTCCGGGCGACGGCCGGGGAGGCTGGGTGTCTTGTCTAGATTCGTATGCCAGGAGTCCCGGGTGAGGCACGACGGTCCCAACCCACCACTGCCCGCGCCGCCCGCGTGGATGCGCTGGCTACCGGTCCTGTACGTCGCCGTCGTACTGCTGATCGAACCGGCCACTCCGGTGCAGTGGCCGGTGAGTTTCGTCCTGATCGCACTGCCTCTGGTGACCGCCTTCGCCCACCCGCCCGTCGTCGTCGCCGTCGCCACGGTCTTCGGCATCGGCCTCGAACTCCTTCTGGCCGGAACCCCGTGCTGTGCGGGGCGCGCCGTCAGCTACGTCTGGGAACGCCACTATGTGGCCGCCTATGCCTGCACGGCTCTGGTGGGTGCGCTGGGCGCGATCCTGGCGGCGCACCGGATCCGCCGGGAACGCACCCTGGCCGACGTCCGGTTCGTGGCCGAGATCGCCCAACGTGTCCTGCTCAGGCCGGTCCCGCGCCGGATCGGGAACCTGCTCCTCGAGAGCTTCTACCTGTCCGCGGCCGCGGAGGCACGCATCGGCGGCGACCTCTTCGAGGCGGTTCCCACCGCGTACGGGGTACGGCTGCTCATCGGGGACGTGCGCGGCAAGGGTCTGCTCGCGGTGGAGACAGCCGCGGCGATGCTGGGCGCGTTCCGTGAGGCGGCGCACGACGAACCCGACCTGCGTGCGCTGGTGGAGCGGGTGGACATCAGCATGACCCGCCGGGCGGACCGGCTGGGCGGGACCGAACTGGGCGAGCGGTTCGTGACCGCCGTCTTCGCGGAGATCCCGGGGAAGGAGCGGATCGTGCGCATCCTCAACTGCGGCCACCCGCCGCCGCTGCTCATCCGCCCCGGCGAGGTGAACGAACTGGACCGGGGGCAGCCGGGTCCGCCGCTGAACCTCGGCATGCTCGTCGGGGATCCCTATCGCGTCGAGACCTACTCCTTCGGCCCCGGCGACCAACTGCTCCTGTACACGGACGGTGTCACCGAGACCCGGGATCCCGAGGGCACCTTCTACCCGTTGATCGAGCGGCTGCGTTCGTGGGGTCCGATGCCGCCCCCGGAGCTCCTGGAGCGGCTCCATCAGGACCTGCTGGACTACAGCCACGACCAGTTGCAGGACGACACGGCCGCGCTCACCGCCTTCCTGCTGCCCGAGGAAGCGGCCGGGACCTCTCGCTCCGGCCAGGACGACACGGTCACCGGCGAGTTCGGCGAGCCGCTGCCCTGACGCGGCCGGGGCCTTCGGCGCAGAGGCCGCAGCCAGTTCGGTACCACCGGGCTCAGAGGAAGCCGACACCCTGGGCCAGGGTGAGTTCGCCCGAGTAGTTGACCGTGTTGGTGGCGGAGTTGCATGCCGAGGGCGCCGAAGGCGCGGGCGACCTGGCGCAGTTCGCGCGGGGTGCCGACCCGGATGGCGCCGTGCCGCTCGGCGGTCACCCTGCCGATGGAGCCGAGGCGTTCCGCGTCGGCTCCGCGGGCGCGCAGGAACTCCTCGTTCACCTCGCGGGAGACGTCCACCAGCGTGGTGTAGGCGGGGGCCTCCCGCCCGTACATCTCCGACAGCCGCGCCGCGAACGCGGCCCGCAGGTGCCATTGACCGATCGTTGACATGGTTCGGCCCTCCGGTCGGCGACGGTGCCGCGATCACGTCTTCGATGGTCGCCGACCGGACCGCCGCCGTACAGATGACGGGCCGCCCGCGGGCGGCGGGAAAATGCGCAGCTACGGGCGCCACGAAAAACCCAGTGGACCGATCTTCACAGCTGATCCCTAACATATGGCGTCAAGACAACCAAGCGACCGGCTCGTCGGATGCGTGCCGGTCGGGGTCGCCGATGCCAGGGTCCGCTCCCCGGGCTGCGGTGATCTTCCTACCCAGGAGGACCTTCCGCATGTTCCGACGAATTGGCAGTGCCGTCGTCCGACATCCTGTCTGGACGATCGTGGCATGGCTGATCGCGGCGGTGGCGATCGTCGCCACCGCCCCGAGCCTGCCCTCGAACAGCGACGAGAGCAGCTTCCTGCCCAAGAGTTACGAGTCCATCAAAGCGGCCGATCTCCAGGCGAAGGCGTTCCCCAGCGCCTTCACCCCGTCCGCGATCGCGCTGTACCAGCGCACCGACGGCGGCAAGCTCACCGCCGAGGACACGAAGGACGTCGCCCGGTTCGCCACCGAACTGGGCGGCAAGCACATCGACCAGGTCCAGAAGGTCGTCCCCGGCCAGCCGTCGAAGGACGGCAGGTACGACCTGATCCTGGTGCAGATGGACAGCAAGAACGCCGGTCAGCCCGTGCAGGCGGACGCGGCCAAGGTGTTGCGCGACGACGTCAAGCAACTGGCCAAGGGCACCGGCCTGGAGGTCAAGCTGGGCGGTTCGGCCGCGCAGGCCCTCGACCAGCAGGACTCGTCCAAGCGCGGTGAGGCGCTGATCGGCATCGGCACCTTCGTGATCATCCTGGTCACTCTGCTGATCATCTTCCGGGCGCCGATCCTGGCGTTCCTGCCGCTGGTGGTGATCGGCGTGGTGTCGGCCATCGCCAACGGGCTGATCGCGTACGCCACCAAGCTGTTCGGTCTGCAGGCCAACAGTTCCGTCTCGTCGATCCTGATCGTCGTGCTGTTCGGCGTGGGCACGGACTACTTCCTGTTCCTGATGTTCCGTTACCGCGAACGCCTGCGCGCGGGTGACGAACCCAAGGAGGCCATGGTCAACGCGGTCGGCCGGGTCGGTGAGGCGATCGCCTCGGCGGCCGGCGCGGTCATCATCGCCTTCCTCGCGCTGGTGCTCTCCACGCTGGGCTTCCTCAAGCAGATGGGCCCGGCGCTGGCCATCGCGGTCTCCGTCACCCTGATCGCGGGGCTGACACTGATCCCGGCCGTGGTCTCGCTGATCGGCCCGAAGGTGTTCTGGCCGTCCAAGTCCTGGCAGCAGGAGCCGTCGAACGCCCGTTTCGCGGCCCTGGGCCGTGGTGTGCAGCGCCGTCCCGGGCTGACCGCGGCGGTCTCCGGACTGGTCCTGGTCGTGCTGTCGCTGGGCACGCTGGGCTTCCACGCCACGTTCGACCTGGCGTCGGGCTCGATGCCCAAGACCAAGGAGTCCATGGTCGTCCAGGACCAGATGCAGAAGGCGTACTCGGCCGGTGCCGCCGCGCCCACCGACGTCTACCTCTCCAGCACCGACGGCAAGCCGCTGGACACGTCCGCCTTCGACGCGTACGCGCAGAAGCTCGGGGCCGTGGACGGTGTCGCGAGCGCCCGGATGGTCCAGGTGAACAAGGCAGGGACCACGGCGGACTTCACCGTCACCCTCAAGTACGAGGCGTCGACGGACAAGGCCATAGACGCCGTCGGCCGGGTGCGGGACGTCGCGCACGCCGGCGCTCCGGAGGGGACCGAGGCGCTCGTCGGCGGCATGTCCTCGATCTACAAGGACATCGACTCGGCGGTCAACCACGACTACCGCACGGTGTTCCCGGTCGCCGCTCTGCTCATCATGGTGATCCTGGGGCTGCTGCTGCGCAGTGTGGTCGCGCCCTGGTACCTGATCGCCTCCGTCGGGCTCGGTTTCGGCGCGACGCTCGGCGCCACGGTCTGGATCTTCCAGGAAGCACAGAACAAGCCGGGTCTGATGTTCATGCTGCCGGTGATCATGTACCTCTTCGTGGTCGCCATCGGCACGGACTACAACATCCTCATGATCGCCCGGCTCCGGGAGGAGGCCCGCGAGGGCCGGGAGCCGCGCGAGGCGGCCGGCATGGCACTGCGGCACGCCGGGCCGACGGTGGCCGCGGCCGGCTTCATCCTGGCGGCGACCTTCGCCACGATGATGCTGGCGGGCAACTCGCTGCTCTCGGAGATGGGTTTCGCGGTCTCCTTCGGCATCGCGGTGGCCGCCTTCGTCATGGCGATGTTCTTCACCCCGAGCCTCACGGCGCTGATCGGCCACGCGGCCTGGTGGCCGGGCCACGCCGACCGCGCGGAACCGGCGGCGATCCCGGGCCAGGCGGACGGCGAGGCCACGTCGTCGGCCGGGGAGGACCGGAACGCCCCGGCGGGGCGCCGCAGCTGACCGGGGCCGACGAGAGCCCCTTCGGCTCGACGCCGGCTGCGGCGCCGTCGTGGCTGGTCGCGCAGTTCCTCCCCCGGCCTTCGGCCGGGGGACCCCCAGCGCCCCTGCGGGTGCGCTGCTCGGCGGGGCACTGCGCGTACAGGTGGGATCCGGGGGAAGGTGTTACGCCGACCCCGGACCCCATCCTCTACGAGGCGATTCATGGCGTTCTTCGCGATCTCCCGCACGGAGCCCCTGCGGTTGCTGTCGGCCACCGAGCTGGCCGTCGAGCAGGAAAGCCTTCGGGCCGAGAACGCCCAGCTGCAACAAGCCGTCACCTCGCACGCCGTCATCGACCAGGCCATCGGCGCGGTCGTCGCGTACGGCCGGATCCCTCCGGACGAGGCCTGGCGGGTCCTGCGTGACATGTCCCAGCGCACCAACACCAAGCTGCGCACCCTCGCCGGGCGGATCCTGAGGTACGCGCAGGGCGAGGCCGTCCCGGACTTCGACGCGGTCGAGCTGCGGCGGGCGATCGACCGGTACCGGGTCTTGCGGCGGACCTCGACTTGTTGACTACACTTGACGACCGTGAAAAATGCGCAATATCAGGCAGCGCCTCCGGCGGGTGCCGGTCCTGACCGCGTCCGCGCCGTCCACCGGTGCCGGGTCGAGTGGTCGGACACCGACGCCTCCGGGCACTACCACAACACCGCGGTGGCGCGGTTCGTGGAGGCGGCCGAGGCCGCGCTGGTGCGCGAGCGTGGTGTCGTCGGCTACTTCGGTGCCGCACCGCGGGTGCGCTACGAGGTCGACTTCACCGCACCGCTCTGGTTCCAGCAGGAGGTGACGACGGTCCTGACCGTCGAACGCGTCGGCACCTCCTCGATGACGTTCGGGTTCGAGGTGTGGGGCGAGGAGATCGACGGCCGGCCGCGGCAACTCGCCGCAGCCGGCCGTTATACCGTCGTCCACGTGCCGCGGAGCGCCGACCGGAGGAGTGTCCCCTGGCCCGCCGAGTGGGTCACCGCTCTCACCCCGGCCCAAGGCTGACGTGAGCGGCCGGGCGCTGCGCCGGCGCCGGTGCTACGCCGCGAGAGCGTGCCCCGGGTGCAGGACGACCTTCGTGTAGCCCTCGATCCGCTGGTCGAACTTCTCGTAGGCGCTCGGTGCTTCCTCGAGCGGCAGTTCGTGGGAGACCACGAAGCTGGGCTTGGCCCGCCCGGCGATGATCAGGTCGCGCAACTGCCGGTTGTACTGCTTGACGTTGCACTGACCGGTGCCCATCTGCTGCCCCTTCTCGAACATCCGCCCGATGGACACCAGCAGCAGGCCGTGCTTGGCGTGCTCGTCGGGTCCGCCCGGGTCGGACGGGACGTACAGGCCCGGTACGCCGAGCATGCCGGTCGGCCGTACCGTGTCGACGAGGGCGTTCAGGACGACGGCGGGTTCCTCGTGGCTCGCGTCGTGCGCCTGGGCCTGGTAGCCGACGGCGTCGACGCCCTTGTCCGTGCCCTCGCCGCCGGTCTGTTCCTTGATCTGCTCGGCCGGGTCGCCCTTGGTGAAGTCGATCGGTATCGCCCCGATCTGCTCGGCCTTGGCGAGCCGCTCGGGCACCCGGTCGACCGAGAACACCTTGGACGCGCCCCGCAGCAGCGCCGAGTACGCGGCCATCAGACCGACCGGGCCGGCACCGAAGACGGCGACGCTCTCGCCCGGGGAGACCCGGGCCAGCTCACAGCCGTGATAGCCGGTCGGGAAGATGTCCGCGAGCAGCACGAAGTCGGTCTCGAACTCGTTGCCGGGCGGCAGCTTCAGGCAGTTGAAGTCCGCGAACGGTACGCGCAGCAGCTCCGCCTGGCCGCCCTTGTAGGGCCCCATGGCCACATAGCCGTAGGCTCCCCCGGCGAAGCCCGGGTTGACCGTGAGACAGAAGCCGGTCTTGCCGGCCAGGCAGTTCTTGCAGAAGCCGCAGGCGACGTTGAAGGGCATGACCACCCGGTCGCCCTCGGACAGCGAGATCACGCCGGAGCCGGTCTCCTCGACGATGCCGAGGTTCTCGTGTCCGAAGACGATGCCCGCCTCCGCGGCCGTACGCCCCTCGTACATGTGCAGGTCGGATCCGCAGATGGCGCTCGACGTGACCCGTACCAGCACGTCGTTCGGGTGCTGGATGCTCGGATCGTCGACGTCCCTGACCGTGACGCTGAAGGGCTTCTCGTAGACGACGGCTTTCACCTGGTTCACCTCCGCGTCGAACGCCGTACGACGACGGACCGCGCGGGCCGAGGCCTGGCCAGGAGTGACGGCCGGGACAGAGCCCCGGTCCGTGCCGCAACTCTGGGCGCTCTAGTTACACCATCGGGTACTTCCAGAAAACGCCGGTCGGGCAGCGGCTGCAACCCCGGCCCCGGCAGGGCCCTCCTACTGGGAAAGGCAGGGCTGTTGCACCGAGGGGGCCTGGTGGGAGCGGAGCGTGCGGTGACCGTGCGGCCGGTTTCGGAGTTGCTCGCCGAGAACTCCGAGCGCCACGGCGGGAAGGTCGCCTTCGCCGACGACCGGCGGGCGGTGGGCTGGGCGGAACTGGAGCGCAGGACCGGCAGGCTGGCGGCCGGGCTGGGCGCCGGCCGTGCCGCCCGGGTGGCCTTCTGCATGGACGACGGCGTGGAACTGATCGAGGGACTGCTCGCCACGGTGCGGGCCGGTGCGGTGGGGGTGCCGCTGAGTTCCCGTGCCACCGATGCCGAACTCGCCGGGCTGCTGGCCGACTGCGGTCCGGCCGTGCTCGTCACCGACCGGCACCATCTGCCACGGATCACGCGGCTGACGGCCGGCCGGACCGTCCGGCTGCTGGTCACCGGCGAGGGGCCGGTGCCCGACGGGGTGACCGCCTGGGAGGCGCTGGCCACGGAGCCGTCGGCCGCTCCCCCCGACGACCTCGGCCTGGACGAGCCGGCCTGGCTGCTCTACACGTCCGGGACCTCCGGCACCGCCAGGGCGGTGATCTCCAGTCAGCGGTCGGCGCTGTGGTCCGCGGCCGCCTGCTATCTGCCCCGGCTCGGGCTGTCGGCGGCCGACCGCCTCCTGTGGCCGCTGCCCCTCTCGCACGCCTACGCCCACTCGCTGTGCGTCCTCGGCACCACCATGGCCGGGGCGAGCGCCCGGATCACCACCGCCCGGGAACCGGCCGCCCTGGTCCGGCTGGTCGGCGGCTACGAGCCGACCGTCCTGACCGGGGTCCCCCTCACCTACCGGCAGTTGCTGGACGCCGGGCTCGGGGCCGTGCCCTCGCTGCGGCTGTGCGTCACGGCCGGCGCTCCCAGCGACCCGGAGCTGCGGGCGGAGGCCGAGGAGCGGTTCGGTGCCCCGCTGCTCGACGGTTACGGCAGCACCGAGACCTGCGGCAAGATCGCCGTGGAAGCGCCCGCGGGGCCACGGGTGCGCGGCAGCAGCGGGCTGCCGCTGCCCGGCATGGAGGTGCGGATCGCCCCGGCGGAGGGGGCCGGCGGGGACGGCGAGATCTGGGTCCGCGGCCCCGGCGTCATGCTCGGCTACCACGGCCGTCCCGAGGAGACCGCCGCCGCCCTGCGCGACGGCTGGTACCGCACCGGTGACCTGGGCAGGCTCGACGAGCACGGGTTTTTGACCGTCACCGGCCGGGCGGGCGACCGCATCGTGCGCGGCGGCGAGAACGTCGACCCGGCCGAGGTGGAGCGGGTGCTGTGCGCTCTGCCCGGGGTGCGGGACGCGGCCGTGGTCGGGCGGGCCCATCCGCTGCTCGGTGAGGTTCCGGCGGCGTTCGTGGTGCCGGACCGTCCTGACCTCGATCCGGCGCCGCTGCTGCGGGCCTGCGCCGCGGTGCTCTCCGCGCACAAGGTGCCCGAGGAGGTGCTGCCGATCCCGGCGGTACCGCGCACCTCCGCCGGCAAGCCGCGCCGGGCCCTGCTGCGCCGGGCGCTCACCGACCGCCCGGCCGATCCGGGACTCGCCGGGCTCGCCGGGCGGACGCCGGGTGAGCGGCGGGCCGCGCTGACCGACCTGGTGTGCGCGGAGACGGCGGCGATCCGGGGTGCCACCGCGGATCCGGGTACGGCGTTCGCCGATCTCGGTCTGACCTCGATGGACGCGATGACCCTGTGGCACCGGCTCGGCACCCGCACCGGGCTGCGGCTGCCGGCGACGCTGGTGTGGGACCACCCGAGCCCCGCCGCGGTCGCCGCCCACCTGGACGCGCGGCTGCACGGGACGGTTCGGCCCCCGGCGGCGCCGCGGCGCGGTCCGGAGGCCGAGCCGGTGGCGATCGTGGCGGCCGGCTGCCGCTTCCCGGGCGGGGTGGACTCCCCCGAGGACCTCTGGCGTCTGGTGGCCGAAGAGCGCGACGCCACCGGCGACTTCCCGGCCGACCGGGGCTGGGACCTCGCGTCCCTGCACCATCCCGACCCCGACCGCCCCGGGACCACGTACGCCCGCCGCGGCGGGTTCCTGGACGGGGTCGCGGACTTCGACCCGCTGTTCTTCGGCATGTCGCCGCGCGAGGCGCTGGCCACCGATCCCCAGCAGCGGCTGCTCCTCGAGGTCGCCTGGGAGACCTTCGAGCGGGCCGGTGTCCCGGCGCCGGAGCTGCGCGGCACCGACACCGGGGTGTTCGTCGGCCTGATGCACGCCGGCGGGTACGGCCGCGGCGGGGTGCCCGGCGAGCTGGAGGCCCAGCTGGGCATCGGCTCGTCGCCGAGCGTGGCGTCCGGCCGGATCGCCTACACACTTGGGCTGCGCGGTCCCGCGCTGACGCTGGACACGGCGTGTTCGTCCTCGCTGGTGGCGCTGGACCTGGCGGCCCGGTCGCTGCGGGCCGGGGAGTGTGCGCTCGCGCTGGCGGGCGGGGCGACGGTGCTGGCGGATCCGCGGCCGTTCGTCGTGTTCAGCCGGCTGCGCGGGCTGTCGCCGGACGGGCGCTGCCGGTCCTTCGCCGCGGGCGCGGACGGCACCGCCTGGGCCGAGGGCGTCGGTCTGGTGCTGCTGGAACGGCTGTCGGACGCCCGCCGCAACGGCCGTCCGGTGCTGGCGGTGCTGCGCGGCTCGGCCGTCAACTCGGACGGCGCGTCGAACGGCCTGACCGCGCCCAACGGCGCGGCGCAGCGGGACCTGATCCGGCGGGCGCTGGCCGACGCGGGGCTGGACGGGGCCGACGTCGACGCGGTCGAGGGGCACGGCACCGGCACCGCGCTCGGCGACCCGATCGAGGCGAACGCCCTGCTCGCCACCTACGGACAGCGCCGTGACCCGGCCGACCCGGTGTGGCTGGGCTCGGTGAAGTCGAACCTGGGGCACACCCAGGCGGCGTCGGGGGTGGCGGGCCTGATCAAGATGATCGAGGCGATGCGTCACGCCCGGCTGCCCGCCTCGCTGCACGCGGAGCGGCCCTCGCCGCACGTCGACTGGTCCTCCGGTGCGGTACGGCTGCTGGACCGGGGCCGCCCGTGGCCGCGCCGCGACCGTCCGCGCCGGGCGGCGGTCTCGTCGTTCGGCATCGGCGGCACCAACGCCCACGTGATCATCGAGGAGCCGAACGGAGCCGACGCGGCGGGAGCGACGGCGGCGGCCGGTACGGAACCGGCCCACCGGCTGCCGCTCATGCCCTGGCTGGTCGGCGGGACCGACGAGGCCGGGCTGCGCGCGCACGCCGCGAGCCTGGCGGCGGAACTGGCCGGCGTACGGGGGGAGGCGGACGCCTTGGACGTCGCGTTCTCGCTGGCCACGACCCGGGCGCCGCTGACGCACCGCGCTGCCGTCCTGGCCCCGGACGCCGAAGACCTGCTCAGGGGGCTTCACGACCTGGCCGCGGGCACCGACGGTCCGGCACTGCTGCGGGGCATCGCGCGCCCACGCCCGAAGGTGGCTCTCCTCTTCCCGGGCCAGGGAGCCCAGCGCCCCGGCATGGGCCGAGACCTGCGGGCGGCCTTCCCGGCCTTCGACGCGGCGTTCACCGGGCTGTGCGAGGAGTTCACCCCGTGGCTGGACCGCCCCCTGCTGGAGGCCGTCGACGATCCGGGCCTGCTGGACCGGACCGACTACGCCCAACCCGCGCTGTTCTCCTACGCGGTGGCCCTGCACGCCCTGCTCGCCTGCTTCGGCGTTCACCCGGACCGGCTGGTCGGGCACTCCGTCGGCGAGCTGGCCGCCGCCCATGTGGCCGGGGTGTTCTCCCGCGCCGACGCGGTACGGCTGGTCGCCACACGCGGCAGGCTGATGGCGGCCCTGCCCGCCGGCGGCGCGATGATCGCGGTCCGGGCGCCGCTCACCGCGGTGACGCCGCTGCTCGACAGGGTACCCGGACGGGCGGTCGCGGTGGCGGCGGTCAACGGGCCGGAGTCGGTCGTGCTCTCCGGGCCCGAGGACGCGGTGACGGCGCTGGCCGCCGCCGTCGGACGGCCGCAGCGCCGGCTGCGGGTCGGTCATGCCTTCCACTCGCCGCTCCTTGACCCGGTACTGGCCGAGTACCGCGCGGTCGCCGAGTCGGTGACCTACCGGCCGCCTTCCGTACCGGTCGTGTCCACGCTCACCGGACGCGCGGAGACGGACGCACTCGCCACCGCCGGGCACTGGGTGCGGCAGGCGCGCGAGACGGTCCGGTTCGCCGACGCGGTGGGCGTGCTCGCCGGGGACGGCGTCACGGCCTTCGTCGAGGCCGGGCCGTCCGCCGCGCTCGGCGCGGCGGCCGAGGACTGCGTCGGGCCGGACGCGGACGCGGTGTTCGCGTCGTGCGCCGGCTCCCGGACCACGGCCGAGGCGCTGGCCGCGCTCCATGTCCACGGGGTCGGGGTGGACTGGCGGTCGGTGTACACCGGCTCCGGTGCCCGGCGGCGCCCGCTGCCCACCCACCCCTTTCGGCGGCAGCGCTACTGGCTGGACGCCGTGCGGCGGCCGGCCGGGTCCGGCCATCCGATGCTGGGCGAGCCGGTACCCGATGCCGACGGGCCCGCGATCCGGCACACCGCCGTACTGTCCCTCGACCGCCATCCCTGGCTTGCCGACCACGTGATCGACGGCCGGGTCGTGGTGCCCGCGACCGTCTTCGCCGAGCTGGCCGCCCGGGCCGACGGTTCCGCCGCGCCGGTCCGGCTGGCGGAACTGGCCCTGCGCGCCCCGCTCGTCCTCGCTGCGGGGCAGGGGGCGCAGGTGCAGGTGGTGGCCGGGGCGCCGGACGGGACGGGCCGGCGGCCGGTCACCGTCTGGAGCCGTCCCGCCGACACGGCGGGCCCGTGGACCCGGCACGCCACCGCGACGACCGACCCGGCGCAGGCACCGTCCGGTGACGCCCCCGCGGCCTGGCCGCCGGCGGACGCGGAGCGGATCGGAGTCGACTACGAGCGCCTCGCCGGCCGCGGCCATCGGTACGGGCCCGCCTTCCGTGCGGTGACC
This sequence comes from Streptomyces sp. NPDC104761, assembly GCF_055583445.1. NCBI lineage: Bacteria > Bacillati > Actinomycetota > Actinomycetes > Kitasatosporales > Streptomycetaceae > Streptomyces > Streptomyces sp. NPDC104761. The sequence continues at coordinate 1,222,408 of NZ_JBVJNZ010000001.1, read as the reverse complement.
GCGCTGTGGCACCGGGACGGCGAGACCTTCGCCGAATTGGCCCTGCCGCCCGGGGAGGCCGCGACCGCGCGGTCGTACACCCTGCACCCGGCCCTGTTCGACGCGGCGCTGCATGCCGCGCTGCTGGCCGAGGAGCCGGGCGAACCGAGCGCGCCGGTCACCTGTTCCGGGGTGACGGTGTACGCGGCCGGTGCCGCCGCGGCTCGCGCGGTCGTCCGGCGCCTGGGCCCGGACGAGTTCCGCGTCACCCTCACCGACGGGGACGGGCTGCCGCTGGCCGCCGTGGAGTCCGTGGTCACCCGGGCGGTCCCGGCGGCGGCGCGACCGCCGGCCGAGACCTACCGTCTCGCCTGGCGGCAGGTACCGGCCGGCACCGCGGGCCCGGAGCACGAGTTGGTCGACGTGGCACGGCTGGCCGCCGACCTGCCCCCGGACGCGCCGCCCCCCGAGCGGGCGCGCGGGCTGCTCGGCGCCGTGCTGGAGCGGGTGCGGGAGTGGACCGCCGGCGCGCGGCCGGGCCGGCTGCTGGTGCTCACCGAGAACGCCACCACAGACGCGCCCGACCCGGCCGAGGCCGCGGTCGCCGGGCTGGTCCGCAGCGCCGCGTCGGAGCATCCCGGCCGGATCGTACTGGTCGACCGGCGGGGCGCCGCGGCGACGACGGCGGACCTGGCGGCGGCGCTGCGCACCGGCGAGCCGGAACTCGCCCTGCGCGACGGCACCGTCGTGGCCCCCAGGCTGGCTCCCGCCGACGCGCCGACCGCCGAGGCCGCCCGTCTGGATCCCGAGGGGACCGTGCTCGTCACCGGCGGCACGGGGGCGCTCGGGGCGAGTCTGGCCCGCTACCTGGTCACCGAACGCGGCGTGCGGCACCTGCTGCTGGCCGGCCGCGGCGGGGAGGTCCCGGACTGGGCGGGCGAACTGGCCGCCGACGTACGCGTGGTGGCGTGCGACGTGAGCGACCGGGCGTCCGTGGACGCGCTGGTCGCGTCCTGCCGGCCGCCGCTCACCGCGGTCTTCCATCTGGCCGGGGTGGTGGACGACGGCGTGACGGACGCCATGACGCCGGAGCGGCTCGCGGCCGTGCTCGCGCCGAAGGCGGACGGCGCCTGGCATCTGCACGAGGCGACGAAGCACCTGGGCCTGGCCGCCTTCGTCCTCTACTCCTCGGCCGCGGGTGTGCTCGGCAGGCCCGGGCAGTCGAACTACGCGGCCGCCAACGGGTTCCTCGACGCGCTCGCCCGCTACCGGGTGGCCCGCGGCCTGCCCGCGCAGTCGCTGGCGTGGGGGCCGTGGACCACCGCGGGGGCACGGGGCATGGCGGGCCGGGTGGCGCCGGACCGGCTGCGGGAGGGCGGCGTGCTGCCCGTCGGCGAGCGGGAGGGCATCGCCCTCCTCGATGCCGCGCTGCGCCGCCCGGAGCCCGTCCTGGTGCCGGTGCCGCTGGACCTGCGGGCCCCCGCGGGACCGGACGCGCCGCCCGTCCTCGCCGACCTGTTGCCGCACCGTCCGGCCGCGGCCGCCGCGGCACCCCTGGACGCCGCCGACCGGATGCCCGGTGCCTGGCGGGATCGGCTCGCCGCCCTCGCCCCGCCCGAACGCGCGCCTGTGCTGACCGAGTTGATCCGTGCGGAGATCGCGGCGGTGCTGGGTTTCACGGACCCGTCCGAGTTCCCCGCCGAACGCGCCTTCACCGAGCTCGGCTTCGACTCCCTGTCCGCCGTGCAGGTCCGCAACCGCCTCAGCGCCTTCATCCGGGTCCGCCTGTCACCGACCGTCGTTCTGGAGCACCCGACGCTGCCCGAGCTGACGGCACACGTCCACGGGGCCCTGCTCGACGCGGGCGCCCTGCCGGGAACCGAGACGGAGGCGTCCGCGGCCGTCCGGGCCCGCCCGGCCGAGTGACCGTCCCGGTCCGAACGGAAAGAGGAGTTCCCTGATGACTGCGCGAGACGTGCGGCGCAAGGCGGTCAGGCCGTACGGGGAGTACGACCTGATCGTCGTCGGCGGCGGTCCGGCCGGATCGACCGCCGCGACGGCCGTGGCCCGGCGCGGGCACCGGGTGCTCGTGCTGGAGCGGGAGACCTTCCCCCGCTACCAGATCGGCGAGTCGCTGCTGCCCGCCACCGTCCACGGCCTGTGCCGCCTCCTCGGCGTCGCCGACGAGGTCGCGGCGGCCGGGTTCACCCTCAAGCGGGGCGGGACCCTGCGCTGGGGCCGCGACCCGCACCCCTGGCAGTTCTCCTTCGCGACGACACCGCGGCTGCCGGAACCCACCGCGACCGCCTTCCAGGTGGAGCGTTCCCGTTTCGACGAGATCCTGCTGCGCAACGCCGAACGCGCCGGTGCCGAGGTACGGGAGGGCAGTGCGGTACGCCGGGTCCTCACCGTGGGCGAGCGGGTGCGCGGTGTCGAGTACACCGACCCGGACGGTGTCCCGCGCACCGCGCACGCCCGGTACGTCATCGACGCGTCGGGCCACACCAGCCGGATCCACGGCCGGGTGGGCGGGGCACGGGTGTACTCGGACTTCTTCCGCAACCTGGCCGTGTTCGGCTACTACGCGGGCGGCCGGCGCCTGCCGGCCCCGAACGACGGCAACATCTTCTGCGCCGCGTTCGACGCCGGCTGGCTCTGGTACATCCCGCTGCGCAAGGACCTGACCAGCGTCGGTGCCGTGATCACGCCGGAGCACTACGCGGCCGTCCAGAACGACCCGGAGGCAGCGTGGCGGGACATGATCAAAGCCTGCCCCCCGGTCGGCCGGCTGCTCACGGACGTACCGGTCGCGACCGAGCCGCCGTACGACCGGGTCCGGGTGCGCAAGGACTACTCCTACTGGAAGACGTCCCTGTGGGTCCCGGGCATGGCGCTGGTCGGCGACGCCGCCTGCTTCGTGGACCCGGTGCTCTCCTCGGGCGTCCATCTGGCCACGTACGGCGCCCTGCTGGCGGCCCGTGCGGTGAACGCCGCGCTGGAGGGCAGCGTGCCCGAGGCGCGCGGTTTCGCCGAGTTCGAGGCGCGCTACCGCCGGGAGTACGGGGTGTTCTACGAGTTCCTCGTCGCGTTCTACGACATGGAGCGGGACGAGGACTCGTACTTCTGGTCGGCGAAGAAAATCACCAGGGTGGACGTCGACGAGGCCGCCGCCTTCGCCGAGCTGGCCGGGGGCGTGGCGTCGGGCGACACCGGCATTGCCGCGGCCGGCGGGCTGGGCGTCCGGTGGAACGCCGCGGCGGCCGAACTGGAGGGCGCGGTGGACCGGCTGACCGCCGCCGGCGATCGCACGAACCCCCTCCTGACCACCCGGGTCGTCACCGAGACCTTCCGCACCGGCAACGACCTCCAGGAACAGGCCCTGTACGGCGTCCCGCCGGCCGGGCCGGCCCCGGCGCTCCCCGGCCCCGGCCGGCTCGGGGTCACCGGGGACGGCCTGTGCTGGCTCCCGGCGTGACCGAAGGCCCGCTCACCGGCCGAAGGGACGCGACTCCGGGGCGGTGGCCGAGAGGCCTGCCACCTCACGGCCGTGCAGCCGCCGGTCGAAGAAGGAGGCGAGGCAGGCCCGTTCGACGGGGATCGCGCGGGCCGGGGTGATGGTGCCGATGTTCTTCACGACCGTCGACCGGGGCAGCCCGAGCCGGCGGACGATCTGCGGGATCAGGGCCTCCTCGTCGGTGAACGTGGCGTGTTCGGCGCCGCACAGGGTCAGGCCCTCGCGCGGGCCGCGGCTGTGCCGCCACAGGGCGTTCCAGGACGGGACCGTGCTCAGGTCGTTGCCGTCCTTGCCGAGCAGCAGGAAGGGCCGGTCCAGGCCCTCGGCGGCGACGGTGGAGAGGTGGCCCGAGTCGCCGTCGTCCGGGACGTAGGCGACGACGCCGTCCATGTTGGCCCCGGCCGCGACGCGCCGGTCGTCGTGCATCGTCTGGAGGGCGGTGAAGCCTCCTGCGGAGTGCCCGAACATGCCGATGCGGTCCAGGTCCAGGGTGCCGCGCAGTGCGCGGGGCAGCGCACGCGGCAGTGCGTCGAGCAGGAAGCGGGTGTCGGCCACCCGTACGTCGATCGTCTTCTTCAGGAGCGCCCTGATCCGCTTCTTGTCCGGGTAGGCCTTGTCGTACTCGGCGGGCAGCACGGTGCGTTCGACGCGGCCGCCGGGGAACTGGACGGCGGTGGCGTCGTAGGTGTGGTCGAGCATCACCACGACGTAGCCGCGGGAGGCGAGGTCGTCGCAGAGGGTGGTGCCGAGGGAGCGCGGGTCGCCGGTGCCGGGTGAGTAGCAGACCACGGGATACGGGCCGTGGTCCCGGTCGGCCGGGGCGTCTTCGTGTGCGTGGGTCCGGGTGGCGGCCCAGTCGACCTTGTCGGCGGGCACGTCGGCGAGGTTGTTGACGGCCGTGAAGCCGGCGGCCTCCCCCGGCAGCATCTGCGGTGCCCGGGGGTGGCCGCCGGCGTCCCGCGCCGGGTACCGGATGCTGATCATCAGCTCCCGGTACGGCTGTGCGGTGATCCAGGGATCGGCGCGTGCCGTGTCGACGAGGCGCAGGGAGACCGTCCCCACCGGATGCGGGCCGCCGGGCGCGGGGAGGATCAGCCGCACCGGCGCCGCCGCGGACGCCGCGCGCGGCGTGGCCGACGCGGTGCGCGCGGAGACGGCGGACAGGGCGGTGGCGGCGACGGCCGACAGCAGGGCGGTGCGGCGGGTGAGCAAGGCGGGCCTCCTTGGCTGCGCGGTCCGCGCGGACGGCAACGGGCCGCGCGGACCGCGTGTGTTCGCGGCTCGTCCCAGCTTTGTGGACGGGCCCGGCCGCCACCATCCGGCAGGCCCGTCGTCACTCCGGGGGGTTAGCCCTATGCCCGGCCCTGCCATCGGTAGGTGGCGTAGGAGCCCGCCGGTACGGTCGTCACGAAGCTCTGGCCGCCGACGGTGACCCGGACCTTGCTGTCGGTGCTGTTGCCGTTGCCGAGGACGGTGACGTAGCCGCCGTCGCGGGTGCGGTAGACCACGTTGCTGATGCCGTGTTCGGCGGCGCTGGACTCCAGGCGGACGTCACCGGGCGAGAGGTACTTCGAGAACTGCCCGAGCCCGTACAGCTCGTCGCGGACCGTGAACCTCCTCGTGTTCGTGTCGACGGTCACCAGCCGGTCCTGGCGACAGGTCGCTGGTCTCGGTGTTTCGCGAGGAGCGGTGGCGGGGGGGGGGGGGGGGGGGGGGGGGGGGGGGGGGGGGGGGGGGGGGGGGGGGGGGGGGGGGGGGAGGGGGGGGGGGGGGGGGGGAGGAGAACCAGAGACCCCCCCTTCCCCCCCCTCAGTCCGC